>JBMORD010000056.1:0-25109 GCA_049322495.1 Myxococcota bacterium | reverse complement strand
GGCCTTCTTCTCTTCGGTCTTCGCCGCGGCCTCGGGCTTCTTCTCAGCGGCGGCCGCCGCGGGGGGCGCACCGGCAAACGAAGCGAGCGAGAACGTGGCGGCGACGGCGAGAGCGATCTTCTTCATGTGGGTGGTCTCCGTGTGAGCTGTCGTCGATCGACAGGCGCGCCTGAGACGGAGTCCTCCGGGACGTATTCAGAAGAGCTTCTGCCGGAGCGCCTTCGCGCGCGCCTGGACCTCGGAGTCCAGGTTCGTCATCTCCTGCGTCTTGAGGCGCTGCTCGAGCGAGCGGGGCGCCTTTTCCCGCGTGAGGCGGCCGTCCCCGGCGAGGAGCTCCAGCCGCGCGAGCGCCTTGTCGACGATGCGGTCCTTCGGGTGGTCGAGCAGCGAGTCGAGGAAGAACGCATCGTCGGGCAGCTCGTACTTCTCGATGTACTCCACCGCGCGCTCCGCCCAGGCCTTGCGGTCGGGCGCCTCGCTCACCTTCTGCATCGCCGCCTTCTGCTCCTTGCGCTTGCCCTCCGGGTCGAAGGTGGCCTCGAGGCCCTGGGGGAGCGCGCCGCCGGTGAAGAGCGCGTCGGCGGCCTTCTTGTACTTCTCGTAGCTGGCGCTGCGCTCGATCCGCTGCTGCTGCGGATCGTCCTGGCGCGAGTGGTACTTCGACTTGCCGCGCTGCGCGTCGAGCTCGCGGAAGCTCTTCTTGCGCTTGCCGGTGAAGCCAGTGCTGTCGTCGTCGTCTTTGCGTGGACCCATCGGGGCTCCGGGGAATCGCCCGGCCGCGCGAGAGTGGGGCCGGAGCGTCGAAGGCAGTCTAGGCCGCGGCCGTCCACAACGCCATCGCTGCCCGGGCGACGACCGTGCGCACCTGCTCGGCGTCCTTCTCCGGGAGCGGCGCCGCTTCGTCGCTCGTGGCCTCGAAGAGCGTCTCGTCGATCCACTCCACCAGCGCCTTCGGCAGCGCGTCGAGCGAGGCCTTCTTCGGCACCATCGTCTCGTCGACGCTCGCCACCTTGCGCCCTCCGAGCTCGAGCATCGCGAAGACCTCGCCCACGAGGTGGCGCGCGAGCGAGAACGCCGCGTCGTCGAGGCCGGCGTCGTCGAGCCACGAGATGAGCGCGTCCTGGCGATTCTCGAAGGCGTGCTCGAAGCGCTGGCGCTCCTTCGGGAAGTCGTCGAACCAGCGCCACGCGGCCTCGATGAACTCGTCGGTCGGCCCGCCGTCGCCGAACGGCTCGGGCTTCGCGGCCTTCTCGCGCTTCACCTTCGAGCCGGCGACGAGATCGAGCTTCTTCCCCTCGGCGACCAGCTCGTAGAGCCCGAGGAGGTTGCCGAACAGCTGCGCCGCCTCGTCGGGCGAGCTGAAGCGCGGCTCGTCTTCCCACAGCGCCTGAATGACGACCGGCGCGGGCACCTGGTCCTTCACGGCCTGCTTGAAGGCCTCCACGACGTCTTCCACGTCGGCCAGCGAGCCCGAGGCCGCCAGCAGCTTCTGCAACACGCCCTGTCCTTCGAAGTTCCGCTCGATGTCGTCACGTCGGCTCATGCGCGCTCACCTTCTTCCACACCTTGTTGGCGATGAGCAGCACCAGCAGCGCGCCGGCGATGCGCACGTACCACCACCACTCGGGTGGGGAGAGCTGGCTGCGCACGAAGCGCTCCCACACCAGCAGCAGCGTGACGCCGAGCCCCCAGCCGACGAGCGGGTTGATCTCCCGCTGGATCGCCCGCTTCCACGCGAAGGGGCCGCGCACCTCGCGCAGGCGGGACAGGCGCGGCACCAACGCCGGCACCTCGCGCGCCCAGGCCTCGAAGCGCGCGCCGAACGTCTCGCGCAGGAGCCGCTCCTCGGCGAGGATGATGAGGCCGTGGCTGAGCGCCCAGTAGCCGAGCCCGAGGCCCCAGGCCCAGGGCTCGTGCGCGACGCACAGCAGCCCCACGGTGATGAGGAGATTGCCCAGGTAGAGCGGGTGCCTCACGACCGCGTAGGGCCCGGTGGTGTTGAGCTGGCGCGCCGCCATTCTGCGCGACTGCGAGCTGGTCCCCGCAGGCACCATGCCGATCGTCACGAAGCGCACCATCGCCCCAATGACACAGCAGGCGACGCCGATGACGTTGAGCGCTCCGTCGACCCTGGGACCACCAGCGCCGGAATGAACGTGCGAGTCCCACGACAGCCTGACGGCCAACCAGATGATGGGGAGCGGCGCGAAGCTGCGGAGGCGAAAGAGGAGGGCGCCGGCCATGTCCCACGCGCGCTGCACCCGAGCCCTGTACCACGCGCGCAACCCTTGAGAAGCGTGCGTGTTTTCGAAGGGGCTCCCCTCGGTTCCGTCGCTGAATGCCACAGGCCCGCAGAGACACTGATGGGTCAATGGAGCTGTCGCTTTACAGTTGGCGGAACCCGGGACTACAGCGCCGCGCCGTGACTCCCTCTGCCCCCCGCGCTGATGCCGTCGAGCGCGCCCGCGCAGGTGACGTCACCGCGTTCCGCGAGCTCTACGCGCTCCACCACCGGCAGGTCGCCCGGCAGCTCGCCTTCCTCGTGCCGCGCGCCGACCTGGAGGACGTGCTCCAGGACGTCTTCATCGAGGTCTACAAGAGCATCCGCCGCTTCGAGGGCAAGAGCGCCTTCACCACCTGGCTCTACCGGCTGACGGTGCACGTGGCGATGAAGTCGCGGCGCAAGCAGACGCGGAGCCGGCTCGACGTGGTCGAGGACCTGCCGGATCGCCCGGACGAAGGCCCGACACCCGACGACGTCTCGCTGTCGGCGGAGCGGCAGGCGCGCGTCGAGGCGCTGCTCGAGAAGCTCTCGCCGAAGAAGCGCGCGGTGCTGGTGATGCACGACCTCCAGGGGGTCGAGGCGCAGCGCATCGCGGAGATCCTCGACACCAACATCCTCACCGTGCGCACGCGGCTGTTCTACGCGCGGCGCGAGCTCGAGGCGCTCGCCAGGCAAGATCCGGCGCTCGCCGATTTCTTCGGAGGCGAGCCATGAAGCACCTCGACCCCGAGCAGCTGGAGCTCGAGGCGCGCACGCCGTCGACGGTGCACGCCGAGCACCTCACGCAGTGCGCCGACTGCCGCGCGCAGGTGAAGAGCGCGCGGGCTCGCCAGCGCCTGCTCCGTGGTCTCGAGCCCTACACTCTGTCCGACCTGGCGTTCCGTCGCGTCGAGGCGCGGCTCGAGGAGGCCGTCTCGTCGGGGGAACTCGCGCCGAGCCCCTGGCGGTGGCTCGGCTGGTCGCTGGGCGCGGTCGCCGCGGTGGCGCTCGCCTTCGTCGTGGTGACGCTCCGCGAGGAGCCCGCGGCGGGCGTGGTGACCATCCCCCAGCCCAGGGCCGTGCTCGCGCAGGCGCCGTTTCACCCGCTCACCGTGCTGGCCGGCCAGGGCATGCAGGCGCGCCTCGCTGACGGCGCGTGGCGGCCCCTCGACGCCGGCGACGTCGTCGCGTCCGGTGAGGCGCTGTCGGGCGACTCCGTGGTCCTCGCGCCTGACGCCGACGGGGTCGCGTGGGCGTTCCGCGCGAGCGGCTCGCTGTCGCTCGGCGGCGCGGCCACCCTGACGCTCGGCGCCGGTGAGGTGGTGGCGCAGGTCGGCTCCCGCGTGGAGGTCCTCGCGTCGACGCGCCGCGTGACGTCGAGCGACGCGCTGTTCTCGGTGTCGCGCGTCGGCGCGGAGGTGGTGCTGCAGGTGGCGCAGGGTGAGGTCGAGGTCATCGACTCGGTCAGCGCCGAGCGCCGCCGCGTCGTCGCGCCGGCCGCGGTGCGCTGGAGCGATGGCTCGAAGCTCGCCGACGGTCGCGACGAGACGCTCGAGGTGGTGACGACGCCCGCGGTGCCTGCTCGCCCGTGGACGCGCTTCGACGCCAGCGCGCTCGTGGCGGGCACGGTCGTCAGCCTCGACGGCGTGCAGCTCGGCCAGGCGCCCTTCGTCGCGCTGGTGACGAGCGGCCGCCGCAAGCTGGGCCTCACCCCGCCGGGCGGCATGCTCCGCGAGTCGTGGACCGAGCTCGTCGGCGGCGCTCCCTTCGTCGCGAAGTCGGTCGAGCTGCCGGCCGTTCAGAACGATGGCCCCGAGCCCGACGCCGCGGCGCTGGAGCGCGTGATGGCCGAGCTCCGCCGTCAGCGCCCAAAGCTCGCGAGCTGCTACGAGAAGTGGCTCAAGGCGAACCCCGCCGCCGAAGGCGAGGTGACGCTCGAGCTGCTCGTCGGCGCGCAGGGGCGCGTGAAGCGCGCGCGCGTCGTCGAGGGCACCATCAGCGCCGCCTCCTCGGAGTGCCTGGTGACGACCGCGAAGTCGCTCGTGCTGCCGCCGCTGGGCACCGAAGCGACGCTCGAGGTGCCGCTGCTGCTCCGCACGCCCGGGCGCTGAGCCCCGCGGAGCCCACTCGAGCGGTGCGTGGTCATCGTCGTCGGGCTAGACAGCGACCCGTGAGCAAGGCACCGAAGCGGCCCGCGGGCATTCCTCCCAAGGCGTGGTGGGACGAGAGCGACAACGAGTGGGTCTTCGGGCCGCTCGTCGACGGCAAGAAGCACGGCGACTTCACCTTCTGGCGGCCCGACGGCACGAAGTGCAACGAGTGCCACATGGTGATGGACGTGCCGCACGGCCCGTTCAAGCGCTTCCACGAGAACGGCGAGGTGAGCCAGGACGGCGCCTTCGAGCGCGGCCAGCTCCACGGCACGCGCCGGTGGTTCAGCACCGATTCCGAGACGACCGAGAACACCCGCCCGGCGGGCGTGAGCGAGGAGGTCTGGCGCAGCGAGATGGACTACGTGCACGGGCGCGTGGTGGCCGTGCGCCACTTCAACCGCGCCGGCGAGCGCGTGCTGCCCACCACCGGCGAGCCGTACCCGCTCCGACCGGCCAACGTCGACGAGGGCGCGGAGTACGTCGAGCCGAAGGACGAGTGGAACCGGGGCGACGCCGACGGCGAGACGCAGCAGAAGCTCGGGCGCTGGCGCCGCTGGACGCGCGACGGCCGCCTCAAGGAAGAGGTCCACTACGTCGCAGACGAGCTCCACGGCGGCGCGACGCACCACGTGCTCGACCCCGCCGGCAGCCCCTTCGCGAACGCGGCGATCGCCATGGAGCGCGGCGCGTACGCCGAGGGCCGTCGGGTCGGCACCTGGGAGCTCCTCGATGCGAAGGGCGCGGTGCTGGCGCGCGTCGAGTACGGCGACACCAGCTCGCTCGAGGTGACCCGCCTGCCGGCGTACTCGAACGACCCGACGCACGACTACGCGGCGCTCGCCCGTCGGCTCGAGCACGAGGGAAAGTTCGTCGAGGCCCTGGTGAGCTGGGCCCGCGCCGGCGGCATCAGCGGCGACCTCTCGGGCTTCACGGCGCTCCTCGCTCGCGTGGCGCGGCCGGTGAAAGAAGACGTCGCGGTGCGGCTCGCCAACGACGTCGAGCGCCCGACGAACTGGCTCGGCTTCGAGCTGATCGAGGGCGCGCACCCGGCGATCCTCCTGAACAAGATCGGCATCGCCCTCGACCAGGGCTTCCAGAGCCGCGCCGCGCTCGACTTCACCAACGCCGCCATCCTCCTCGACCCCGAGCGCACCGAGTTCCTCTTCACGCGGGCGCTCATCCTCATGAGCCTCGGGCTGCGCGAGCAGGCGGAGCGCGACGCGAACGACCTCGCGGCGGAGGCGCCGGACCGCGCGGAGTTCCTCCTCTCGTACCTGCGCGGTCTCTTCCCGTCGTGGCGCTTCGGCCCCGAGGACGAGACGCCGGAGACGACGTACGAGGACGTGCCCGAGGCGCCGTCGCGCTCGCTCGAGGAGATCCAGGCGCTGGTGCGCAAGTACGCCACGCGCCTCTCGCTGATCCGCGAGGCGATGCTGCAGCGGCTCAGCGAGGCGAACCCCGCGGTGCCGCCCGACGTCTCCGCGCTGCTCCCTGACGGGCCCGTCGAGCTCGAGGCGGGTGACTTCGAGCTCGAGGACGACGAAGGCGAGACCCAGAGCATCGAGTTCGACGAGCAGCCGGAGCTGACGGGCGCCGATCTGCCGACGCTGCTCCGCCTCGCACGCGCCGACTGGAGCTCGCTGTGCTGGCTCTGCTGGTCGGCCGGCCTCGGGCAGGTCGCGATGCCCGAGGCGCTCGCTCCGCCCGCCGAGTTCGGCAAGGCCGCGGGCATGGCGCAGCAGCGGCTGTGGCGCACGCGCGACCAGCGCGTCTTCCGCGGTCGCAACGCGCAGGCGCACGGCGTCGCGTCGTTCGAGTGGGAAGGCACCGACGTCGCCGAGCTCCCGCCGCCCGTCGCTGGCATCGCCGAGCAGCAGTACGCCGAGATGCAGGCCCTCTTCCTTTGGCTCTGCGACGAGAAGTTGAAGACGCCCTGGCAGGACAACCTCCGGGGCAGCTGAGGATCTTCATGAGCACCGTCACCATCGCTCCGCATCTCCAGCGCGCGCTCGAGGCCATGTCGAAGGACATGGCGGTCGACCCGCAGGCGCTCGTGAACCAGGCCGTGTTCGCGTGGCTGCGCATCAACGGCTACGTCACGCCCGGGCAGCCCGTCGCCGTGACGGCCCCGGTCGCCCCCGCGTCCGTGGTCGCCGCTGTGCCGCCCGTCGAGGCTGCGCCCGTCGCGCCTCCCGCACCGCTGCCCGAGCCCGCGCCGCGGGTCGTCTCGTCGCCGACGCCTGCGCCGGTCGCCGCGCCCGCGCCCGTACCCGTACCGCCAGTCGCGCCTCCGGTTGCGGCGCCGGAGGCGAAGGTTGCTCCCACGCCTGCGCCCGACACCCGCGCCGCCCGCGCCCGCATGGCGGAGATCGCCGCGGATCTCGAGAAGCTGACGCGTCCGTGGCCTGAGTGGGTGCAGGCAGAGGAAGAAGAAGAGGAACAGGAAGACGAGGCGCAGGACGAGGCCGAAGACGAGGCGCCGAGTGACGAGCTCGGTGAGCCCGAGGCCGATGCCGGCGAGGAGGAGGCCGACGAGTCGCTGCTGCCTCCGGCCGACGAGGACGAAGGCGGCGAGGAGCTGCGGGACGCTGCGCCGCCCGCGGAGGAGCCCGACCTCGAGGCCAACACCGGAGAGACGGAGGTGGCCGGCGCCGACGCAGAGGAGCCGCCGCCCGAAGAGGAGCCGCCCGCCGAGAGCACGGTGGTGCTGCGCTCGGTGCCCATCGTGCTCTACCTCGAGCGCGAGGGCGAAGAGCCGGTGCGCATCACCGCCGAGCGCTTCATCATCGGCCGTGGGCCCCAGTGCGATCTGATCATCGACTCGCCGCGCGTCTCGCGCGAGCACCTCGCCGTGACCCGACAGGGCATCCGCTACTTCATCGAGGATCTCAACTCGTCGAACGGCACCTGGATCGGCGAGGAGCGGGTCACCAGCCGCGAGCTGGAGAGCGGCGACGTGATCAACCTCGGCAACGAGCCCGTGACCTTCTGGCTCCGCGGCGAGTGATCACTCGTCGGGCGGTGAGTTCCCCGGCGCAGGGGCCTGGTCGTGCTCGTGCTCGTGGTCGTGGTCGTGCGGCGCGTCGGTGTCCGGGTAGTACTGCTCGAGGCACTCCGAGCAGAGGGCGTGGCTGAACTTCGCCCCCGAGCGGTGCTCGATGTACGTCTCGACCTTCTCCCAGATCTGCGACTGATTGCGGATGCGCTTGCAGTGCATGCAGATGGGGATCATCCCCTGCAGTTCCTGCACGTGCTCCGCGGCCTCCCGCAGCTCCTTGACCTGCTGCGCGAGCGTCTGCTCGAGGCGCACGATGCGCTCGCCGGTGCGGAGGCGCGCATGGAGCTCGTCAGGCTCGACCGGCTTCGAGATGAAGTCGTCTGCGCCCGCTGACAGGCCCTCGACCACGTCGCTCTTCGCGTTCCGCGCGGTCACCAGCAGCGTGTAGGTGTAGCCGTCGCGCGGCGTCTCGCGGATCTTCCGGCAGATCTCCGGGCCGTCGAGGCCGGGCATGTTCCAGTCGAGCACCACGAGGCTCGGCGCGTTGGGCCCCTGGAGGACCTCCCACGCCTTGAGGCCATCGGACACCGACACCACCTCGAACCCGAAGCGGGTCATCTGCGCCTCGAGCAACCGTCGCGTGACGTTCTCGTCTTCCGCGAGCAGCACTCTGGGTCGCGGCGCGAGGACGGGAGTTGGAAGCGGGAGGCCCATGACCGTTTACTTCTCCAAGTCTGCGCACGCTGCGTGGCGACCGCCACATTCTCTGCGCTCCCCCTCCATTCACGCGGGACGGTCGTCGTTTCAGGCGGTTGGAGCCCGCAGAGCCATCGAATTGACGCTGGTCCCCAGAAGAGAGGGGCTCAGAGATCGAGATCGCGGCGAGAGGCCACGACGGCCTTCCAGCGCGCCACGGCGCCGCCACGCTCGCTCTCGGGCCCATCGGCGAAGTAGCCGAAGTTGTCGCCGAAGGTGCGCGAGAGCTCCTCGATCGCCGAGAGCCGCAGGTCGAAGTCTTCGGCGTCGAGCGCCTCGACCAGCCACTCGATGCGTCGCAGGCCGCGCGCGCGCGCCCACCAGGCCGTCCACGCCGCGGAGTTCGTGCCGTGGCCGGCGCGGGTGATCTCCTTGAGCGCGTCGCCCGCCGACTGGGCACAGAGCTCGTCGTCGCTCGCGGTGAGGTTGATGAGCCCTTCGATCGACGCGCGATCGTGCAGCACGCCGAGCGCGCGGGCCGCGAGGCTCCGACGGAGCGTGTCAGCCGAGGCGAGCTCCTTGCGGAGCGCCGGGAGCCGCGACTGGAAGTGCGGGAGCAGCCGCAGCGCCGCCGCGGCCGCGCGTGCCGCCGAGGAGAGGTCGGGCTCGAAGTCGAACAGGCCGCGGAGCACGCCGTCGACCACGTCGGGGTAGCGGAGGCTGCCGGCAGTCAGCAGGGCGAGGTAGCGGGTGTCGCTGTCCGCGTCGTCGAGGAGCGGCGCGACGGCCGACGCTCCCGACTGGCCGAGGCGGGCGAGCGCTCCGGGGATCGGGCCGAGCTCGTCCGGCTCCGGCAGCTCGACCACCGGGAGCCGCGACCAGCCCGTGGGACCGGGGAAGGCCGCGGCGAGCGCGCGCGCGGAGGCGTCGGGCGTCTTCATCAGCTCGAGCATCGCCATCGAGCGCTCCGACGCGTCGGGGCCGGTGAGCAGCGTGATGAGGCCCTGGAACCAGTCGGCGTCGGCGGGCGCCTCGGCCTGCGGCTGGCCGTCCTTCGCGTAGCCCGGGTCGGGAATGATGCCCGACGTCGACGTGAAGTGCTGCGCGACGCGCGGGTTCTGCTTGCGGAAGAGGATCAGCTCGTGGAACGCCGACGGCAGATCCTGGCAGAAGAGGATGAAGTCGGCGAGGCGGCGCTGGGAGATCGGCCGCGAGCCGCAGTCGCCGTAGAGGATCGCCACGAGGCGCGACTGCACCTCGACCGGCCACACGAAGACCGTGCGCGGCATGCGGCCGAGCAGCGCGAGGTAGTGCTGCGAGAGCGCGTCTGGCGGGAGCGGCCCGACGTAGCTGCCACGCGTGAGCGCGACGGTGCGGAAGACGCTCGCCGCGTCGAGCGGGATGGCGAGCTGGCGGATGGTCGCAGACGCGTCGCCATCGGCGCGCGCGTCCCAGCCCACCGCGGCGCCGCGCATCACGGCGAAGGCGCCCACGTACTCGAAGGTGCGGCGCGCGTACTCGAGCACCACGCTGATCAGGTGCTCGCGATCGTTGACCGCCGCGCGGAGCGCCTGGCGCGCCTGCGCGAGGCTCCATTCGGTGGCCGACGACGCCGCGAGACCGGGAGGCGCGGGGAGCAGGCCCTGCACCTGGGCGTAGTCGACCGCCGCCGTCGGCTGCACCGTGTGCTCCACGACCGCGGGCGGCACCTCGACGCGGGGGATCGACGCCGGCACGAGCTCGCCCGCAGGGGCCAGAGCGGGCGCGGGCGCTTCCTTCATCGCGAAGTGCGGCGGTGTCGGCGGCTCGGGCGGCACCACCGGCGCCGCGCCGGGCGACGAGAGCACCTCGTTGACGTCGGAGAAGTCGAGCTCGTCGCGCTCAGGCGGAGGAGGCGGGAGGGGCGCGGGGGGAGCGGCCTTCGGCGGTGCTGGGGGCGCAGGCGGCGGGGCCGGCTTCGCCGACGGCGCGGGCGGGACCGCCTTCCGCTCGGCGGGGCGAACCCGCTCACTGCTCGCGCGGGCGACCGAAGCCGGCTGCACGAAGGCGACCGGCTGCGAGCTCTTCGGCGCGGGCACGGCGTCGCTCGACACCCGCCGCGGCGGCAGCACGCCGCCCGGGAACGAGATGCGCGGAGGTGGCGGCGGTGTGGGGCGCTTCGGCTCGACGAACTCCCCGCTCGGGGTGTTCGACACCTCCTTCGCGAAGTTCTTGTAGCCCGACACGTCCATCACGCGCGTCGAGTGGTGGTCGTCGAGCGGAGCGCCGGCGGTGACGTCGAGCGCGGCCTTGTCGCTGCCGCTGCTCGCGAAGCGCGCGTAGGCGGTGGGGTCGAGCACCGAGGTGCGCGACACCTCGTCGGCCTCGTCGCCGAGCGCCACCGGCTCCTCGACGATCTCGAGCTTCGGCCGCGGCTTCGACTTTGCCTTGGGCTTGTCGAGCAGCACCGGCTCCTCGACGATGCCGCGCGCGATGCGATCGAGCACGTCGGCGCTGATCGACTCGGTCTCGGTGGGGATCTCCGGGGGCTTGGGCCTCGAGGGGTCGAGCTGCGAGAGCAGCTTGAGGTAGCGCGGCTCGAGCTTCTGCCCGTACAGCGCCTGCTGCCAGTCGCGCACACGGCACTCGAGCGCGACCCACAGCTCGAGCTTGCGCCCGAGGAGGAAGCCCACGTCCTTGAGCTGCGTGTGCTGCAGCGGGTAGGTGCAGGCGACGTGCAGCGCCGTGCCGTCGACCGAGAGCGGCACGACGTTGAGCTGCTGCGCCATCTTGAAGGGCATCAGCGGCCCGGCCTCGGTGTTCGGCTCGAAGTCGGCGAGGTTGACCAGCCGGACCCCGGTGACGTCGGAGATCGCCTGGAGGATGCCCGCCTCGGACACCGCGCCCATCTCGAGGAGGATGGTGTCGAGCGTGCCGCCGTCACGCCCGAGCCGCCGCAGCGCCTCGTCGACGACGCGTGCGGGGAGGAGCCCCCGGGCGATGAGGTGCTGTGCGAGGCGTTGGGGCATCGGTCAGGCGTCCTGGAGCTTCACCACGAACGTGCGCGTCAGCTTGTCATGGAGCGTCTGCCCGTGGCGGTCAAAGAGCGCCAGCCAGAAGCCGGTGAGGAAGAGCGCGAACGACACCAGCGACAGCATCGCGCGGGCGAGGGCGCGGAGCGGCGCCGGGGCGTGCCCCGTGGTGTCGACGAGGTGGATGCCCATCGCGCGGCGGCCGGGCGTGCGGCCGTCCCACAGGAAGGCGAAGATCGTCGTGTAGACGAACGCGAGGATCGCCGCGAGCGCCACCCCGGGCAGCGCGATGGTCTGCAGCTGCTGCAGCGGCGTGAGGTGCTTTGGCGCGATCACCATCGTGGCGATCGTCAGCAGCCCCAGCACCAGCGCGCTGATGAACACGAGGTCGGTCAGCCACGCCCCGACGCGCCGCCAGAGCGCCGCCGGCTCCGCCACCACCGTGTCTCCGTCGGGCTGCGCGGCCGCGGCCACGGTGGCGGGCTGCACCGCGGGGACCTCCGGCAGCGACTGTGGGCGCTCCGGCACCGCAGGGTTCGGCTGGAGGTGCCGGCCGGCGAACGGCCCCGGCAGTCCCGGTTGTGTCACCAGCAGCTCGGGCGGGAGCGGCGCGGTGCGGACCGGTGCGGTCGGCGTGGTGATGACCGGGCGCTGCACCGGCATCGCCGGGTTGGTCGGCAGCTCCAGCTCGACGTGCTGGCTGGGCACCGGCGCGGCGACGGGCGGCTGCGCGGCGCGTGCCGCCGGAGCGGGCCCCACCGCGCGCGAGGTCGTCTGGTGCTGCCCCTCGGGAATGACGGCGCCCTGCGACGGGACGAGCGGCGTCACCTGCGGCAGCGGGCGCGACTGGGCGTACTGCACGGGCGACGGCGGCGCGGTGCGGGGCGGAGCCGCGACGCCCGGGAGGCCCGGCGCCGGCGCCTGTGCGCTCGGGGCAGGCGCGGGCGCCTGAGGCTCGGTGGCCGGCTGGACTGCGGCGCGCGCCGGCTGCTCCGTCGGGCGCACGTCGGCGGACGGCGGGGTCGCGACGCGGACGGGCTGCGCCGTGGGGGCAGGCGCGGCGGCAGGAGGAAGCGGGGCACGCACGTGAGGCTCGGCGGACGGTTGGACCGCGGCGCGTGCCGGCTGCGCCGTGAGCGGGGCACGCACCTGAGGCTCGGCGGACGGCGGGATCGCGGCGCGTGCCGGCTGCGCCGTGGGGGCGGGCGCGGCGGCGGGAGGGAGCGGGGCGCGTCCCTCGGCGAACGGCGGGATCGCGGCGCGTGCCGGCTGCGCCATGGGAGCGGGCGCCGCGGCAGGAGGAAGCGGGGCACGTACCTGCGCCTGCGGCTGGGCAGCCGGCGGCAGCGGTGCGCGCGCCGGAGCGGGAGGCGGCTGGGCCGGCGGCGGGGCGGCGACCGGCGAGCGCGCGGCGGGAGGCTGCGCGGCCATCGGCGCCGTCGCCGGAGGAACCTGCGCGGGGCGCGCGGTGAGGTTCGGCGGGACGGGTGGGCGGGGCGCGGGCTGCGTCGGCTCAGCGGGGCGCGCCGTCATCGGGCGCATCGGGTCGGTCGGCGCCTCCGACGGCCGGGGCGCTCGGCGATCGAGCTTCATCTCCTTCTGCAGGAGATCAGGGGTCTGCGCGGGCGGGGCGTCGAAGGGCTTCGGGGAGTCGCTGCTCACGTCGCAGATGAGACGACGAGACCCGGGGTCGATCAAGAAAACCTACACTGTCGCACCCACTCGTCAGCCGAGGTGGCCTTCGAGGTGGCGGAGGACGGCGAGGGCGGCGAGCGCGGCGGTCTCGGTGCGGAGGATGAGCGCGCCGAGGGTGATGGGCGTCGCGCCACGGGCGACGAGGGCCGCGACCTCCTCGCGGGCGAGGCCGCCTTCGGGCCCGATGACGAGCGCGAGCGGGCGGGGGCTGGCGTTCGCGGCCGCGACCGACAGCGGCACGGCGCGCTCCTCCTCGTCGAGGACCAGCACCGCGGTGTCGGGCGCGAGCGCGGCGACGGCGGCGGCGAGCGGGGCCGGGGCGTGCACGCGGGGCACGTCGGCGCGCCGACACTGCCGGGCGGCCTCCTCGACGATGCGCTGCCAGCGGGCCTGCTTCGCCTCTTCCTTGCCGTCGAGCTTGACGATGCTCCGTGCGCAGGCGGCGGGGACGAAGGCCGTCGCGCCCAGCTCGGTGCCCTTCTGGAGCACGAGCTCGAGCTTGTCGGCCTTGGGGAGGCCCTGGACGATGGTGATGCTCCGCGCCGCGGGCTCCACGCGCCGGTTCGACAGCTCCAGCTCCGCGCGCGCGTCGTTCAGCGCGGCGACGCGCGCGTCGAAGCGCTGGCCCTGCCCGTCGAACACCTCGAGCGAGTCCCCTTCGCGCAGCCGGAGGACGCGCGACAGGTAGTGCAGCCGCTCGCCGTCGACCTGGCAGCGACCTTCGCTGGCGCCCGGCACGAGGAGGCGGATCATCGGGTCAGCGGCTCAGCTCGATGCGGATCCACTCGCCGATGGTCTCGTCGCGCAGCGCCTTGAGGCCGCGCGACGTGAAGGCGGCCTTCACCTCCTCGGCCTGCGGCACCAGCACGCCGGCGAGCACCAGGCGGTCCTTCACCTTCGGGACGATGAGCGGCGCCAGCTCGATGAGGGTGTTGGCGAGGATGTTGGCCAGCACGAGGTCGAACTGCCCCTCGACGCCGTGGAGCGTCTTCGTGGACAGCTCGATGCCCTCGAGGCCGTTCTCCTGCATGCACTCCTTCGCCAGCTCCACCGACGTCGGATCGTTGTCGACGCCCACACAGCGGCCGGCGCCGAGCTTCTTCGCGGCGAAGGCGAGCACGCCGGTGCCGGTGCCGACGTCGAGCACGCTCGCGCCGGGGTGCTGCGCCAGGTACGCGTCGACCGCGCCGAGGCACAACGAAGTGGTGGGGTGGTCGCCGGTGCCGAAGGCCATCTTCGGCTCGATGAAGAGGCACACCTTGTCCTGCGGCGCGGTGGCCTTCTCCCACGGCGGCCCGACCCACAGGCGGCCCACGGTGACGCTCTTGATCTGGTTGCGCCACTCGACGCTCCAGTCGCGCTCCACCACGTCCTCCAGCGCGAAGCGCGCGCCGGGGACCTGCTCCGCCAGGTCCTGCTGGGCGCCCAGCGCGTCGTCGCGGTCTTCGAAGTAGGCGATGAGGATCGCCTCGCCGGGCGCCGGGGCGCGCACCTGCGCCACCGTCTTGTTCAGGGAGTCGCGCACCTCGAGCCCCGCCGCGCCGAAGTCGTACAGCACGCTCTGCGCCAGCTCGCTCTCGCTCTCGGGGAGGTCGACCGTCAGGGAATACCAGGCCATGAGCGGCCTCTAGCAGCGACTCGCGGCTATGCTCCACCGCCCCGTGCGTGCCGTGCTCCTGTCCCTGGTGTGGTTGTCTGCCTGCGTCGGTCCTCCGGCGCCCGATGCCGTGCTCTGCCGTGACGTCGCGAGCGGCTGTGCGCCGCCCCGGTGTGCACCGTGGCCGGGGTGCGCTTCGGGCTCCCCGCGGAGGGCTGCGTCGACACGCTCGCGCAGCGCGCGCGGTGCGACGACCCCGACTTCGCCTTCACCACCCCCAGCCGGTCGCGGGTGCTCGACTGCCGTCTGGCGCTCGTGCGCGCCTCGAGCGTCCGCGGCGCCCACCCGGCGTGCGACGACGTCGACGAGATGATCCGCGACTGCCCCGACCTCGTGGCCTTGTTCGGAGGCTCGCCGTGAGCTGGCTCGTGAGCGCGCTGGTGCTGGCGCAGTTCGCCACCGACGTCTTCGAGAACGACGCGGCCTTCGAGCAGCTCGACGTCACCGACGGGGTGACGGTGAGCCGCCGGGCGATCGCCGGCAGCGCCTTCTTCGAGTACCGCATCGCCTACGACGCGCCGCTGTCCGCCGACGAGCTCTGCCGCGGCGTCTTCGAGTGGGGCACGAAGGTGGGGGACGGCCCGGGCGTGAAGAAGCACGCGGTGCTGGTCGACACCGCCGATCGCCGCGTGGTCTACGATCAGATCTCCGAGCCGATGGTGGCCGACCGCGACTACGCGCTCACCGTCACGCGCGAGCGCCTGGTGACCGGCGCGTGCCGCATCCGCTTCCGCATCACGAACGACGCCGCGCCGCCGAAGCCGGAGCGCTACGTGCGCATGGACAGGCTGTGGGGCGAGTGGCACTTCCAGCCGCTCGAGCGCGGGGCGCGGCTGACGTACACCATGTTCTCCGATCCGGGCGGCTCGATCCCCGCGTTCCTGGTGCACGGCACCGCGCGGAAGATCACCCGCCAGACCGCGGTGATGGCGGTCGAGAAGGCCAGGCAGTTCCTGGAGGTGAAGAAGTGAAGCGCGCCCTCCTGCTCCTGCTGCTCGCGTCAGGCTGCGCGAACGTCGAGACCACCACGCGCGTCGAGCGCGGCCCGCTGCTGCGCACCTTCGAGCGGCCGGTGCTGGCCGAAGGCGGGCTCACCGCCGACGTGCGCGTCGACTGGCCGCTGCTCAAGCTCACCGTGGTCGGCTACGACGTGTGTCGCGCAGAGAAGGTCGAGGAGTACGCCGAGGAGCACATCACCGAGCGCAGCTCGAGCTCGCTGGGGCCCGCGCTGTCGACCGGCCTCGCGAACGTGCTCGCCAGCGGCGCGCTGCTCGTGGCGAGCTTCCTCGTGAGCGGCGAGCCGAACGTCAACGTCATCGACGGCGGTGGCCGGTACGGGCCCTCGACGCGGCAGTACGTGCAGGGGGCGAGCCTGATCACCCTCGGCGTCGGCGTGCCTTCGCTGGTGGTGGCGCTGGTGGCGAAGCTCAACACCGGAGATCAGCTCGAGGTGCGGCGCGCCGAGCAGGTGGTCAGCCAGAAGGAGGCGCGGTGCAACGAGCGCCCCGCGACCGGTCCGCTCACCCTCGTCTCGCCCCAGGGCGCGCGGCTCGAGCTGCAGGTGGCTGACGGCGCGCTCGACGTCGATGGCGCGAAGCTGGCCCTGGTGCCCGAGGAGCTCCGCTTCGCCGAGCGGGAGATCGAGCTCACCGACGACGGGCGCGCGCTCTTCGCGTCGTGGGCGGCGTGCGTGGCCCTCGAGCAGGATCGCGGGCGGGCCGTCGAGTCGCTGAGCGAGACCGCGCTGCTGACGCGCGCCGAGCGCCTGCGCGAGTGCCGCCGCACGCGCGGCGAGGCGATGGCGCCGCTCATCTCCGCCACCGACGCCGAGCTCGCCCGCCGGCGCGAGAGCGGCAGCCCCGCGGCGTGGGCGCCGGGCAGCAACGTGTCGAGCTTCGAGGAGGCGATCGCCGCCTACGCCCCCGCGCTGAAGCTCACCGCCACCTCGAAGGACCTCGCGGTGCTCGACACCCCCGAGGCGTTCGAAGGGCGCGCGGTGCTGCTCGAGGGCGTGGTGGGCGAGGGGCTCACCGAGAACATCGGCGTCATCCAGATCGGCGATCGCCAGGTGTTCCTCTTCATTCCCCCGAAGCACGCGTGGACCGGCTCGTTCCCCAACGGCACGCGCGTCGAGGCGGTGGCGCTGGTGTCGGGCCGCCAGGCGCTCGGTGAGCGGAACCTCCCGCTGCTGCGCGCGGTGTGGATGCGCGCCGGCTGGTGATCAGAGCGTCAGCGCGACGTTGAGCCCGGGCACGACGCTCGCGCTGTTGGTCACCAGGCCGCCGAAGAAGTTGAGGAACGGCGAGAGGGTGACGCGGCCCACGAAGAACGACAGGCCGGGCCCCGCCCCGAGGAAGAAGTCGGCCTCGGCGAAGCGCAGGCCCGGCTGGTCGTGGATGAAGGCCACGTTGAGATCGACCCCCACGTGCGCGCCGAGCGCGTAGTCGAGCGTGGTCACCACCACGAAGCCGCCGCGCCGTTGATCGAAGCTCCACTCGAGCGACAGCGAGCCGACGAAGCTGAAGCCCTCGCCCAGCGGCACCGCCACCGCGCCGCCGAGGTAGGGGTAGAAGCCGCCGTGGCCTCCGGGCACGAGCACCACCTCGAGCGCCCCGACGTTGACCGAGAAGTCGGCGGCGCGCGCCGGGGCGACGAGGGCCAGCCACGCCAGGAGCACCCACCGTGCGCGTCGCTTCATGGGCCGCAGCGTACCGGCCCCTGCGCTACAAGACAGCGCGATGACGCCCCTCGATGAGCTCGCCACGCTCCTCCGCCCCGCGGGCGGCGGCCTCTACCTCGTCAGCACCGGTCGCGCGCAGCAGGAGGCGCTCCAGCAGCGCCTCTACGACGCCCACTCTCCGGCCCTGGTGCGCCAGCGCTTCCACGAGACGCTGGAGCGCATCGCCACCGCGCAGGGCGTGCTGGTGGGCGTGCCGTCCGACGTCGGCGCGGGCTTCGCGCGCGGCTCGAACCTCGGGCCGCAGCACCTCAGGCTCCGGCTCCTCGACGACGGCGTCGACCTCCGCGCGCGCGGGGTGCTCGATCTCGGCGACGTCTTCGTGGTGCCGCAGCTCCTGGCCGACGAGATGCTCAGCGAGGCCCAGCTCGCGGCGAGCCGCGCGGCGGTGTACCCCGACGTGGCCCCCGAGGTGCGCGCGCGGCTGCCGGTCTCGCCGCTGTCCATCGAGCGGCGGGTGTTCGAGCTCGTGTTCCAGCTGAACCCGCGGGTGAAGCCCTTCGTGCTGGGGGGCGATCATTCCACCTCGCTGCCGGTGGTGCAGGCGCTCGACGCGGTGGCGCCGAGGCCGTGGGGCATCGTGCAGCCCGACGCGCACACCGATCTCCTCGAGACCCGCCTCGGCGTGCGCCACTGCTTCGCCACCTGGAGCTGGCACGCCAACGAGCTCCTCGGCCGGCAGGGGCGCCTCACGCAGGTCGGCATTCGCGCGTCGGGGAAGGACCGCGCGCACTGGGAGTCGACGCTCGACGTGCGGCAGTTCTGGGCGAAGGACGTGCTCGCCGACCCCCGCGGCCAGCTCGACGCGCTGCTGGCGCACGTGAAATCGACCGGCGTGCGGGGCGTCTACTTCAGCAATGACATCGACGGCACCGACGCGAAGTGGGCTGACGCCACCGGCACGCCCGAGCCGTTCGGGCTCGAGCCCGACTGGGTGGTCGAGTTGATCCGCCGGTTGGGGGCGGAGGTGGGCCTGCTCGGCGGCGACGTGATGGAGGTGGCGCCGAGCCTCACCCCGACGCCGGAGAGCGCGCCGCGCACGGTGGCCCTCGCCGCCCGCTACCTCGTGGAGACCATCGATGCTGCGCTGGCGAAGTGAGTGTGGCAGGGTGCCCGGCCCGATGCGCCACGCGGTCCTCCTCGCCTTCACCTCGCTGCTCCTCGTCACCTCCGGCTGCAAGACGTACTGCCGCCAGCTGTCCGAGAAGATGTGCGACTGCACCAACAGCACGAGCGAGAAGACGGCGTGCCTGACGACGGTGTCCTCCAAGGCCGGCACCTACGAGTCGAACCCGACCGCCGAGAGCGAGGCGCGCTGCGAGGCGCTGCTCACCGAGTGCGACTGCCGGCTCGTCGACACGCCGGCCGGCAAGGAGAAGTGCGGCTTCGCCGAGCCGAGCGACGGCGGGCTGTGAAACGAAACGCCCCCTCCCGCGAGGCGGGAGAGGGCGTCGGGTGCCGCGTCGTCGGGTCGCTCAGCCGCGCTGCAGCTTGGCGAGCAGGCGGCGGAGATCCTCGTTCACCTTCACGAACTCGGTCTTGCCCTTCTCGTCGGCGACCTGCTTCTCGAGCGCGGGCAGCGACTTCTTCGCCTCGGCCATCGCGTCCTTCGAGTCGTCGATGAGCCAGTCGGCGCCCTGGATGATCGCCAGGCGGGTGTCGAGGTTCTTCTCGGGCAGGAGCTTCATCAGGTCGTTGATGACCGCGGGGTTGTTGCTGCGGCCGATCTCGTAGGCCGCGCGCTCCCGCACGCCCTCGTCCTTCGAGGCGAGCTGCTTGACCCAGCAGGTCGCGTCGCCCTTGCACTCCGCGGCGGCGACCGCGCGGTTCTTGTACGCGGCGATCTTCTCCTGGTGCTTCTTCACCGAGCCCGCGACGTCCTTGCACTCGGTCTGCTCCTCGTCTTCCTTGCACTCGGCCTCGAAGAGCTTCTGCTCGGCCGCGGCGAACTTGTCGAACACCGCCGGGTCGTCACCGAGCATCGCCACGCCGCGCATCGACTCCTCGCGCGCGCCCCACGGGCCCTTGCCCGCGGTCTCGACCAGCTTGCCGACCGCGTCCTTGCCGCCGATGCGCGAGAGCGACCAGACGTACTCCTTGCGCGCGTTGGCCTCGACCTCGTCGAGCAGCGCGGCGAGCGGCTTGATGCCTTCCTTGCTGCGCATGCGGCCCAGCGCGTCGGCGGCGCGCATGCGCATGATGAGCTTGATGTCGTCGAAGTCGCTCTTGTAGTTGAGGAAGCCGACGATGGTCTTCTCGGCGCGCTTGTCGTGGAGATCGCCGAGCACCTGCACGCTCTTGGCGAGCAGCGCCACGTCCTTGATGTTGTTCTTGCTCGCCCAGTCGACGAGCTCCTTGTCCTTGCCCTCGACCACCGGCACCAGCGCGTCGGCCGCCGGCTGACCGAGCTGGTACAGCGCGAACGACGACTCCATGTAGAAGCTGACGCCCTTGCGCTCCTTGAACATGCTCCGCACGAGGCAGGGCACCGCGCGCGCGTCGCCGATGTTGCCCAGCGCGATGATCACCTTCTTGGTGATGAAGGGCTCGATCGCGTCGTCGTTGCAGAAGCCGTTGAGGGTGTCGAAGGCGTCCTTGGCCTTCATCTCACCGAGCGACTCCACGGCGGCGATGACGGTGTAGTTGTCCTTCGTCCTGAGGAGCTTGGTGAGCACCGGCACCGCCTTCGGGTCGGCGATGTGCCCGAGGGTGTGGGCGATCTCCTTGTTGAGCGACTTGCTCTCGGTGTCGCTCGCCGCGGGATCCACCGCGTCGGCCAGCGCGTCGATCGACGAGGCCTGCGGGTGCTCGGACAGCATGCGCACCAGCGCCAGCTTCACCTCGGGCTTCTTCTCGGAGCCGATGAGCTTCTCGACCATCGGCACCATCGTCGGGCCCATGTGCTTCGAGCTGCGCAGCTCCTCGATGATCTTCACCTTCTCCTTCGCGCCCTTCGCGCCGCTGATTCGCTTCTGCCAGGTCTCGGGCAGCGCCGGATCGCTCGAACACGACGAGGCGATCAGCGCGAGAGACAGCAGTCCTCCGACGACGATTCGACGCATGGAAACCCCTTTGTGGATGGGAGGTGAGAAGGCTGGGCCCTCGTAGACCCACCGTCCCACACGGTCAACGACACTCGAGGAATTCCAAAGGGTTGACCTGATGCGTCAGGAATGCCCCGATCATATGTAGGGAAACAGGCAACTTTGTCGGCACACGGCCGACACTCCCGCGGAGAGTCGGAGCGACTGAGTAGGTTTGCGCGTCCACTTCGGGAGAGACGAACGATGACGGTCAAGATCCAGCGCGGTCGGCAGTTCCTCGCAGGCGACGCCACGGCGCAGCTGTTCGACGACAAGGGCCGGGCGGGGAGCTACCTCACGAAGGCCAGCGAGAAGCTGGTGGGGCAGCAGAACACGGTGCTGCTGCTCAAGAAGGGCACGGCGACGGTGAAGCTGGCGACGGCCGACGACTGGAAGAAGTTCCTCGCCGAGCACGCGGGCACGAAGGCGCAGGCGGCCGACTTCGCGAAGACCTTCGGCATCACCTTCCAGGACTTCTGCAACGTGGTCGACGACCTCGCGGCGAGCGACGACAAGGGGCTCACGCTCAACCTCTCGCCGCGCAGCAACCTCGCGAAGGCGCTCTCGCTCGACAAGGTCGAGGGTGACTACGCGTCGAAGCTGACGGCCGAGAGCGCGGTGAAGCTGGGCGGCGTCGGGGGCGTGAAGAGCGAGGGCAAGCTGGCGACGCCGGCCATCGGCCCGGAGATCCTCGCCAGGCCCCTCGACACCGACTGGGAGCGCGATCGCACCGAGCAGGAGGCCTGGGCCGACTTCAAGGTGAAGGACGGCGCGAACCGCATCTTCCGCAACACCTCGGCGACCTCGGTGTTCGACAAGCTGACGAAGCCGAAGTGGGACGACCCGGAGGCGATGGCGCTGGTCGACCGCTTCACCATGCCCATGCACCTCGAGCTCACCAGCAAGCCCGACGGCACCATGAGCGCGCAGGACAAGGACGAGATGTTCCGCGAGACGTACTTCGACGACGCGTCGGGGGCGCTCGAGAAGGCGGGGGCCTCGGTGCGCGCGCGCGTGCGCTTCGACGACAACGAGCCCTTCACCGTGCGGCGCGTGCTGATCCAGGGCAAGGAAGGCCGCAACGTCGACGGCGCGGGCAACTCCGCGGTGCACAAGTTCGAGAAGCGCTTCGAGGGCACGTACTCGGCCGACGAGGCGAAGGCGCAGGAGCTGCTCCGCACCGGCAAGGACACCGACGGCGACACGCTGAAGGTGGCGGCGATGCTCTACAAGCTCGCGAAGGACAAGGGCTCGCTGCCGGTCGATCAGCACCTGCGCCTCGAGGCCAAGCACATCGTGCTGCAGAAGCGCCGCCGCTCGCACATGCAGTTCGAGAACGTGAGCGACGTGCAGCAGAAGCGCGCCGCGCTCAAGACCGAGATGGACGCGCTCACCACCGCGGGCAAGCCCGTGCCTCCGGCGATGAAGAAGTACGCCGACAAGCTCGCCGCGCAGGAGCAGTTCCTCACCGACGCGGGCAACCTGCTGCGCAAGTACGGCCAGTACATGCCGAGCAACACCGACGGCTTCATCCTCTCGGCCGATCGCTACTCGGTCTACGACCCGGCGGGCCGCGCGAGCGTGCCCAACGACATCGACGACGAGGCCGGCCGCGTGGGCCGCGGGCTCCACCTCGAGGCCGAGTGGGACACCGCGTCGTCCGACCCGTTCGAGAAGGCGCGCAAGAGCATCACCGAGAAGCTCGCCGCCACGCCCGCGCCCGCGAACAAGGCGGAGCTCGAGGCCGACCTCGCGAAGCTCAACGACATGTCGAAGGCCATCCTCAAGGACGTGGCCAACGCCGTCGAGCTGATGAAGGAGAAGATGGTCGCCGCGGGCCTCGAGCCCGACGACCGGCACCTCTCGAAGGAAGAGCGCGCGACCGAGGCGATGCGCCGCCCCGATCGCCCCGTCATCTGGCAGTGAGCCGCCAGCCGGGCTGAGCTTCCGCCGCCGGGGTCCACGATGGCTCCGGCGGTTTCGTCTTCAGGCGACCTTCTTGCCGCCGTGCACCTTGAGGTACGCGCCGAGCGCCTGGTCGGTGCCCTTGATGTGCTTGACCAGCCAGTCGCGGAGGAAGGCGAGCGTCTCCATGCCGAGCACCGCGGCCTTGCCGGCCTTGTACTGCTCCTGAATGGCCAGCACCTTCTTCACCAGCGCCGCGTGCTCCGCGAAGTGCGCCTGCGCCTGCGGGTAGGCGGTGCGCTTCATCTCGGCCTCTTCGTGACCGAAGTGCGAGCCGGTGTAGGCGATGAGGCCGTCGAGCACCTTGCCCAGCACTTCCTTCCCGTGGTTCGCGCGGATCGCGTCGTGGAGCTCGTTGACGAGCTTGATGAGGTGCTTGTGCTCGTCGTCGATCTGCTTCACGCCCACGGAGAGCTTGTCGTCCCAGTCCATCAGCGGCATGGCGTCGTCCTTCCTTCAACTGCTGTTGCGGGTGAGCTCGTCGACGATGACGTCCACGCTGTGGGCGGCCTCGTCGACGTACTTGCTGGCGGTGTTCGAGACGTCCGCCTGCTCCTTGAGACTCGACACGAAGGTGTCGGTCGAAGTGCGGATGCGCTGGATGATCTCGTCGAGATCGCGGCTGCGCGTGCCGGTGTTGGTGGCGGCCAGCGCGATGTTGTCCATCGCCTCGCGGATCTCCTGGGTCGCGACGTGGGTCTGCCGCGCGAGCTCCTTCACCGAGCTGGCCACGACCGCGAAGCCGCGGCCCTGCTCGCCGGCGCGCGCCGCCTCGAGCGTGGCGTTGAACGCCAGGAGCCGCGTCTGCATCGCCACCTTCTCGATGACGCCCAGCACCCCGCTCACCTTCGCCGAGAGGATGAGCAGCGCCTGCATCTGGGTCTGCAGGTTCTGCGAGACGGCCTGCATCCGCTCGACGTCGTGCTCGTAGTTCGCCAGCTCGCCCGAGGTGCTGGTGAGCGCCTCGGCGACGCCGGACATCATGCTCGACACCATGCGCACCGACATCGCGACGTTGCCCGCGCGATCGGTCAACGACTCCTCGGTCGAGGCGGGGCCCGTCAGGGAGCTGACGTCTTCGAGGGCGGTCATGGTCTGCCCGGTGGGTTCAGCAAGTGGCACGCCGCGTCGGATCAGCTTCGAGTCTCAGCACTTGCGTGGCGTCGAGGGGAATCAGGCCCGACCCACCGGACGTGGTAGAGGCCGCCCCATGCGGATCGTCTTCATGGGAACGCCGGCCTTCGCGGTGAAGTCGCTCGAGGCCTGTCTCACGCTCGGCGAGGTCGTCGCGGTGGTGACTCAGCCCGACAAGCCGCGCGGCCGAGGGCAGGAGGTCAGCTTCTCTCCGGTGAAGGAGCTGGCCGTGGCGCGCGGGCTGCCGGTGCTGCAGCCGCAGAAGATCCGCGGCACCGACTTCGCCGACGTGCTGCGCCGCCTCGAGGCCGACGTCGCGGTGGTCACCGCGTACGGGAAGATCCTCCCGCAGGACGTGCTCGACGCCCCGCGCCGCGGCTGCGTCAACGTGCACGCCTCGCTGCTCCCGCGGTGGCGCGGGGCGGCGCCGATTCAGTGGGCCATCGCCGCGGGCGACGAGAAGACCGGCGTCTGCCTGATGCAGATGGACGCGGGCATGGACACCGGCGCGGTGATCGATCGCGCCGAGCTGCCCATCGGCCCCGACGACACCTCGGCGACGCTCCACGACAAGCTCGCGGTGCTGGGCGGCGAGGTGCTCGTGCGCGCGCTGCCGCGGTGGGTCTCGGGCGCGCTCGGCGCGACGCCGCAGCCGAGCGAGGGCGTGGTGATGGCGCCGATGATCAAGAAAGAAGACGGCCGCCTCGACTGGACACGGAGTGCGCGCGAGCTCGAGCGGCGCCTGCGCGCCTTCACTCCGTGGCCCGGCGCCTTCTGCACCTTCGAAGGTGGGCTGCTCAAGGTGCAGCGGGCCAGCGTCGGAGGAGGCCGCGGCACGCCGGGCACCGTGCTCGCCGCGTCGGCCGCGGGCGTCGAGGTGGCGTGCGGGGAAGGGTCGCTCGTGCTGCTCTCGCTGCAGCCCGAGGGCAAGCGGGCGATGAGCGCGCAGGAGTTCCTCGCCGGGCGCAAGCTGGCGGTCGGCAGCGCTCCCTTCGCATGAGCGACGAGCTCGAGCTCCAGCGCGCCGTCGACGAAGCAACGCGCGAGGTGGCGCGGCTCGAGGGCGAGCTCGGGGGCCTCGTCGGGGCGCGCGCGTCGCTCACCGCCGACGCGCTCCACGACGCGCAGCTGCGCCGCGACGCGCTGGCCGCCTCGCTCCAGGCGCGGGAAGTCGAGACGAGCGCCCTCGAGGCGGAGCGGGCGAAGCTCGTGGCCGTCGCCGAGACACCGGGCTTCCAGCTCCCCGGGCCGCTGCGGTGGACCCTCACCTCCGCCGCCCTCGTCGTCTACGTCGCCAGCCTCATCTCGCTCTACCGCTGGGTGCGCAGCCCGGGCCTCGTGTTCTTTCTCGTCGCGGCGTTGCCCGTCGCGCTGGTGGCGCTGGTGGTGGCAGGCTCGCTCCGTGAGTCCGCCATCGACGAGCGAGCAGCCCGCGCCGACCCGGACGTTGAGGGAGCGCCTCGAGGAGACCCAGCAGCGGGCGAAGGAGCTGCGCGGCTCGCTCTCGGCGCAGGACCCGACGAAGCCTCTCGAGGAGGCGGAGCGACGGCTGGCGACGCTGCGGGAGGAGACGACGCTGCTCGAGGCCCGCCTGGAGGCGGCGACGCAGCGACGTGAGGTGGCGCGTCGGGCGCGCGATGGCGCGGAGAAGCTCGCCCTGCGCGCGGAGCGCTCGCCGGGCCCGCGCTCCGCGCTCCTGTCGGTGGCGCTCGCCCTC
>JBMORD010000055.1:0-25115 GCA_049322495.1 Myxococcota bacterium | reverse complement strand
TCCCCGCCTCCGTGCTGCACTTCAGGCTGTCCGGTCGATCAGGCCGCTTCGAAGAGCGCCGCCGCGCCCATGCCGCCGCCGATGCACATCGTGACCACGCCGTACTTGCCGCCGCGGCGCTTGAGCTCACGCAGGAGCGTGCCCGTCATGCGCGCGCCCGACACGCCGAGCGGGTGGCCCAGCGCGATGGCGCCGCCGTTGGGGTTCGCCTTCTCGGCGGGGATGCCGAGCTCGCGCAGGCAGTACACCGACTGCGCCGCGAAGGCCTCGTTCACCTCGAAGACGTCGATGTCCTTCACGGTGAGCTTGTTCTTCGCGAGCAGCTTGCGCACCGCGGGCACCGGGCCGATGCCCATGATGTCGGGCGGCACGCCGGCCACCGCGAAGTCGACGAAGTAGCCCAGCGGCTTGACGCCGAGCGCCTTCGCCTTCGCCTCGCTCATCACCACCAGCGCCGCCGCGCCGTCGGTCAGCGGCGACGCGTTGCCGGCCGTCACCGTGCCCTTCGCGTCGAAGGCCGGCTTCAGCTTCTGCAGGCCCTCGAGGTTGGTCTCGGCGCGGATGATGGTGTCGTCCGACACGGTGAGCTGCCGCGGCTTGCCGGCGTCGTCGAACACCGTGACGGTGATGGGGGCGATCTCGTCCTTGAAGATGCCCTTCTCGCGCGCCTCGGTGGCCCGCTTCTGCGAGGTGGCGGCGAACTGATCCTGCTCCTCACGCGTCACGTTGAAGCGCGCGGCCACCTTCTCGGCGGTGGCGCCCATGGTGACGTACACCTCGGGGTACTTCTCCATCAGCTCGGGGTTGGCCGAGACCTTGTTGCCGCCCATCGGCACCATGGTCATCGTCTCGGTGCCGCCCGCGATGCCGACCTCGTACTGGCCGGCGATGATCGCCTGCGCGACCTGCGCCACGGCCTGCACGCCCGAGCTGCAGAAGCGGTTGATGGTCATCGCCGACACGGTGTCGGGCAGGCCGGCCAGCAGCGTGGCGATGCGCGCCACGTTCATGCCCTGCTCACCTTCGGGCATGGCGCAGCCGAGCACCACGTCCTCGATCTCTTCCTTCTTGAGCCCGGGCACCCGCTCGATGGCCGCCTTGATGACGTGCGCAGCCATGGTGTCGGGGCGGGTGTCCTTCAGCTCGCCCTTGTGGGCACGGGTGAAGGGCGTCCGGGCGCTGCTCGCAATGACGATTCGCTGAGTCATGGTTCTGATCTCCTGGAATGAATGAGTCCGCGCGCGTCAGTTGCGGAGCGGCTTGCCCTTCTCGAGCATGAACTGCAGGCGGTCCTGGGTCTTCTCCTCGCCGCACAGCGAGACGAAGGCCTCGAGCTCGAGGTCGAGCAGCTGCTGCTCGGTCACCGGCGCGGTCGGCGAGGTGTCGCCGCCCGTCAGCACCGAGGCCAGCTTGCGACCGATGAGGCGGTCGTGGTCGCTGATCTGGTGGTTGTTCACCATGTCGTAGAGCTGCATGTCGATGGTCGCCGCGCCGCTGCGGCCGGGGAGCAGGAAGGTGCTCTCGCGCGGCGGCCGGAAGCCCGCCTCCGCCATGCCCAGCGCGCGCGCCTTCGCGTCGGCCAGGAGGTGGTCGCGGTTCATCGAGATGTACGCGTCCGGCGCGAGGAAGCCCGCCTCCTTCGCCTCCTCGGCCGAGGTGGCGACCTTCGCCATGCCGATGGTGAGGAAGGCCTTCTTCACGAAGTTGAACGAGTCGATGTCCTTCGTGCCCGCGTAGATGCCCGACAGGTTGCGCAGCAGCTGCAGGTTGCCGCCGCCGCCGGGGATCAGGCCGACGCCGAACTCCACGAGGCCGATGTACGTCTCGGCCGCCGCGACCTGCGTGTTGCCGCCCATGGTGACCTCGCAGCCACCGCCCAGCGCGAGCTGGAAGGGCGCCGTCACCACGGGAATCGTCGAGTACCGCATGCGCTGGTTGGCGCGCTGGAAGTCACCGACGAGCTTCTTGATGTCGCCCCACTGCTTCTCCTTGGCCGCCCACAGCAGCATCGCGATGTTCGCGCCGGCGCTGAAGTTGCCGCCGTCGTTGCCGATCACCAGACCGCGCGCGTGCTTCTCGGCCCAGTCGATCGACTCGTGCATCAGCTCGGTGATCGCCGTGTCGATGCTGTTCATCTTCGAGTGGAACTCGAGCAGCACGATGCCGTCGCCCATGTCGTAGAGCGAGGCCGAGTCATTGCCCTTGATCAGCTTGTTGGCGCGCTTGAGCGACTCGACGGTGATCTGCCGCGCCACCTCGGGCACGTAGTGCACCGACTTGCTGGGGATGTTCCAGTACGTGTCGTACTGCTTGTCCTGGCCGTAGAAGCTGGTGCGGCCCGAGGCGAGCATCTGCTCGACCCACGGCGCGACGAAGATGCCCAGCTCCTTCATGCGCTTGACGCCCTTCTCGACGCCGTAGGCGTCCCACGTCTGGAAGGGGCCCTGCTCCCACGCGAAGCCCCAGCGCATCGCGCGATCGACGTTCACCACGTCGTCGGCGATCTCGCCCATCAGGCGCGCCGCGTAGGCCAGCGTGTCGAGCGTCACCTGCTCGGCGAACTTCGCGGCCTTGTCGGTGCCGCCCATCACCACGCGGATCTTCTCGTCGAGCGACTCGACGTCACGCGCCGCGCCGAGCGACTCGAAGCGCACCTTGTTCTGCGCCCGGTACTCGAAGGTCTTGAGGTCGAGGACGAGGATCTCCTTGCCGCCGTCGCCCTTGTTCTTCTTGTAGAAGCCGCTGCCCGTCTTGTCGCCGAGCATCTTCTTCTCGACCATCTGCTCGAGCCACGCCGGCGCCTTGAACACCTCGCGCGCGGGGTCGTTGGGCAGCGAGTCGTAGCAGTTCTTCGTCACGTGCAGGAACGTGTCGAGGCCGACGATGTCCGCGGTGCGGAACACGGCCGACTTCGGGCGCCCCATCGCCGGGCCGAAGATCTTGTCGACCTCCTCGACCGTCACCTCGTGCTGCGCCATGAGGTTGATGGTGCGCATCATCCCGTAGGTGCCGATGCGGTTGGCGATGAAGTTGGTGGTGTCCTTGCCGTAGACGATGCCCTTGCCGAGCGTGCGCTCGCCGAACTCCGCGAGGGCCGCCATCACCGCCGGGTCGGTCTTCTCACCGGGCACCAGCTCGAGCAGCTTCATGTAGCGCACGGGGTTGAAGAAGTGCGTCACCAGGAAGCGGCGCTTGAAGTCGTCGGAGCGGCCCTCGGTCATGCCCGCGATGCTCATCCCCGAGGTGTTCGAGCTGATGATGCAGGTCTTGCTCACCAGCGGCTCGAGCTTCGCGAAGAGGCCGTTCTTGAGCTTGAGGTCCTCCTTGATGACCTCCACCACCCAGTCACACTCGCCGACGCGCGCGAGATCGTCGTCGAAGTTGCCGACCTCGATCAGCGACAGCGCCTTCTCGGTCATCAGCGGCGCCGGGCGCTGCTTCTTGAGGTTGGCCACCGCCGAGGCGGCGAACTTGTTGCGGAAGGCCTTGGTGTCCGTCTTCTCACCCTCGGCGGGCTTGGGCGGCACGATGTCGAGGAGAATGACGGGAATGCCAGCGTTCGCGAGGTGCGCAGCGATGCCGCTGCCCATCACGCCGGCGCCCAGCACGGCGGCCTTGCGGATGCGGAAGCTCATGGACGACTCCGTTGGTTGGGTTGGGGAACGACGCGCGGATCCATAGCGCAGTGCGTAAAGGTTGGCCGGCAAATCGACTCTGGAATCAATGAGCTGACCGGGTTCCCCGCATTCGGAGAGTCCGCCCTGCCCCGCCGACGCGGCGGCGACCCCCGACCGGGCCCGCCAAACCCCGCCAACGCTGATCGGCCCCCTGCTTGCAGCCTGCCGGCGCGGAAGGGACCGTCAGAAATGCCCAAGAGGATCCTCGTCGTGGACGACTCGCGCGCGTATCGGCACCAGGTGTCGATCACCCTCTCGCGCGAAGGCTACGAGGTGATCGAAGCGTCGGACGGGCTCGACGCGCTCGAGAAGCGCGCCGGGTGCGACCTCACCTTGTGCGACGTCAACATGCCGCGCATGGACGGGCTCGACTTCCTCGATCACGTCGCGCGCGAAGGCATGCCCATCGTGATGCTCACCGCCGAGGCGGGCCCCGCGTTCGTCGAGCGCGCCCGCGCCGCCGGCGCGAAGGCGTGGATCATCAAGCCGTTCAAGCCCGAGCAGCTGCTCTCGGTAGTCCGCAAGCTGGTGGAGTGACCCGTGCCGACCGACCCTCGCATCACCGCCTTCACCGAGCGCGCCGCCGCGGCGCTCACCCCGGCGCGCGCCGCGCCCGACGACGCGCCCTCGTTCACCGTGGTGCTCTTCGGCCGCGTGCAGGGCGCGGTGCACGTCTTCGTGCCGCCCGAGATCACCGACGCCGCCCTCGAGCGGTTCTCGCGCGAGCTGATCAGCGAAGCGGGCGGCGCGGGCTTCGACTGTCGCGCGCTGTGGCACGGGCGCACGCGCGGCCCGCATCGCGGTGAGCGGCTGGGCGGGCTGGTGTTCGAGGTGCAGCACTCCGGGCCGGTGAAGGAGCACACGCTCCACGTCAACCAGAGCATCACCGCCGCGCAGGAGCTGACCGAGAAGTCGGTGATGGCCATCGGCGAGGAGATGCGCGGCATCTGGGAGCTCGCCCGCACCCAGGCCAACGGGCTGCGCAACATCGCCGCGCAGTTCTCGAACACCGAGGAGGCGAAGGAGCACGCCAACGTCGCGAGCACCATCGACCAGCTCTCGGCCCAGATGCGCGCCTTCGGCCAGGAGATCCTCGAGCGCACGCAGCGGCAGGCCCGCGACATCGAGCAGGCGCGCGCGTGGACCAACGACATCGTCAAGCTCGGCCAGGCGATCTCCGCGATCGCCTCCAACGCGCGGCTGCTCACCTTCAACGCCCGCCTCGAGTCGGCGCGCATCGGAGAGGCCGGGCGCGGCTTCGCGGTGATCGCCGGCAGCATCCAGGAGCTGGCGACCCAGGTGCGCCAGACCAACAACTCCGTGGCGCAGCTCGCGCAGAACCTCGCGGCGTCGCTGCCGCGGCTCAACGCCGACGCGATGTCCACCGCGCAGACCGCCGAGGTGCAGGTCGCGCAGATCGAGGCCCAGCTGATCGAGGTGCAGGGCCACATCACCGAGATGCGCACCGAGTCCTTCCAGGCGCTGTCGGAGTCGTCCACCGCCGCCGCCCAGCTCCAGCAGCGCGCCGATGAGGTGCTCACCCACCTCCAGTTCCAGGATCGCGCCAGCCAGATGCTCACCGAGGCGCGCCAGCAGGCGCTCGCGGCCCTCGCGGCGGCCGGCCTCTCGCAGGGCGAGCTCTCCGACGCCGAGCTCGCCCAGGTCGGCGCCCTCGGCCGCGCGCTGGGCAAGACCACCGAAGACTCGCAACCGGCCGGCTCGGTGCTGGTGTTCTGAGCGACCCGCGGCGGCCCGCTGACTCGGCGGGCCGCGACCCAGCGGCGCGAAACGACGGCCGATCACGGTGGCCCGGCGGATGAAGTGGAGCAGCGGGGCCGGTCGCCCGTGCGCCGGTCAGCAGGGGAGATGTCCATGCACACCACGCGCGTTCTCGCGGCGCTCTCGCTCTTCGCCCTCGCGGGGTGCCCGCGTCAGGTCATCGAGCTCAATTCTCTGAGCGTGACGCCCGACAACGGCCGCGTGATCCGCGGAGAAGCGGCCCAGTACGTCGCCACCGCGCTCTTCTCGAACGGCGAGGCCCGCGAGGTGACCGCCGAGGCCCTCTGGTCGGTCGACGACGCGTGGGTCGGCGAGGTGAGCGCCACCGGGCTCGTGCGCGGCCTCCACGAGGGCCAGACGGTGGTGCGCGTGCGCTACGGCGAGAAGATGATCACCCGGCCCCTGACCGTCACCGGCGCCGTGCTGCGCTCGCTGGAGATCGACCCCCCGCACCCGATCATCCCCGCGGGGCTCTCGCAGGCCCTCACCGTGACGGGCATCGACAGCGACGGCGCCAAGCGCGACGTCACCGCCGAGGCCGTGTGGACCACCATCGCCCCCCACCTCGTGTCGCTGTCCGACGCGCGGGTGCTCGGCCGCGCGCCCGGCACCACCACCATCACCGCCTCGGTGCAGGGCCTGCTGGTGAGCGTGCCGGTCGACGTCACCGCCGCCACCATCACCCAGCTCGACGTGCAGCCGGCGACGCTCTCGCTGCCGAAGGGCGCCGCGGCGCGGCTGTCGGCGACGGCGCTCCTGAGCGACGGCTCGTCGCTCGACGTGTCCACCCAGGCCACGTGGCGCTCCTCCGACGCGACCGTGGTGTTCGCCAGCGAGGTGCCGGCGGAAGGTGGCCAGCTCGTCGCACGCGCCCCGGGCGCCGCGCAGGTGAGCGCCACGGTGCTCGGCCGCTCCGGCCAGGCGGCCGTCACCGTCACCGACGCCGCCCTCGCGTCGCTCGAGCTCTCGCCGCCCACCGCCACGCTCGCGGCCGGTACGTCGCAGCGCTTCGTGCTCACCGGCGTCTTCACCGACGGCGCGCGCCTCGATCTCTCGACGCAGGCCGGCTGGGCCTCGAGCAACTCCCAGGTGCTGGCGATCGACGCGGGCGGGCTCGCGCGCGCCCTGAGCGCCGGTCAGGCCCAGCTCACCGCGAGCTTCGGCGGCCAGTCGCTGCGCCGGACGATCACCGTGAGCGCCGCGACGCTCGTCGCGCTCGAGCTGACGCCCTCGCAGCCCTCGGTCGCGCGGGGCCTGACGCTCGACCTGAGCGCCTTCGGCCGCTTCTCCGACGGCTCGCGCCAGGACGTCACCTCGCTCGCCGTGTGGCGAATCGCCGACCCGAGCCTCGCCACCGTCTCGAACGCCGCCGCCACCAGCGGCCGCGTCACCGGGCTCGCCGAGGGCCTGACGACGATCTCCGCCACCGTCGGCGCCACGAGCGCGTCGGTGCCCCTCACCGTGTCCGCCGCCAGCCTGGTCTCGCTGCAGGTCTCGCCTGCCACGCCGTCGCTCCCGCTCGGCACCCGGCGCGCCTTCACCGCCACCGGCCTCTTCAGCGACGGCTCGACGCAGGATCTCACCGCGCAGGTGACGTGGACCAGCTCCGCGCCGTCGTGCGTGTCGATCTCCAGCCAGGGCAGCGTGCGCGGCGAGGCGATCGCCCTCGCTCTCGGCCAGGCCACCGTCACCGCGTCGCTCGGCGGCCGCTCGGCCGGCACGCTGGTCACCGTCACCGACGCGGTGCTCGAGCGCATCGACGTCTCTCCGGCGCAGCTCTCGCTGCCGCTCGGCGTGTTCGCAGACTTCGTCGCCACCGGCGTCTACTCCGGCGGCGCGGCGGTCGATCTCACCGCGCAGGTCACCTGGCGCAGCTCCGCGCCGACGGTGCTCGAGCTGTCCAACGCGCCCGGCACCCAGGGGCGCGCGCGCGGCCTCACGCTCGGCCAGGCGACGGTGAGCGCGCAGCTGGGCGCGATCTCCGGCCAGGCAACCATCACCGTCTCCCAGGCGACCGTCACCCGCCTCGAGCTCTCGCCGTCGGCCGCCACGCTGGCGGTCGGCCTGACGCGCGCCTTCAGCGTCACCGCCGTCTACAGCGACGCGAGCACGCTCGACGTCACCGCGCAGTCCTCCTTCTCGGTCGTCGATCCCTCGCTCGCCGCCGCGTCCAACGCGCCCGCCAGCCGCGGGGAGGTGACGGCGCTGCGGGCCGGCGCGACGGAGCTGGTGGCGAACGCGATGGGCCTCGAGGCCCGCGCCGCGCTCACCGTGACGCCCGCCGTCCCGGTGGCCCTGGCGATCTCCCCGCCCTTACTGACGCTCGCCGTCGGCACCTCGGCCACGCTCCACGCCGAGGCCTCGCTGAGCGACGGCTCGACGGCCGACGTCAGCACCAGCGTGTCGTGGAGCAGTGGCGCCGCGACCATCACCGTCTCGAACGCGACCGGCACCGAGGGCCTGGTGACCGCCGTCAGCGTCGGGAGCGCCACGGTGCGCGCGCAGCTCGGCACGCTCAGCGCCACCGCGAGCATCACCGCGTCGCCCGCGACGCTCACCGCCCTCGAGCTCGCGCCGACCAACCCCGCGGTGCCGCTCGGCGCGACGCAGCAGCTCACCGCCACCGGCCGCTTCAGCGACGGCTCGGCGCAGGATCTCACCGCCCTCGCGACGTGGACCAGCGCGCTCCCCGCGGTGGTCACCGTGTCCAACGCGCCGGGCTCGATCGGCCGGCTCACCGCCGTCGCGCGCGGCGCCGCGACCGTCAGCGCCACCTTCGCCAGCGTCACCGCGTCCACGCTGGTCAGCGTCACCAGCGCCACGCTCGCCCGCGTCGACCTCTCTCCTGCCACGCCGCGCCTCGCGAAGGACACGCGCCTCCGCCTCCGCGCCACCGGCGTGTGGACCGACGGCGCCACCCAGGACCTCACCGAGGCCTGCACCTGGGCCAGCCTCGCGCCCGCGCTGGCGACCGTGTCCAACGCGCCGGGCACCCGCGGCCGCGTGTCGGCCCTCGCCGCCGGGACCGCCCCCATCACCGCGACATGCTCGGGCGTCACCGGCAGCGTCGACGTCACCGTCACCAACGCCACCCTCACCACCATCGAGCTCACCCCGCCCGCGCCCGGCGCCGCCGCGGGCTTCTCGCAGCAGCTCGAGGCCACCGGCGTCTTCTCCGACGGCACCACCCAGCCCTTCACCGACTTCGTCGCCTGGGCGAGCAGCGACCTCTCGCGCGCCACGGTCTCCAACACGGCCGGGACCGAGGGCCTCGTGCTCGCGCGCGCCCAGGGCGCGGTGACCATCTCCGCGACGGCGCTGGGCGTCACCGGGAGCACCGTCTTCACCGTGAGCGCCGCGGTGCTGCAGGGCCTCGAGCTCACCCCCGCCGTCACCGCCGTCCCGAAGGGGCTCACCCAGAGCTTCACCGCCCTGGGCCACTTCTCCGACGGCACCACCGCCCCCGTCACCGAGGCGGCCACGTGGAACACCAGCGCCCCGGCCGTGGCGACCGTCTCCAACGCCGCCGGCTCGCGCGGCCTCACCGCGGCGCTGCTCGAGGGCACGGCCACCATCTCCGCGACGCTGGGCGGCTTCTCCGCCAGCGCGAGCCTCACCGTCAGCCCCGCGGCCCTCACCTCGCTCTCGGTCACCCCGACCGCCGTGAGCCTGGCGCGCGGGCTCTCTCGTCAGTTCGCCGCGACCGGCACCTTCTCCGACGGCACCACGCGCGATCTCACCACCAGCGTCACCTGGTCGGTCGTCGACGGCGCCATCGCCCGCGTGTCCAACGTCGACGGGAGCCGCGGGCTGGTCCAGACGCTCGCCGTCGGCACCACCGCCCTCGCCGCCACGCAGGGGGCGATCAGCGGCAGCACCTCGCTGACCGTCACGCCCGCGGAGCTGGTGTCCCTCGGCCTCACGCCCGCGACGCCGTCGGTGCCGCGCGGCCTCGACGTTCAGCTCGTCGTCACCGGCGTCTACACCGATGGCGCGGTGCAGGACCTCACCTCGCAGGCCACCTGGGCGAGCGGAGATCCCTCGAAGGTGACCGTCTCCAACGCCCCCGGCAGCCACGGGCTCGCGCACGGCCTCGCCCAGGGCAGCGCGACCGTCTCCGCTGCCTGGGGAGGCTTCACCGCCACCGTCACCGTCTCCGTCACCGCGGCGGTGCTCCAGCGCCTCGAGCTCACGCCGGCGACGCCGTCGGTCGCCGCGGGCCTGACCATCGCCCTCACCGCGACCGGCGTGTACTCCGACGCCACCACCGCCGATCTGACCGGCTCGGCGAGCTGGTCGAGCCTCGACGCCAGCGTGGCGACGGTGAGCGCGGGGGTCGTCAGCGGCGTGCGCGTGGGCACCACGTCGATCACCGCCACCGTCGGCGCCGTCACCGGCGCGACCACCCTCGACGTCACCGCGGCGGTGCTGCAGGCCATCCAGGTGACGCCGCAGAACGCCTCGCGGCCGCGCGGGCTCTCGCAGCAGTTCACCGCGACCGGCGTGTTCTCCGACGCCACCACCGCCAACCTCACCACCAGCGTCACGTGGGCGAGCTCCGCGCCGGCGGTGGCGAGCGTCTCCAACGCCGACGGCAGCCGCGGCCTCGCGTCCTCGCTCAACGTCGGCAGCGTCACCATCAGCGCCACGCTCGGGTCGATCTCCGGCTCGACGCCCTTCACCGTGACGCCCGCGCAGCTCAACGGGCTGCTGCTCACCCCGGGCAGCGGCAGCGCGCCCCTCGGCTCGGTGCGCCAGTACACCGCGACCGGCACGTACACCGACGGCACCACGCAGCCGCTCACCACCGTCGCCGCGTGGAGCTCGAGCAACCCGGCCGTCGCCACCATCTCCAACGCCAGCGGGAGCCAGGGGCTCGCCACCACGCTCGCCACCGGCGCGACCACCATCACCGCCACCTCCGGCGGCTTCACCCGCAGCTCGAGCCTGGTGGTGACCCAGACCACCCTCACCCGCATCGACCTCTCGCCCACCGCGGGCAGCACCGCGCTCGGCTACACGCGTCAGCTCATCGCCATCGGCACCTACAGCGACGGCACGACGCAGCTGCTCACCGACCAGGTCACGTGGAGCACCAGCGACGCCAACACCGCGATCATCTCGAACGCCGCCGGCAGCCGCGGGCTCCTCAGCACCGTCGCCGTGGGCCAGGTGATCGTCACCGCGACGCTCGGCAGCGTCACCGGCTCCACCACCCACGACGTGACGCCCGCCGTGCTCGTGTTCCTCTCACTGGCGCCGTCGACGCTCACCCTCGCCAACGGCAGCTCGGCCGCAGCCACCGCCACCGGGTACTTCAGCGACGGCAGCACCGCCGATCTCACCACCTCCGTCACGTGGACCACCTCCGCGCCCGCCGTCGCGCAGGTGAGCAACGCCGCCGGAAGTGAGGGGCTCATCACCGCGATTTCCCCGGGGCAGGCGACGATCTCCGCCACCCTCGGCCCCGTCAGCGCAACGCTGGACGTGACTGTCAACTGAAGTGAATCCAGGGGTTTGACGAAGCGATTCGGGGTGAGGGACACTTTCTTCCCCCGTCCACGCAACCTCGTGGGCGCATGTACGACAATTCGGCACCTCGCCTCACTCAGCTCGAAGGGACCTATGCCCACCATCTCTGATCGCCGGCTCGCCTCGCTGTACGCCTCGTTCGAAGCGCAGAAGCGCACCAACCCGAACCTCAAGCTGGGCACCGATCAGGCGATGCAGATCCTCGCGGAGGTGGGCGACCGCAGCGGCTGGTCGGCCTCGAAGACGCTGACCGAGCTCAAGAAGCCGGGCCTCACCGACGCGCAGCGCATCGCGCTCGCGCAGAAGGGCATGTCGGCGGGCGAGAAGAAGGACATCGCGCAGATCCTCGACGCGGGCACGGTGCCGCTCGAGCCGTCGGCGAAGCAGTTCCTCGAGGCGGTCATCGGCCGCACCTCGCCCGGCCCCGGCCCGACGCCGAACCCCAGCGACATCAAGGTCAACGGCCTCACGGTGAAGGCGGGCCAGCTCGACGGCCTGTCCGGCCTGACCAAGGCGGGCGCGACGATCGAGGCCATCAACCTCTCGGCCTCGCCCACCGGGCGCTACCACACCGATGACACCTTCGTGATCGGCAAGGCCGACGCGAGCGGCAACTTCCAGGGCGCGAAGCTCACCGGCGACATGGCGATGAAGGAAGGCGACGTCATCCGCCTCCGCGCGCGCTTCGCCGACGGCACCACGTCCGACTGGGTCAACCTCAAGGCCGACACCGCCGAGACGAAGGACACCCGCAACGCCGAGGTCGCGCTGTTCCGCGTCGGCCTCACCGCGAACGCGAACGGCACGGTCAACGTCGAGAACATCAACTCCAGCCGGCAGATCTCCGAGCCCGGCGCGAAGCTCCAGTTCACCAACCTCCGCACCGGCGAGAAGACCGTCGTCACCCTCGACGGCGAGGGCACCTTCCCGAGCGGCCTCAAGATCAACGGCAAGGCCGGCGACAACTTCTCGGTCGCGGCGTCCGACGGCGTGAACAACAGCGACTTCCGCGTGGCGGTCGGCAACGTCACCGTGCCCGGCGGCACGCAGGTCGGCGACATCCTCCCCGACCCGGCGCTCCACAAGGACGAGCTCAACGCCGACGGCACGCCGAAGTTCGGCAAGAAGACCTTCACCGGCCCGCTCTTCGTCGGCGAGCTCGAGCCGGGCGACGTGCAGCAGGGGCAGCTCGGCGACTGCTACTTCCCCGCGGCCGTCGCGGCGATGGCGAAGGCCAACCCCGACCTCATCCGCAACATGATCAAGGCCAACGGCGACGGCACCTACACCGTCACCTTCAAGGAGCGCGACTGGGCCACGGGCCGCGTGAAGGACGTCCCGGTGAAGGTCGACGGCGATCTCTACGCCCGCAGCTGGGGCGGCCCGCTGTACGGCCACAGCAGCAACTCCGGCGAGACGACGAAGATGGAGCTGTGGTTCCCGCTCCTCGAGAAGGCCTACGCGCAGTGGAAGGGCAGCTACGACACCATCGGCAACGGCGGCTCGTCGGCCGACGTGTTCGAGGACTTCACCGGCGCTTCGGGCCGCAGCATCAACGCCGCGGGCAACGCTGACAGCGTGTGGCGCACCATCACCACCGCCATCGACAACCACAAGCCGGTCGCGGCCGGCACGCACGACGACGGCGGCCCGGTCAACTACACCAACACCGGCGTGTACGGCGACCACGCGTACTCGATCCTCGGCTACGAGCAGGCCGGGGCCGAGCGCTACGTCGTGCTGCGCAACCCGTGGGGCGAGTCCGAGCCCTCGGGCAACGGCGCGAATGACGGCGTCTTCAAGCTCAAGCTCGCCGAGTTCCAGCGCCTCTATGACAACGTGATGTTCACCAACTGAGTTCTCCTCCCCCGGACGCAGTGCGCGGCCGCTCCCTCCCTCCCGAGGCGAGCGGCCGTCTTTTTCTGATCGCTCCGGGCCGCGATGCGGTCAAGACCGCATCGTCCTCCGTCCCTTCGCTGGGGTGCTGGGTGCAGAGCGCTCCGAGCCGCGATGCGTTCAAGACCGCATCGTCCTCGGTCGTTCGCTGGGGTGCGGAGGCGAAAACGCGCCTCAGGGCTGCGTCTGCGCGAGCTTCCGCAGCGCCTGCTCGATGTCCGGCTGCTGCGGCACCGAGGCCACCTCGAGCGGGTCCGCCAGGCCGATGCCGGGCAGGAACTTGCCCGCCAGGAGCTTCGGCGGGGCGAGGAGCTTGAAGAAGAGCTCGTCGACCGTGCGGCGCACGAGGTGCTCGCCGAAGTTGGTGACCTCGGTGTCCTCGTTGACGAACAGCACGCGGCCCGTCTTCTCGACCGACGCCTTGATCGCGTCCCAGTCGTAGGGCCACAGCGTTCGGAGGTCGATCACCTCGACGTCGATGCCCTCGACCGCGAGCGACTCCGCCGCCTGCGCACAGAGCGGCAGCGTGCGGCCGTAGCTGACCACCGTCACCTGCGAGCCCGCGCGCACCACCTTCGCCTGCCCGAGCGGAATCGAGGCGTCCTCGAGCTGCGGCCACTGCGGGGCCCACTTGCTGCGATCGCCCAGCGGCGCGTCGATCATCTTCGAGAGCGCCTTGTCGTCGCCCGGCTCACCGGGGATCGGCTCCGCCCCGCGAATGCGCATCAGCGCCTTGGGGATGAGGAACATCACCGGGTTCTGTTCCTTGCACGCCGAGAGCAGCAGCCCGTACGCGTCGCGCGGCGTCGACGGCATGACGACCTTCCAGCCGGGGATGTGCGTCGCCGACGCGTCGAACGAATGCGAGTGGTAGATCGACCCGCGGATGCCGCTGCCCACCGGCGTCATCACCACCATCGGCAGGTTCCACTGCCCGTTGCTCGACCAGCAGGTGTTCCCCGCGAGCTTGAGCAGGTCGATGGTGTTGTAGATGTAGTCGCAGAACTGGATCTCCGCGATCGGCCGGCCGCCCGCCATGGCGATGCCCATCGCCACGCTGATGATGCCGCGCTCGTCGAGCGGCGAGTTCCAGGTCGTCTTGAGCCCCTGCGTGCAGGTGAAGACGCCGCCGAGCGGCGGGCCCACGTCCTCGCCGAAGATGTCCGTCACCCCGAGGTTCTCCTCGGCGTAGTGAAGCGCCATGCGGACCGCTTGCGCCATGTTGGCCATGGTTCGTTCTTCCTCGTGTCTCGAAGTCGGTTGAGTCAGTCGCGGGGGAAGGGGTCGCGCCCCGGCTCGCCGTGGAAGACGTGCTCCCACACGGTCGAGCCGTCGGGGAACGGCTCCTCCTTCGCGATGCGGGCCATCTCGGCGAGCTGCTCGGTGTAGCGCTCGCGGATCGCCTGGGCCTGCGCCTTCGTCAGCAGCCCGTGCTGCTCGAGCTTCGCCTCGAACAGCGCGATGCAGTCGTCCTCGGCGGTGTTGAAGTTCGCGCCCGAGGCCGACGAGTGGCCAAACAGCCGCGAGACGCGGGCCTCGACGAGGTACGGCTTGCGCTCGGTGCGCACGTACTCCATCGCCTCCTTCAGCTCGAGGTACGCGGAGATCGGATCGTTCCCGTCGATGGTCTTGGTCTTCATGCCGAAGGCCACGCCCCGGTCGCTGATCTTCTCCACGCCCTGCACCTGCGCGTACGGCGTCGAGATGCCCCAGCGGTTGTTGGTGACGAGGATCAGCACCGGGAGCTCCTGCCCCTTGCGCGAGCTCCACACCAGGCAGCTGGCGAAATCGCCCTCGGCCGTGCCCGCGTCGCCGCCGGTGACGATGCTGATGCCGTCGCCGCCGAAGCGCTTCTGGACCAGCGCGGTGCCGGGCGCCATGCCGTACTGCACCTCGATCGGCGAGGTCACCGGCACGATGTTCCACTCCTTCTTCGAGAAGTGGCCCGCGAAGTTGCGGCCGCCCGAGTACGGGTCGGTCACGGTGTTCTTCATCTGGCGAATGGCCCCCATCGGGTCCTCGCCCATCGCCAGCAGCGTCGCCGACTGGCGGTAGTGGAAGTGGAGGTAGTCGTACGCCGGCCCCTGCCCCTTCTTGATCAGCATGCCGAGCGGGACGTTGAACGCCTCCTCGCCGGGGCCGCCGATCCAGAAGTAGCCGTGGCCGGTCTTGTACATCGCGATGAGGCGCTCCTCGAGACAGCGCGCCTTCACCATCGTGTCGTGCATCGTGAGCAGCAGCTCCTTGTCGAGCGGCAGCTCGTCGGAGTGCGTCACCAGCGGCTTGAAGTTCTTCGCCGCCGGCGCCGAGGGGCGGGCGGGCTTCGCAGGGGCGCTCATCTTCTTCGCGTCACGGGCCATGGCGGCAGGTCGTCTACCCCAAACCGCCGCCGGTGGATCAGAGATCCAACTTCACTGCTTGTAGAAGCGCTCCGCGACGCGCCGCAGCTCGTCTTCGCAGTTGTCGAGCTGACGCAGCGTGCCGGCCTCGTCGCAGATCTTCTTCACCTTGCGGTACGGCGCCTCGAAGAAGTCCGCGCGGTCCTTGTCGTCCTTCATGATGAGCTGCATGTCATCGAGCGTGATGTCGATGCGCTTCTGGCGCTTGCGATCGCCGATCGTCACGTCGTCGAGGGGCGCGTCGCGGTTCTCCTCGATGAACGGTTCGCCGGCGTCGACCTCCTCGCCGGGCAACAGCGTCGACCCGGGATCGACCGCCACCGGGTTCGTCGCCGGCTCGGTCGTCTCGGTCGTGCCAGGGCTGCCGCCAGCGCCGGTGCCACCGCCCGTCTCGGCCTTCGCCACCGGCTCGGTGTCGGTCGTCCCCGGGTGGTCGGGGGTCTTCGCCGGGGGCGCCTCGACCATCATCGGGTTCTTGAGCGGCCGGAGCGCCACCGGCTCCTTCGGCTCCCTGGGCGGCTTCTTTCCGACGGGCGTCGGCTCGACCGGCGTCGTCGGCGAGAGCACGTAGGCGAGCACCGCGACGAACCACAGCACCAGCACGCCGCCGAGCACGTACGGCCAGCGGCGCGTCACCTTGCGCTTGAGGTCGGCCACCTGCGCCGACACGGCGAGCTCCCGCGCGCGCTTCTTCTCGTCGCCGACCTGCGCCTTCGAGGCCACCACCGGCTCGATGGCCATCAGGCTCATCATGGTGGCCGCGTTGCGCATCTGCTTCGTCGCCGCGCGGAGGTCGGCCTTCACCTGCGCCGAGTCGGGCCGCTCGCCGGGATCCTTCGCGAGGAGCTTGAGGATCAGCTCCGACAGCGCCTTGGGGATCTCCTTGTTGAGCTCGTGCGGCACCGGGGGCGGCTGGTGCACGTGCTTCTCCATCACCTCCATCGGCGTGGTGCCGATGAACGGGAGCTGCCCGGTGAGCATGTGGAAGCACAGCACCCCGAAGGCGTACAGGTCGGCCGGAGGGCCGGCGGGGCGACCACGCGCGTGCTCCGGAGAGATGTAGTCGGGCGTGCCCGCGATGCGCGTGACGTTCTGCTGGTTGCGGCGCGCGAGGCCGAAGTCGAGCAGCTTCACGTACGTCTGGTTGCCCTCCTTCACCAGGAAGACGTTGGCGGGCTTGAGATCGCGGTGCACCACCCCCGCCTCGTGCGCCGCGGCGAGCGCCGAGAGCACCTGCTCGAGGATCAGCACCGCGTCGCCCGCAGGCACCTTGCCCTCGCGCTGCATCAGCTGCTCGAGCGCCTCGCCCTCGAGGAGCTCCATGATGAGGTAGTTGCGGCCGTCCTCGAGCGTGCCCGCGCCGAAGATGTTGATGATGCCGCGGTTCTTGATGGAGCTGATGATGCGCGCCTCGTCGAGGAGGCGATCCATGTCCCGCGGGTCCTGCACGATGTCGGGGCGCAGCACCTTGATCGCCACCGACTTGCCGATGAGCTTGTGCGTGGCCTTGTAGACCACGCCCATGCCGCCCACGCCGAGGCGCGCCTCGATGACGTAGTCCTGCAGCGTCTTGCCGACGAGCGAGTCACGCGTGCTGACCGACGAGCCCTCGCCGGCGTTGGTGCGTCGCGCGGCGTTCGACGCCCGGGGCGGCACGCCGGGCTGAGGCACCGGACCCCGCGGCGCGGGCTTCTTCGGAGGCGGCGGAGCCTTCTGCTCCTCGTGCTCCATCATCGTGTCGTCCGGCGCGGTGGCCCCCATCGAGGGATCGGTCGCGAGCGGACGGCGCGCGGCGGGGCGAGCCCCGGTGGTGGGCGCGGCGCGGAAGGCACGGCTCTTCGACGTCCCCTCGGACGAGGACCCGAGGGGCGTCGCGCACTGCGGACACACGCGCGTCTCCGTCGGCGAGACCGTGCCGCACTTTGGACAGAGAACTTCGCCGGCCATGAGCACAGGCATTCAAGCACACTCGGCTCGGCGCCCAACCCCCGATTTCGACTCGGGCATCGGCCAACTGGCCGCCGGCTCACGACATCGCTACTGGCGAGAAGCCGTCTCCGTCGCGCGAGAGCACGAGCTGCCCACACGCTGCGGCGATCTCCCGCCCGCGCGGCCAGCGCACGAGGGTCAGCAGCCCCTGCTTGACCACCCGCTCGTGGAAGGCCAGCACCCGCGCCTCGGTCGGCGTCTCGAGCCCCGTCCCGGGATATGGGTTGTAGGGAATGAGGTTCACCCGAGAGGGGATGCCCTCGAGCAGCTTCACCAGGCGATCCGCGTCGGCGTCGGTGTCATTGAGCCCGCCGAACAGCACGTACTCGATGAAGTAGTCGCGCTTGTGGTTGCGGCGCGCGGCGTCTTCGCGGAGCGCGTCGAGGAGCGAGGCGATGGGCCAGGTCTTCGTCTGCGGCATCACCTGCGCGCGCACCTCGTCGGTGGTGGCGTTGAGCGAGAGCGCGAGCGACGCCTTCGAGACCTCGAGGAAGCGCTTGAGCCCGGGGAGCACGCCCGAGGTCGACACCGTCACCGACACGTGCCGCAGCTGCGGCGCGGGGCTCTGGGTGAGCACGTCGATCGCCCGCAGCACCTCGTCGAGGTTGTCCATCGGCTCGCCCATGCCCATGAACACCACGTTGGTCGCCGGGTGCTCCGCGGGCGCCTCGCTGCGCGCGAGGAGGTACTGCGCGAGCATCTCCTCGGCCTTGAGCTGGCGGATGAAGCCGAGCTCCTTGGTCGCACAGAAGGTGCACTTGCGCGTGCAGCCCGCCTGGCTCGAGACGCAGATCGTGCTGCGCCCCTTCGCGGGGATGCGCACCGTCTCGACGTTGGTGCCGTCGAAGTCGAGCGCGTACTTGGTGGTGCCGTCGGGGCTCACCTGCCGCTCGGTCACCTTCGGCAGCACGAGCCGGCGCCCCTGCACGAAGGGCCGCCACACGCGGTGGCTCACGCCGGGAATGACCTCCGGCAGCTCCGCCGGGAGCGGGCGCTGCGCGTAGAGCCACTTGAGGGCTTCCACCGCGCGGGTGCGGCTCCCCAGCTCGCGCGTGAGCTCGTCGACGGTGAGGGCGGGCAGGTTGCGAACGGCCATGGGACGAAGCAGTCACCTCGCACACGCGGAGTCTGACGGTCAACCCGCAGTGGGGTACTTCTCGCGTCATGGCTGACCCGCGCGAGTTCTGGAACCACCGCTACGCCCTGCCCGGCTGGGCGTACGGCACCGAGCCCAACGACTTCGTCCGGGAGGTGGCCGCGCAGCTCGAGGGGCCGGTGCTCTGCCTGGGCGAAGGCGAAGGGCGCAACGCGGTGTTCCTCGCGCAGCGCGGCCTCGAGGTGACGGCGATCGATCTCAGCCCGCGCGCGCTCGAGAAGGCCCGGGAGCTCGCCCGCGCGCGCGGCGTGACCATCACCACGCAGGAGGCCGACCTCGCCGACTTCGACCTCGGCACGGCCCGCTGGGGCGCGATCCTCTCCGTGTGGTGCCACCTGCCGCCGTGGCTGCGCACGCGCGTCCACCACGACGTGGTCCGCGCGCTGAAGCCCGGCGGCCGCTTCGTGCTCGAGGCCTACACGCCAGCGCAGCTCCAGTTCGACACCGGCGGGCCGAAGAGCCTCGAGCTCCTCTTCCCACCCGAGGAGGTCCGCGCCGAGCTCGCCGGCCTCACCTTCGAGCGCTTCGACGCGAAGGAACGCGAGGTCCAGGAAGGCGAGTGGCACCGCGGCCGCAGCGCCGTGCTCCAGGTGCTCGCGCGCCGCTGAGCGCGCAGGAACAAGTCTCTCTTCGCCGGCGTCCGTGGCTACGATGCCCGGCCTGAAGGGGGACACACTTCGCATGCGCTCTTCAACCCGTGGTGCGGTGAGCCGACGGCTGCTGCTCGTCGTCGGCATCGCTGCGGCCGCCATCCTCGGCTTCGCCAGCACGCAGACCTGCCTCAGCGTCGGCTTCCGCACGGGCCTGTGGCTCGACGAATGCCCCGACGGAGAGCTCCACCAGACGATCGTCGTCTCTGCGCCGCAGCTGAAGCGGGGCGCGCCCGGCTGGGTGAACGTGACGGTGAACGCCACCTACCTCGTGGCGCCCAACGACGTGCGGCGCACCGAGCCCATCACCACCTTCACGCCCGTCGTCTCGCTCGTGTCCGCCACGGGGGAGACGGTGCTCCAGCCGAAGAAGTCGTGGGAGAAGAACGGCGCGGGGCTGCAGGCCGAGCTCGAGCTGCCGAAGGTCAACGACGGCGACTACAGGCTGCGCACGAAGATCACCTCGCCCATCGGAGAAGAGACGCTCGAGCTGCCGCTGCCGCTCTACACGCCGGCCCGGCTGCACGTGCTCACCGACCGCCCGCTCTACGAGCCCGGCAACACCGTGAAGTTCCGCGCGCTCGCGCTCAAGGCGACGGATCTCACGCCGCTCGACGAGCGCCCGGGCACGTGGCGCGTCACCGATCCCTCCGGCGAGGTGCTCCTCGAGGAGCGCGCGCCCGCCGGCGCGTGGGGCGTGGTCGCCGGCAGCTTTCCGCTCGATCGCGGCGCCACCTCGGGCGAGTGGACCGTGAGCTGGTCGTCGGGCGGCACCACCGAGTCGCGCCGCTTCACCGTCAAGCCTTTCACCCTGCCCCGCTTCCGCCTCGAGGCCTCGACCGCGAAGCCCTTCTACCGCCGCGGCGAGCGGCCGGTGCTCAAGGGCACGGTGACCTACAGCTCCGGCGCCCCGGTCGCGAACGCGAAGGTCGAGCTCCGCTGGAGCGCGAGCGGCGAGTGGCCCGCGCCCACGAGCTGGGTCGACGGCCGGGCGCTGCCGAAGCTCGCCACCACCACCGCGAGCGGCGCCTTCACCGTCGAGCTGCCCGCTGTGCCCGACGATCTCCAGGGCCAGGCGACGCTGAGCGCCAGCCTCGCCGCGACCGACGCGTCGGGGGATCGCGTCGAAGGCGCGGCGGCGGTGCTCCTCTCGCAGGATCCGATCTCCGTCAGCGGCGTCACCGAGCTCGCCGGCGGCCTCGTCGAGGGCTTCAACAACCGCCTCTTCCTGCGCGCGACGACCGCCGATGGCCGGCTCCTCGAGGGCGTCACGCTCAACGTGAAGCGCCTCTGGGAGCCGACCGACAAGGGCTCCGACGCGCAGGTCGACGAGGACGGCGTGGCGGTGGTGCAGGTCGATCCCGGGCCGCCGGTGAACGTGGTCATCCCCGCGATGCCGTTCCGCCCGCCGCCGGCCGCGAAGCTCGTGGAGCGCACCGGCCTCTCGGAGCGACTGGGCCTCGATGCGCGCGACGACGGCGACGTCTCGCTCGCCGATCGCATGGCCTTCGATCGCCTCGACGCGAAGCTCGAGCCGTGCGCCCGCTACGTGCTCCAGGGCAACGGTGGCGTCTCGGTGTCGATGCTGGTGCGCGCGAGTGGCACCCTCGCGGCGCTCACCGCCCCCAGCAGCCGCCTCGGCCGGTGCGTCGAGGGCGTGGTGAAGGGGCTCCAGCTCGGCGCCGGCAAGGAGCGCTTCTTCGACGTCTCGTGGAACTTCAACGACGAGGATCTCCCGCGCTTCGAGGTCTCGCTCGACGGGGCGCCGGCCGTCCCCGCGGGGCTGGAGCTCGCGCTCGACGACGCGCTGCTCGACGCGCGTGATTGCCTGCCGGCGACCGTCAAGTCGGGCCAGCTCCCGCGGCTGGTGCAGTGGCAGGTGACCGGGGCCAGCCGCCGCGTCGAGCTCGCCTGGGTGCCCATCAGCGGCGACGCCTTCGCCGAGAGCGCGCTGGCGTGCGTGACCTCACGCGTGCGCGCGGTGGAGCTGCCGAAGACCGGCGCCGAAGACGAAGCGGAAGGCGAGGAGCCCGCCAGCCGGGCGATCGGCGTCGCCCACGTCTCGGTGTACGCCCCCGAGAAGTACGAGGCGCTCAAGCCGCAGGACACGGTGATGGTCGGCTACGAGTTCCTCGTCACCGCGAAGAAGGGCGGCGAGGTCTTCGGCTCGACGCGCCTGCGGATGACGCCGGGCGCGGTGCCGAACATCCGGCTCCGCGCGTCGTCGCAGCTCGTGCGGCCGGGAGACACGGTCGCGGTCGAGATCCTCCGCGGCCCCGACTTCACCGGCGAGCTGCCCGAGAAGCTGTTCCTCACCCACGCCTTCCAGCAGCAGGAGGCGAAGGTCGACGAGAAGACCCGCACCGCCACCTTCACCATCCCCGCCGAGTGGCAGGGCTGGGCCGGCGTGCAGTGGGGCGGGGGCCAGGTCTTCCTCTTCGTGAAGCCCTCCACGTCGCTGTCGGTCTCGGTGAAGCCCGAGAAGCCGCGCTACGCCCCGGGACAGCTCGCCCAGCTCGCCATCGAGACGCGCCTCGGAGAGAAGGGCGGCGCGGCGGCGGTCGGCCTGTTCGGCGTCGACGACAGCCTCTCGCAGCTCGCGCCGCTGCCTGGCGCCGACGAGCTCGCGGGGCTCCGGCCGCAGGCGAGCGGGGAAGCCGCCTTCGGCTCACTCGACGCGCAGGCCCTCTCGCTCGGTCGCATCCGCGGGGCCAACGCCGCCGCGGCGACGCTGGTGCGCGTCTCGTCGATGCCGCCGCCGCCCGAGGTCGAGGCCACGGTCTCGGTGTCGGGGAGCACCGCCTTCGACCCGAACGAAGCGCAGGTCGATCGCTTCTACGTGGTGCTCGGCGAGCTCTACACGCAGGTGCGCACCTGGGAGTCGAGCGCGCCGGCCGCCGAGAAGATGACGCCGGCGACGATGGCGCGGCTGTGGAACAAGGCGCTCGACGCGGTCGAGGGTCGCAAGGAGTCCGCGCGCGACGCGTGGGGACGGCGGCTGCGGCTCCACCGGCTGCCGAGCGATCTGCTCGCGCTGACCGATCCGCGGCAGGTCGTCGTCAACGGCACCCGACTGCCGGAAGACACACAGAACTGGTCGATGTGGGTCGCGAAGGAGAAGCCATGAAGAAAGCCATCGTTCTCGCGCTCACTGCCTTCGCGGTGATCGGCGTCACCCTCCTCGGCCTCACTGCCGGCTCGCGCTTCGCCCCCCGCGAAGCCGACCTCAGCGTGACGGGGGCAGTGATGCCGAGCGCCCCGCCCGCGCCCGAAGAGCCGTCACCTGCGGGCGAGCTGGAGGAACGGCGCGCCGAGGCGAAGATGAAGCGGAAGGACGCCGCGCCGAAGAGGGCCATCCTCGGCCTGCTCGGCTCCGGCGAGGGCGGTGGCGGCGTCGGCGATGCCCTGGGCATCGGCGGTCTCGGCACGAAGGGGCGCGGCGGCGACTTCGGCGCTGCGGAGTCGACCGTGGAGGACACCGCGAAGACGCCCGAGTCAGGCGCGGAGGCCGCGACGCGTGCGTGGTTCCCCGAGACCTTCCTCTTCGAGCCGCTGGTCGTCACCGACGCCGACGGTCGCGCGAACGTGCCGGTGAAGGTGCCCGATCGCCTCACCACCTGGCGCGTGCTGGCGCTCGCCCACTCGCGGCAGGGCAGTCAGGCCGGCGCGGTCGCCAGCTTCCTCGGCACGCTGCCGACCTACGTCGAGCCGGTGACGCCTCCGTTCCTCTTCGCGGGAGACGTGCTCCAGCTCCCGGTGCAGGTCGTCAACACCACCGACGCCGACGTCACCAGCTCGCTCACGTGGGGCGCGAGCGGCGGCACCCTGTCGTCGACCGGCGGCCCGGTGCGCGTGCCCGCGGGAGGCAGCGTCATGCAGTACGTCACCCTCACCACCACCAGGCCCGGCACCGCCGTCTTCAAGGCGACCCTCGGCTCGACCGACGCGGTCGAGAAGCGCATCGAGCTCAAGCCCGCGGGTCGCCGCGAGGAACAACGCAAGGGCGGCACGCTCGCGGCCCCGCGCACCTTCACGCTCACCGGCACCGCGACTCCGCTGCCCGGCACCGAGGCCGTGCGCGTGCAGGTGTACCCCGGCGCGCTCGGCCTGCTCCGCAACGAGCTGGCGGCCGCGCCCGGTCGCGGGGGCGTCGCTGAAGACGCGTACCTCCTCCAGCTCCTCGGTCAGGCGCCCGCGCTCCTCCGCTCGCTCGGCGCGCAGCCCGACGAGGCGACGATCCGCGAGCTCTCGCTGCTCGCCACGCAGCGGGTGATGCAGTACGCGCGCGCGCCGTCCATCGACACGGCGACGCTCCTCACCGAGGCGGCGCTCGCCCACCCGCAGAACCCGGTGCTGGATCGCCTCGGCGAGCGGCTCGCCCAGCAGGTCGCGCGCGGCCAGCGCGCCGACGGCACCTGTCAGGGCGAGACGGGGTGGACGCTGCAGCGGCTGCTGGTGACGACCGCCGACTGCGTGCGCGCCAGCCGCGCGGCGATGGGCACCGCGCCCGCGCGTCAGCGGGCGACGGCGGTGACCCTCAAGGCGTCGGGCGCCTTCGAGCGGAACGCTGCCCGGGTGAATGACGCCTACACCGCGGCGGCCATCCTCGCGTCGGGCGCGCCGCTGGGCGGCGTCGGCGACTCGCTCCGCAAGCTGGTGCTCGAGAAGCTCGCTACCGCGGACGACGGCGCGAAGTACCTCCCCGTCGACCCGGGCGTGGTGCGCGCCGACGGGCTCGCGCCGTCGACCTGGGAAGCCACCGCGCTGGCCATCCTCGCGCTCGACGGCTCGAAGGACGCGCCGCTCGCCGACCTCGGCACGTACCTGCTCTCGGGCTACTCGTCGTGGGCGGGCTGGGGCGACGGCCGCGCCAACCTCGTCGCCCTGCGCGCCGCCGTGCTGCTCTTCAAGGACCCCGTTCCCGCCGGCGTGAAGATCTCCCTCTCGCGCGATGGCAAGGAGCTCGCCTCCGGCAGCCTCGACGCCAACACGCTCAAGGAGGTGCTCACCCTCGAGGCCGACGCGGCCGGGAGCGCGGGCGCGCACGAGTGGAGCATCCGCGCCGAGCCGCCGGTGCCGGGCCTCGGCTACGCGCTGCAGCTCGTCGCGTATACGCCGTGGAAGGACGAGCCCGGTGGAGGCCTCGAGCTGAGCACCACCCTGCCCCCGCGCCTGAAGGCCGGGCTGCCGGCGAACGTGACGCTCACCGCCGCGATGCCCGGCGGCACGCCGATGAAGCTCGCGCTGGCGCTCCCCGCCGGCGCGCAAGCCGATTCGACCTCGCTCACGAAGCTGGTCTCGAGCGGCGCCATCACCCGCTACGAGACGGAAGACGGCCTGCTCACGCTGCACCTCCCGCCGCAGGCGAACGGCGCGGTGTGGACGCACGAGCTGGAGATCATCCCCACGCTGGGAGGCACGCTGCAGTCGGGGGCCTCGTCGCTCGCACCGGAAGACGGTCGCGGTCGCGCGCGCGAGTTCGCGCCCGTCACCTGGAAGATCGACTGACTCACTTCGCGCGGAACACGAAGCGCGTCATGCCCGACGACACCTCGTCGCCGGGCGCGAGGCGGGCGAGCGTGACGCGCCTGCCGTTGTGGCGAAACGACTGGTGCGCGGGACCCCACTCCGCGACCCAGCCTGGCGCCCAGCGCACCACCAGCCCGCCGACGTTCTCCGTCCTCCCGCGGCGGAGCTTCCGGCTCGAGTCATCGGGGAACTGCAGCCACGCCTCGGTCCACGCCTGAACCTCCACTGACTGCAGCCGCGGCGCACAGGCGAAGCGGAGCTCCTTCGCGACCCGTCGCGCGACGGCCGCGTCCTCCTCGGCGAAGAAGGGCCCCACGCGCAGCACCCGCAGCGCGGTGAGCGACGCCTCGTGCAGCCCCAGCCGCGCGTCGAGCTCGGGCATGGTGAGCACCTCGAGAAAGCGAGTGCAGTCTGCGTCGAGCAGCGCGGAGAGGAGCTCCCGGGTGGCGTGGAGCGAGGCCGTCCTCAGGGTCGCGGCGCGCACCAGCCCGCGCAGCCGCTCGACCTC
>JBMORD010000054.1:0-25379 GCA_049322495.1 Myxococcota bacterium | reverse complement strand
GGAACGGGAGGAGGCGGCACCGCAACGGGAGGAGGCGGAGGCAGCGGAACGGGAGGCGGCCTCGCGACGGGCGGCGGCGCTGCGACCGGCGGAGGCAGCGCAACGGACGGCGGACCACCGGACCTGTTCCTGCCTCCCGTCATCATCCCCACGCTTCGCCCCGATGGCGGCTCGCTGGCCCCGACGGGCATCACTGCCGGAGACGTCGACGGCGACGGCCTGCTCGACCTCGTCGTGACGGGAGTGACGGTCAGCGTCCTCTTCGGCGACGGTGACGGCGGCTTCTCTCAGACGGTGAACGTCTCGACCGCGGTCGCAGCCCGATCGGTGCTCGCCGATGTCGACGGCGACGGGACGACCGACATCGTGACCAGCCAGTCGAACGTCAACTCAGCGGGCCTCGCGACGCTGCTCAATCGGGGCAATCGCTCGTTCGCCGTCGTGCGCTCCACCGGAGTCGTCGCGATGCAATCGCTCTTCGTCGATGGCCCTGCCACGGCGGGCGGGCTCCCGCTGCTCGTGGAAGAGGACGGCGCGAGCGACCGCGTCTTCGTCGGAACGCTCGCGGCAGACGGAGGCTTCCTGTCGCAGCTCGGCGTCGCGCCAGGCAACCAGCCGTTCACGCTCCCGCCCAGCCGCACCTTCGTGACCGCCCGCGACTTCACGGGTGACGGCGTGCTCGACCTCGTCGTGGGCTCACCGCGCGGTGGCGAGGGCACCGTCGACTGGTACGCGCGCACCCCGCCGAACACGTTCACGCTCGTCCAGAGCAGCCAGACGCTGATCTCACCCATCGGCTCCGCGTGGCTCGGCCCCGACGTGGTGGTGCACGGAGGACTGGGCGTCACAGCCGCGCACCGGCTCGACGGTGGAGTCCCGTCCTTCAACGTCCCGCTCCGGAGCGAGTTCGTCTCAGCCCTCGAGGTGGGCGACGTCACCGGCGATGGCCGCCCCGACGTGGTCGTGACCCGACGACCCAACACCCTGCCGGGTGGCGCGGTGCTGGTGCTCAGTGACGCGCGGCAGCCGGGCGACTTCGAGATCGTCAGCACCAGCCCCAACACCGGCGATGGTCCGACCGTCGTCGTCCTCGCCGACCTCAACCGCGACGCGCGCCTCGACGTCGTCGTTGGCGCGAGCATCGGGCGGAGCCTCCGCATCTATCTCCAACGCTGAGCGGGGTCGGTCGCCTCGAGGCAGACGTCATGTGAAGCTTCACCGATGCGCGCCCTTTCGTTGATCGCCGTCGTGCTGCTCGCGAGCGCCTGCTCTTCGTCGACGTGCGAGCAGGCCGAATGTGATGGAGGCACCGCGCGGGGCGGCGGCTTTGCGACGGGCGGTGGCTCGTCGACGGGCGGTGGCTCGTCGACGGGCGGTGGTTCGGCGACGGGCGGCGGCTCCGCGACTGGCGGCGGCTCCGCGACCGGCGGGGGCACCGGCACCGACGGCGGCTCGCGCTGCAGCCGTGTCCCGAGCGGCAAGCCCGTGAACGACCCCTTCGCCCGCGAGCGCACGACGGTGGACCAGCCCGACGACGAGCCCGGCGCGTGGCAGGTGCACGTGCTTTACCTCGAGCCCTCGGAGCGCATCGCGCAGCGTCAGCTCGACGTCGAGGGAGATCTCCGCCGCTCGCTCACCGCGGGCAACGCCTGGCTCGCGCACGCCACCGGCGGCTCGCGGATCCGCTTCGACACCTGCGACGGAGCCATCGACATCACCTTCGTGAAGCTGCCACCGACGACCGACGAGCTCACCCTCGCCTCGGGCGTCGGCGACCCGCAGTACGTCGGCCCCTGGTTCATCCGCGAGCGCCTGCAGCGGGTGGTCGCCCCGCTCTTCAACGACCCGCGCAAGCTGTACGTCATGGTCTGGGACGGGCTCGCGTACCGGGTCTGCGGCGGGGCTCCGTGGCCGCCCGCGCTGAGCGCGCACTACACCGGGCTCTACCGCCAGGGCGTCTTCGGAGCGACCTACCTGACGGCCGATGCGCCGGCCGGCGCGACGACGCTCACGGTCGAGGCCACCTCGCCGCTCCCGGCGCCGCCGTTCGAGGCCACGCTCGGCGCGACCACGGTGCGCGTCACCGCGATGACCGCGACGACGCTGACCCTCGCCACCGCGCTCTCCGCCACGATGCCGGCCGCGACGCCCGTCCGTGCGCCCACCACCATCCCGCCGTGCGGGGCGAACCCCTTCTCCTCCGACGGCCAGGCGCTCGGCTACGCGGAGTTCTCGCTCGTACACGAGCTGATGCACCCGCTGGGCATCGTCCCCACCAGCGCGGCCGACTTCGCGATGGCGCCGATCGCCGGAGGCCACCTCCACGCGGGCAGCCCCGGCGGCACCGATGACCTCATGTACCAGGGCTCGATGCCGTGGACGTGCTCGCAGCCCGCAGCGAACGCCGCAGCCTCGCGGTGCAAGCTCGACCCGGGCCACCGCAACTACTTCCAGGTGCCCGACGCGGGCGTCGACCTCGCGCAGAGCGTGTTCCTCACCCCGAGCGCCGCGAACGCAACCCCGCCGCCGGGGTGGTAGGACGTCTACTCAGATGCATCACTCTCGTGTCTGCACACGCAGTGGAGTATTGCCTTTGATGCTGTGCTGCACAGTCTCGTGCTCCGACCGCGCGGCGCCGGTGCAGAGCACGGATCTTGCCCCCGCTCGAGTTGGTGACCCGTCAAGGCTCAGCACTGCTCGACGCGACGCGGGGGACCCTGCCGAAGACGCCGGGACCTGCACTTGCGAAGTATATGTTGTCAATGCGGGGACGGCTTGTGTGTGCAAGAGAGACCTTGCTTCGGAAATCAAGCAACTGGCACCCGAAGCAACCTGGGCGACCCTGACCGTTCCTCAAGGGGATCGCGCTGTGTTCGGCCGGTACAGCAGGGAGGAGGACGGGGGCACAGCCGTACTTTCCGTGCGAGCGGGCGTGTGGGGAGATCAGTTTGGCCAGATCAATTGGCTGCCGGACGACCCGAGAGTCCGTGTTGGAGAGGTCAGCAACGAAGATGGCGCCATCTGTGGCGGAACTCCGACGGGCACGGGCGGGCTCGAGCCCACTGCCTGGCTGCCAGACGGAGGGCTGTGGCGAATGCCAAACGTCAACGCGGACTGCAGGACGATCGGTCTCGAGACCTGGGCCGCAGGCAACATCGGCAATTGGCTCGCTTCGGGCAATGCGGCGCCGAGCCGAATTCCCGGGTCCGTTGCCGCGCGCATTATCGGTGTCGAATCCGACTATGCGGTTATCGCAGACACTCGAATAGTATCGAATCAAACACACTTTCTCGGTTTCACCTACTCCGCTGATGCTGGCGTTCGAGAACTCCGAGGCACCGGCGACTCTTTCGGCATCTCTCCAGTGGCGGTGGCGCGGGGCGGCGCAATCGTCGGGGTTTCTGTCATCAATCCGCAGTCACACAGACCAGTGTTGTGGAGATCGCCGGACGCAGCACCAATCGCATTGCCCATCCCTTCTGGAGCCTCCGACGTGGAGGCACAGTATGTATCGAGCGACTTCAGCATTTGCGGAACGTCATCGCGTGGTGCGGTCTTCTGGTTGGGAACCGACCGGCGGCCCATTCTCGCGGAGGAACTCGGACTGCCAGCTGTGCGGTGCGTCGGCGCTGCGCCTCCTGGTCGCTTCGTTGTGATTGACCCCACCGTCACCCCAGTGAAGACCAGCCTCGTCGGGTTGACCCTCACCGACTGACGAGGCGGCTCCCGTTCCTCCGTCGCCGACTGAACTCGGGCGACAGCTCAAGCTCCTCGCCTGCTGAGCCGGGCTCGCGGCTGAACACCGCGCTGCGATCGCCCGAAGACGCGAACTCCCACGTCGGCGTCTCGAATCCCTCGAGGCCGTCGAAGCGCTCGCGACGCAGCTCGGCAATCACGCTCTCGAGCCGGGCTCGCACAACGGGGGCGATGATGATCCAGCTCGGTTGGGCCATGGGTTCGAGCGGAGGCCTCACTCGCCCGCGAAGAACGCCGCGATCCGCGGCCACGGGTCGGAGATCAGGCTGTGCGTGCCGCCGCGCAGCGACTCGAGGCGGAAGGTGGGCTCCAGTTCCTCGAGCTGGCGGCCCGTCGCCTCATGGTCCGCCCACCGCACCGTCTCGTCGCGCTCACCGATGAGCGCCAGGTACGGCCGGTCGACCTGCTGAATCGAGTGGAAGAGCTGCGAGTCGACGAAGAGCTGCTGCCAGAACGTGCCCTGCCGCAGCCACTGCCGCGCGGGGCTGCTGCAGTCGTTGGCCAGCATCCGCTCGAAGTTCTCCGGGAGCTGCTCCAGCTCTCCCGCCGACGCCGTGCCGCCTCCGTAGGTCGCCACGCCGCGCACGTCGGCGCGCTGCACGGAAGTCAGGGTGACGATCTCCGCGCCCGCGCTGTGGCCGACGAAGAAGAGCCGCTCCGGGTCGACGCCCGGCAGCGTCTTCGCGTCGTCGGTCAGCGCGTGGAGGTCGTCGATGCGATGGAAGAAGTCGAGCGCGCAGTAGCTCGCCATGTCGCCGCTGAAGTGCTGCCGTCGCAGCTCCGGGAAGACGAAGACCACGCGCTGCCCCAGCGCCACCGACGACGCGAGCACCGCCGCGCCGTGCGCGTCGAAGCCATCGCGCAGCGTCCCGTCGCCGGGCTGGAAGATCCACAGCGGCGCCGGCGCGTCTCCGTCGGGGTACGCGACGACGTAGCGGAGCGGGACGCCTCCACCGGCGACGTACGTGCGCTCCTCGGTGCGCCCGCAGACGCAGCCCATGAGCGGGCAGAGCAGCACCGCCAGCCAGCGCGACTGCCTCACCACACCGTCACCTCGCTCACGCTGAGCATCCGCTGCTGGTTCTGCTCGTCGCGCCCCTCCGACAGGCGCACGTAGCGCGCCGAGGCGGTGCTCGGCGTCGCGAGGAACGCGCCCGACAGCCCGCTCGCCACCGTGGTCCAGCTCGTCGCGTCGGACGAGACCTCGAGCGTCGCCGAGGTGAGCGCGCCCCGCACCACCACGAGCGCGAGCGGCTTCACCGCACCGAGGTCGAGCGTCGCGCTGCCCTCGTGCACCACGGTGGTGGACAGCGAGCCGTCGGTGAGCGCGCACGTCGCGCTCTGCGGCTGCGTCCCCAGCGCGCACGTCGCGCCGCGCGAAGGCGGCCGGCCCGCCGTGCCCTGAAGCGACACCTCGCCGCTGCGGAGCCAGCTCGACGACACCGCGCGCGTGAGGTCGCTCTTGAAGTGCGCCACCACCGACAGCGCCGCCGCGTCGTCCTCGAGCACGCGCAGGTCGACCGACCCGCCCGCCTGCGCCCAGAGGAGCCCCCGCGCGCTGCGGAACTCGCTGGTGAACTCCGTGCGCGTCATGCAGCCGAGCGACGCCGGCTCCGACGTGGTGACGGTGAGCTGCGTGCCCGAGGTGCTGGTGCCGAGCGTCGGCTCCCAGAGCCGGAACGGCGGCAGCTGCACCGGCTGCTGACGGAAGTACGCCTGCACCGCGACCGACGGTCCCGCGAGCGTGCCGCTGCCCGGCGCTCCCGCGTAGAGGAAGAAGGGTCGATCTCCGAGCGTGCCGCGCGTGTCGGCCTCCGGCATCGTCGTCGTGAACGCGCCGTCGGTGAGCGGCAGCTTCGTGTAGCTGCTGCAGTCGACCGTCCCGCTCGACTGGAGACACGCGAGCCCCGCAGTCAGCGCGGCGCTGAACAGGTCGGCGAACGTGCCCGGCTTCTCGAGGAGCACGTCGCCCGTCGCCGCCGAGCCATCCGCGCGCTCCACACGCCCGGTGATGGTCACCGTCGAGCCCGCCGCAGGGCGCGGGTTGTCGACGGCGTCCCAGCACTGCGTGGTCGGCACGTTGGTGCAGGACAGGGTGAGCGCGAGGAGCAGCATCACGAGGAGACGAGTCATGCCGCGCGGAGTAGTCGCGCTGCCGCCCCGCGCGAAGACCCGCGGACGAAACAATCACTCCGCTCCGGTGCGCCGAGTTGCTCGAGAAGCTGGAGGCTCGGAAAGCACCTCACGGTCACGGTCGCCCCGCCCCGGCGAGACGGAGGCCCTGCTGATCCACCGGGTCTCCCCTTTGCAGCGCGTGACGAGCGGAGGTCCAGATGAACCTTGGACTCGAGGTGCTCGGGGTGCTCGTCATTTGTGTGGCGGCGATCTGGCCCATCGTCGTCGCGCTGCGCGCCCTCGTCGGGCCCGGCATCACGGTGTCGCTCTTCCTCCGCATCACGCCGGGGTTGATCGGTCTGGTGCTGTCGGGGCTCGTCTGGGGTCGCCTCGGCGGCCTGATGAACGTGACGGTGACGCTGGTGGTCGTGCCCATCGGCATGCTGATCGCCCTGCTCAACCTCGTCTTCATCGGGCGCTCGCTCGGCAGGGAGCTGGAGCACGCCGCGGAGTCGCTCACGGCGATCGCCCAGCAGACGCGCGCCGCGGCGGCGCAGGTGGCCAGCTCGAGCAACACGCTGGCGAGCGGCACGACGAAACAGACCGCGTCGCTGCAGGAGACCTCGGCCGCGATGAGCGAGGTGGCCAGCAACACGACACGCAACACCGAGCGCATCGCGAAGGCCAGTGACACCGCACGTGAGGCGAGAGAGGCGGCCGATGCGGGGATGGCCGACATGCGCGCGCTCGCCGGCTCGCTCACCGCGATGAGCGACGCCGCGGTGGAGGTCACGCGCATCGCGAAGTCGATCGACGAGATCGCCTTCCAGACCAACCTCCTCGCGCTCAACGCCGCGGTGGAGGCCGCGCGCGCCGGTGACGCCGGGGCCGGCTTCGCGGTGGTGGCCGAGGAGGTCCGCACGCTCGCCCACCGCGCCGCGAGCGCCGCGCAGGACACCGCCGACCGGCTCGCGACGTCCACCAAACGCACGCGCGAGGCGCATGACCTCGGCGCGCGCGTCACGCGAGGGCTGGGGGACATCGTCGAGCGCGCGCGCCGCGTCGAGCTCCTCTCGCGGGAGGTGGGCGAGGCCACCTCGGTTCAGAGCCGCGGCGTGACGCAGGTGCACGGCGCCGTCGGCACGCTCGAGCAGCTCACCCAGGGCAACGCCGCGCTGGCCGAGCAGAGCGCCGCCGCCGCGCACGAGCTCGAGCAGCAGACCGGCACCCTCGACGAGGTGGTCGGCAGCCTGATGCGCGTGGTGCGCGGCGAGGAGCGCGCCTCCGCCGTGGCCGCCGAGCGCTGACCGGTCAGCGACCCGTCGACGACGACCGGCGCTTCGAGTCTCCTTGCGGTACGCGAACTCGCCTTTTCGATGCGGGTTCTTCGACTACGCCGAGCGCTGAGCGCGCAGCGACGCGATGAGCTCGTCGAGCTGCGCGAGCGTCTCGGGCATCCCCGAGGTGGCCCCGGAGGCGATCGCCTCGTCGAGCGCCTGCGCCGACGGATACAGGTCGTGCACCGTGACCACCGTCTGCTCACCCTTCGCCGTGAAGGTCACGGTGGTGATGGTCTGCCCTTCCCCGCCTTCGTCGTTGGTCCACACGAGGCGCGAGGGTGGCGTCACCTCGAGGTAGGTGCCGAAGAACTCCTTCGTCGACTCGCCGTGGGCGAACACCAGGCGGTACCGGCCGCCGGCGCGCATGTCGGCCTCGAAGGACTGCAGCGCCACGCCGAACGACCTCGGCACCCACCAGCGCTTGAACAGCTCGGGCGTGGCCCAGGCCTCGAACACGAGGTGCACCGGGCCGTCGACGAGCCGCGTGACGACCAGTTCCCGCTCGGACCTCCGCTCCACCACTGCGCTGCCCTTCACTGACTCACCTGCTCTTCGTGCGTTCACGTGACCTCTCCTTGCGTTTGAGCTCCTCGACCACGTCGTCCAGCGCTTCGAAGCGCGCGTCCCAGAGCTGGCGGTAGCGCTCGAGCCAGGCCAGCTCCTCCTCGAGGCGGCGATGCCCGAGCCGACAGGTGCGCACGCGCCCGACCTTCTCGGTGGTCACCAGCCCCGCCTCCTCGAGCACGCCGACGTGCTTCTTCATGCCGGTGAGCGTCATCTGGAAGCGCTGCGCGAGCTCGGTGATCGAGGCGTCGGCGCGACAGAGCTGCTCCAGCACGCCACGGCGCGTGGCGTCCGAGAGCGCGGCGAACGAGGCGTTGAGGTGCGCGGGCTGATACTGAACCATGTGGTTCACTATTAGCGCGAGCCCTGAAGACACGCAAGCGAAGGGTCAGCGGCTCACGGGGCGTGGAGCGACGCGAGGAACTCCGAGAGCGACTGTTCGAGCGACCGCGGCCCCTCGTCGTCGACGAGGAACACGCCCTGCGCGGCGTCGACGGCGATGAACGCCCACTGGTCTGCGAGCTGGGTGCACGCGTCGTCGCGGAAGAAGACCGCGATGGGCGTGAGGTCGGAGGGGAACGAGGGGCCTGCCTCCTCGCGGGCGAGCGCCGCGTCGAAGAGCAGCGGGCGACACATCGAGGGGTCCCAGTCAGGCAGCGCGCGCGGCTTGCGGCCGGTGAAGGCGTCGAGGTCCACGCGCACGCTCTACCACCCTCGTGGCCGGTGCATCACACACCTCCCTCCCCCCGAAAGACCCAGCCCGGAGCTTGCGCGCGATCAAGTCCAACACCCGCGCTCCGAGGTCGACTGCGCGGCTGATTCGGCGGGCATCGACACTGCATCGGCGACCAGTCTCAGGCTCGGAGGTTGCGGGAATGGTGAAGACGAGGCGCCTCACGGCGCTGCTGATCAGCGCGAGTGAGCAGGCGCGGGGGGCGCTCCAGCGGTCCCTGGAAGCAGACCGCGTGGAGGTCATCGCTGCGCTCAAGAGCCCGCTCTACGCGCTGTCGGTGCTCGAGCTGCGCTGGCCCGACGTGCTGGTCCTCGACCGGCCGGGCGCGGAGGGCGTGGTGTTCCTCCATCGCGTGCAGGCCGTGCGGCCGACGCCGGTGGTGCTCACCTCGACCGTCACCGATGCCGACGTCGACGACCTCCAGTGCCTCGCGGCGTGCGCGGGCGTGCTCGTGCCGCGTGACGGAGTGGGGTGCGCGCCGCTGCTCACCTCGGTGATCCGCGCCCTCGCGCGCGCCCCGCAGTCGCTCGGCGGAGAGCGGTTCGACGAGGTGCCGCTGCTGGCGTAGCGCTCCGCTGAGACTTCGCGCGCGCGGCTGGTATCAGGCCCACGTGACGGAGCGAACGCCATGAAGTTGCACGGACTCGACGAGGTCCAGTGGGAGTCGCTGCGGGTCGACTTCGGGCTCGATGCGCGCCGCGTTCCCTTCCTGCTGCAGCAGCTCGCGACGGGCACCACCGCGGAGGCGACCCAGGCGCTGACCGAGCTCCGTCGCACCGTGTCGGCCGGCCGCCAGTGCAGCGAGGCCGCACCTCCGACCATTCCCTTCCTCGCGCAGGTGCTCACGCAGCGCGACGAGGTAGGGCTGCGTCGGCTCCTCGTCGAGCTGCTCCACGAGCTGGGCGCGGGGCCCGCGCGGGCCTTGTTTCCGGCCCCTCCGCCACGCCCCTGCTTCGAGCCGGAGCCGCCCGAGGACGAGGACGACGGCGAGTTCCTGAGCCCGGCCGACAAGGCGCAGTGGCAGCTCGAGTGCCATGTCAGCGTCGAGCTGCTGCTGCCGGCGGTGCTGCCGCTCCTCGAGGACGTCAACGACGGGCTGGTGTCTGCGACCATCGCGCTCCTGGCTTCGTTTCCCGAGGCCGCGGCGCTGACCACCCCTGCGCTGTGGAAGCTCGCGCGCGAGGAGGACGACTCGCCGCTCGGGGGACAGGCGCTGGTCGCGCTCGCGTACCTCCGTGCGCCCGGGGTCGCCGACGCCGCGCGGGTGACGTTCGACGCGCACCAGGGGAGCCCGCTGGCGTTCTGGGCCGCGACCGCCGACGTGCTCGCGTCTCCGGCGCCGAGCGCGATCGCGCTCCACCAGGTGTTCGGCCTGCCGCGAGCACAGCACCGACAGCCCTGCCCCTTCACCGGGACCGTGGCGCGACTCCAGCGCCGGGTGCTCGGTCGCCTGCCGCGCGCGAGCGTGACGCACGCCATCGCTGCGGTGAGCTCGCACCCCGACTTCGTCTCCGAGCTCGAGGGCGCGCGCTGTGTGGTGCGCTGGGCGGCGAGCAGCACCGGAGATGACCGACGTCGCGCGCTCACGATCCTCGCGCAGCGTGGTCCGTGGGGGCTCGCCGCGTTCGTGCGGCTCCTCGAGGAGTACGGGTTCCCCACCGCGCCGCACGCGCTGCTCGTCGCCTGAAATGCGACACCCGCGCCGTCGGGACCTCTCAGCGCTGCAGGGGCCTGTCCGAAGACGTCGACGAAGCTCACGCACGCCCTCGGGTTCTGCGCGCTGCCCGGCGATGACGAGGTGCCGCTCGTCGAGAATCGCCCACACCTCTTTCGGCGACACGTTCGGGCGCCCTTCAGCATCGACCGCGATCGGCGTGGAGTTCGTCCGAACTACTCACCCGCGGCGATGTAGCGATCGTCTGGGTAGCGCTCGTCGTAGCGCTGCTCGTCGAGCACCGCATGCGGGAAGGCGTCCCGGAGCCGCCCGACCCACTCGGGGGTCAGCCAGCTCTCGCTGAGATCGAGCTTCTCGAGATGGGCGAAGCGCGTCTGATTCGCGAGGAGCGCGGCGGCGCCCTCTTCGCCCAGCGTGCCGAGCGAGAGGTCGAGCTCCTTCAGCTGAGGGAGCAGCTTCGCGCCGGCCAGGATCGGCACCAGCGCGTCGGAGTGCTCGGTGTTGGTCAGCCCCAGGTGACGCACCGTCGGCGGCACGCGCTCGAGCAGCGGCCCGAAGTCGTCGGCGCTCACGTCGCTTCCGTAGCGTCGGGAGCCGATCTGCACGCTCAGCCGCTCGAGCTTCGGCCACTGCGCCCGCGCGATGGACTCGAGCTCCGCCTTGCGGAGCCCGCCGGTGAGCGTGGTGAAGCTGCGGAGCTCGGGGAGCACGAGCTCGCCCAGCTCCATCGAGCCTGCGCGCAGCGTGACCTCGCGGAGCTGCGGCAGCGCCGCCCAGAGCGCGCCGGCATGGCCGAGGCGGCTCCAGTTCAGCTCGGTCTCGTCGCGAGAGAAGTCGCCGAGGTACAGGCTGCGGAGCAGTGGCCGGGTCATCGCGGCGAGCACGCCCATCTCGCCGACGTAGTCGTTGTCCTCGAAGTCGGTGATGCCGATGGTCAGGTCTCGCAGGAAGCGGCCGGCGAGGCTCGAAAGCAGCAGTGACAGCACCTCGCTGACGGGCACGTGCTCGCGCGCTCCGTCGTGGAGCGGCGAGCGATCGAAGTTCGAGGCGACCCGCACCTTCTCCAGGAAACCGAGCCGCCAGCTCCGCTCGGTCAGCATGTCCGCGAGGGGCGAGAGGACAGGCCCGAGCACCTCGTCATCGGTCCGACGGTCGATGGACTCGCCTGCGGCCTGCGCCGCGACGAGGGCGCCACGCGGGTGGCCCTGCTGCAGGAGCCAGTCGCCGAAGACAAGGTAGCCGGCACCATCGTCGGGCGCGGCGGCGATGGCTGCTTCGAGCTCCGGGTTGGTGATCTTCACCTCTTCGTTGCCCTGACCGGGGTGCTCGATGCCGATGGACACCAGAGCGTCGCGCACCAGCCGGAGGTTGAGGCCGGCGAAGGTCAGGCGTGACCACGTACCACCCGGGTCGCGGAACACGGCCGTCGGCGGGCCGAGCACCTCGAGGAGCTGCGCCTCGCTCATGCCGAACTCGAGGTCGGAGCCGTCGAGACGCGCGGGCGAGAAGGTCGCCTGCTCCGGGTCGCGACCGTAGAGCGTCACCACCTCGACCTTCTTCGTCGCCTTCGCGATCGAGACCTCGAGCCCTTGCGACTCCCAGCAAGGGTACGCGTAGTCATCGAAGTCGTTCGTCTTCGAGGGCTGCCCGAAGGCGCGCACGAGCTCGCGCATGGTGCTCCCCAGCTTCGCTTCGCCCCACCCAAGGCCCGGCTCGACGCGCATGGCGGAGATCTAGCTCAGCGCAGCGCCTCGAGGGCCGACGTGATGAACGTCAGGCCCGCGAGAGCACCGCGAGGTAGTCGAGCTGCTCGCGCGCTGAGGTCAGCTCACCGCCGAGATGGACAGCGTGCGCGAGCGCCCGGCGAGCTTGAGCTCGACCTCGTCGCCTGCGCGCCGTCCGACGAGCGCCGCGCCGAGCGGAGAGGCCGGCGTCACCACCTGCACCCCGCCGCCGAGCCTGGTGCCGCCGCCCTCGGGCGCGAGGTAGTAGCGGAGCACCTCGCCCTCTTCGTCCTCGGCCTCGACCAGCGCGCCTTCCCGCGCGACGTCGGTCGGCGCGAGGCTCATCGTGCCCGCCGCCGCGAGCCCGGCCTTGAGCGCCTCGATGCGCATCGCCTGCCCGCGCGCGAGGTAGCTCTGCTCGAGGGCGCGGGTGTCCTTGTCGTTCTCCGGCTTCGCCTCTTCGTGCGTCGCCGCCTCGCGCGTGTCGGCGTGCGCGGCCTCGAGCGTGGCCAGCGTTGCCTCGAGCGTGGCGAGCAGCTCGGCCTTGAGCGTCTTCTTCGCCGGGACCGGCGGGGTCTTCCTGGTGCGTGTCACAGGCCGCGTTCTACACAGCCGAGGGGCCCTCGGGGTTCGCCAGGGCCGCGTGGTACGAGGAGTCATAACCGACCGGATGGTGAAGATCCTCGGGCAGATCCGCGACGAGCTGAAGACGACGCGCGCTGAGCTCTCCAGTCGTCTCGATCAGACCAACGACCGCCTCGAACAGACCAACGACCGCGCAAGCTCGAGCGACGCCAGGTCGAGACGGAGCTGCGGCTCGCGACGGAGCTCGTCTCGGTCACTACCGCGATCGGCGAGCTGAAGAAGGTCCTCGTCGAAGACCGGAAGCTCCGTGCGCAGGTGAGCGACCACGAGCGCCGGCTCGCCGCGCTCGAGCGCAAGCGCGCCGGCTGATCAGCAGACCTGCACCACGACCTCGCCCTCGAGTGAAGTCCACGAGGTGCCCGCCATGAGCGCGCGGGTGAGGGCGGCGCGCGCCTCCGGAGCGACGAAGAAGGTGTACCCCGCACCGCGCGGGCGGAGAGAGGCGCTCGGATGCTCGGGGCTCTCCGGTGCGTGGAACTCGAGGTCCTCCCAGGTCGTCGCGCCGCTGGTGAGCGCGTTCGCGAAGCCCGACGCGAGCGCTCGCGGCACGGTGATGGTGTACACGCCGAGGAACGAGCGGGTCACGCCATAAGCTCGACTCGAGCTCCTCGTCGTCGCGCTCATCCTCGTCACTGGCCTCGTCCTCCTCGAGATCCCCACTCGCCTCACCGGCCCAGTACTGCCGCAGGTCGTCGACGGCGGCGCAGAGCGCTGGGAAGGCCGCGAGGCGCTTGCGCGCCTCCTCGAAGCACGGTGCGACATCTTCGAAGCCGAACTCGCCCGGGACCGCGTCCACGGTGGACTCGAAGGGAGTCAGCTCGAGACCGAGGAGGTTGATGGCCGCGAGCAGACGCACCCCGTCGATCGCCGCCTCCTGTGCCTGTTGGACGCCCTGCCGCGGGAACGCGAGCGCGACCACCAGCTCCTCCCGCTTCGGGAGGTGGCCCTTCGCCAGGCGCTCCACGGCCGTCGCGATGGAGGGCTCGACGAGCGCCAGCCCGAGCTCGAGGCCGCCGGGGCCGTTCAACGGCCCCTCCACACGCAGGCTGCGCAGCTCGTCCCAGAGGCGCTCGGAGTCTGGGTACCAGAGCGAGAGGAGCTCGAGCGGCGCGGCCTCGTACTCCACGAAGTGCTGGTACTCGTCGAGCGCGACCGGCGTGGCGGGCCCGAACGGCTGCCAGCGGCCACCGGCGCTGCGACAGACGAGGAAGGCGAGCGCGGCGCTCTCGATCGGCACTCCGGAGACGGCGCACGCGGCTCTGCTGGTACCCATCGGACGGCTTCTACCAGCGGCCGACTTTCCACTCATGCACGCAACTGCCGAAGCTTGGGCAGTTGTGCGTATGAGTGGAGACAGGTGGCGCACAGCCGGGCACCGGGAAGCTCGCCCGGAGAAGCGCATCACCTGGCCATCCTCGCCCATCAATGAACAGCGCCGCCGTGGTCGAGCGGAGCTCCTCCGCCGAAGCGGACGCACATCGGCCCGGGGACGCGAGCGACGCCGGGTTGCCTGCGTCGCCGCCGGTCGCGAGGGAGCTCCTCGGCACGCCACGCCTCGTGACGCGCATGACGCCCACTTCGCGATGGACGCACCGCTCGCTTCTGGGAGGCGCGCCGGGTCGTTGCCACAGCCCTCCGGCACTCCCAGTTCCTGCGCGGCGGCATGACGTCACGAAGCAAGCTCACCCGCGTCGCCCAACGCTCGCGCTGAGACGCTCTCGTGCCTCTCTGAAGATGCGACGCACGCGAGCGACGCCTCGGCACGCCACGCCTCGCACCGCTCGCTTCTGGGAGGCGCGCCGGGTCGTTGCCACAGCCCTCCGGCACTCCCAGTTCCTGCGCGGCCGCATGACCATCACGAAGCACGAGCACCCGCGTCACCCGACGCCCGCTCCGAGGAGCTCTCGCGCCTCTCGGCACCCGCGCACACCACCCGCCCTTCCTCGCCCATCAATGAAGAGCGCCCTCCGGCCGTGCGGCTTTCGCCACCTGTCTCCACTCATGCGCACAACTACCGAAGATTGGGCAGCTGCGTGTACGAGTGGAAAGTGCGGAACACAGGTATGCAGCCACCATGAACTCCAGACTCGCGATGATGGGGATGCTGGCAGGCGCGGCGATGTCGTGCGCGGGCGTGCCGCTCCCGAAGGAGCAGCTCACCGACCCGGGCGCCCTGCTCTTCAACGGCTACGTGCGGCCCGACATCGACTGCTTCTCGTGCCACAACGGCGACGCGAAGGGCGCACGCGCGCCGTCCCTGGCCCGCGAGACGCGCTCGCTGAGCGCCGAGAAGCTGGGCGCGATCATCCGCCAGGGACCCGGCCCGATGCCCGCCTACGGCAAGGACGTGCTGGGCGACGAGGAGCTCGCGCAGATCGTCGGCTGGCTCAAGGCGAGCTTCCCGGCGCCCTGAAGCTTCGGCTGATCAGACGTCGTACCCGTGGACGCACTCGTGGCGCTCGGTTGATCAGCCGCGCGCCCGCCAGCAACGACTGCTCAGAGGAGCTCGGTCGTCTCGATGATCTCCTGCGCGGTCGCGCCGCGCGACAGCTTCACCAGTGGCCGCCCGTAGCCGCGCAGGAACGCCCCGAGCGCCTGCGCGCCGCCGAGCGTCCGCACGAGCTTGTACGAGATGTTCGCCGCGTCGAGGTCGGGGAACACCAGCACGTTCGCCTGCCCGGCGACGGGACCGACGTCCGCGAGCTTGTGCGCCACCGCCTCCGGGTCGAGCGCCGCGTCGGCCTGGAGCTCGCCATCGACGAGCAGCGCGGGCCGGCGCTCCTTCACCAGCGCGGTCGCCCGCGCCACCTTCTCGACGTCGGGGTGTGAGGAGCTCCCATGCGAAGAGAAGGACAACAGCGCGACGCGCGGCTCCAGGCCGAGCAGCTCACGCGCGCCCTCCGCCGCGTCGAGCGCGATGTCGGCGAGCTGCTCCGCGGTCGGGTTCTGGTTCACCGCGCAGTCGGCGAACACCACCGGCGCGCCGCCGCGGAACCGGGGCGCCTCGAGCACGAAGAGGCTCGAGGCCAGCGCCGCCTTTCGGCCCAGCATCAGCTCACAGGCGATCAGCACGTCGCCTGTGCGGCTGCCGACGCCGACCACCAGCGCGTCCGCCACGCCGTCGGCCAGCAGCGCGAGCGCGAGGTTCACCGGCCGCGTCACGAGCTTTTGCGCGACGACCGGCGACATGCCCGCACGCGCGGCGAGCGCCGTGGCGTACGCCTCCACGCGCGGCACCGCGCCGTGCTCGACCACCTCCACGCCCGCGCCCGCGAAGGCGACGCGATGCTCGGGCCCGCCGAGCACCACCGGCGCCACCGAGCGCGTGGCGGCGAGCCGACGCACGGCCTCCACCACCCGCGCGTCGTCGGGGTCCGCGAAGAGCACCCGGTGCATGTCAGGCCCCCAGCTTGAGCTCGAGGTCGCCGACGGTCTTCGAGACCATCACCTGCTCGTCGCGCACCTCGCGCCCCAGCTTCTCGCCGAGCAGCACCGCGAGCTCGACCCGCTGAATGGAGCGGATGCCGAGATCCTCCGTGAGCCGTGAGCTGGACGTGATGCTCAGCAGCGGCCGCTTGGAGACCTCGGCCACCGCGGTGCGGATGTCGGTCTGCGTGCTCATGACGTCCTCCGTCAGGCGAGCTTGAAGGCCATCACCGGCAGGTCGTCGGTCTGCAGCACGTCGAGCTGCACCTTCTTCGGCAGCTGCCCGAAGAGCGTCTGCACGGCCTCCGGCGTGCCCTCGACCCCGCGAATGATGCCCTGCGTGACGACGCCCTCGGCGAGCATCACGTGCCCGTACACGTACGGCGCGAACTTCGCGAAGCGCGGGTGCGGCGGCGGCGCGACGCCGTGCGAGGCGAAGAGCAGCGTGCCGCGGCCCGAGAGCGGGACCTCCTGGTACTCGTAGCTCGCGCACTCCTCGCAGCAGCTCGTCATCGGGAAGGTGACGTGACCGCAGGCCTTGCACTTGTGCGCCAGCAACTGGTGACGACCGAGCGCTTCGTAGTGCCTCCTCACGATGGACTCGCTCACGACTGGCCTCCCTTCAGGACGAGCATGGTGCTGATGATGGCGTAGCCCTGCGTGCCGACGACCGACACGCGCGGCGGCTTCGGGATCTGTCTCGCGCCGGCCTGGCCGCGCATCTGCTTCACCGCCTCGTAGGTGTCGGAGCCCGCGCTCGCCGCCCACGCGTGCCCGAACGCGTGCCGGCCACCGTGCGTCGACATCGGGCGATCGCCGTCGAAGCGCAGCCGCCCCTCGAGCGCCGCACGCAGCCCGCTGCCCTTCTCGAGGTAGCCGGTCTGTTCCGCGGTGCAGATGCCCATGATGTGCGAGCAGTCGTGCACGTGGAGGTACTCGATGTCCTTCCCGCTGATGCCCGCCATCTCGAACGCGCCCTTCACCGCGAGGCGATCGACCTTCCAGTCCGTCGGGTCTTCGCCGTACCAGGGGAGATCCGACACCGCGCTCGCGAAGCCCGCGAGCTCGACCGGCGGGTTGCGGCGCGAGCCCTTCGCGAGATCCGACCGCATCAGCAGAATGGCCGACGCGCCGTCCGCCGGCGTCACCACGCTGCGCAGGCGCGCGGGCCACGCGATGAACGGGTTGTAGCGCGACTGCCAGAACGCGAACGGGTCGTCGAACTTGAAGCGCTTCGCCTCGGCCTCGAGCGTCTCCTGGTTCGACGCCTTCGGGTTGAGCGAGCCATGGAGCCGCCGCGTGCGGGCGAGCTCGAACATCGCGCGGTCGTACTCCTCGGGCGAGACGCCGTACTTCCGGCAGTACGCCTGGCCGAGGATGCCGTTGTACGTCGAGAAGATCTCGTAGCCCTGCGGCACCGCGTAGGCCTGGTTGCAGCACATGTCCGTCCACAGCCACATCTCGTCGCTGGGGATGGGCTCGCGCTCGTACGGGCTGTGGCCCTTCGGCCGGTTGCGCGTCGCCTCGACGCCGAGCACCAGCGCAGACTTCGCGGCCCCCGAGGCGATGGCCTGCGCCGCGAGCGTCACGCCCACGTTCGTCGTCGAGCACGCCGCGTCGATGTGCACGCCCGGCTTGAACTGCGTGCCCATCCACTTCGCGAGGTGCGAGTAGGTCGCCGGCAGCTGCGCGCTCTGCTCCATCACGTTGCCGATGAAGACCGCGTCGACGTCGCGCGGTGACACGCCCGCGTCCTCGAACGCTTCGCGCGCGGCCCCGGCGCCGAGCTCCTGCAGCGTGAGGCCCTTGAGCTCGGGAGTCTCCAGCAAGTCGCCGAAGCGGGAGCAGCCCACGCCGACGATCGACACACGCTCCTTCAATCCATGGTTCGCCATGCTCGTCTCCTTGGTGTCGCGCGACGAGCTGCACCGCGTGTGCCCGACGCACCCGAAGCGCGGGTGGTGCGCGCGCGCGCAGCCGCTCAACTGCGCCGCGTTGTTCGGGATCGCCGAGCGCTCCGCGCCGCTGCAAGCGCGGGCCACGCGCGCTCGTTCCATCGCGACGCGAACGCAGAAGGTGCGAGAGGTTGATCAGCGTCCAGCGCACGCGGCTGCGCGCCGCGCGTTCGCGCAGACGGGCGCGTGTTCCTCGAGTCAGCGCGCGCGTTCATGGAAGCCGGCCGGCAGAACAGCTACACGGTCGTCCCATGCGAATCCTCCTCGGCGGCGTCGTCGGCTTGTTCCTCGTTGCATGTGCCACCACTCAGAGCGCGGGCCCGGCGCCTGCCGCGCCCCCGAAGGAGAGCGCGCCGCCCCCGGCGCCGGTGGTGAAGGAGAAGACGCCCGAGGAGCGCAAGGCCGAGCTGATGGCCGCGTTCGCGCGCGAGTCGACGCCGCAGGCCGAGCAGACCTTCTCGGTGGGCGAGCAGCGCGTGACGGTCGAGTCGGCCACGCCGGTCGCGCCGAAGCGCAACGAAGGCAGCTCGGTGCAGGTCGAGCTCGGCCTCGGCGCCTCGCAGCCCGTCACGTGCTTCGTCTACGAGCGCGGCCTCGACGTCGGCACGCTCGCCACGCGCATGGCGAAGTCGCTCACCGGAGACACCTCGCTGTCCTCGGTGCGCGTGTCCGACATCACGGTGGTCGAGAAGTCGCCGGCCACCTTCCTCGAGCTCGGCTACCTCGCGGGCAAGCCGGGCGCGCAGGTGCTCGGGCAGCTCAAGCTGATGTTCTACTCGAGCGACGAGAGCCCGCTGATGTGCCTCCACGACGAGCCGGGCTACGTGCAGTCGTTCAAGCGCATCACCTCGACCTTCGCTGCCGCGATGGCCCGCGCGCTCACCTCGCCCGAGGTGAAGTACGACTGGCGCAGCGTGAGCGTGATGCGCGTGAAGGGCGCGCCGATCGGCTTCGAGCGCACCGCGTGGATGACGCGCAGCGACGGCGACCGGGTGTCGATGTCGGTGACCGCGATGCTCGTGCCGCGCTCGGCGACGGAGTTCCTGAGCACCGACGGCGTCACCGTGACGAAGTTCGCGAAGAAGGACGGGCGGGTCATCGAGAAGACCGAGGTGTCGCTCAACGGCGGCGAGCTCGAGCGCAAGCTGACCCTCACCCGCACGAAGAAGGGCTACCACTACGAGGGCACGGCCCAGGGCAAGGAGCTCGCCGGCGACCTCGTGCCCACCGACGCGAAGGGCCTGCTCTCGGATCTCCTCGTGGCGCAGAAGGCGAAGGCGCTCACCGCGGCGAAGCCGAGCTTCACCTACGAGGAGTACTCGCCCGGCGCCAACCCGGCCGCGCTGACGAAGACCGTGGTGACGCGCGACGCCTCGGTGCCCCGCGGCGTCATCATCGAGGCCGGCCCGATGAAGATGAACACCGTGCTCGACGAGGCCGGCATGCCGCAGCGGCTCACGCTCAACGCGGGCCCGGTGGTGATGGAGCTCGACCGCGTCTTCTCCGAAGGCAAGGTGGAATGAGGCGCCCGGTCGTCGCCGCGCTGCTCCTCGGCGCGCTCGCGGCAGAGGCGCAGGTGTCGGAGGAGGCGGTGCTCCACGCGGTGCCGCTCGAGACGACGGTGCGCGGCGAGGTCGACTGGAAGGCGCGGCAGCTCGAGGGCGTGCTCGACGAGCCGAAGGCGGCGCTGCCGGCGTTCCTCTCGCGACGGGGCGTGCGCGTCGACGCGACCGGCAGGTGGAAGCTCGAGAACCTCGTGGCGCCGCCGCCGAAGGACAAGCCGGTGGCGCGGCATCGCAACGCGTCGTGGGTCATCGACTTCGACCAGGCCTCGTTCACGCCGGCGTGGAAGACGGCCGTCGACGAGCTGGGCCCGAAGCCCACCGCCGCGGCGCTGACCGCGTTCGCCGGGCGGTACCTCTCTCGCAAGTCGTATGACCGCGGGCTCGATCTCGCCTCGCAGGTCGCCACGCGCCGCGAAGGCGACTGCACGGAGCACGCGGTGTTCCTCACCGCGCTGCTGCGCAAGGCGGGCATCCCCGCGCGCGCGATGATTGGCCTGGTGCTCGTCGCGTTCCCCGACCGCGTGCGCTCCTACGGCCACATGTGGGTCGAGGCCTTCGTCGAGGGGCGGTGGCAGGTGTTCGACGCCGCGCTCGGGACCGCGCCCGCGGCGTGGCTGCCGGCGGGCGAGCTGAGCGACGAAGGGCCCGGCTACGCGCTCGGGCTCGCGGGGCTGCTCAACACGCTCGCCGTCCGCTCACTCGAGCTGCGGTGACGCGGCTCACCGCGCAGCGCAGACGGGCGGCTCCCCGGTCGCGCGCAGCGAGGCCAGCCAGCGCTCGATGAGCGCCTGCCCCGACGCGTGGAGACCCAGCCCGACGACGTACACCGCGGCCTGACCTCCGCAGAGCGGCACCACCACGGCGTGCGCCGAGAGCGGCCCGTCGAACTCGCCCTGCGTCTCGTGCGCGACGACGTCGCCCCGCTTCCGCTCGGTCCACGGGTGGCGCGTCGACAGCGGCAGCCCCTCCCCATGGATCCGCGCGCTCTTCATGAAGCCATCGAGCACCACGTTGACGAACGCGTCGTCGCTCCTCGCCGTCGGCGGCTCGTCGATGAAGGTCACCAGCAGCACCGCGCCCGGCCCGACCGCCATCAGGTTCGCCGCCGGGTTCTCCGCCACGCGGCCCTCTTCGAGCTCGAGCGCGAGGCCCAGCTTCTCGTGCGTCCAGCTCGCGCCGGTGAGCACGCCCGGCCCCACTGCGCGCAGCGCGGCGTCGAGCCGGGGCTCCTCGATGTGCGCGGCGGCCACCGGCGGCTCGCGCTCCACCGGCGTGCGCGCCACCAGGGTCGCCAGCCGCGAGCGATCCGCGCCGGGCGCCCACGCCACCTGCCCCACCACGTCGCCGCTCGTCGCCTCGGTCACCTCGGCGCGGTCGACCCCGATGCACGCCAGCACCATCGCGGGCGTCATCGTGCGCATCGCGCGGTTCACCGACTCGAGGTCGTCCGCGTCGGCCTCTTCGCCGCCGCCCGACTCGCGCCGGAGGACCCGGTCGATCGCCGCCGGCGACACGTCCCAGCTCGTCGCCCAGCTCAGCGTGCGCCCCGCCCGCCGGAACGAGTCGTCGACGTAGTGTGCCTCGAGCCACCGGCCGAAGACGCCGGCGCGCGGCACGCGGCGCTCGCACCCGAGCAGCAGCGCGCGCGTGAGCAACAGGCCCAGCCGGCGCGGAGGTTCTCCGATGGGCTCGAGCCGCGGCGCTCCGTCGAGCCACCGCTGCGGAGCGTAGAGCGCGTCGGTGCGCGTCGGCGGCGTCTCGAGCGCACGGCGAACGAGCGCGAGGCCACCCGCGTGGTGGAGGTCGAGGACGAAGCGGTGCCCGAAGAAGTACGGAAAGAGGAACAGCTCGCGCACCACCGCCGGCGCCTCGAGCAGCTTCGTCGAGAGCCCAGACAGCTCCACCAGCTGCTGCGGATTCATCGCGCGGAACGCGAGCCGGGCGCGCTCCACCGCGCGGGTCGGCGACAGCCCCTTGCGCTTTGCGTCGAGCAGCGTCGCGGTCAGCGTCGCGTCACCCTCGAGCACCGCGCGCCACGCCGCCGCCGCTTCGAAGCTCGTGGGGACGCGCGCGCCGAGGCCCTGCTGATCCTGCAGCACGTGACCGACCTCGTGCGCCATGCCGAGGAAGCGCGCGTGGGCACCCGCCGCGTCGAGCACCGGCGGCACCACCCGTCGCACGTACAGCCGGTGCGAAGCGAAGGCGTAGAAGGCCACGACCTGCTCGCGCCGCACCTCGTCCACCGACGAGCGCAGCGCGTTCCCCACCAGCGGCTCGAAGGCCGCGCCCGAGAATTCCCGCAGCGTCTCCTCGAGCTCGCGCAGCAGCGCGCCGCTGCCCTCGCGCGCGAGGCGGCCGTGCTCGGCGAAGAAGGCGTCGTCGTCGAGCGGCACCACCTCGAAGGCGAGGGTCAGCTCGAGCCCGCGCACCGCCGCGGCCTCCTTCGCCAGCGCGGGGAGGTCGCCGTACCAGGGCGGCGGCGGGGACGGCGGCGTCGACTCGACCTCGCGCGGCGGTGGCGCGTGCGCGCACGAGGCGAGGAGCAACAGCGGCAGGAGGAGGCGCGTCACGCCTCCACGCTGCCACATCCGCTCACTCGGCGATCGACGTGTAGAGGAACTCCGGATCTTCGTCGTCCTTCTGCTCGCCGAACTCCGCGTTGGCCAGCACCTTCTTGAGCAACGCGATGTCGGCCTCCGCGAAGAAGTTGTCCTCGAGGTTCAGCTTCTGGAGGTGCTTGAACGTCGCGGCGTACGCGCCGTCGTGGCCATGCCGTTCATCACGCCCATCGAGAACTCGAGCACCGTGAGCCGCGGGAGGAGCGGCGAGCTGGCGACGGCCTTGATCAGGTCCTCTTCCCACTCGGAGTTCTTGAGGCCGAGCGTCTCGAGGTAGAGCGCCTCCTGATCCGGATCATCCGGCTGCAGGTCGACGGATTGGACTTCGGTGGCCCAGACTCGCCAGCTCGTCCGTCAGCTCCGAGACGACGGCCCATCGCCCGACGGTAGGGGCTCGGGTCGTCATTCGGCCGTCAAGGGCACGCGGACCCACCGCCACCATCCGCCAGCACCTCGAGCGATCGGCCGAAGGGCGCGAGGGTGTAGGTGCCGGGGGTCAGCGCAGGAATCGCGCACGTTGCGCTGGGCATGACGCCACCCGGGTTGGTGCCGGTCGAGCAGAGGGTCGCCGAGGAGCTGAGCTGAATGGTGCCGCCGTCGACGCTCGCGCTGCAGCGCGCGTCGTTGGAGGCACAGCCGCTTATGTCGAAGGTGACGGTGACAGCGAGCGGCACACCCGTCTTCGCGCCACCATCGATCGTGCATACAGACGTCGCCGGCCTGGGGCCGCCGCAGGCTGAGAGGAGTGTTGCGAGGAGAACGCCGATGAGTCTCGTCATGTGTTACCTGTCGCGGCGTGTGGCCGCGGCCCAGGCCCACGCGCCGGTCGAGCATGCCACGGCGCAAGGCGCGCGCCTCACGTCTCACCTCCACGTGTTGGTACCGGAGGGGCTCTGGAGCGACGCTGCGGAGTTGGTGGTGCCGCAGCCTGACGACGCGGAGGTGGTGCTGCAACGACTCCTGCGCCGACTGCGGGCGCCCTGGCCGAGGAGGAGGGGCTGTGGCCGGAGGACGACGAGGACGCGCTCGAGGGCAACCTGACTCTCCCGGGCGGCGAAGGAACCGTCCGCTGCTCCTCGAACGCGAGCGCCCCGCTCACTCGCCGATCGACGTGTAGCGGTACTCCGGATCCTCATCGTCCTTCTGCTCGCCGAACTCCGCGTTGGGCAGCAGCGACTTGAGCTCCGCGACGTCGGCCTCCGAGAAGTAGTTGTCCTCGAGGTTCAGCTTCTGGAGGCGCTTGAACTTCTCCGCGTACGTCTTCAGCGCCGTCGTGGCCTTGCCGTTCATCACGCCCATCGAGAAGTCGAGCACCTTGAGGCGCGCGAGGAGCGGCGAGCTGGCGACGGCCTTGATCAGGTCCTCTTCCCACTCGGAGTTCTTGAGGCCGAGCGTCTCGAGCGCCGGCAGCCCCGCGCCGGAGAGGATGCCCTTGAGCGACGCCACGGTCGACGAGCAGCCGTAGTCGTCGCGGCCGAAGAAGAGCTCGAGGTGCTTGAGCTTCGGCAGCGTCGCCGCGCCGAGCTGCGTGGGCGCCTTCTTGTCGAGGCCGCCCGAGCTGAACACCAGCTTCTCGAGGTGCGGCGCCTCGATGTCGCCGAAGTCGATCGGCTCGCCGCCGTCACTGCCCGACGAGCCCTGGAGCAGCAGCTCCTTGAGGTGCGGCGCCGCCTTCCAGATGCCGCCGATGTCGCCGACGCGACGCCACGACGGCTGATCCATGTGGTCCGCGTCGGGGCTGAGGTCGAGCGTCTCGAGGAACGGGAGCGGGCCCGCGTTGCACACCGCCTCCACCACGCCCTCCATGTGCCACTCGGTGTCTTCGTTGGGCGGCAGGCCGAGCGTCAGCTTGCGCACGAAGTGGCCGGCCGGGTGCTTGAGGATGCGCTCGAGCGTCTCGAGGTACAGCGCCTCCTGCTCTGGATCATCCGGCTGCAGATCGAGGCTGGCGATGACGCCGTTGGCCCACTCGATGGTGCCGCCGTCGAGGTCGCCGAGCAGCTCCTTCTCGGTCGCCTTCTGCTTCGCGACGTCGGGCTTGCCCTGCACCGCCGCGGCGATGACCTCGCCCCACGGCTCGCCCTGCTCGAGGAGCCAGTCGGCGAACACGCGCCAGTTCTTGAGGTCGTCGGGGTTCGCGGCGATCGCCGCCTCGTGCGGGCTGCTCGGCAACGCCGGCTTCACGCCCACCTCGACGTAGCCCTTGCCCAGCTTCTCGGCGATGAGCTTCCTGGTGTCGGCCTTCGCCTCGCCGGGGCTGTCGAAGTCCTTCTCCTTCTCCTGGCCCGCGGTGCCGATCTTCCCGTAGCGGACGAGCTGCTGCTCGCCCTCGACCTTCACTTCCCAGAACTTGTTCGACGTGCCCTCCGAGAACTCGAAGCGCCGCCAGCCGGGCTCGACCACCACGTTCGCGCGCGCCGCGGACGCCGGTGCCGCTGGAGCCGCCGCGGGCTTCGCCGCCGGTGCAGCCGCCGGAGCCGGAGCCGCAGCCGCCGGAGCGCCGCCCTTCTCCTCGTAGCCCTTGCCGGTCTTCTCCTTCACCAGCTTGTCGTGGAGCTTCTGGGCCGCTTCGGGCGAGCCCTCGTCCTTCACGGTGGTCTGGCCGTTCGCGCCGATCTTCCCGTAGCGCGTGAGCACCTTCGTGCCGTCGATCCACACTTCCCAGAACTTGTTGGACGTCCCTTCGGAGAACTCGAAGTACCTCTTCGCCATGGTCCCTCCCGGTGAGTGGGGGCAGCGTGGCGCAGGACCCCCACCGATGCATGGCAAAAGCGAACGGCGTACACTGCAGCCATGCGCGCGCTCCTCATGACTGCGATGCTGATCAGCTCCGCCGCGTTCGCCCAGAACGGCGTGTGGACCGGGTACGTGAATGGCTGGGTGTCCGACTCCGCGCCCGCGGGGACGTGGACGGGGTACGTCGGTGGGTGGCGCGCCAACCCGCGACCGGCGCCGATGCCGATGCTCGACCCTGCGCCCCGCCCGCGGCTCAGCGAGCAGGACCGCCGCGAGCTCCTCTACCGCCAGGCGGTCGCGCAGCAGGCCTTCCTCACGCAGCAGACCCTCGCCGCACAGGCGCGCGAGCAGGACCAGGAGCGGCTCCGGAGAGAAGCGGACGCCATCGCCGCGCAGCAGCGGCTGGTCGAGCAGCAGCAGACGTTGATCCAGCAGCAGCAGGCGGCGCAGGCGCAGCTCCTCGCCGAGCAGCAGCAGCTGGCGGCGGAGCGGGAGCGGCTGCGCGTCGAAGAGGAGCGCCGCGCCCT
>JBMORD010000053.1:0-25414 GCA_049322495.1 Myxococcota bacterium | reverse complement strand
GAAGTGAAGTCGAAGCTCGCCGCCTTCGAGGCGTGGCAGAGCAGCAAGGTGGGCAGCGCGGTCGAGAAGCTCGGCGTGGCGCGCCTCAAAGCCGTGCAGAGCGAGAAGACGGCGCTCGACGGGCTCTTCGCGGAAGAGAAGGCGCAGGAGGCGACGGCCAACTCCATCGCCTCGGTGGAGAAGCTGGTGCGCTACGTGCGCGACCTCTTCCAGCTCGCGAACAACTTCGTCAGCTTCAAGGACTTCTACGAGCGGAAGAAGCCGGCCATCTTCCAGGTAGGCACGCTCTTCCTCGACCAGCGCGAGTGCGAGCTGTGCATCCGCGTGGAGGACGCCGGCAAGCACGCGACGATGGCGCCGCTCTCGCGCGGGTACCTCGTGTACTGCGACGTCACGCGCCCCGCGTCGGGCGAGAAGATGAGCATCGTGGGCGCGGTGACGGCGGGCGACTCGGACAACCTGATGGTGGGCCGCAACGGGCTGTTCAAGGACCGCGAGGGCCGCGACTGGGACGCGACGGTGACGAAGATCGTCGACAACCCCATCTCGATTCGTCAGGCCTTCTGGAGCCCGTACAAGAAGGTGCTGCGCTTCATCGAGGAGCAGGTCGCCAAACGCGCCGCCGAAGAAGAGAAGGACAGCAACGCGCTGCTCGCGGAGGGCGTCACCACCGTCGGGAAGTCGGGCGAAGAAGGCAAGGTGGTGAAGGAGCCGAAGAAGCTCGACGTCGGCGTGGTGGCGGCCCTCGGCGTGGCGGTCGGCGGCATCACCGCGGCGTTGGGTGCGCTGCTGCAGAGCTTCTTCGGGCTCGGCCTGTGGATGCCGCTCGGCGTGGTGGGGCTGCTCCTGCTCATCTCAGGCCCGTCGATGCTCATCGCGTGGCTCAAGCTGCGGCAGCGCAACATCGGCCCGCTGCTCGACGCGAACGGCTGGGCGGTCAACGCCAACGCGATGCTCAACGTGCCGTTCGGCGCGTCGCTCACGAGGACCGCGAAGCTCCCCGCCGGCAGCAAGCTCGACACGCAGGATCCGTACGCCGAGGCGCGCCGCCCGTGGAGGCTCTACGTGACGCTGGTCATCCTCGCGTCGGTGGGCATCGCCTGGTACCTCGGGAAGTTGGATCATCTCCTGCCGAAGGCCGCGCGCAGCGTCGAGGTGATGGGCGAGTCCGCGCCCGCCGCGCTCGAGCAGAAGGAGAAGCCGGCCGCCGCGCCGGAGGTGAAGTGACCGAGACGAAGCCGCTCCGCCTCGGCAAGGTTCGCTGCGAGGTGCAGCAGCGGGGAATCCGCGTCGCCCTCACGCGACCGGGCGCTCCCGTCGAGGAGCTGTGGCTTCCTCCATGGCCGGGCGGCGTGGGCGGCGTCGAGCTGGTGACGTCGCCCGACGAGCGCTCGCTCGCGGTCTTCCTCTTCTCGGGTCAGAGCAGCCAGGGCTTCGAGCTGTTCTCCCTCGAGCCGTCGCTGCGCCACCTCGCGAGTGTCCCCGAGACGTGGGGCCACGGTGACGCGCCGTTCTTCTCGCGACGCGGCGACCTCGTGGCGATGGTGATGGACCGCGAGCGCAAGCTCTCGGGCACCGACACCTGGTTCGAAGACGTGCAGGCCGACGACGCGCTCGACACGGTGCTCGTGGACTGGGGCCGCGTGTGGTGGCTGCGCGTCGCCGAAGGAGTGCCCGCGTCGTTCACCGTCGCGGTCGAGGTGCCTCGCTCGCTGAACGTCGACGAGCTCTTCGACTGGGCGCCGTACGACGTCGGGAGCTTCGACGCCGACGATGCGCTGGTGCTCTCGCTGCCGTGGGGCGTTCGCGCGCAGACGGCGTTGCCGCGCAGCGAGCCGCTGATCACCCGCGCGCCACGGAGCTGATCACTCGGCGGTCTTCTGCATCGTCTCGTCGAGGCGCTTCGTCTGATCATCCTCGATGCGGTGGGCGGCGCCCTTCACGTTCTCGAGGCGCTGCTTCGGCGTCGCGTCTTCCGTGTTCCGCCGCCCGTACATCGAGCGGTAGCCGAGGTACCCGACGATGGCGATGGCCATGATGAAGGTGATCAATCGACCCATACGCGAAGCCTACGCCCTCAGGTGACGTCCCCGCGAGGCCGCTTCCGTCGCCGGGTGCCCGCCAGCGCGGCCCGCATCGAGTCACGCCGCTGCTCGGCCTCGACGGTCGGGGGAGGCGGCGGCTCCATGCGGGGGAAGATCAGCCCCACCGCGCCGCCGAAAGGCCGCAGCACGCGATTGAGGGTGTCGAGCGTGGGGTTGGCGTCCGCGCGGTCTTCGAGCTTCTGCAGCGCGGCCGGCGAGATGCCGACCAGGCGCGCGAAGGTCTCCCGGTTCTTCCGCAGCACCACGCCGCGCAGGAACCGCACCGCTTCACCGAACCGCCACTCACCCGAGCGCACGAGCAGCGCCACGTCTTCGAGCAGCGCCTTGCGCTCCAACGGACCCATCGCCGCGATCTCTTCCCGCTTCACAGGAGCCCCCACGTCTCGAGCCGCGCGGCGGTCTGACCCAGCCCGAGGCCGGGGAAGCCCAGCTCCCGCAGCAGCGCAGGGAGCGTGGTGAGGCGCTCGGCGAGCTCGCGCAGCCCAGCGCGCACGACCGCCTCGTCTTCACCGAAGCTCTTCAACAGCCCGCGCCAGTCGACCTCACCGCCCCGCTCGAACGAGTCCCAGACCGTGGCGCGGCTGATGCCTTCGAGGTCCAGCTTCATCGGCGCGAAGTCGTAGACCGGGGCCAGCCACACGCGGTCCGCGCTCTTGAGGAGCGCCGTGTTGCGGCCGTGGTTGTCGGAGTTGCCGAACACCAGGTTGAGCACGTCGCGCCGCACGTACTCGAGGAGCAGCCGCGGCCACTCCGCCGCCGGCACGACCTGACGCAGCGCACGGAGTACGTCCTGGTGACGCAGCCTCGCGCCGGGCCGTGCCCCCAGCAGCGAGTAGAGCGACTCGACGCCCAGCCGAACCTCGCGGCCCTCGTGACGACGAACGTCGAAGCGCGGCAACCACAGGCTGGGGCCGCTCGCGCCCTCGTGCAGCTCCATGCCCTGCGTGGAGATGGTGTCGACGCCGAGCCGCGACAGCGCCTGGTAGTAGATGAACTCCGAGCGGAGAATGAGCCGGTCGCGCTCGCTGCGGGAGCGAGCGAACTTCACCAGCACGTGCGTCGCGGGCGCCTCGGGCTCGTCCTGCCAGACGTCGATCCACACCTGGTCATCGGCGTCGCGGCGGAGCAGCAGCTTGGGCGAGTCTCCGCCCGCGCCGGTCGCGCCGCCCACCTGCGCGCCGTGGTCCGCCGCCCAGGCGATGAAGTCCTGCTCGCGCTCGATGACCGCCTGCACGGGGAAGCGTCGCGGTCGCTCGGTGCGCGGCGGCACCGCCTCGGCGACGCGAAGGTTCCCCACCGGCGCCAGCGTGCCCCGCTGCAGCAGGCGGAAGTCGCTGCGGGGCGCGTCGTCGACGTTCAGCTGGCGCAACCACCAGCGGCGCGCGCTCCCCATCGGGCGGAGGTCGTCGAGGAAGGCGGGCCACGTCGCGAGCGTCGAAGGGCCGAACTCGAGCGGGCGTGTGAGGCTCGCCTCCGCGTCGCGCCTCCCGCTGCCCAGCCACCGCTCGAGGTACGCGTAGTCGTATTCGAAGTGACACAGCCCCTGGTCGCCGGCTTCCTCCTTCGGGAACTCGAGCGTGGCCGCCGTCTGCCAGCGGCCGTCGAGGAGGGCTTCGAGGGTGACGGAGACCATCACGTCCTAAAGTAGCTGAAGACCGAGCTGAATCGTCACTTTGACGTACTAAAAGAGCTGTTCTGAGCCCGGAAATGCCCGTTTCACCTCTTTAAGTACGTGAAGCTCAGGGTGCCGACGCCTCGAGCAGCGCCAGGTTGAGGTACTGGCGGGCCGCGTTGAGGTCGCCCTGCGCCATCGCCGCGCGCGCGAGCGAGACGAGCTTCGACGCGTTGCCGGAGAACTGCTGCTCGGTGGTGCGCAGCCACGCGTCGACGTTCGAGGTGTTCCCCAGCGAGAGCTGCTGCAGCACGGTGTTCACCGTCGCGCTCGCCTGAGCGGTCTGCGCCTTGCGGTTGGCGGCCTCCCGCTCGATGGAGGCGCGCCGCTCCTCGGCGGCGTCGAAGTCGGCCTGCAGCGCGTCGAGCTTCTTGCGGAGCTTCTCGACGTCGGCCGCCAGCGCGTCGGCCTTCGCGGCCTTCGGCTCGAGCTCCGTCACGCGCGCGCGGAGCTCCGCCACGTCCTTGCGCAGCTTCTCGACGTCGGCGGTGGTCGGCGCGTCGGGCTTGCGCAGCGGCTCGGGCACGCCCGCGTCGGCCGTCACCTTCGGCGGGAGCGCCACGCCCGCATCGCGCGGCGCCGGCTTGCCCTGCGCCCACGCCACCACCGTCACCGCCGCCGTCATCACCGCGAGGAGTCGCTTCATGCCGTCAGTCTGCTCCTGTCCTCAGAAGCGGGCGAGCGTCACCGTCGCGGAGGGACCGTCGTCACGCGGCTTCTTGAGCGCCTGCACGATGAGCGGCGTGCCGAGCGGGAGCAGCGCCGCAGACGCCAGCAGCACCACCGGGAGCACGAAGACGTTGGCGAAGACGGTCCCCGCGAGGATCACCAGCAGCAGGCTCGCCGCCGACGTGCCCAGGCCGACGATCATGCTGTCGGCGAGGTCCTTCCCGTAGTCGTCGCCGAAGACGGCCGCGCCCAGCGCCACCCCGAGCGAGAGCAGCGGCCACGCGATGAGCGTGCCGACCGTGAGGTAGACTGGGCTGCCGGAGATCGCGGAGAAGAGCGAGCCGAGCGAGAAGGGCACCGAGCCCAGCAGACCACCCACCGCGGTGCCCACGACCGTCAGCGCCACGCGGCCGATGAGGGCGCCGGTGCCTACGCGCGGCGCGGAGAAGAAGCCGGCCTTGCGGCCCATGGTGTTGAGCTTCACCTCCGGAGGCGCGGCCTCCACCGCGACGACCGGCGGCGGGCTGAGCGGCTGCGAAACGGCGAGGGCCAGGACCAGGGTGAGCATGGGGCGGCTCAGTGCACGTCGAAGGCCATGCCTCTTGCGAGGGAACGCGCGCCGCGGAGTTGTGCACTTGATTGCACACTGTGCAGGTGACCGGCCCACAAGACACTCCGCGAGTGCATGAGTCCGCGCGGCTCGATCGCTCCGGACGCTGGCTTGCCCTGGGGCGCAGTGAGGCCGGTTGGTCGCTCGTTCTGCCGTCCGCCGTGGCAGCCCCTCGGTGCCAACGCATCGGTGACGCGCTTGACTCAGGCTTCGTGAAGGTTGCGTCGAAGCGGACCAGCGGCGGGCTCGCCTTGCGGCACCTGTCTCCAACCATGCGCACAACTACCGAAGATTGGGCAGCTGCGTGTACGAGTGGAAAGTAGTGGTTGAGGGCGACGAGCTTCCGAGTGTCTGACCGCCCGCACTTTCCACTCATACACGCAACTGCCCAATCTTCGGCAGTTGTGCGTACGAGTGGAGACAAGTGCCGCAGAGCGACCGGCGGGGGCGCATCCATCACGAAGCCGGAGCACTCGCGTCACCAGGTCGCGCGAAGCTCGAGGGGCTGGTGGCGAAGAGCACGGCAAAGGTGAGCCCGCCCTCACTCGCGCTTCAGAGCTCATCGAGACCCGCGCGAATGCACTCGCGTCGCACGTGATTGCATTCCCGCAGGCCGATGCCGCTTCCGACTCGTCTCGCGGGCTTCCGACGCGCACGCCGGCTGCAAACGGCGCCCGCATGGCAACGGTGTCGCGAGACGCGAGGATCCGCCTCGAGGGTGTGGTGGAGGCGGTGGAGCACGAGGTGGAGACCCTGCGGCGAGCGCTCGCCGACCTGCGAGGTCGCAAGACGCCGACACTCCCGCTGGGCGTCGCCGCGCCGACGACGCTGGGTGACGAAGGCTTCGAGGCGCTGCTGCAGGAGCGCCAGGCGCTGCGTCGCGAGGTCGAGGACCGGCTCCTCGCCCGCGCGCGCTCCCTGGCGATGCCGACCGCGGAGGCCCCTCGCCTCGCGCGCTGGCTGGCCGCCGAGCCGGTCCGCTACGAGCACCATCACCTCTCGGCGGCCTTCTGGGTCCGCTCTCCGGCGCTGGTGACGCACGTGCTCCTGCCCTGCGCGCTGCTCGCGTACGCGACGCAACTCCCGCCGCTCGCGCTGCTCGGCCCGGGCCTGGTGTGGCTCTTCGCACGCCACTTCGGCTGGAGCGACGTGGTGCTCACCTCGCAGCGCCTGGTGCTCGAGGGCGCCGCCTTCCCGGTCGAGGGGCTCCAGCGCGTGGAGGTCGAGCGCACCTGGAACTGGCCGATGAGCCGGCGGCTCGAGCTCGAATACGCCGACGGCACGAAGCGACGCGCGAAGGTCCGCTCGTTCACCAGGGAGCTGCAGGCCGAGCTGCGAATGCTCGACGTGCAGCTCCACGAGCGCTGGAGCCTGTGGTGAGGCGCCTCACTGACATCTCAGCGCCAGCAGCCGCATCGGAGCCTCGTTCTCGATGGCGAGGAGCCACGTCGCGCCCGACGGCCCGATCGCGACGGTGGGCGGACTCAGAGACAGATAGCGGAGCGACACCAACCCGCTCAGCACGTCGTCTGCGGCCTGTCCCGGACGTCGAACCACGAGCGCGTCGTCGTCCGCCCAGCTCGCGACCACGTGCCCCCGCTCGTTGGTGACGACGCGGAGCTGCCGGGGCGTTCCGGTCAGCGGCTCCAGCGCGAGCGGGCTCCAGCCGGCGTCGCTCTCGACGGTCGTGCCCAGCCACCACTGCGTGCCGCCGGCCTCGGTGCGGAGCAGCATCCAGGCTGACGCCTCATGCGCCTGGTTGAAGCCCACGTTCACGTCCGACAAGAAGACGCCGCCCGCGTCGACCTTCGCGGTGACCCAGCGGCCCTCGTCCAGGCGAGCGAGCGCGAGGTCGTTCGGAAGCGCACTCGTGAGCATGACCGCGCGGCGGCCCTCGACGGCCAGCGCGGGCGGATCGACCGACGCCCTGCCCGCACTGACGATGCCGTGCGACCTCACGCCCCCGGACCACACCGACGCTTCGGTGTACGCCTCGTTCGCCCAGGGGCGCGACCAGCCCCAGCCGAGCACCGCGAGCCCGTCAGCGCTCACGCGGAGCGCGGGGGGGACCAACGACCCGGTCAGGGTGAGGCGCTCGGGGTCGAACCAACCGCTCCCGTTCGAGCGCCTCGTGACGAGCGTCGTGTCGACGTCGCCGCGCAGCCACGCCGCGGTGATCTGCCCGGCGCGATCGACGCCCACGGCCACGTGCTCGATCTTCGCGGCCTCGTCCAGGCGCTCCGCCGGCGCCCAGCCACCATCGGGGTCGAAGCGCGCGAGCACCACCTCCCGCGTGGCGCCCGCATCATGTCGATGCACCCAGATCGCCGCTGGCTTCTCGTGGCCCTCGAGCTGAACGGCCTCCAGCGCCTCGCGGGGCCCGGTCCGGTCGAGCGTGCTGGTGGGGCTCATCCCTCCATCCAGGAAGAGGACCCGCGAGGACAGACCTGCAAAGTCGTACCAGAGGACGAGCGCGTCGCCGGACGGCAGCACCGTGATGGCGCTCCACAAGGAGGCCACGTCCGCCACCACGACCGGCGGCGCCCAGCAGCCCGTGGTCGTCACCCGCACCGGCGGGCCTGCGTCCTCGACCACGACCGTGCCGAGGTCGGTCTCGAACTCGCTCACCGCACAGCGGCACGCACTCATGGCCAGCGCACTCCACACGCCGACCGCCCACGCCATCCCTCGCTTCAGCGCCATGGGCCCGAGCTTCTCACACCCCGTCGCAAACCTGACGCCTGCCGAACACCGCGGCCGTTAGCCATTGCGCATGACCGTCAAGTCACCGCTGCTGATCTGGTTCGCGCAGTCACCGCTCTGCGAAGGGCTCAGCGAAGACGAGGTCGCGCAGGTCTTCGGCCTCTTCGACGTGAAGGAGTACCCGCAGAACGCCCCGCTCTACCGCGAGGGCGAGCCCGCCGACGCGCTGTACGTGGTGCTCGAAGGACGCGTGGAGGTGAGCCGCCGCGGCACGCAGCTCGGCGACATCGGGCCCGGCTCGAGCGTCGGCGAGATGAGCCTCTTCATGAAGGCCACCACCCGCTCGGCCACGGTGATGACCGCCACCCCCGTCACCGTGCTCCGCATCGACCGCGGCCGCTTCCGCGAGGCCCTCATCGCCCGCGACGTACCCGCGATGCTCGTCGCCAACCTCGCTGAACAACTGGCGGATCGCCTCGCGACCGTCAACAAAGAGCTCGCCAGCGGTAAGTAAGCCTTAAGTCGTCGGAGCTAAGGCTTCGGGCGGCTCGACGAAGAACAACGCTTGTGCGATACGGCCCGGGAACCCGCAGTCCCCGGAGCCGATATGACCGTCCTTCGCGACTTCCTCGAGATTCCCTACGAGCAGCTGGAGGAGATGAACCTCCAGGTGAAGCAGGCGCGCATCAACCGCGAGGCGCCGGACAAGCTCCGTGAGGCGCGGATGAAGTACCTGACGGACGAGAAGCGCATCAAGGCGGTCACCGTGTGTTTCACCGACCTCGAGGGTCGGCTGCACATGCTCGACTACGACAAGAAGTTCCTGCTCAAGAGCCAGGACAACCTCACGTTCGACGGCTCGTCGATCCGCGGCTTCTCGGCGCAGCACGAGTCTGACCTCCGCCTGGCCATCGACTGGTCGGCGTTCTACTGGCTGCCGGCCGACGTGTTCGGCCCCGGCAAGGTGCTGGTGTTCAGCGAGGTGATGGGCCGCGACGGCGGCGCCTACCCGTCCGACATGCGCGGCATGCTCAAGCGCTGGAGCGAGGAGCTGTGGAAGAAGGAGCAGCTCGTCTGCCACGTCGCCCCGGAGATCGAAGGCTTCCTCTTCAAGGGCAAGGACGCCGAGCGTCACTACAACGAGACGGGCAAGTTCGAGTACGTGAGCATCGGCGGGTACTACCACTCGCTGCCGGGCGACAAGCTGCGCCAGTTCATCGACGCGGCGGCCGAGGTGCAGCGCGCGATGGGCTTCGGCAACGAGAAGGATCACCCCGAGGTCGCGCCCTCGCAGTTCGAGATGAACTTCAGCTACTCCGAGGCGCTGATCACCGCTGATCAGGTGCAGCTCTACAAGCTGCTGTGCCGCCAGGTGGCCGCGAACCTCGACTGCACGGCGTCGTTCCTCCCGAAGCCGGTGACGGGCATCAACGGCAACGGCATGCACACCAACATGTCGTTCAACAAGGCGGGCAAGAACCTCTTCTGGGACGCGAAGGGCCAGGAGAACCTCTCGAAGGCCGGCTGGGACGCGATCGACCGCATCCTCAACAACGCCGACGACATCTGCCTGGTGCTCAACCCGTCGGTGAACGCGTACCGCCGGCTCGACCCGCACTTCGAGGCGCCGAACCAGATCAAGGCCTCGGCCAACAACCGCGGCGCGATGGTGCGCATCCCCACCGGCAACGAGAAGTCGGCCCGCATCGAGGTGCGCAGCGTGGCGCCCGACGCGAACCCGTACATGGTGTTCTACACGGTGGCCCGCACCGCCCTCGAGGGCCCGGCGAGCGACGCGGCCGACGAGAGCAAGCGCAGCCGCACCCGCTTCCTGCCCGACAACATCTACGACGGCATCCGCCTCTTCAAGAGCAGCAAGTACATGACCGAGCTGCTCGGCGAGACGGTGCAGACCAAGTTCGCCGAGGTGAAGCAGGCCCAGGCGGATCGCTGCAGCAAGGCGCTCGGCACGATGATCAAGGTGCCGGAGATCCAGTTCCACCACGAGGTCACCAACCAGTACCTGTGGAACCAGTTCTGAGCTGACAGTCTGGCTTTCCCTGGCAGCGTGGGTGACGACGAGTCGCCCACGCTGTTTTCATTCGTGCAGGCCGGCGCGCTACAACGCCGCCATGAGCCGATGGGCGACGCTGGTGGTGGTGCTGCTGACGGGCTGCGGGCGCGCGGTGCTGGAGCACCCCGGCGACTTCGACTTCGGTGACGTGGCGCTCGGGCAGACGCGCCTCGCGACCCTGCAGCTGATCAACCGCGGCCCCGGCGACCTCTCGCTCGCGCTGGAGCTGACCGGCGACGACTACTCGCTCGAAGAGACCGCGCGCACGCTGCGCGAAGGCGAGACGATGAACCTGCGGGTGCGCTTCACGCCGTCGGCGCTCGGGCCGCGCGAGGGCACGCTCACGCTCCGCGCTGCGGGCCGGGAATCGACGCTCGCGCTCACCGGCCGCGGCACCGGCGCGCGGCTCGCCGTCAACGCGCCGATCTCGCTCGGCACCATCGCGCTCGTGCAGGGCGAGCCGAACCCCATCGTGACGGTGCCGCTCGCCGTCACCAACGTGGGCACCGCGGGCTCGGAGCTGCACCTCGAGCGGCCGACCTCGACCAGCGACGAGGTGTGCGTGGGCAGCTTCGATGGCGTGGGCACGTGCACGCCGTGGACGCCGCCTCCGTCGCTCGGCGCGGGGGCGCGCGTCACGGTGCCGCTCCAGGTGCGGCCGACCTCGGCGGGAGCGCGGGTGTGGGCGGTCGAGCTCCGCTCCGACGACCCGGTCGCCCCGAGCGTGAGCCTCACGCTGCGCGCGCTGGTCGAGCGGCTGGAGCCATGCGCGCTGCGCGGCCCGGCGCAGGCGCTGCTCGACGACGGCCCCAGACCGACGCCGGTCACGCTGACGCACGCGGGGACGGGCCCGTGTCAGGTGCGCGCGGCCGACGTCGAGTCGATGCCGGCCGGTGCGTTCCGCGTGTTCGGAACCCAGCCGTCGCTCCCCGCGCGGCTCGAGCCGGGCGCGCGGCTCACGGTGGAGCTCACCGCGACACCGGGCGCGCCACGCACCGCGACGGGCGTGCTGCACGTGCGGCCGACGGGAGGTCCGGTGCTCGACGTGAGCCTCGGCTTCCGCGTGCCGGAGCTCGGGCAGTGCCTCGTGGCGACGCCGAGCGCGCTCGACTTCGGCGCCGTGAAGCAGAGCTGCAGCTCGGCGACGCGGAACGTGGCGCTCTACAACGTGTGCGGCACGCCGCTGACGCTCGACCTGCGGATGAGCGCCGCCGCCGGGCTCCCGCCTGGCACGCCGGGCTGCCCGGGCACCGCGCCGTGCCCCGAGTTCTCCCTCGTCAGCGGACTCCCGGTGGGCACGGTCCTCGAAGGGCCCGAGCCCGCCATCATCTCAGTGCGCTACCGGCCGCTCGACCTCGGTGACGACACGGGTGCGCTCAGCATCGACGTGCGGGAAGCGGGGACGTGGCTGGTGTCGCTCCAGGGGCGTGGCGACGACCGGAGCACCCAGGTCGACACCTGGCGGCTCGAGCCGCTCCCGGTGGTGGACGTGCTGACGATGGTCGACACCTCGCCGTCCTTCGCGTCGAAGCGCGCCGAGGTGCGGGCCAACCTCTCCCGGTGGCTCGCGCAGCCGCGCTTCGCTTCGTGCACCGACCTCCGCTGGGCCTTCGCGCCGGCCGAGGGCGCGCCCGACGCAGGCGTCGCCTTCGCGCTCAACGACGCCGGGGTGGCGTGGACCTCGTCACTCGAGCCCGACTTCGTGGGGCGGGCGCTGTCGGCGTTCGACGCGCTCCCGACGTCCTCCGAGACGGAGGCGTGCATCGGGCCCGCCGTCGCGCTCATGCAGGGCGTGACGCCGCGCGATGGAGGCACCTTCGCAGGCCTGTGCATCACCGACGCGCTGGAGCATTCATCGGCGCCGATGGCCGCGCTCGCCCAGCTCCAGGCCCGGCTCGGCAGCCCGCCGCGCACGACGTGGAACGCCGTCACCGGGGTCTCGTCTTCCACTTGCGCCATCGAGGCGGCGGACGATGGCGTGCATGCCGCGCTCGTGTACGCCAGCAGCGGCTCGCGCGAGGACGTCTGCAACGCGCAGTGGTGGGCCTCCTTCCAACCCCTGGGCCTGACGAGCTGCTCCACGCGGTCTCAGTTCTTCCTCAGCTCGCGCCCCGATGGCCCCCTGGAGGTGCGCGTCGACGGCGCGGTGTCGACCGACTGGAGCTACGACGCGGTGAACAACTCAGTCGTGTTCTCGAGCGGCCACGAGCCGCGGCCGGGCTCGACCGTCGTCGCGCGGTACGAGCCGAGCTGCTGACCGTGGCGGTCTCAGCACACATGGCGTACAGAGCAAACGAGTGGACGCATGACGTGCGCCAACTCCGGAAATGGTTGCAGTACTGATTTGAAGGGGAGATCCATGAGGCGTGCATACGGCATTGTGGTGGTGGGTTTGGTTCTTCTCGGCTGTCCGAGCTCAAACGGCGACTTGGTGCCTCCGACGGTAGCACTGACGAGCAGCACAGGACGCCTGACGATCACTGGTTCAGTCACGCTGACGGCGGTCGCCACGGACGACCAAGGCGTCAAGACGGTGGAGTTCTTCGACGGCGCGACCTTGGTGGGTGCTGCAAACACAAGTCCGTATTCGCTCGCCGTCCCACTCAACGGACAGGCCAATGGCACGCATCAGTTCACCGCCAGAGCCACCGATCTCTCGGGGAACGTGTCCGCCCCCAGCAACGCAGCGATTGTGGTTGTCGACATCGACATCACACCGCCGTCAATTTCGCTCCAGGCCAACCCGACGACGGTCATCGCTTCGCCGGGCAATCTGACGTTGACGGCTACGGCGACCGACGACCGAGGCGTGGCGAAGGTCGAGTTCTACGAGGAAGCGACCAGGATTTCGGAGGTCATTGAACCTCCCTTCACCCACAGCGTGACGAGCCTCAGAAACGGCACGCACGTGTTCACGGCCAGAGCTTTCGATCTCGTCGGGAACGTTACCACCAGCACGCCCGTGACCGTGACCTTCGCTGTCGAGCCACCGGCGGTCCCGCCGGCATTCGCGGTGAACTTCGGCCTGAAGAGCTTGCGCTTCTCGTGGGGCTCCGTGGCGAACGCGGAGCACTATGAACTCTTCGAGGATCCCGATGGCGCTGGTCCAGCCAGCATCAGACAAGTCGGTGGCAACCTCAGTCGGACGACATTCGAACTGCCCGTTGCGGTGCACCGTCTCGACTGGACTCGAGCCGTCTACTTTGTGAGGGCCTGCCACGCCTACGGATGCAGCGCTCCGTCGTCTCCCCTCGGCGTCGCCGCGGGAATGCTGCGAACGGTCGGCTATCTCAAGGCCTCCAACACCAATCCTGGGGACTCATTCGGAAGCGCGATCGCCATCAGCGGCGATGGGCGCACGCTTGCGGTGGCGGCGCGAGGCGAGAGCAGCGCAGCTACGGGCGTCAACGGAGATCAATCCGACAATTCGAAACAGAATTCGGGGGCAGTCTACATCTTCACCTGGGGCCCAAACGACTGGATTCAACAGGCTTTCATCAAGGCATCCAATACCGACGCCAACGACCAGTTCGGCGAGTCAGTTGCCCTCAACGGCGACGGGAGCGTGCTCGCCGTCGGATGTTCCGAGGAAAGAAGCGCCACCACCGGCATCAACGGAGACCAAACCGACAACTCGGCAATCCAGTCTGGAGCAGTCTACGTTTTCACGCGAGCTGGAACATCTTGGAGCCAGCAGGCGTATCTGAAGGCTTCGAACGCCGAAGCAGACGACTTCTTCGGAACAACGGTTGCACTGAGCCACGACGGTCGGACGCTCGCCGTGGCAATGGCCGACGAGGACAGCGCAGCAAGTGGAGTGGGTGGCAACCAGACCGACAACTCGAAAAGATCGGCGGGAGCGGTGTACATCTTTCAATCGACGGGGGCGGCATGGAGCCAGGAGGCCTACATCAAGGCCTCAAACCCAGATATCGACGACTACTTCGGGCTATCCATCTCACTCAGCGCAGATGGCAACACCCTCGCGGTCGGGGCCGAGGGCGAGGACAGTGTACCAGGCAACCAACTCGACAACTCCATCGATGGAGCCGGAGCGGTCTACGTGTTCGCCCGCAGCGGGGGCAATTGGGCACAGCAAGCCTTCCTCAAGGCCTCCAACGCCGGAACCAACGACGCCTTCGGCAGGAAAATAGACCTCGCCGACGATGGAAACACTCTCGTCGTGACCGCACCCTCCGAGGACAGTGGTGCGGCGGGAGTCAACGGGAGTCAAAGCAGCAACTCAGCCCTATCCTCAGGCGCGGCCTACGTCTTCGTGCGAGTCGGAGCGGCATGGAGCCAGCAGGCATATCTTAAGGCAAGCAACACCGGGGCAGGAGATTACTTCGGCATGTCCATCTCCATCAGTGGAGACGGAAGCACGATCGCGGTCGCCAGCTATGAAGACAGCGCAGCAATCGGCATGGATGGAGACTCTGCGGACAACTCTGCACCTCGCGCCGGCGCCGTGTATTTGTTCGCGAGAGATGGCTCCACCTGGAAGCCGACTCGCTACGTCAAGGCACCAAACACCAACGCGTATGACTATTTCGGCTACGGAGTCGCGCTCAACACCAACGGCGATGCACTCTTCGTTGGCGCGTTCGGCGAATCCAGTTCGGCGACGGGGCTTGGCGGCACGCAGACCGACAACTCCATGCCCAATGCAGGGGCGGTCTATCTTTTCTGACACAGGGGAGGCGCGCTTCCGCGACAGTTCTGAATCACCGCCTCGAGCCAGTCGAGGAATACGCGCACCCGCAGCGACAGCTGCCGCCGGTGGGGAAAGAGCAGGTGCACCGGCATCGCTAGCGGCAGCACCTCGACCAGCCGCTTCGCGCGGAAGTCGTCATCGAGCGTGCTTTCGGGCACCGCAATGAGGCCCAACCCGGCGACGCACGCCGGGACGTAGGCATCGGCGTTGTTGATGGTGAAGTCCTGCAGTCGGTTTGCCGTGCAGCGCGAGGTAGACCGTGCGGTACCTGGGGGCGCGACGGCTATGACTGCGTTGTCGGCGAGCGCTGCGTGCCGTGAGCTCAGGGCGCCACGACGGTGAGGTCGTAGATGCTCACCACCGGGCCGTTGTACGTGCCGTAGCTGACCCAGATGAAGTACTCGACGCCCGCCGTGGCGTTGAAGGTCACCTGGTTGGTGGGCCACTGCGCGGTCTTGTTGTCGCAGGCGATCTCCGTGCCCGTGCACGAGCCGGCGCGCACGTAGAGCGTCGACGGCCAGAAGTCGGGCACCAGCGTCACGGTGGTGGAGCCGGAGCGCGGCGCGACCCAGCGGTGCACCTTGTCACCGCCCGTGCCGCCGCAGCTCGCGCTGTTGGTGCTGTTGCCGTTGAGGCCGAGCTGGAGCGTGCCGCCGTTCGCCGGGAACTCCACCGGGGTGGAGCAGGTGCCGTTGGGCGGGGCGACGCGCAGGTTGTACGAGCCCGAGCTGCTGCCCGAGCCGTCGACCACCACGTAGTACGTCTGGCCCGCAGTCACGTTGAAGGTGACGTACGAGTGCGTGGTGCCGCTGGGGCACCAGGTCGAGGTGTTGTCGTTGCAGGTGAGCTGGGCGCCGCCGCAGCTCTCGCCCCGCACCGAGACGACGGTGTCGAGCGAGCTGCCGCAGCTCGAGATGGTGACCGACCCGCTCGCCTGCGGCGTGTACGTCCACACCTGCTCGGGCGCGCTGCCTCCGCCGCAGGTGCTGCTGAGGGTGGACCCGCCGGAGGTGGTGCCCCGCACCACGTGCCCGAGCGGCGGAATCACGCCGGGCGAGCTGCAGGTGTAGCAGGGGCCGCAGTCGACCGTGCGCTGGTTGCCGCAGTTGTCCGCCTGCGTGAGCGAGCCGCACCCGGAGCCGCGCGCGCAGAACGACTGGTTGCTCTCGGCGGTGCAGCCGCAGACGTTCGCCGTGCCCCCGCCCCCGCAGCTCTCCGTGCCGCCGCACGAGCCGCACGAGACGGTCCGGGTCACTCCGCACGCGTCGGTGCCCGTCACGTCGCCGCAGTTCTTCTGCAGCCGCGAGCAGAAGGCCGCGTTGGTCTCCTGGCAGCCGCACTGGTTGGGCGAGCCTCCGCCGCCGCAGGTCTGCGGCGAAGTGCAGGCGCCGCAGCTGACGGTGCGCGACATGCCGCAGGTGTCGGGAGCCGTCACCGTGCCGCAGCGCGCGTTGAGCCTCGAGCAGAAGGTGGTGTCGGTCTCCGCCGCGCAGGCGCACACGTTGGGCGTGCCTCCACCGCCGCAGGTCTGCGGCGAGGTGCAGGTGCCGCAGCTCACCGTGCGCGTCGCCCCGCAGTTGTCGGCCGCCGTCAGCGTGCCGCAGGTGGCGGCCAGCCGCGTGCAGAGGGCCTGGTTCGACTCCGGGGTGCAGGCGCACTGGTTGGGAGCGCCTCCACCGCCGCAGGTCTGCGGCAGCGTGCAGGTGCCGCAGTTGACGGTGCGCGCCAGGCCACAGGCGTCAGGCGCCGTCACCGTGCCGCAGCGCGCATTGAGCCGCGAGCAGAAGGCGATGTCGGTCTCCGCCGCGCAGGCGCACACGTTGGGCGTGCCGCCGCCGCCGCAGGTCTGCGGCGAGGTGCAGGTGCCGCAGCTCACCGTGCGCGTCGCCCCGCAGTTGTCGGCCGCGGTCAGCGTGCCGCAGGTGGCGGCCAGCCGGGTGCAGAGAGCCTCGTTCGACTCCGGCGTGCAGGCGCAGACGTTGGGCGTGCCTCCGCCGCCGCAGGTCTGCGGCAGGGTGCAGGTGCCGCAGTTGACGGTGCGCGCCATGCCGCAGGCGTCGGTGGCCGTCACCGTGCCGCAGCGCGCGTTGAGCCTCGAGCAGAAGGCGGTGTCCGTCTCCGCCGAGCAGGCGCACACGTTGGCCGTCCCACCGCCGCCGCAGGTCTGCGGCAGCGTGCAGGTGCCGCAGCTCACGGTGCGCGTCACGCCGCAGGTGTCGACCGCCGTCACCTCGCCGCAGGTGGCGGCCAGCCGCGCGCAGAGCGCCTCGCTCGATTCGGGCGTGCAGCCGCAGACGTTGGGCGTGCCCGCGCCGCCGCAGGTCTCGGGCAGCGCGCAGGCGCCGCAGTCCAGCATCTGTCCGCAGCCGTCGGGGACGCGCCCGCAGCGCTTCGGCTGATCCGCGCAGCTCGTGGGCTGGCAGCCCGCGGAGGCGTCGCCGACGAGCGGCACCAGCAGGTCCGGCGCGTTGTCTGCGTCGCTGCGCACCAGCAGCCGCGCGGCGTGGGAGCCCGCGGAGGACGGCGCGTAGCTGAGCTGCAGCTCCAGCGTCTCGCCGGACGCGAGCGCGCGAGGCAGCACCGGGCTCAGGGAGAACGCAGCGTCCCCCTGGAGCGTGAGCTCGCCGAGCACGACGCTGGCGTTGCCCCGGCTCGAGAGCGTGACGGACCGCACCGACGACGCGCCCACCGTCACGGTGCCGAAGTCGACCGCCGCGGGGCTCACCTCGAGGCTGGAGCGGGCGCGGCTGACCGACGACCCGCAGTTGCAGGCCGCGGTGGTCAAACCAAGCATCAGAACGAAGGCAAGGCGTCGCATGACCGGCGAGACACCCCGGGCGGCCTCCCATGTGCAGGGGTTCTGAGGGCTGAGCACGAATGGTCCGGTCATGCCGAGCTGATACCGGGAGCCAGCGCGAGGTCTCGCCCTGCCGGGTCACTGCGCGAGGCGCGCCTCGAGCCAGTCGAGGAACACGCGCACCCGCCGCGACAGCTGCCGCCGGTGGGGGAAGAGCAGGTGCACCGGCATCGGCCGCGCGCGCAGCCGCGGCAGCACCTCGACCAGCCGCTTCGCGCGGAAGTCGTCATCGAGCGTGCTGTCGGGCACCTGAATCAGGCCCAGCCCGGCGACGCACGCCGCGACGTAGGCCTCGGCGTTGTTGACCGTGACGCGCCCGCGCATCGGCAGCTCCTTCCACACGCCGTCTTCCTCGTATTCCCAGCCGTCGGGCTTCGCGCCGAGCACCGAGACGTAGTGCACCAGCCAGTGCCGTGAGAGGTCCTGCAGTCGCTTCGGCGTGCCGTGCTGCGCGAGGTAGGCGGGGCTGGCGCAGTTGATGAGCCGCAGCTCCCCGAGGCGGCGCGCGACCAGGCCCGAGTCGCGCAGCGCCCCCACGCGCACCACGCAGTCATAGCCCTCGCGCACCAGGTCGACCGCGCGGTCCGTCGCCCCCAGCTCGACGTGCACTCCGGGGTTCGCCGCGAGGAACTCGCCCAGCTTCGGGATGATGCGCAGCCGCGCCATGCGGCTCGGCAGGTCGACGCGCACGCGGCCGGTGAGCGCCTCGCCCGTCTTCTGAAAGAGCGTCTCCACCTCCTCGGCGTCGGCCAGCAGGTCCTTGCACCGCTCGTAGAACAGCGCGCCGTCGGGCGTGAGCTGCACCCGCCGCGTGGTGCGCTGGAGCAGCCGCGCCCCCACCCGCTCCTCGAGCCGCGCCACCGCCGTCGACACGCTCGCCTTCGGCAGCCCGAGGCTCTTCGCCGCCGCGGTGAAGCTCTCGCTCTCGGCCACGCGCGCGAACACCTTCATCGAATCGAGGCGATCCATCCCACCTTCCTACTCCGGAAGACTGTTCTCGCTGCATGAACAGTCTGTCTCGATGGCGCCGCATTGTTCACCTGGAGAGCGCGCCGTATCTCTGCGCCCATGAACGAACACCCCCTCGCAGTGATCACCGGTGGCAGTCGTGGGCTCGGGCGCAACACCGCGGAGGCGCTCGCCCGGCGCGGCGTCGACAGCATCATCACCTTCCGCAGCAACGAGGCCGAGGCGCGGCAGGTGGTCGCGGCGGTCGAGCGGGCCGGCGCGCGCGCGGTGGCGCTCCAGCTCGACGTGGCGCAGGCGCACACCTTCAGCGACTTCGCGGCCACGCTCCGCCGCACGCTCGAGACGACCTTCCAGCGCGACCGCTTCGACGCGCTGGTGAACAACGCCGGCACCGGGCTGCACAAGCCCTTCGCCGACATCACCGAGGCGGAGTTCGACGAGCTGATGAACGTGCACCTCAAGGGGACGTTCTTCCTCACCCAGCGGCTGCTCCCGCTGCTGAAGGACGGTGGCCGCATCGTCAACGTCTCGACCGGCCTCGCGCGCTTCACCCTGCCCGGCTACTCCGCGTACGCGGCGATGAAGGGCGGCGTCGAGGTGCTCACCCGCTACCTCGCGAAGGAGCTCGGCCCGCGCGGCATCGCGGTCAACGTCGTCGCGCCGGGCGCCATCGCCACCGACTTCAACGGCGGCGCCGTGCGCGACAACCCCCAGGTCAACGCCTTCATCGCCAGCGCCACGGCGCTCGGGCGCGCGGGGCTCCCCGACGACATCGGCCCCGTCATCTCGAACCTCCTGCGCGAGGAGAACCGGTGGATCACCGGGCAGCGCCTCGAGGTCTCCGGCGGCATGAACCTCTGATCCAGTGACCAGCCCGGTCACTGAATGGGGTGGACTGTCCTCGTCAGTCACCGCCCGGGCGGCAGATTGCTTCGTCCTTTCAACGACTTGAGCTGCCTCAAGTCGAGCACGCGCTTCGCACAGCGCCCAGCCCCATGCGAACACACTGGGGTGTGCTGCTGGTCTTCAGCGGCTGCGAAGGGTTGATCGGCGGGCTCGGGGAGGGCGCCGGGGAGACGAGCGCGACGTGCCGCCCGCCTCCTGCCCCGACGGCGCTGACGCGGCTCACGCACGCGCAGTACGACAACGCCATCCGCGACCTGCTCGCGCTCGACGAGCGCCCCTCGCGGTCGTTCACGCCCGACCCGAGCTTCGCGGGCTTCGACAACAACGCCGAGGGCATGGTGGTGGCCGACCGCCTGGGCCGCGACTACCGGCGCGCCGCGGAAGACCTCGCCACCAGGGTCATCGCCACGCCCGCGGCGCGCGCGGCGGTGGTGCCGTGCGCGGGCACGAGCGACGCCTGCGTCGAGCAGTTCGTCTCGTCCTTCGGGCGCCGCGCGTTCCGCCGCCCGCTGAGCACCGAGGAGCAGACGAGGTACGTGGCGCTCTTCAAGCAGGCGCCGGAGCTGGTCGACGCGCCCGACGCGTTCTCGGGCGGGGTGTCGCTGGTGGTCGAGGCGATGCTCCAGTCGCCGGAGTTCCTCTACCGGGTGGAGGTGGAGCTCGAGCAGCAGCCGGGCGGCCTCGCGAAGCTGACGCCCTACCAGCTCGCGTCGAAGCTCTCGTTCACGCTGTGGAACACCACGCCCGACCTCGCGCTGCTCGACGCCGCGGAGCGCGGCCAGCTCTCGAACGCCGACGGGCTGCGCGCGCAGGTGACGCGCCTGCTCGACGACCCGCGCGCGCGGCAGGCCGTCGACGACTTCCACGCGCAGTGGCTCGACCTCGCGCGCTACCGCTCGGTGGTGCGCGACCCGGCGCTCTTCCCCGCCTTCACCTCGACCATGACCGCCTCGATGCAGGAGGAGACGACGCGCTTCCTCCGCGCGGTGTTCCTCGACGAGAAGAAGCCCTTCGAGGCGCTGTACCGCGGCGACTTCACCTTCGTGAACGCGGAGCTGGCGCGCGTGTACGGGCTGAGCGGCAGCTTCGACGCGAGCTTCACCCGCGTGGCGCTCGACCCCGCGAAGCGGCGCGGCTTCCTCACGCAGCCCGGCTTCCTCGCGTCGCACTCGTACTCGCGCACCGACTCGCCGATTCACCGCGGGGTGTTCGTCATTCGCCGCGTGCTCGGCCAGCCGCAGGCAGATCCCCCGCCGGGCGTCGACTTCACGCTGCCGCCGATCGACGCCACCATCCGCACCACGCGAGATCAGGTGACGGTGAAGACGTCGCCGCGCGACTGCGCCGGGTGCCACACCGCCATCAACGGCCCCGGCTTCGCGTTCGGCCACTACGACGCGCTCGGCCAGTGGCGCGACACCGAGAACGGCTGGGACCTCGACACCACCGGCTCGTTCTACCTCGCCAACGAGAAGCGCTCGTTCGGCGACGCGCTCGAGATGATCGACCTCATCGCCGCGAGCGGCGAGGCGCGCCGGGCCTACGCGCGCAGCTGGTTCCGCTACGCGTCGCAGCGCGCCGACGTCGAAGGTGACGCGTGCGAGATCGACCGGCTCGCGGCCGGCCTCGCTGATCAGACCCGCCCCATGCGCGAGCTGCTGGGCGACCTCACGCAGCTCCCGTCCTTCACCCTTCGCTCCACGGAGACCCCATGAACCGCCTCAGCCGCCGCTTCTTCCTGCGGGGCGTCGGAGGCCTGACGCTCGGCCTCCCGTTCCTCGAGACGCTCGCCGGCCGCCACGCGCACGCGCAGGCCGCGCAGAGCCCGCGCCGCTTCGTGGTCTTCTTCGAGTGCAACGGCGTGAACATGGACAAGTGGTTCCCCACCACGCCGTACGGGGCGCTGTCGGCCGCGTCGTTCACCGGCACCGCGCTCGAGCCGCTCGCCGGCTACGCCTCGAAGCTGCTCATTCCCCGCGGCATCCACAAGGTGCCCAAGGGCTTCAACTTCGACGGCCAGACGCCGGTGGGCTGCGACCACCAGAACGGCATGGGCGGCAAGCTCACCGCGCAGCAGCTCGCGGGCGACGACCACTACGCGGCCGGCCAGTCCCTCGACCAGTTCATCGCCTCGAAGCTCAACCCGGGCGGGCGGCGCTCGCTGACGCTCAAGGTCGGGCCGCGCGGCTCGGGCGTCAACAGCGTCATCTCGTACGCGGGGCCGCAGCAGCCGGTGCAGGGCGAGAACAACCCGTGGGTCGCCTTCCAGGACTTCATGAGCACCGGCTCGACCGCCGGCAACGACGCGGCGATGAAGGCCTACCGCCGGCGCATGAGCGTGCTCGACCTGGTGAAGGAGGACATGGATCGCCTCAAGGCGAAGGGCCTCTCGCAGCAGGACCGCGCCAAGCTCGACCTCCACTACACGTCGATCCGCGAGGTCGAGATGGTGATGCAGCAGAGCGGGCTGCCGGCGTGTCAGCTCCCCGACGCGACGCGCGGCGAGCTCAGCGGCCTCACCGCCGCGACCGTCGGAGACGACGCCAACTACCGCACCGTGGGCCGCCTGCAGATGGACGTGCTGGCCATCGCGCTCGCCTGCGACGCGACGCGCGTGGCGACGCTCCAGTGGAACAACGGCGCCGGCGGGCCCACCTTCAAGTGGGACGGGCTCAACCACCCGTACCACCACCACGCCATCAGCCATAACGCGACCACCGACGCGGGCTCGAACACCGGCATCGGCGGCTCGGACTACAAGACGCTGCTGCTGGAGGTCGACCGCTGGTACATGACGCAGTTCAAGTACCTGCTCGACAAGCTCAGCGGCTACACCGAAGCGGGCGGCACGACGGTGCTCGACAACAGCGCGGTGCTCTACGCCAACGAGCTGTCCGACGGGCTCGAGCACAACTTCATGGACATGCCGTTCCTCATCGCGGGCAGCGCCGGCGGGTACCTCAAGCAGGGCCAGTACCTCAAGGTGACGCGCCAGAGCTCGACCAAGCAGAGCACCGACGCGCCCCACAACAAGCTGCTCACCACGCTCGCCAACGCGGTCGGCGTGCGCAACCAGGACGGCAGCCTCCTCTCGAACTTCGGCGCCTTCGGCGAGCCGGGCGAGTTCACCGAGCTCAAGGCATGAGAGTCCTTCTGCTGTCGTGCGTGGTGCTCACCGGCTGCGTGGGCGTCGCCGGAGGTGAGGGCCTCGACGCGGGGCCTGACGCGCTCGCGCCCGACGCCGGCGCCGATGCGGGAACGAGTCAGCCGGTGGTGGACGCGGGCCTCGATGCGGGCGGCTCGCAGCCGATGCCCGACGCGGGCGGTACGAGCGGCCCCACGGACGGAGGCTTCTCGACCAACCGCGGCGAGTTCTTCGGCGCGCCACGCTGCGCGACGGCGGGCGTGACGTTCTGCGACGACTTCGAGGGGCGCGCGGTCGGTGGAGGCCCCGACACCGCGTCGTGGACCACCTCGTTCTGGAACCCCGGCACCGCGCAGGTGAAGGTCATCGGCGAGGGCGCGCGCGGCTCGCGGGCGATGCGCTTTCAGATCGGCACCGGCGGCAACAAGGCGATGATGACGCTCAAGCGCGTCTTCCCCATGCCCAACAACTCGTTCTGGGCGCGCCTGTTCCTGCGACTCAACAACCGGCCGCTGCCCTTCAAGTGGAACGACCAGAGCAACTTCCCGCTCACGCACTGGACCTTCGCGTACGCGAGCGGCAACCACGTGTTCGCGGGCAACAACACGCTGCGCCCCGAGCTGCGCGCGGGCGGCTACATCAACCGCGTGCCGCTGATGAACGTCGACGGCATGGATCGCGCGGAGATGGGCATCGACGACGCGAACCCGCCCGCAGGCCAGGAGGAGATCCCCGAGAACGAGTGGATCTGCTTCGAGCTCTACTGGGGCGGGCCGACGCAGGAGATGCGCTTCTTCCAGGACGGCCTCGAGCACCCCGGGCTGCACCTCACGACCACGCACACCGGAGACAACGGCGCCAACCCGCCGTGGCCGATGGGCGAGCCGTTCGACGAGCTGACGGTGGGCCTCGTGATGTACCAGACGTACGACAAGGTCGGCCCGACCCTCTCGCTCGACCTCGATGAGATCGCCGTCGACGGGCAGCGCATCGGCTGCAGTCGGTGAACGACTCTCGGGGGTGACGGGAACTTTTCGCGCACCCTTCGTTGACGTCGCGAGCCCAGCGACGCGCGCAGTCACAACTTGAAAGCCTGGCGGCATCGAGCGCTGCGTACGTCTGGCCTCGCAGGCGCCGTACCCACCCCAACCGCGAGGAGTCCGTATGAAGATGCAGAAGACCCGGGTGCCGTCTCCCGTCTGGAAGTTCGCCCGCGCCGCGACGCTGGCGCTGCTCGGAGCCGGCTGTGGCCTCGACGCCGCGGCGCCGAGCGCGCTCGAGCGGCCCTCGGCCGCAGTGTGCCCCGTCGCCTTCGACCCTGTGCCGTGGACGCTGACCGCCGACGACCTCGACGGGCGCGGGCTCGAGCGCGTCGCCTCGCGCGTGAAGGTGCTCAGCCCGTGCGAAGCCGCGATGCGCGACCCGGCGCAGCGTGTCTCGCCCGAAGAGCTGGAGCGACTCCGCGACGAGGACCGCGCGTGGTTCGCCCCCGATGGCACGCGCTACGAGGCGATGCTCGTGCTCGCCGACGGCACGGCCTTCGGCCGCAAGGGGCCCGCGCCCGAGGCCCGGCGCCCGTCGGAGGAGAACGGGTTCGGCGCGTGGGAGGGTCAGCTCCCGACCGACGCGATGGTGGAGGACGCCATCGCCCGCCTCGAGCGCGGTGAAGGCGACGGGGTGATCGGCGTCGCGCCCGAGCGCAAGCGCACCCGCGGCATCCTCGGCACGGAGCTCGCTGATGACCGCCGGGTGCGCGTCACCAGCCTCACCACCCTCACCGGCTACCCGTTCCGCACCATCGGCGCGCTCAACGGCACCAGCTCCGCCGGCTTCACCAACTGCACCGGCACGCGCGTCGGCCCGCGCCACGTGCTGACCGCCGCGCACTGCGTGCTCTCCGAGGAGGGCGCGTGGACCACCAGCGGCTGGTTCCACCCCGGACAGACCAACTCGACGCACCCGAACACCGGCGGCACGGCCGTCAGCTGGAGCGGCGTCTACGCGCGCGACTACCGCGTCAGCCGCCGGTGGGACTACGCGCTCCTCTACCTGCAGGACCGCGCCGACAGCACCGCGCTCGGGTGGATGGGCGTGAACTGGTGGAACTCGGCGTCGTCGTACGACGGGCTGCTCGCGTCGCTGTATGGCTACCCCACGAAGACGGGCTCCAGCGACCTGCGCCGCTGCCAGGCCTCGGCGCTCACCAGCAAGAACTGCGACGGGTGGATGTACGGGCACAGCGACGTGCTCGACTCCAACGCGTTCCGCGGCGACGAGCAGCTCGAGTACGACATCGACACCGGCCCGGCGCAGAGCGGCTCCGCGGTGTGGCGGAACAACAACGTGCTCGGCGTGCACTGGGGCTGCGCGACCTGGGGCGGCTGCAGCGACACGGGCCGCAACCGCGCCGCCCGCTTCCGCCAGAACATGTGGGACGACGTCTGCGGGTGGATCGCCGAGGTCGACAGCGCGTTCGGCTCGCACTCGCTCTGTCCGTGACGGCGTCGTCACTCGTTGCGCCGAGGCCGCTCGACGGCTCGGCGCGACGCGCTCACTGAACCGACGAAGCGAAGCAGTCAGCGCTCGAGGATCGACATCGCGTGAGAGAAGTCGACCTCGTCTTCTGCCGTCGTGGCGCCGGGGCATTGCGGGCCGCGAGCTTCGTCGCGATATGAGCGTCCAATGCGATCTCTCCACGTGATCCTCGGACTGGCGCTGTTCAGTGCGGCGTGTGGAGCCCCGACCGGCGGCGAAGCGACGGGCGGCGGCGCTGCGACGGGTGGCGGCGCTGCGACGGGTGGCGGCGCTGCGACGGGTGGCGGCGCTGCGACGGGTGGCGGCGCTGCGACGGGCGGCGGCGCTGCGACGGGCGGCGGCGCTGCGACCGGCGGCGGCACTGCGACGGGCGGCGGCGCTGCGACCGGCGGCGGCACTGCGACGGGCGGAGGCAGCGCAACGGGCGGCGGGACCGCGACAGGTGGCGGCGCTGC
>JBMORD010000052.1:0-3398 GCA_049322495.1 Myxococcota bacterium | reverse complement strand
GGCGAAGCGCTCGGCGATGAACACGAACAGCCGCGACAGCTGCACGCCGCACCACAGGAGGGGCGTCGCGGCGAACGGTGAGACGACGTGCACCGCAGCGCCGCCCGCGGCGACGAGCGTCAACACGCCCGAGAGGGGCAGGGTGACGACGTTCGACACCAGGCCGGCCAGGCTCACCCGCTGGAACGCGAGGAGCACCAGCGGGCCGGTCGCGGCCGTGACCGCGACGCTCGCGCTGAAGGTCTGCAGCACCGCCTCGCGCCAGCGCTGCGCGTGCAGCCGCCAGCCGGTCGTCGTCGCCGGGGAAGGAGGCTCGACGGGGATCGCCCGCCGCACGCTCGGGGCGAGCAGCACCAGCGCCAGCACCGCGCAGAACGAGAGCTGCACCGAGAGCTCGAACGGCGCCGCGGGATCCACCGCGAGCATCCCCAGCGCGGCGACGGCGAGCGCGTTGAGGGGATCGCTGCGACGCCGGAGGCTCCACGCGCAGAGCACCAGCGAGCTCATCACCCCCGAGCGCACCGCCGGGGCCTGCCAGCCGGTGAAGACGACGTACCCCCAGACGAAGGGCAGCGAGAGCACCCCGGCGAACGCCCGCGGCTCGACGCGCCGGAGCCACGACCTCATTCGCCGCGACAGGAGCCAGCGCAGCGCGGCGAAGAGCGAGAACGCGAGCACCGCGACGTGCAGGCCGCTCACCGACAGCACGTGCGCGAGGCCGCTGCGCGAGAACGAGTCTTCGAGCGCTTCCCCGAGCTCGGCGCGGGCGCCCGACGAGAGCGTGAGCAGGAAGGCCGCGGCGTCGGGGTCGCTGCTCTGCGCCCGGGTGTCTCGCGCCAGCAGCTCATGCTCGTCGGTGAGCCATCGGCGCCAGCGGGGCGGGGCGGAGAGCTGGATCACCCGCGCGGCCGAGAACGCGCCACCCACCGGCTGGCCGCGCCGCCAGGCCCACTCGGCGCGGCTCCATTCACCCGGGTTCGCCGCCTCGCTGAGCGGCTTGAAGCGCGCCTCGAGCAGCACCCGCTGCCCTGGCACCAGCCCCTTCGGCTCACCCGAGAGCGCCGCGCGGAAGCGCATCGGCTCGCCCTCGACGGCGATCGTCTCGAGCACCAGCCCCTCGGGTCGGACCGCTTCGATCGTCCCGTCCACCTGCACCCGCCGCGCGAGCGGAGGATGGGGCACGTCGAGGCCCAGCTCCGCCAGCCCCGCGCCGAGCGCCGCCGCGCCCAGCAGCCCGAGCAGCACGCTCCCCACGCGACCCGCTCTCCGCCACGCCGCACCCAACACGAGCGCGCTCAGGCTCAGCCAGGTCCACCACGGCCACTCCAGGCGCGGGCCGAACGTCACGCCCAGCAGGCAGGCCGCCACCGGAAACACCGCCGGGCGGTTGCCCAGCGCCCACCACGTCCACCCCATCGCCCACCTCCCGTTTCCCCGACGGAATCGTCTGGCATGTGGGAAGTTGTAGTCAAGGCTGGGATGTGTTAAATGTCTTGACTCCGCGCGTCAATCGGTGCAAGGCCCGCGGCTTCACGCGCAGTCAGAGGTGACGATGTTCAAGCCAGGCGACAAGGCGGTCTATCCGGGGCACGGCGTCGGCGAAGTGGTGGGCATCGAGCACACGGAGGTCGCTGGCCAGCGCCAGTCGTTCTACGTGCTCAAGATGCTCGAGAAGAACGGCGGGCGGTTCCTGATCCCCATCAACAAGATCGGCCAGGTCGGGCTGCGCGAGATCATCTCCGAAGACGACGTGCGGCAGGTGTACGCCATCCTCAAGGAGAAGGACATCTCGGTCGACTCCACCACGTGGAACCGCCGCTACCGGGAGTACATGGAGAAGATCAAGACGGGCTCGGTCTTCGAGATCGCCGAGGTGCTGCGCGATCTGTACCTCCTCAAGGGCGACAAGGATCTCTCGTTCGGTGAGCGCAAGATGCTCGACACCGCGCGCTCGCTGCTCATCAAGGAGCTCGCCTTCGCCAAGGGCGTTACCGAGCAGGACATCGAGAACGACCTGAAGAAGATCTTCAACATCCCGGAGAACCCTCCGAAGATGTCGGAGATCACCGAGAAGCCCGAGAAGAAGAAGAAGGTCGAAGAGAAGAAGCCGGCGACGACCGAAGAAGACGAGTGATCGTCGCGTCGTTCCTTTCGAAGACCCCGGTTGCGTTTCGTGCGCGGCCGGGGTTTTTCACGTGCCATGGCTGACGACGAGAAGCCCCCCGCGAGCGATCCCCGCGCCGAGCAGGAGCAGCTGATCGCCGAGCTGGAGCGCGATCTGGCGAGACCGGGCGTCGGCCTGCTGCCGCCGGTGGCGCTGGTGGCGATGCTCGCCGGCCTGGCGATCGCGTGGTGGATGCGCGCCGACGCGCAGTACTTCTTCTCGTCGCAGACGCCGATCGAGCTGGGCGCGGAGGGCGTGTACCAGCTCGAGCGCGCGGTCTCGAACCGCTACGCGCAGATCCACGGCGTGCCCACCGTGCGCGGCTGGTACGTCGAAGAGAAGGACGGGAGCTTCGTGGTGGTGGGCCTGATGGACACCCCGGTGCTCGTCAAGCGCGTCACCTTCGAAGACGAGAACCGCCGGTACCCCGACGGGAAGCGCCCCCAGCCGCGGCAGAACCCGTTCTTCGCGCGCGGGCGGCTGCTCTCGCGCGCCGACGCGGTCCGCTACGAGGAGGTCTTCAGGGAGTACGAGGCCTGGAGCGGCACGAAGGCGAGCTGGCTGCTCATCGCCGAGACGCCGCCGGGCCGCGACTTCGGCAACATGGGGCTCTTCAGCTTCATGCTGCTCTTCTCGGCGGTGAACGGCTGGCTCTTCGTGCGCGGCCTCACGCTGCGCCGCCGCTGAGCGCTCAGTCGCCGAACGCGTCGTCGATCGACGTCTTGGCGGGGACCTTCTTGGCCGGCTTCGCGGCCGGCTCGTCCTCGAAGGCGTCGTCGGCCGACTTCGGCGCGGCGGCTCCGAGCTTCGCCAGCTGCGCCTTGGCGCGCGCGTTGTTCGGGTCGTGCTTGAGCGCGCCGTTGAAGGCCTGCTTCGCCTTCTCGGCGTCGCCGGTGTTCACGAACTGGAGGCCGACCAGCACGTAGAGGTTCGAGAGCTGGCGGCGGATCTCGGCGCCGTACTTGCCCCAGCCGCTCGAGAGCTGCTCGTCGAGCTGGAGCGCCTTCTGGAAGTTGGCGATGGCCGCGCTGCCGTTGTTCGACATCATCGCGTCGTTGGCCGCGTCGTAGGCGGCGATGAAGCGCGAGAGCTTGTCGGTGAGCTCCTTGTCGCCGGCCTTCTTCGCCGCGTCGAGCGAGGCCTCGGCGTTGCCCTTCTCGTAGGCGGCGAGGATCTGCGCGCGCTTGTTGCCGCCCGCCTTCGGCGCTGCCTCTTCGGCGTCTTCTTCTTCGGC
>JBMORD010000051.1:0-25420 GCA_049322495.1 Myxococcota bacterium | reverse complement strand
GCCTTCTTCGGCGCGGTCTTCTGCGGCGCGGCCTTCTTCGGCGCGGTCTTCTTCGGCGTGGCCTTCTTCGGCGCGGTCTTCTTCGGCGCGGGTGCGATCGCCGGAGCCTCGGCAGGCGCGGGAGCGGACTCATTCCACACGTCGTAGGCGGTGGTGCCGAACTCGAGGCCGGGCTCGAGGTGCGCGGCCCACTTCGGGTCGGCGACGACGACGCGGAGCGTGTAGTTGTGGCACAGCTCCCAGCGGCGCGGCTGCCACTGGTGGTACTGGTTCGTGTAGAGCGCGCCGCCGAACTCGGCCTCGATCGCCTGGGCGCGGCGGCTGAGCTCCTCGTCGGGCAGGTCGTTGCGGCGCTCGAGGACCTCGGTGGACTTCACGAAGCGATCGACGTTCGCGCGCATCCAGTCGGCGCTGACGTACCAGTCGCCTTCGGTGGCGAGCGCTTTGACGAGCTCGGCGTTGGCCGACTTCTCGCGCAGCCGCGCGGCCGCCTCGTCACGCTCGGGGCTCCCCCACTCGCCGGGCAGCGAGTCGGTGGCGCGCGAGAGCGCGTCGTTGAGCAGCACCAGCGCGAAAGAGCGGGAGGCCGCGAGGTCGTTGTACCCACCGGCGGTGCCGGTGAGCACGTCGAAGATGACCTCATCGCCGTTGACGGACTTCACACGCACGTCGAAGCAGTCGGAGCTCACGTGAATCCTTTCTGGAGGAGGGCGGAGGAGGAAACGTACCGCGAGCGGCCACGGGCGCCAGCGTCAAGCGCGTGCATGTTCGCTTGCATGGGCGCGCACAGACGCGCGACGCTGCGCCCCGGAGATGACGCACGAGCGCGTGGAGTTCGAGCAGGTCGCAGAGGGGCTCCTCAAGGGTGCGCTCGAAGCTCACCTCGATCCGCAGCTGGTGGAGCGGCTCCGCGCGGCGGGTCTCGACCTCACGCGAAAGCTCGCGCCGGCGTACCCGGCCGCGCAGTTCTACAAGTGGCTGTTGATCGTCAGCCGCCACCGCTTCCCCGGGATGAGCGACGAGGAAGCGAGCCGCGAGGTCGGTCGCCTCGCGGTGATGCGCGGCATGCAGTCGACGCTGATTGGCCGCGCGGCGCTGACGGCGATGCAGCTGCTCGGCGTGCGCCGGTCGCTCAAGCGGCTCGGCTCGTCGTTCAAGCACGGCAACAACTACATCGAGGCGAAGGTCACGGAGCTCGGACCGACCTCGATGGAGATCCAGCTCGGCCCTCTGGTCGGGCCGCCCGGCTACTACGAGGGCGTGCTCGAGGAGGGGCCGCGGCAGGTCGGCGCGCGCACCGTGCAGCTGACCCGCCTCCGCGTTGACGGCGAGCACCTCGTGTGGCGCGTCGACTGGACCGAGTAGGCCTACCGGAGCACGCGCGCCACGACGCTGGCGGTGGCGCGGAGCGCGCGGGCGCCTGCGCGCTGTGAGAGCGGCAGCTCGACCGGAGCGTCCCAGTCGAAGTCGACGAGGCGTGGCAGGTAGCCGTGCTCCACGCAGCCCTCGAGGCTGAAGATGGACACGTCGTCGCACGAGCGCGCGGCGAGGCGGAGGTCGCGCGCGAGCTCGTCGAACGAGAGCTTGGGGAGCGGGTCGATGCCGCCGCCGGTGCTGCCGACCGCGACCGCGCGGGCGCCGCGCGCCCACTCGCCGACGAGGCCGGGGCCGAGCGGTCCGAGGAGGCTGGCGTAGGCCATCACCACCTCGCGCTCGACCGGCACGTCGAGGGCGCCGACGAGCCGCTGGAAGAACTCGCTGCCGCTCTGGCGATCGTCGAGCAGCAGCGGGAACTGGTAGGTCTCGAGCTTCCACCCTTCGGCGGCGAGGCCCTGCAGGAGCGCGGTGTAGCGGCGCAGGGCGCCAGCGCGGCGTGAGCGGTCGAAGGAGCGGCGGGTCCAGGCGCCGAGCGCGCGGAAGGGGCGGCGGAAGAGCAGCTCGAGGTCGCGGAGGTCGGGCTCGAAGTCGAAGCCGAGCGAGGTGAAGCGGAGCCCGTGGCGTCGAGTCCACGCGCGGAAGGCGGCGACGCGCGCCTCGACGGCGTCGACGTTGTCGAGGGTGGCGAAGTAGCCGTCGGCGCGCTCGAGCAGGAGCCACGCGCCGACGGGGATGTCCTCGGCCATGAGCTCCTTCACCGCAGCGGCGCGCTCGTCGCTCAGGTCGCGCAGGCCCATCGTCACGTGGGCGTCGAGCTCGCGGAGCAGGCCGCGCACGACGCCGTTGGCGACCAGCTCGCGCAGCTCGGGAGGGTCCTGCTCGTTGAAGAAGCTCAGCCGTGAGGGGCGCCCGGTTGCGCGGTGTTGACTCATGGTCTCAGCCTCTCGACCTTCGAGCCCGGGCGACGCGCGGACGCCGCTCGCGGTGCATGCGAACTCGAGGGACTCCAGGCGAAGGGCAGCGACGCACGACCTCCGAGCATACTTCCGCTCTCGAGCGCGCGTCGCTCGAGTCACAACGTCGCGAGTCGGTCGAGCGTCGACGGCTGCACTTCGACGCGAGTGCAGCTCGAAGAGCGACGGTGGATGCCGCGAACTCGAGCGTGCATCCTCTCTCGCGCCGAGCGCTCACGGGTCAGCTCGATTCTGGGGTGCGAACGTGTTCCGGCGCGACACGGTGAGGCCCCCAGAACGGCGAAGCACGCGTCACCCGAGTCACGGAGCGCGCGAAGTCGAGGGGCTCCACGCGAAGGGCAACGCCGCCCGCTCACCGCGCCTGCTTCCGCCCTCCGAGCAGCTCTGCGCCGGACATTGCCGGCGGCAGCGCTTCGTGGCGGTGCTCGCCAACCACTCCCGCCTCCGAGCAGCCGAGCGACTGTCTCAGAACGGAGTGCCCGGCGCGATGGAGCGAGGCCGCTGTCGCACGGCGAGCGTGTCTCGCCCCGCCCTCCGAGCAGCGCCGCGCCGAGGTGTCGCCAGCAGCGCACGGCTACCGCCATCGACTGCCTCAGAACGGAGCGCGCGATGGAGCGAGGCCGCTGCTTCACGGCGAGCGCATCGCTCCGCCTTCCGAGCAGCCCCGCCGAGGTCGTCATCGACTGGCTGTTGTCTCACGGCGAGCGTGCCTCGCTCCGTCCTCCGAGCAGCGCCGAGGTCTCCAGCAGCGCACGGCTACCGCCATCGACTGCCTCAGAACGGAGCGCGCGATGGAGCGAGGCCGCTGCTTGACGGCGCGCATCGCTCCGCCTTCCGAGCAGCCCCGCCGAGGTCGTCATCGACTGGCTGCTGTCTCACGGCGAGCGTGCCTCGCTCCGTCCTCCGAGCAGCGCCGAGGTCGCCAGCAGCGCACGGCTACCGCCATCGACCGCCTCAGAACGGAGCGCGCGATGGAGCGAGGCCGCTGCTTGACGGCGAGCGCATCGCTCCGCCTTCCGAGCAGCCCTGCCGAGGTCGTCATCGACTGGCTGCTGTCTCACGGCGAGCGTGCCTCGCTCCGTCCTCCGAGCCGCCCGCGCCGAGGTCGGCAGCAGCGCACGGCAACCGCCGCAGAACGGAGCGTGCGATGGAGCGAGTGCTCGGAAGGCGGAGCCCCGCCGAGGTCGCCATCGACTGGCTGCTGTCTCACGCCGAGCGTGCGGCTCCGTCCTCCGAGCAGCGCCGCGCCGCCGCGGCGACCCGTCCGCTCGAGGTGCGAGCGCCCGTTCAGGCGCCCGCGGTCGTCGAGCCCCCGGTGCCCGCCGCGCCATCCAGGCCCGAGCCGCCGCCGGTCGTCGTCGCCGAGGTCGCCAGCAGCGCACGGCTACCGCCATCGATCAGCCGCGCGCCGAGGTCGCCATCGACTGCTTCAGAACGGAGTGCCCGGAGCGAGACCGCGCGCCTCGCTCCGCCTCCGAGCAGCTCAGCGCCGCGATGAAGCTGGTCACCGACACGGCGCGATTGCCGCCCAACGAGACGTCGAAGCGGCCACCGGCGCGGTGGCCGCCGTGGACCGCCTCAGAACAGCGTGCCCGACGCGCCGTTCGCGCCGGGGTTGCCGCCCGACGGAGCGCTGCCGCCGAGGCCGCCGTTGCCGGCGGTGAGGGTGTTGCCGATGAGCGTGGTGGTCGTGCCCGAGCGGTAGATGGCGTACGAGACGCCGCCCGCGCCGCCGCCGCCGTGGCCACCGTTGCCGCCGTTGCCACCGCGGCCGCCGTTGCCGCCCGCGCCGATTTCCCCGGTGCAGTTGGTGGCGCCCGCGCCGCCGTTGCCGCCCGTGCCGCCCGAGCCGCCGAGGCCGCCCGCGCCGCCGGTGCCGCCGTTGCCGCTCGAGATGCTGGAGCCGCTGATGATGATGCCGCTCGAGTTCACGAGGAACACGCCGAACGACGAGCCGCCGCCGGTGCCGCCGAAGCCGCCGGTGCCCGCGCAGCCACCACCGCCGCCGCCGCCGCCGCCGTTGCCGTTGCCGTCGTTGCAGAGGAAGCAGCCCTGGCCGCCGCCGCCGCCGCCGCCACCGCCGCCGTTGCCGTCAGCGCCGGTCGCGCCGCGCGCGCCGCCGTTGGTGACGAAGAAGTTGCCGGCCAGCGCGCCGCCCGCGCCGCCGCCGCCGTGGGAGCCGATGCTCCCGGCCGCGCCAGCGCTGCCGACCGAGCCCGCGCGCCCCGGGTCACCGCCGCTGCCGCCGGCGCCGCCCGGCGTGCCGACGACGCCCGTGCCGCCCGCGCGCCCGGAGTTGCTGCCGTAGTCACCGCCCTGGCCGCCGTTGCCGCCGGTGCGCCCGCACGACGAGCCGCCGCCGGGGCCGCCCGACGCGCCGGCGCTGTTGTCGTTGCAGGTGCCGTTGTTGCCGTTGCCGCCGTTCAGGCCGCTCGCCCCGCCGCCGCCGACGCCGCCCGCCGTGCCCGGGCCGGCCGCGCCGCCGATGATGGTCGCCCCGCGCACCGTGAGGGCCGTGCAGTTGACGCAGTGCAGGCCGTAGCTGCTCACGCCCGCGCTCACCGTGTCGCCCGCGCGCACCGTCACGTACGCCAGCGTGGTGCTCGAGGTGAGGTTGGCGCCCGAGACCGCGACGATGGCGCTGCCCGACGGCACGGTGTTCCGCAGCACCACCGGGTAGAGGTTGGTGTTGCGCGCCCAGCCGTTGGCCTGCGAGTAGCCGCCGTAGAGCGAGACGCCGTCGCGCATGGTGAGCGCCTCGTCGTAGGTGCCCTCCGAGATGTAGACGTGCGGCTGCGCGCTGCTCGCGGCGTTGATGGCCGCCTGCACCGTCAGCTTCGGCAGCGCGCGCGTGCCGGGGTTCGCGTCGCTGCCCGTCTTCGAGACGAAGAGGGCGCGGGCGATCTCCCCGTCGATGCCGTCGCAGTCCTGGTCGGCGGAACCGTCGTCCGGCACGTCGCTGCCCGACGCGGTGCACGCGTACTCGCAGCCGTTGCTCGCCTGCCCGTCGAGGTCGACGAAGCCCGCGTTGCAGGTGAAGCCGCAGGTGTTCGCCGAGCAGGTGCGCGAGGCGTTGGCGCGCGTGGGGCACACCAGCCCGCAGCCGCCGCACGCGTCGACGTTGCCGTTGACGTTCACCTCGCAGCCGTCGGCCGGCGAGTTGTTGCAGTCGCGCCAGGTCCCCACGCAGGCCGCGATGAGGCACAGCCCGTTGGTGCACGCCGGGTTGGCGTTGGCCGTGGTGCACACCGAGCCGCAGCCGCCGCAGTTCGACAGCGAGGTGTTGGTGTTCACCTCGCAGCCGTCGCTGAAGGCGCCGTTGCAGTTCGAGAAGCCGTTGGCGCACTGCTGCACCGCGCACGAGCCGGCGCTGCACCGCGGCACCGTCACGTTCGGCGCGCTGCACGCGTTGCCGCACGCGCCGCAGTTGCCCGGGTCGGTCTGGAGGTTGAACCCGTCGTCGATGGTGCCGTTGCAGTTGTTGTCGAGGCCGTCGCAGAGCTCCACGCCGCCGTTGGTGACGGTGCAGGCGTACTCGCAGCCGTCGCCCACCAGGCCGTTGAGGTTGACCCAGCCCGGCATGCAGCCGGCGATGCTGCAGGTGCCCGTGGTGCAGGCCGGCACCGCGTTGGCCGGCGCGCACGCCACGCCGCACGCGCCGCAGTTGCCCAGCGAGGTGAAGATGTTCACCTCGCAGCCATTGTTGAAGTTGCCGTCGCAGTCGCTGAAGCCCGTCGCGCACTGCTGCACGGTGCAGGTGCCCGCGGTGCAGCGCGGCACCGACACGTTCGCGCCGCTGCACACCCGGCCGCAGGTGCCGCAGTTGTTGACGTCGGTGGCCAGGGTGAAGCCCTCGTCGATGGTGCCGTTGCAGTTGTTGTCGACGCCGTCGCAGCTCTCGACGCCGCCGTTGCTGACGGTGCAGGCGTACTCGCAGCCGTCGGCGACGTTGCCGTTGAGGTTGACGTAGCCCGGCAGGCAGGCGCCGATGCCGCACGCGCCGCCGGTGCACACCGGGCTCGAGTTGGCCGGGGCGCACAGCACGCCGCAGCCGCCGCAGTTGGTGGTCGAGGTGTTGGTGTTCACCTCGCAGCCGTTGGTGAAGAGGCCGTCGCAGTCGACGAAGCCGTTGGCGCACTGCTGCACGTTGCAGGTGCCCGCGGTGCAGCGCGGCACGGTGACGTTCGCCGCCGCGCACACCCGGCCGCAGGCGCCGCAGTTGTTGACGTCGGTGGCCAGGGTGAAGCCCTCGTCGATGGCGCCGTTGCAGTTGTTGTCGAGGCCGTCGCACAGCTCGACGCCGCCGTTGGTGACGGTGCACGCGTACTCGCAGCCGTCCGACACGAGGCCGTTGAGGTTGAACCAGCCCGGCAGGCAGGCGCCGATGCCGCACGCGCCCGCGGTGCACACCGGGCTCGCGTTGGCCGGCGCGCACTGCTGGTTGCAGCCGCCGCAGTGCATCACCGAGCTGGTGGTGTTCACCTCGCAGCCGTCGCCGACCTGGTTGTTGCAGTCCGCGAAGCCCGCGTTGCACGAGAGGATGCCGCACGCCCCGGCCACGCAGCGCGGGGTGGCGTTGGCCGCGGTGCACACGGTGCCGCAGCCGCCGCAGTTGGCGAGGTCGGTGTTGGTGTTCACCTCGCAGCCGTCGAGGTACACGTTGTTGCAGTTGGCGCGGCCGCTGTCGCAGGCGGTGATGCCGCAGGTCGACGCGGAGCACGCGGTGGTGGCGAAGGGCGCGCTGCACGCGCGGTTGCACTGGCCGCAGTGCTGCGCGTTGCTGGTGAAGTCGAAGTCTTCGTCGACGCGGTTGTCGCAGTCGTTGTCGATGCCGTCGCACGCCTCGACGCCGCCCGCGGTGCGAATGCACGCGTACTCACAGCCGTTGGTCGTCACGCCGTCGGCGTCCCACCAGTTGCTCTGGCAGGTGTAGGTGCAGGTGCCGGCGGTGCAGGCGTTGGTGGCGTTGGCCGCGGTGCAGGCGTTGCCGCACGCGCCGCAGTGGGCCACCGTGGTCTGGAGGTTCACCTCGCAGCCGTCGGGCACCTGCAGGTTGCAGTCGCCGAAGCCCGGCGCGCACTGCGCGATGCCGCACTGGCCGCCGGCGCAGGCGGGCGTGGCGTTGGGGGTGAGGCAGGCGTTGCCGCACGAGCCGCAGTGCGTGACGTCGGTGGTGAGGTCGACCTCGCAGCCGTCGCCGTACTGCTGGTTGCAGTTGCCGCGGCCGCCGACGCACTGGCCGATGGCGCACACCCGCGCCACGCAGGCGTAGCTCGAGACGCTGGTGCCGGGCACCGAGCAGACGAGGTTGCACTGGCCGCAGTTGTTCGGGTCGCTCGCGAGGTCGAAGTTGTCGTCGACCACGCCGTTGCAGTCGTTGTCGAGGCCGTCGCACACCTCCACGCCGCCGTCAGACGGGGAGCACGGGTACTCGCAGCCGTTCGACGCCACGTGGTCGAGGTCGGTCCACCCCGGGGTGCAGCGGGCCACGGTGCACGCGCCCATCGCGCAGCCGGGCACCGCGTTGGTGAGCACGCACTCGCGGTTGCACGCGCCGCAGTGGAGCGGGTTGGTCTGGGTGTCGAAGCCGTTGTCCACCGTGCCGTCGCAGTCGTCGTCGCGGCCGTTGCAGGTCTCGGTGCCGGGCGTGCCGGGCGTGCAGCTCTGCGGCTGACCGTTGGCGCACGCCGCCGTCGAGCGCTGACACTCGCCCTGGCCGCAGGTGAGGTCGCCCAGGCCCTCGTCGGTCATGCCGTTGCAGTCGTCGTCGACGCCGTTGCACACCTCGGCGGCCGGCGTGCGCGCGGAGCACGCGTCGTAGCCCGCCGGCGGGCGGCACACGCTGATGCCGGTGCAGGTGCCGAAGCTGTTCTTCACCTCGCAGGGGATCTGCTGGCCCGCGGTGGCCGCCACGCAGTCACAGGTGCCCGACGTGGGCTGGCACTGCTTCGGCGCGCGCTGGCCGGTGACGGTGGTGGCCTCGCCGCAGCGGTACGACGGCGGGCACTGCTCGTCGAAGCTGCAGTCGCGGCCGCAGAAGCTCCGGTCGCCGAGCGTGATGCAGCGGTCGGCCGGCTGCGGGCAGTCGCTGTCCTGCGTGCACTGCTTGCAGAGGCCCGCCTTCTCCGGCACGCACGCGAAGCGGTCGTCGGGCAGCCGGGTGCAGATGTCGGTGTCGCGACACTCGAGCGAGCACGGCCGCAGACACACCGCGCCGCCGTCTGGCGTGAGCGAGTCACACAGGCCGGTCTCGCAGCGCGCGTCCTCCGGGCAGCTCTGGAGCTCGGCGATCGGCGTCTCGATGGCCGCGCGGCGTTGGCAGTTGCAGGCTGAAAGGGTAGCGAGCGCGAAGAGGATCGCGAGTCGGAGCACAGAGCTGTGGCGCATCGGGGTCCCTGCGGGCGAGGGTGGTGGGGAGGGCCACAGCAGACCAACGCTGCGCCGCACCGTCAACGCGCGCGCGCTGAAACATTCACGGCGGTCCGCGACTGACGTGCTGCGCCATGGAGGTGAGGCGGATCGATCTTCCGCGCGTTCGGAGTAATGAGGTGGGCCGATGCTCCGGCCCCCGCGCACCGCCCTCGCCGTCCTCCTCGCGCTCGGCGCGTGTCGCCCGGCCGCCGAGCTCAACGGCACCGCGCTGCTCGTCTCGGTCAACACCGGCGACACCGCGCCGGTGCAGCTGAGCTACCGCGGCGAGACCGAGGCGGCTGAGCTCGTCTTCGGCCCCGCGGTCCGCCCGGAGGTCGCCACCGGCCCGGTGCCGCCGCTGTCGGCGGTGCGCGTGCTGCTGCCCGACGCGCGCGACGGCCAGGCGCTCGCCATCACCGTCGAGGGGCTCGACGAGGCGGGCGCGGTGCTGAGCGTCGGCAAGACGCTCGCCACGGTGGTGAAGGGCCGCGAGGTGGCGCTCACCGTCAACCTCGAGGCGCCGATGCTGATGTGCAGCGCGACCTGCGGCGGGTGCTGCGAGCCCGACGGCACCTGCCGCACCGCGACCCTCGCCACCTCGTGCGGCGCCAACGGCTCCACCTGCCGCGAGTGCCCGGCGCAGACGTCGAACACCTGCCTCACCGACGGGCGCTGCGGCTGCGGTGACGGGCCGAGCTGCTCGCTCACCATGGGCGCCGACTCGTGCGTCGGCGGCGAGTGCCGCTGCGGCAACGGGCCGGCGTGCGAGCCCGGCCAGGAGTGCCTCCAGCGCGCCTGCCAGTGCACCGCCGCCTCGTGCGCGGGCTGCTGCTTCAACGGCCACTGCGTCACCGGCGCCGACACCACCGCGTGCGGCACGCGCGGGCGCGCCTGCCTCGACTGCGGCGGCACGCCCTGCAACGGCGGCGCCTGCGCGTCGTCGCTGTGCAACGCGAGCAACTGCGCGGGCTGCTGCGCCGGCTCGGTGTGCCTCGACGGCTCGGCGGCCGACGCGTGCGGCACCGGGGGCATGGCCTGCGTGAGCTGCGGCGGCGGCACCTGTGAGTCGGGCGCGTGCGTGGGCACCTGCGACGCCACCACGTGCCCCAACGGCTGTTGTCAGAACGGCCAGTGCATCACCACCCAGGCGAGCGAGGCGTGCGGGCTGGGCGGCGTGGTGTGCGCGACGTGCACCGGCACCTGCCAGAACGGCGCCTGCGTCGCGGGCTGCGGCCCGGCCACCTGCCCCAACGGCTGCTGCGCCAACGGGGTGTGCGTCAACGGCAAGCAGGACTCGGCCTGCGGCACCGGCGGCGTGGCCTGCGAGAGCTGCGGCACGGGCACCTGCAACCGCGTCACCAAGCGCTGCGAGGGCGGCTGCGGCCCCGGCAACTGCGCGGGCTGCTGCGACGCGGCGGGGCACTGTCAGCCCGGCGGCGCGAGCGCGGCGTGCGGGGTGGGCGGCGGCGCCTGCGTGGGCTGCGGCGGCGCGGCGTGCGACGGCGGCTACTGCGGCACCAGCGCCTGCTCGCCCGAGACGTGCCCCACCGGCTGCTGCGCCGAGGGCCAGTGCGTGACGGGCACCGCGGCGGCGGCGTGCGGCACCGGCGGCGCGACGTGCATCGACTGCGGCCAGGGCGCGTGCCTGAACGGCGCGTGCATGAGCACCGCCTGCGACGCGCAGAACTGCCCCTCGGGGTGCTGCTTCAACGGCGTCTGCCAGCAGGGCAACTCGGCCACCGGCTGCGGCACCGGCGGCGCGCGCTGCAGCGACTGCAACGGCGGCGCGTGCGTCTCGGGGGCGTGCGTGGGCGGCTGCAACGCGTCGACGTGCGCCGGCTGCTGCGACGCCGACGGAGGCTGCGTCACCCCGCGCACCGCCACCGCCTGCGGCGCCGTGGGCGCGCTCTGCGCGAGCTGCAACCCGACGCTCGCCAACACCTGCCGCAGCACCGGCACCTGCGGCTGCGGCACCGGCGCGGCGTGCGCGGTGGGCCAGCGCTGCGAGGGCGGCTCGTGCGTGTGCGACCCGGCGACGTGCACCGGCTGCTGCTCCGGCACCACCTGCTCGGCGGGCACGCAGAAGACGAGCTGCGGCCTCGGCGGCGGCACCTGCGCGAAGTGCACCGGCAACAGGAGCTGCGTCGCCGGCGCATGCCAGTGACCCGGCGCTGAGCGGTTACGGGGTCTGCCCCCGTCCTGCGTGGACGTCTTCGAAGCCCGGCTGCGTCCGTCGTGCGCCGCCGCATCTCGAGGACCTATGCACTTCCGCTCGACGCTCGTCGCCGCGCTGCTCGCGCTCGCCGCGTGCAAGCCCACGCCGACGCCCACCTCCGACTCCGGCGTGGTGACGCCCGTGCCCGCGGCGCCCGCCACCGTCACCGCGCAGGTGGGCGCCGGCGCCATCACCGTGCGCTGGACCCTCGCCGACGCCGCCAACGCCACGCAGCTCGTCGTCGCGCGCGCGTCCGTGCCCCGGGCCTCCAGCCGCCCCGCGTCCACCGAGCTGCAGGTCATCGCCGGCCTCGCGCCCGACGCCGCGAGCTACGAAGACGTCGACGTCGAGCCGGGCACCTTCTACGTGTACGCCGTCGCGCTGCGTGGGGCGGGCGGGCGCAGCGACTTCACGCTCCAGGCCGACGCGGTGTCCCTCTCGCCGCCCGCCGGCGCGTGTCAGCGCACCGTGACCGCCACCGACTCGGACGGCGACGGGCTGAGCAACGCCGACGAGGCCAGCGGCTGGAGCGTGCTGGTCGACGAAGACGGCACCGGCACGCTCACCACCCGCGCGGTGAAGAGCAACCCCTTCTCGGCCGACACCGACGGCGACGGGCTGTGCGACGATGAAGAGAGCGCCCTGCGCATCGACCCGCGCCAGCCCGACACCGACGGCGACGGCCTGGGCGACTTCGACGAGGTCAACCGCTGGGGCAGCTCGCCCACCAACGTCGACTCCGACGGTGACGCGCAGGGGAACTCCGGCTTCTACGACGGCGCCGAGCTGCTCACCCGCGGCACCTCGCCCACGCTGGCCGACACTGACGGCGACGGCCGCTCCGACTTCGAGGAGATCAACCAGAACGGCACCAACGCGCTGTCCGCCGAGCTCCCGCAGCCGCGCCTCGACGTGGTGGGCCGCATCGACCTCGGCGTCGACGTGCAGCTCGAGAACGGCACCACCACCAGCAACGCGGTGACGCAGAGCTTCGAGCGCGGTACCAGCACCACGCTCTCGCGCACCTCGGCCAGCGCCAACCAGCACTCCGTCGAGTCGTCCTTCACCCTCAGCACCGAGGCGAGCGTGGGCTACCCCGCGAGCGCGAGCGTCACCGCCACCGGCACCTACTCGGCGAAGGAGGGCTTCGTGCAGGAGACGTCCCACAGCGCGTCGCGCAGCTCGGCCGCCGACTCGCAGGAGACCTTCGAGGCGCTCACCAGCAACGCCATCTCGCAGAACCAGACCATCACCGGCGGCCACCTCGGCCTCGACTTCGTGGTGCGCAACGACGGCACCCGCACCTTCGCGCTGTCGAACGTGGTGGTGACGGCGCTGCGCCGCGATCGCGCCAACCCGCAGACCTTCACCTCGGTGGCGACGCTCCAGTTCCCCGCGTCGGCGAACAACCTGGTGCTCGCCGAGGGCCAGGCGAGCGGCCCCATTCGCGCGCAGGCCGACGTGTCGGCGAACGTCGCGCTCGACCTGCTGGCGAACCCGGGCACGCTCTTCTTCCGCACCGCGAACTTCACGCTCTCCGACCGCACCGGGCAGGCCTTCGACTTCACCATCGGCGAGGACACGGCGAGCCGCACCGCGCTGCTCACCATCGACTACGGCGGCGTGCGCCCGCTCGAGCGCTACCGGGTGGCCACCAACGTCGAGCGCACCGCCTCGGGCAAGGCGGCGGGGGTGAGGCTGGGCGACGTGCTCTCGCGGGTGCTCGGCCTCGCGCCGGGCGTCGGCTACCAGACCGCCCCGCGCGCCGGCGGCACCGCGAAGGTCATCACCCGGGTGCGCGACGTCGAGGCGCAGCCGCGGCCCGACGGCGGCTCGGAGCGCTTCTGGGTGCTCGTCGCGCCGGAGAACCCCGACACCACGCTCGCCCCCGTCGCGCAGCGGCTGCTCTCGAGCACCGCCGACGTCGAAGACGCGGTGCTCATGCCGCGCGACTCGCTCACGCTCGCCTTCGTGGCCGACGGCGACGGCGACCGCCTCTTTGAGCGCGAGGAGCTCATGTACGGCACCTTCGACCAGGCGAGCGACTCCGACGGCGACGGGCTGACCGACTTCCAGGAGGTGCGCGAGGGCTGGACCGTGGCGGTCGACAACGCCTTCTACCGGGCCAACCCGCGCGTCTACGCCGTGCCCACCACCGCCGACGCCGACCAGGACGGCTGGGCCGACCCGCTCGAGAAGCAGCGGGGCACCGACCCGAACCGCCGCGACACCGACGGCGACGGGCTGATGGACAGCGTCGACCCCGCGCCGACCGAGGGCCCGAAGGGCGCGTGGGTGAAGGTGCTCGGCACCAGCGGCGACGAGGCGGCGCTCCACGTGCTGCCCGCCGGTGACGCGGTGTACGTGCTGGGCACCTCCACCGGAGACCTCGACGGCGACGGCGCGAGCGGCGGCCCCTTCGTCCTCGCGCTCGACGCGGCCACCGGCGCGCAGCGGTGGGTGGTGCAGCTCGAGGGCTCGACGCACTTCTCGAAGAAGCTCTCGCGCGGCGCCGCGGGCCAGGTGTTCTGGATCTCCGACGTCGCGGCGGGCGTGGTGCCCGGGCTCGGCGGCTCGATGTACCTGCTCGGCTTCACCCCGGCCGGCGTGCTCAGCGCGGTGGACCTCGGGCAGGTCGGCGCCATCGGCGCGTACACCGCGAGCACCGTGCCCTCCGGCTCGGTCGAGGCAGACGCGCAGGGTCGCTTCACCTTCTTCGTGGCCCCCTACCGCCAGGCGAACAACCGCCCGGGCGTGCACCGCGCCTTCTTCTCCGAGACCGGCACGTGGACCGGGGGCACCACCACCTCCGGCGGGCTGGCGGGCGAGAGCTGGACCCTCGTCGGCACGTCCACCAACGGGCTGACCACCGCCGCGCTCATCGACTACGTCGACGCCAGCTGCGCCGCCGGCGGCACCCAGGTGCGCGTCGAGCCGCTGCTCAACAACGCCAGCAGCGCCTACACCAACTTCTGCGCCCCCACCCCGCCGCCGCGCCGCGTGGCGCTCGATCGCCAGGGCGGCATGGCGCTGGTCTTCGCGGGCGCGGCGCGCGACACCCTCGAGCTGCGCGCGGCCAACGGCAGCGGCGGCGCGGTCTGGTCGCGAGACTTCACCAACGTCTTCGCCCAGGGCGCGCGCGTCACCGGCCTCGACGTCGACGACACCAACCAGTTCTACGTCGGCCTCAAGCCCGTCTCGGGCGCCGACGCGGCGATGGAGGTGCTCGGCGCCGGCGGCGCGCGCCTCGACCTCTTCCACCTCGGCAACCCCAGCACGCAGCTGACGAGCTCGCGGCGCGACGTGGTGGGCAACCTCTTCACCGCGGGCAGCTCCACCGGCGGCTTCGAGCTCTACGGGATGAACCGTGGCGGCGTCGACCTGGTGGTGCTCCGCAACCCGCAGCTCACCTTCGGGAACTGAGACCCATGCGCCACCTCGTCCTCTCTGCAGTGGTCGTCCTCGCGGCGTGCAAGCCCGAGGACCAGCCCGCGCCGACGCCGCCCGCGCTCACCGCCCCCGAGGCGCCCACCCAGCTCGTCGCCACGCCCGGCGCGGGCTTCGTGCGGCTGGTGTGGGCCGACGCCAGCGCCACCGAAGACGGCTTCATCATCGCGCGCGTCGAGCTGGCCGACCCGGGCGCGAGCTTCAGCGCCGACGCGCTGGTGGAGCTTGCCCGCGTCACGACCGACCAGGTCGTCTTCCGCGACACGCCGGCGCTCGGTCGCGCCTGGGGCTACGGCGTGGCGGCGTACAACGCGGCGGGGCGCTCGGCCTTCACGCTGCTCGGCGCGGGCGTGGCGCCGCTCGGGGCCACCGGCGCCACGTGCGAGGTGGCGGTGCCCTCGCTCGACGACGTCGACGGCGACGGGCTGTCGGGCGAGGTCGAGCTCGCCGGCTGGACGGTGCGCGTCAACCAGAACGGCGTGATGCAGTTCTCCGAGGGCACGGTGAGCAGCGCGGTGGCCGCGGGCGACGCCGACGACGACGGGCTGTGCGACGGCGAGGAGCGGCTGCTCCGCACCGACCCCAACAAGAAGGACACCGACGGCGACGGGCTCTCGGACGACGCCGAGGTGCTGGTGTGGGGCAGCTCGCCCATCAACGTCGACAGCGACGGCGACGCGCAGGGCAGCAACACCGCCTTCTTCGACGGCTCGGAGGTGACGCGCTTCTCGACCTCACCCACGCTGGCCGACACCGACGGCGACGGCCGCAGCGACTTCCAGGAGATCAACCAGAACTCGACCAACGCGCTGGTGGCCGACCTGCCGCAGCCGGCGCTCGAGCTGGTGGGCACCGTCGACGTCAGCCTCGACGTCACGCTGTCCAACGGCACGGTGCAGACCAACGCGGTGACGCAGGCGATGACGCGCGGGGCCGAGACTGCGACCGGGCGCACCAGCTCCACCGCCACCACGGTGACCAGCGAGCGCAGCGTCGAGGCGAGCGCCAGCGTGTCGGCCGGCTTCCCCGACGGGGTGAGCGGCTCGGTGTCGGCGTCGTACGGCGAGACCGACGGCTACATGCGCGAGACGTCCACCAGCTTCGAGGAGTCGTCGACGGTCAGTGCGCGCCAGGCCTACGAGGCGGCCACCAGCCGGGAGCTGACGCAGGGGCAGACCATCAGCTCGGGCAAGCTGGCGGTGCAGCTCAACATCACCAACGCGGGCACGCGCACCTTCGAGCTGAAGGACCTCGTGGTGACGGCGCTGACGCGAGATCGCGACAACCCGGCCTCGGCGGGCTCGGTGGCCACGCTCGAGCTGCCCGCGGCGGCGGCGAGCATCACCCTCGGCGAGGGCCAGCAGGCGGGGCCGTTCCGCGTCGAGGCGACGGTGCCGGCCAACGTGGCGCTCGACCTGCTCGCCAACCCGTCGGGGCTCTTCTTCAAGCCGGCCAACTTCAGCCTCATCGACCGCACCGGCGCCAACTTCGCCTTCTCGGTGGGCGAGGCCACCGCCAACCGCACCGCGCTGGTGGTCATCGACTACGGCGGCGACCGGCCGCTCGAGCAGTACCGCGTGGCGACCAACGTGGCGCGCGTCGACGGCGGCGAGCTGGCGGGGCTCAAGCTGAGCGACGCGCTGGCGGCGCTGGGGCTGGTGAAGGGCCAGACGTGGGGCTCGCAGGCCAACCCGCGCCGCGTGAAGAAGCTCACCCGGGTGCGCGACGTTGCCGCGCAGCAGAAGGGGCAGGGCACGTCGAAGTTCTGGGCGGTCATCGCCGCCGAGAACGCCACCAGCCGGGTGCCGGTGTCCTCGCGCCTGCTCGACCCCGCGAAAGACTTCGACGACCTGGTGCTCATGCCGCGCGACCGCGTGTACCTCGCCTACGTGGCCGACGAAGACGGCGACGGCCTCTTCTCACGCGAGGAGCGGCTGTACCGCACGTCGGATCAGCTCGCCGACACCGACGGCGACGGGCTGTCGGATCGCCAGGAGATCCGCGAAGGGTGGAACGTCTTCTCGACGCTGCCCTTCTACGCCAACCGGCCGCACGTCTTCTCGAGCCCCACCAGCGCCGACCTCGACCGCGACGGCCTCGACGACGCGCGCGAGCTCGAGCTCGGCACCGACCCCAACCGCGCCGACACCGACGGCGACGGCGTGACCGACGACCTCGACCCCGACCCGACGCGGGGCCTCGGCCGCCCGCTGGCGTTCTCCTTCGGCACGCTGGCCTCGCAGTTCATGAGCGACCTGGTGGTCGACGCGCAGGGCAACATGGTCGTGCTCGGCCAGGGCGGCGTCGACGTCGACGGCGACGGCCAGCTCGCGGGCACGTCGGGCTTCATCCGCTCGGCGTGGGTGGCCGGCTTCGACCCTTCGGGCCGTCTGCGCTGGGCGCACGAGCTCGAGTCGCTCCCGCCCAACAACCGCAACGTCACCATGCGCACGCTGGCGCTGCTGCCCAACGGGCACGTGCTGTACTTCGACCAGCTCTCGGGCCCCAAACCGTGGGGCGCGCCGCCGTCCTTCCCGGGCGTGACGGCCGACGGCCACTGGCTGGCGGAGCTCGACGCGGCCACCGGCGCGGTGATCTCGGTGGTGCCGGTGCCCGGCCTCGGCGACTTCCTGCCCGGGATGCTCCGCCGCGCGCCCAACGGAGACCTGGTGGCCCTCGGCCGCCTCGCCGGCACCTTCGCGCTGCGCGTGGTGGTCTTCTCCGCGGCCGGCACGGTGCTGGCCACGAAGGACTGGACCGTGGCGCAGAGCCCGCCCGACGACACGCAGCTCTACGTGACGGGCGCGGGCGTGGCGGTGGTGAGCCAGGGCTGCCAGGTGCTCCGCTACGACCGCCTGCTGACGCGCTTCGACCCGCTCAACCTGTGCGCCTCGGTGCCGTCGCTCTTCCACGGGCTGTGGCTCGAGAACGGCGACTTCATCAGCTCGAGCCAGGCGACCGTGACGCGCTTCGACGCGAGCGGCGTCGTGAAGTGGTCGAACATCGGCACCGGCTACCAGCAGGCGACCTCGCTGGCCATCGACGCCCGGGGGCGCGTGTTCCTCGCCACCCTCGACGCCGGCAACCGGCTCGGCGTGCGCCAGCTCGAGGCGAACGGCACGCTCGGCGCTCAGCTCGCGGTGCCCGGCGCGGGCTTCCTCTTCGGGGCCTTCGTCGACGCCAATGGCAACGTGTACCTCGGCGGCCAGACGTCGGACGGGCTCGGCGGTCGGCTGGTTCAGCGCGGGCCCAACGACGTGGTGGTGCTGCGCAACCCGCAGTTCCTCTTCCAGTAGTCGCGCGGCTGCGCAGGTCGCGGGCGACTCCCCGGTTGACGAGTGCCAGGCTCGTCGACCGGTGCGCCCGCCCGCGGTCGGCATGCGATGATGTGGCCGGGTGGTGGGCATCGTCTCTCGGTGAGCCGAGCCCGCCGTCGAGGTCACCGCATGGACGTCGCCATCTTCGAGCAGTTCCTGGAGCTCCTCCCCGAGGGCGCGGCGGTGGTCGACGGCGCGAACGTGGTGCGGCTGATGAACCGACGCGCGCGCGCGCTCCTCGGTGCGCCGGAGCGGCTCGAGGGGCTCAAGCTCAAGCTGGGCGACAGCACGACGCGCGTGCGCACCCTCCGGCGCTTCGACGGAGGCACCATGGGCCTGTCGGTGAACACCGCGCCGATGACCCTGCACGGCGAGGCGATGGTGCTGGCGACGCTGACCCCGCTCGACGACGACGAGCGCGTGCGGCAGGCGCTCGAGCTGGTGGGCGGCATGGGCGTCTTCGACCACGACCACCTCACCGACCTGCTCTACGTCTCGCCCGAGCACCGCGTCATCTTCGGGCTCCCGCCGGGCGCGCCGGTGTCGCTCCAGCGCATCCTGTCGATGGTGCACCCCGACGACATCGCGCGCGTGGGGGCGGCGGTGGTGCGCGCGCACGACCCGGCGGGCTCCGGCCGCTTCGACATCGAGTACCGCATCGTGCGCCCCGACGGCGCGGTGCGCTGGCTGTCGACGCACTCGCGGACCTTCTTCGAGGGCGAGGGCGCGGCGCGGCGGCCGGTGCGCACCGTGGGCGCGGAGGTCGACGTCACCGACCGCCTCGCCCGCGACGAGGAGCGGCGCCGGCTCGCGGCGGTGCTCGACGCGACGCCCGACATCGTGTCGGTCATCCGCCCCGATCGACAGTTCCTCTACATCAACCGCGCCGCGCGCCGGCTGCGGGGCATCGACGACGCGGCCGACCTCGGCGGGGAACGGCTCGGCGCGACGCTCCCGCCCGACGAGCTGGCGAACGTCGAAGACGGCATCCGCCACGCGCTCGCCGACGGCACCTGGCGCGGCGAGACCCACATCAAGACGGCGGGCGGCGACGAGGTGGTGCTCTCGGTCCTCATCCAGGCGCACGGCGAGGGGCCGCAGCGCGTGCTGTCGGTCATCAGCCGCGACATCACCTCCCACCGGCTGCTCGAGCAGCAGTTCCGTCAGGCGCAGAAGATGGAAGCCATCGGCCGGCTCGCGGGCGGCGTGGCGCACGACTTCAACAACCTGCTCACCGTCATCAACTCCACGGCCGAGCTGCTCCTGCGCAGCGCCGAGCTCGACCAGCAGGGCCGTGAAGACCTGAGCACCATCCTCGAGGCGGGGCAGAGCGCGAGCTCGCTCACCCGCCAGCTCCTCGCCTTCAGCCGCAAGCAGCTGCTCCGGCCGACCTCGCTCGACCTCAACGAGCTGGTCGCCAGCGTCGAGAAGATGCTCCGGCGCGTCATCGGCGAAGACGTCACGCTCCACACGCACCGCGCCGAGGCGCTGTGGCCGACGCGCGTCGATCGCGGCCAGATGGAGCAGGTGCTGCTCAACCTCGCGGTCAACGCGCGCGACGCGATGCCGGCCGGCGGCCACCTGTGGCTCGCGACCGGGAACGTGGTGCTCGACGAGGAGTACGCGCGGCGCCACCCGGAGGTCGCGCCCGGCGACTACGTGCGCCTCGAGGTGACGGACAGCGGCACCGGCATGCCGCCGGAGGTGCTCAACCACCTCTTCGAGCCCTTCTTCAGCACCAAGGGCACGCGCGGCACCGGGCTGGGGCTCTCGACGGTGTACGGCATCGTCAAGCAGAGCGGCGGTCACGTCAGCGTGTGGAGCGAGCCCGGGCGCGGCGCCCGCTTCCAGGTGTACCTCCCGCGCGACGCCGGGGTCGTCCAGCCGTCGCCCGTGGCGCCGCCCACGGTGAAGGCGCCCGTCGCGCCGGTCACCGTGCTGGTGGTGGAGGACTCCGAGGGCGTGCGCACCCTGCTGCGCCGGCTCCTCGAGCGCCTCGGCCACACCGTGCTGACCGCCGCCAACGCCCACGAGGCGCGCGCCCAGCTCGCCCGCCCGGGCGTGAAGGTGGCGCTGCTCGTGGTCGACGTGGTGCTGCCCGCCGGTGATGGCTGCGCGCTCGCCGACGAGCTGCGGGCGCTCCAGCCCGACGCCGAGGTGCTCTTCATGTCGGGCTACACCGACGACGCGCTCGCCGCCCGCCGCGTGCAGGCCGACGACGCGCACTTCATCGCCAAGCCCTTCGCCACTGACGCCTTCACCGCGCAGGTCGAAGGCCTCCTCCGTCAGCGCGCCTGACGCGCTACGGTTTCGCGCATGACCACGCGATGGCTGGTGTTGGTGGCGGCCCTGGCGATGCCGGCGTTCGCCGACGTCCCCGGGCCGAAGACGGACTGCGACGTACCCGCGGGCTGCGTCTCGTGCGCGACCTCCGACCAGGGCTGCATCTCGAGCGCGCAGGACGCGGGCCTCATCCTGTCTGACTGCGTGTCCACCAGGGGCACGCCGACGAGCTACGTCTGCCCGTCGGGACACCCGGCGCTGCGCACCTGCGGCTGCACCTCGGGGGGCGTGGGGGCGGGGCTCTTCGCGGCCGTGCTGCTGCTCCGGCGCCGCGCGCGCTGACGCGCGGCCGGGTGGCTCAGGCCGCCTTCGCGGCGGCGCCGAGCGACGGCAGGTCGGCCGGCTTGAGCGCCTTCACGTCGGCGGTCTGGCCGGGCACGGTCTGGAGCCACGCCAGCGCCTCCTTGAGGTCGCCGAAGGTCTTGGTGGGCGTCGCCGACTTCGAGAGCGCGTTGACGCCGCTGACGATGGTGCGCACCACCAGCGCCGACAGCGAGCCGCCGGGAATGACCACCGCCGTGCCGAGGATCAGCCCCGCGGTCTGCACCTGCTGGTCCTTCATCGCCGCGCGCGTGGCGTCGTCGAACTTCTCGACCTTCGGCGGCGCGATGGAGATGGACGAGATCTTCCCCACCTTCGCCGCGAGCGCCTTCATCATCGCCGTCATCTCGTTGAAGTCGGCGGCGTTGGACTGCTGCGCGAAGTCCATGATGACCAGCGAGCCCGAGGTGTAGAGGGTGAAGTGGCCTGTCTTGCTGATGGTCTTCTGGAACGGCATGCGAGCTCCGGGGAACGACGGGGAAGCGGGTTACGCGGCCTTCGCGGTCGGGGTGCCGATGGCCGGCAGCGCCGCCGGCTTGATCAGCTTCACGTCGGGCAGCTGATCCGGCAGCGACTGGAGCCACGCCAGCGACTCGGCCACCGAGCTGAAGGTCTTCGAGGGGATCTTCGAGCGCGACAGCGCGTGGACGCCGCTGACGATGGTGCGCACCACCATCGCCGACAGCGAGCCGCCGGTGATGACCACCGAGGTGGCGAGGGTGAAGGCGGCCGTGGCCTCCTGCTGCGCCTTGATGGCGGCGCGCGCGTCTTCGTCGAGCCGCTCGACGGCGCCCGGAGCCACGCTGATGGTGGAGATTCTCCCGGTGCGCGTCGCGACCGACTTCCGCAGCGTGGTCATCTCGTTGATGTCGGCGGCCGACGCCTGCCGATGGAACTCGAAGATGATCAGCGAGCCCGAGACGTGCGCGGTGTAGTTCCCGCTCCTGCTCTTCGTGGTCTGGAAGGACATGAGTGCGTCGTCGCGGAGCAAGCCGCGCGCCCGGTCGAACCACGCGGAAGCGCGCCCCGACACGTGGGTCGACCGCAAACCCGGCGAGTCAGCCCGGCCCTCCCTGGGTGCGCGCGATGGCGTCGAGCAGGCGGGAGGCGGTGAAGGGCTTGGGCAGCATGAACGCCGGCAGCTCGACCTCGGCGAGCCCGAAGGTCGAGGTCAGCACCACCGGCTGCGCGCCGTGCGTGCGGCGCACCTCGTGGGCGAGCGAGACGCCGTCGCCATCGGCGAGCACCACGTCGGTGATCAGCACGAAGCGCGTGCCGCTCGCGCGGAGCGCCGCCACCCGCTCGAGCGCCTCGCGCTGCCCGCTGGCGGTGAGCACCCGCAGGCCCGCGTCGGCGAGCAGCGTGCCCACGATGCGGCGCAGGGCCTCCTCGGCGTCGACGAAGAGCACGGTGAGGCCCGCCGACGGCGCGATCTGCACCGGCGGCGTCGTCTCGAGCTCACCGGTGTCGCGCAGCGGCAGGGTGAGGGTGAAGGTCGTGCCCTGGCCGGGCGCCGAGTCGACCGCGATGTCGCCACCGCACGACTGCACGGCGTCGCGCACGATGGCCAGCCCCAGCCCGGTGCCGCGCCCGGCGCCCTTGGTGGTGAAGAACGGCTCGAAGATGCGCGCCTGCACCTCGGGCGACATCCCCACGCCCTCGTCCTTCACGCGGAGCCGGCAGCTCGCGTCGCCGACGCTGGTGGCGAAGGTGAGGCGGCCGCCGCGCGGCATCGCGTCGCGCGCGTTCACCACCAGGTTGAGCAGCACCTGCTCGAGGCGGGTGCGCGAGAGCGGCACCGGCAGCTCGCCGCCGCAGGGCTCGAGCGCCAGGTCCACCGCCGGGCCGGCGAGCCGCGCGAGCAGCGGCTGGAGCTGGGTGAGCGCGCGGTTGAGACACTGCACCTCGTCGCCGCCCTTCTGGGGCCGCGCCAGCGCGAGGAGCTGCCGGGTGAGCGCCGCGCCGCGCTCGCTCGCCGAGAGAATGCTCTCCACCACCTCGTGCTGCTCGCCCTGGCACTCCTGGAGCAGCCACGTCGAGCCGGCCAGCGTCACCGTGAGCAGGTTGTTGAAGTCGTGCGCCACGCCGCTCGAGAGCAGCCCGAGGTTGCCCAGGCGGTTGGCCTCCACCAGCTTCTGCTCGGCGCTCTTGAGCTCCGCGCCCTGGCTGCGCACCGTCTCCGAGAGGCGCTGGTTGAGGGTGGCGATCTCCGCGCGCTGCCGCTCGAGCTCGTCGCGGCTCGCCTGGAGCGCGGCCCGGGTGCGCAGCACCATCACGATGAGCCCGCCGAAGCTCGCGCCGACGAGGAAGGGCACCGCCAGCTTGTGGGGCGCGATGGTCGTGCCGAGCACCACGAGGTGCTGGACCGCCGCGGCGGCGAGCACCCCCGCGATGCTCGCGACCACGATGAAGATCTGCCGACTTCGGCGCATCGAGCCCCCGCTCACCGAGGCTAGCCCACCGTGGCGGCGCTCAGCGCAGCCGACCGCGCATTCCGCTGGCGGCGCTCTTTTCCGCGTCACTCCTTCTCGATGTCGCGGTCCCACAGCTGCGCGTGGGCGCCGAACTTCGACTGCTGGAGCCGCTGCGTCAGCGCGTGGGTGATGGCCACCGAGCGGTGCTTGCCGCCGGTGCAGCCGATGGCGACGGTGAGGTAGCTCTTGCCCTCCTTGAGGTAGCGGGGCACGAGGAACTCGAGCAGCTCGAAGAGCTTGTCGAGGAACACCCACGAGTCGGGCCGGTCGAGCACGTAGGCCGCGACGTTGGGGTCCTTGCCGGTGAGCGCCTTGAGCTCCGGCACGAAGAAGGGGTTGGGCAGGAAGCGCGCGTCGAAGACCAGGTCGGCGTTCGAGGGCACGCCGTACTTGAAGCCGAACGACATGATGCTCAGCGAGAGCCCCTGCGCGGTGGTCCCGAAGCGCGTCATCACCTGGCGCCGGAGCTCGTGCACGGTGAGCGTCGAGGTGTCGAGCACGTGCTCGGCGTGCTCGCGCAGCGCCTGCAGCGCCTCGCGTTCCTTCGAGATGCCCTCGGCCACGCCGCCCGAGCCCGCCAGCGGGTGGCGCCGGCGCGTCTCGGAGTAGCGCCGCGTGAGCGCCTCGTCAGACGAGTCGAGGAAGAGCACGTCGACCTTGTGGCCGGCGCGGCGGGCCTCCTCGATGACGCGCGGCGCGTCCTTGAGGAACTGGCCCTCGCGCACGTCGACCACGAAGGCGAGCTGGTCCTTCGACTCACCGAGCTCGGTCACCTTGAGCAGCAGCGGCGCGGGGAGGTTGTCGATGCAGAACCACCCCGCGTCCTCCAGCGCGCGGATGGCGGTCGTCTTCCCCGAGCCGGACATGCCGGTGATGACGAGGATGCTCTTCGGGTTCTGCGGCGGGGCGGGGCTCACTCGACCTCTTCCTCATCGTAGCGGCGGGTGCCGGCGGTGCCTGCGATGGCCGGCCCCGCGCCGCTGGTGCGGGCGATGGCCTGGGTGAGGCGCTCGGCGAACTCCTGCGCCGAGTGGTGCCCGCGGAGCTTGAGCAGGTGGTTGCGCGCGGCCACCTCGACGATGGTGGTCATGTTGCGACCGGGGCGCACCGGCACCACCGAGAGCGGCGCCTCGACGCCCACCAGCGACATCGACTTCTCGTCGAGGCCGAGCCGGTCGTACTCCTGTCCCGGCGCCCACTCGACGAGCTCGATGATGAGCTCGATCTTCTTGCGGTCGCGCACCGCCGCCACGCCGAACAGGTCCTTGATGTTGAGGATGCCCAGGCCGCGGATCTCCATGTGGTGCTGGATGAGGTCGTTCCCGTGGCCGTAGACGTCGCCCGCCTTGCGCGTGAGGTTGACGATGTCGTCGGCCACCAGCCGGTGCCCGCGCATGATGAGGTCGAGGGCGATCTCCGACTTGCCGATGCCCGACTTGCCCAGCAGCAGCACGCCCACGCCGAAGACGTCGATGAGCACGCCGTGGAGCGAGCCGGTGGCGGTCAACGCCTCCTCGAGGAACGCCTGCACCTGGCTGATGAAGGCCGAGCTGATCAGCGGGGTGCGCATCAGCGCGAGCCTCGTGCGCCGGCAGCCGTCCTGCAGCGGCCGGGGAATCTCGAGGCCCTTGGTCACCACCACGCACGCCAGCCGCGCGTCGAACATCTTGGCCAGCACCGCGGTCTGCTGCTCCTCGGTGAGCGTGCGGAGGTAGCTGATCTCGGTGTTGCCGAAGACCTGCACCCGCTCGGGGTGGAGGTGCTCGGTGAAGCCGGTGAGCGCGAGGCCCGGCTTCTGGATGCGGCTCGAGCTGATGGCGCGCTCGAGGCCCTCCTGGCCGCCCTCGAGGAGCTCGAGCTTCAGGTCGTACTGCTCGTCGGCCATCAGCCTCGAGACGGGTATCTGCAGCGCGGTCGCGTTCACGGGACCGACTCATACCTCACGGCCGCTCCGAGTCGTGCCCGAGCTGAGGGGTGCGCGCAGCGGGCTTCTGTCCGGCCGCGACTTCTGATCAGGTGCGCGTCGCGATGAGTCCCGGCACCAGAGCGGCGTGGGCGGTGGGCGCGGTGGCCTTCGCCGCCTTCGTCGCCGCGCCCCAGCGCGTGCAGAGCGACAGCGTGTGGATGGTGCCGCTCGCCCTCGAGCTGGTGCAGCACGGGGAGCTGACGCTCGACCGCTACGCCGAGACCTGCGCCCGCGCGCCGCACGGCTGCTCGATGCTCGCCGGGCACCTCCGCTCGGAGTTCCCGGTCGCCCCCCGCGGTCGTCGCCGCCGTCCCGCTCGGGCTCTTCGAGGGCGGCGTGCACCTGCTCGGCCCGGTGCTGCGTGCCTCGCCCGGCCTCGCCCGCCAGCTCGACCGCTGGGAGTCCCACGCGCACGCGCGCGGCGACGTCGACCTCTCGTTCTTCGACGTCACCGAGAACCTCCTCGCCTCGCTGTGCTGCGCGCTGGCGGTGGTCTTCTTCGTGCTCGCCCTCCAGCGCCGCGTGTCGGTGGGCGACGCGGTGCTCCTCGGCCTCGTGTTCGCGCTCGGCACGCC
>JBMORD010000050.1:0-25436 GCA_049322495.1 Myxococcota bacterium | reverse complement strand
CGAGCAGCGCGTCGGCTGATCAGTTCTTCTCGAGGAGGTTCGACTCGAGCTTCTTCGCCTCGGCGGCGATGGGGTCGGCGGGCGCCTGGGCCTGGATCTCCTTCGCCAGCGCGAGCGCCTCCTTCGTCTCCCCGAGCCGCACGTGCGCCAGCGCGAGGTTGTAGTGCACGCGCCACTCGCCGGCCGGCACCACGCCCTTGGCCTTGAGGAGGAGCTGCTTCGCCTCCTGATGCTTCGCGGGCACCTGAGTCTGGATGAGCCCCGTGGCGAGGTTCATCAGCACCTTCCAGTTGTCGGGCGCGAGCGCGAGGGCCTTGCGGTACGCGTCTTCGGCCTTCGCCTCGTCGGGCACGGCGTCGAAGAGGTTGCCGAGGTGGAGCCACGCTTCCCAGTTCTTCGGGTTGCGCTTGAGCAGCTCGCGGGCGGCCCACTCGCTGCGGTCGAGGTTCTCGGTGAGCAGCGAGAGGTGGGCGAGGTTGAGCCACCCCTGCTCGTGCTGCGGCACCACCTTGAGCTCGCGCTCGACGTAGCCCACGGCGCCTTCCGGGTCGTTGAGCATCATCGCGCACGCGGTGGCCTTCTCGAGGAGCGCGGGGTGGTCGCCCACCGCCTGCAGGCCGCGGTCGAGGATGTCGCGCGCCGCCTTGAACTCCTTCACCTCGAAGAGGATGTCGGCGAGCGTCGCCCAGCCGTCGGGGTTCTTCGGCGCGACGTCCTTCGCCTTCTCGAGCGCCTTGAGGGCCTTCTCGTACTGCTTGAGCTGGCGCAGCGTGAGGCCGAGCGCGATGTGCGCGTCGGGGCTCTTCGGCTCGAGCTCGGTGGCCTTGAGGAGGTACGGCACCGCCGCCTGCGCCTGCCCCTGCGACGAGAGCACGCGGCCGTAGTTGAACTGACAGAGGAAGACGCCGGTGCCGAGCTGCGCGCCCTTCTCGAGGTTGGGCAGCGCCGCCTTCACGTCACCTTCGCTCTCCTGCACCAGGCCGAGCATCGTCCACCCGAGCGCGAACTGCGGGGCGACCTTCACCGCGGCCATCGCGTGCGTGCGCGCGTCGGGCAGCTGGTTGGTGAAGATCGCGATGCGCGCCAGCCCCACGTACACCTCGGGGATGGTCGGGTTGCGCTCCAGCACGGTGTTGAGCTGCTGCGCGCCCTCGTCGAGCTTGCCGGCCGCGAGGTTCGCCTCGGCCTTCTTCAGCAGCTCCTTCGTCTCGGCCGTGGTGCCGCTCTTCTCTTCGTTCTCGACGAAGAGCTTCCGCGCTTCGGCGAAACGACCCGCCTTGAGCTCCGTGAGGCCCCGCTGAAACAGTTCGGTCTGTGCCATGAGATGAACGAGTGTGACGCAGTTGGGCGCCGAAACAAACGGCGCTCTTCGAACGACCGGGTGGGGCTCACCCGGTCGTCGGGAGGCGCTGCGTTACCAGGGCAGCCACGAGCGCACGGTCTTCGCCGCGCTCGACACCGCGCTGGCGGCGCTGCTGGCCGCGTTCGAGACCGCGGTGGCGGCGGCCTTGCCCGCCTGCGCCGCGCCCGCCGAGATGTCGTCGAGGCCGAGCTTGCCGTCGTGGTTGCGGTCGGCGGCGCCCTTCGCCATTTCGCCGATCTGCTTCACGTCGACCTCGACCGTGGCCGAGCCGCCGAGGCCCACGCCGAGGGCCGCGCCGACCGAGCCGCCGATCTTCAGCTTGCCGTCCTGGTAGCCGATGGTGCCCGACGCCTGCGCCTCGGCGCCCGCGCTCGCGTAGCCCGACGCCTTGACCGCGAAGGGACCGGCGGAGACCTTCACCTCGGCCTCGGCCTTCACCACCGCCGACGCGCCGACGCTGCCGGTGGCGATGGCGGCGGGCGGGTTGCGGGTGATCTGCAGCTTGCCGTTGGCGTGCGCCTCGGCCTCGGCCGCCACGCGCGCCGAGCCTTCCGCGCCGACCTTCACGTCGACGCCGCCGATCTTCGCCAGCGAGGCCGACTCGACCTTGCCCTTGATGCTCGCCTCGGCGGTGACGCCGACGCGCGCGTTGACCGACGCGTCGAGGCCGTTGAGGTTGAGCGTGCCCTTGGCGTCGACGCCGGCCTTCGCCTCGAGCTTCGCGCCCGCCTGGTAGCTGGCCGTGCCGTACTTGCCGGTGACGGAGTCGTTCTTCTGCGCGTACAGGCCCGCGACGGCCTCGCGCTTGAAGTCGGCCTTCACGCCGTCAGCGCCGACGGTGACCGAGCCCGAGCCCGACGTGCCGACCTTCTTGCCGGCGAAGCTGACCTTCTCGGCCTCGAGGTCCTTGAGCTTGGCGGTGTCCCACTCCTTGCCCTTCCAGACCTCCTTCTTGAGGCCGGCCGCGCCGAGCGCGTCACCGACCATCTGGGCCTTGTCGAGCTTGGCCTGGGTGCCGGTGGTCGCCTTCTGCGTGAAGCCCTTGTCGGCGGCCGGCTCCTTCAGCTTCCACTCCTTCTCCTTGCCGAGCTCGGTGTTGAACTTGCTCTTCTTCCAGTCGGCGGAGTCGCTGAGGGTGAACTTGCCGTCCTTGAAGCCCTTCGAGCTGGTCACCGAGAGGTCGGTGCCGGTGGTCGACTTCTTCGTGGTGGTGGTGGTGGCGTTGCCGTCCTTCACCTCGGTCTTGTGCTCGGTGACGACCTGCTTCGTGTCGAAGCGGCCCTTGGTCACGTTGCGCGAGTCGGTGGTGGTGGTGTTGCCGTCCTCGACCGACTTCGAGTTGCCGGTGGTGACCTTCTTGCCGCCGTACTGGTCGGTGGCCGTGCTGCGGCTCTCGACGGTGGTGGTGTCGCCCTTCTTGATGGTGACTTCCTTCGACTGGGTCGACGTGGTGCGGCCCAGGAGGTCGGTCTGCGCGTCGTACTTGTGCTTGGTCTCGCGCGAGTTGGTGGCGGAGGTCTTGGTGGTGGAGGTCGACTCGAACTTGAGCTGGCTCTCACCGGTCCACTTGTTGCGCTTGGTGGTGAGCTCCTCCTTGGTGGTGGTGCCCTTCTTCGTGCTCTCGAGCGTGGTGGTCTGCGAGCCGTCCTTGTTCAGCTTCGACGTGCCCTTGCCGTTGCCCAGCGCCTCGAGGTCCTTCTTCTTCGTCGAGTCGTAGTTCTTGTCGAGCTTGGGGAGGTGCTTCTTGGCGTCGAAGCCGTCCTTGCGGCGCGAGGCCTCGGCGGCCTTCTTCTTCGCGGCCTCGGCGGCGGCCTTCTTCGCAGCGGCCTCGGCAGCCTTCTTCGCGGCCGCCTTCGCAGCCGCCTCAGCCGCCCTCTTGGCAGCTTCACGTGCAGCAGCAGCAGCGGACGACGACGAGCTCGAGCCAGAGTCGATGCGGGCCATGTGTGTTCCCCTTCAGATCAGAAATGCAGCGCGAAAAGTGGGCAGCAGATTCTCGAGTATCGCGAAAGCGCACCGCGGGTTGTGTGGATCAGAGAGATACCTACATCAGCCCAGAGAGACCGACTTCAACTTCGTCACTTTCGGGGCTTTTTGAGGCTTTTGAGCACCCGTTTCCACTCTGTCTCGACGGTTTTGAGCGCCTTGTCGCAGGTGGCGATGAGCTGGCCCGGGGTCTGTGGTTTGCCCGGTGGGAGCGCGAAGGCGACGGCGGTGGTGGCCTTGTCGGCGTCGAAGGGCTTCGCGTTCCGGCTGCAGGCAGAGAGCCGGGTGCGCGACTCACGGAGCGCGGTCTCGCGGTCGCCGGGTGACTTCTTCGTCTTCGCGCCCTTCTGCAGGGCGAGGCCCTCGCGCCAGTCGGTGACGGGCCCGTCGAGGAAGGCGACGCCGCGGCGGGCGCGGGCAGCCGCCTCGAGCGCGCGGTCGACCTTCGTGCGCTGAGACTTCGCCCAGGCGGCGAAGTCGGCGTCCTTCACGAAGAGGTCGAGGTCGTCGTCGACGGCCTCCTTCACCGCCTTCGCCCTGTCCTCGAGGGTGTCGCACTGGGCGCGGGTGGGCGCGGACGGCACGAGGGCGTCCTGCGCCTCGAGCATCGCCTGCACGCGGGGGACGATCTTGTCTCGCGCCGCGTTGAGCCGCCGCTCGAGCTCGCGCTTCTCCTTCTCGGCCTTCACGGCGGCGAGGCGGGCGCGCAGCTCCCGGTAGCGATCGAGGTGCATCTGCGCCTCGGGGTAGAGCTCGATGTCCTTCTCGCCGAGCGCGCGCTGCGCGTCGTCGAGCTCCGACTCCATCGTCTTCGGGTCGAGGGCCGCGGCGGCCTTCTCGGCGGCGTCGAGGTGCGACGAGGCGCGGTCGGCCAGCCGCTCGGCGTCGCGCATGCGCGCCTCCATCGTCTTCGGTCCGCAGCCGGCGGCGAGGAGCAGCGCCAGCGCGGTCACCATCCCCCGGAGGACTCGCATCAGGCCGGGGAGTATACGCGCGCCCATGACCGACACCTCCCCGGATCAGCTCGAAGTCGCCGCCCCTGAAGCCGACGCCGTCGCCGCCCGCGCGCTGATGGTGGCCGCGCTGCTCGAGCGCGCGAAGCTCGAGAGCTCGCGTGACGCGGCGCGGGCCGAGGCGCTCGTGAAGTGGGTCGAGCGGGAGGATCTCCTCGCGCACCTCGGCGACGAGGGGGAGGCGGTCTTCTCGGCGGCGCCCGGCTCGTGGAGCGACGACGCGGCGGAGGCGGTGGCCTGGACGGCCGAGGAGCTGCAGCTGCTGCTGTGGGCGCTGCGCCGCGCCGAGCTGCCGACCGCCGAGCGCGCGGCGAACGCGGGGGAGCTGCTCGCCGACGTGCCGGTGCTCGGTGACGTCGCCGACTTCGTGGAGAACGCCGCGCTCCGTCCGCCCGAGGAGGTCGACGCCCTGCGCGCGCTGTACGCGGTGCTGCACGAGGCGGTGCGCGCCGAGGTGTACGCGCGCGCCATCGTCGAGGATCCGCTCTCGCTCGAGGGCGACGAGGCGTTCGAGGAGCTGCTGAGCACCGTCGCGGCCGAGGGCTTCGACCGCGCGCAGGCGGCCGCGCAGGGGAAGGCGCACGAGGCCATCGAGGGCCTGCGCTTCTGGTCGCGCTCGCTGCTGGGGGAACTCCCCGCGGAGGCCGGCGTGAAGCTCGACGCGCCGCGGCTCGTGGCGCTGCAGGACGAGGTGCTCGCCACGCTGCTCGGCGTGACGCACGCGCGGGTCGAGGCGCTGGCCTGGCTCCTCGAAGGCGACGGCGAGGATCGCTGAACGCGCGCGCGTTATGCTGGCCGGGTGAAGCCCGCCCGTTCACCGACCGACGCAGAGCTCGACGCGGACATCGACTTCGACCTGCTCGACTACCTCCAGACGCTGACGCCCGCCCAGCGCATGGCACGCCACGAGGCGGCGCTCGAGCTGGTGCGCGCGCTGCGGAAGGCCGGAACTGAACACTATGGCTTCGACCCTCGATCTGTTGCGACGGCTGGTTCGGGAGAAGGTTGAGTTCGTCCTGGTCGGTGGCATGGCTGCCATCGCGCACGGGAGTGCGTCCGTCACCGAAGACGTCGACGTCTGCGTTCGCTTCGACGAAGAGACCGTCGGACGTCTGGCTCGCGCCCTCTCGGATCTTCACCCGGTGGAGCGGATGAGCGTCCAGCGTCGCCCCGTCACCGACTGGTCTCGCTTCATCGGAAATCGGAACCTGTACCTGGCGACCGACTGGGGAGTGCTCGATCTGCTTGGAGAGCTCTCTGGCCTCGGCGCGTGGGAGCGCGTCGCCGCGCACGCCGTCACGCTCGACCTTGGTCCGGACCTCCGCGTGAAGGTGGTCGGTCTGTCGGATCTGATCGCGTCGAAGCGCGCGGTCGCCCGGCCGAAGGACCTTCGCGTCGCGCGTGAGCTCGAGAACGTGCTCGCGAAGCTGGAGAAGCCCTGACCCTGGATCAGTTCCAGCGACGCCACTCTTCTTCGTAGTAGTGCACCAGCACCTGGTTGTTGAGCCGGTTCACCTCGGCGGGCACGCGCTCCATGTCCTTCGGGAACTGGAACAGCGTGGGCAGGGTGTCGTCGCTCAGGAAGCGCAGCCCCTCGGGCAGCGGGTGCTTCGGCTCGAGCGAGCCGTGGCCGGCGAGCACGTAGCCCCACTCGCCGAAGCTGGGCACCCACACGTGGAACGGCCGCGTCTGGAAGCCCGCCGCGCGCAGCGTGGTGTCGATGCACCAGTAGCTCCGGCGCGCGAAGAGCGGCGAGGTCGACTGGATGACCGCCACCCCGTCGTCGGCGACGTGCCGCCGCAGCAGGTCGTAGAAGCGCGTGGTGTACAGCTTGCCGAGCGAGAAGTTGTTCGGGTCGGGGAAGTCGACGATCACCACGTCGAACTGCTCGTCGGTGTTCGTCAGCCACTGCATCGCGTCGTCGTTGATGACGCGCACCTTCGGGTCGGCGAGCGAGCGCCCGTTGAGCTCCGCCAGCTCGGTGGCCTCGAGCGCCAGTTTGGTCATCGCGCCGTCGAGGTCGACCAGCGTCACGCGCTCGAGCTCCGCGCCGTAGCGCAGCACCTCGCGCGCCGCGAGCCCGTCACCGCCGCCGAGGATCAGCACCCGCCGTCGCGACGTCGCCGCCTGGAAGGCCGGGTGCACCAGCGCCTCGTGGTAGCGGTACTCGTCGACCGAGCTGAACTGCAGGTTGCCGTTCAAGAAGAGCGAGAAGCCGCGGTGGCTCCGCGTGACGACGATGCGCTGGTACGGCGTCGACTGCGCGTGCACCACCTCGTCGTTGTAGAGCTGCTCCTCGAAGAGCGAGGTCATCGCGTCGCCCATCGCGATGCCCACCAGCAGCAGCACCGAGACCAGCACCGCCTTCACCCGCAGCCGCGTCACGCTGGCCAGCACCGGCGCGAGCAGCCAGGTGCTCCACAGCCCGACCAGCGCGTTGAGCAGGCCGAACACCAGCGAGGTGCGCACCAGCCCCAGCTTCGGCACGAGCACGATGGGGAAGAGCAGCGACGCGAAGAGGCTGCCCAGGTAGTCGAAGGTCAGCACGCGCGAGACGAGGTCCTTGAACTCGAGCTGCTCCTTCATGATGCGCATCAGGAGGGGAATCTCGAGGCCCACCAGCGTGCCGATGACCAGCACCAGCCCGTAGAGCGCCACGCGGAACGACGCGCCGGAGGCGAAGGTGGCGAAGAGGAACGGCGAGCTGATGCCGCCCGCGAGCGCGACGGCGAGCTCGATCTCCACGAAGCGCTGCGGCACGCCCTTGTCGATGAAGCCCGACAGCCACGCGCCGATGCCGAGCGCGAAGAGGTACACCCCGATGACCGTCGAGAACTGCGTGATGCTGTCGCCCAGGAGGTAGCTGGCGAGCGTGCCGACGATGAGCTCGTAGATGAGCCCGCACGTCGCGATGACCAGCACCGTGAAGTAGAGCAGCGAGCGGTTGAGCATCTCAGCCGTGGTACACGCGCGAGGCGAAGATGCGGCCGTCCTTGAGGTCGAACACCTCGGCCACCGGCATCGGCGCCGCGTCGGGCGCGTGGCGCACGTACTCGAGGAACACCCGGTCGTCGTTCGCGGTGAGCGAGGTCTTCTCGTAGCGCAGCCCGGGCAGCCGCTTCATCGCGTCGGTCCACCAGGTGGTGAGCGCGGCCTTGCCGACGATCTTCCCGCCCGTCTCGGGGTGGAGCGTGCGGAGCTTGGGCGACGTGTGCGTGCAGTCGTCGGCGTAGAGCGAGACGAGCTTCGTGACGTCGCCCTCGTTGAAGGCGTCGAGCCAGTGCTGCGCGATGACCTCGTGCGGGTGGGGCATGCCCGAGGATGAATCAGAGACGCAGCCCGAGCGCCAGCGCCACGCGCGTCGTGCCGAGGAAGCCGCCCAGCAGCGAGAGCTCCACGCCCACGTCGCCCAGCTCGACCGCGAAGCCCAGCCGCAGCGTCGGTGACGCCGTCACGCCCAGCATCCGCTCGCCCTCGACCTTCGCCGAGAGGAGCTCCACCGCCACCAGGAGGTCGAGCCACCCGTGGAACGCCTCGTCGCGCCCGATGGCGAGGCCGGCGAAGGGCGCGGCGGTGAAGAAGAGCGCCGACGTCACCGTGTCGCCCGTCTGCGCCAGCGGCTGGAGCGGCCCATTGCGCGCGACGTCGAGGCCGCGCGGCGACTCGAGCGCGTCGAGGGCGAGCTGCCCGCCGAGGCGCAGGCGCGAGAGGCGGCCCGAGAGCTCCACCGAGCCGCCGAAGGCGAGGTCGCCGCCGCTGAGGCTGGCGCGCTGGTGCGCGGACCGCACGAGGTGCTCGTCGAGCCAGCGCCCGCCGACGGTGCCGTTGACGCTCACCGTCAGCGGCTGGGCCGAGGCGAAGAGGGGGACGAGCGCGAGCAGGGCGGCGGCGCGGAGCACGTGCACCCGACGGGCGGCGCGTGCGGCACATTCATCAGCGCCCGCGATGTTCCCCGCAACCCGGGTTTCTGCGCGGCCCGCACGCGGGCGTCGCGAAGCGCGCGGGGCTTCACTAGCTAGGGGAACCATGAACGACCCCATCGAGCTCGACTACCTCGCGCGCTGGTCCCTCTACCGACCCGACGCGGTGGTGCTCGTCGACGCGGACACCGGGCGCACGTGGACGTGGAAGGAGCTGCAGCTCCAGGTGCACCGCCTCGCGGGCTTCCTGCAGGTCGAGGGCGTGCGCCGCGGCGACCGGGTGGCGGCGCTGGCGGGCAACGACGTGGAGTACGTGGCCCTCTTCCTCGCGCTCCAGCGGCTGGGCGCGGCGCTGGTGCCCATCAACTTCCGCCTCGCGGTGCGCGAGGTGCAGCACATCCTCGACGACTCCGAGCCGCGGCTCTTCTTCTCGCACGCCACGTTCGCCTCGACGGTCTCGGCGCTGAAGCTGCCCGAGGGCGTCAGGCACCTCCGCTTCGAGGGCCTCGCCGAGGCGATGGTCGACAGCATGTCGCCGCGCTTCGAGCACTTCGAGAGCCGCTTCGAGGACCCGTGCATGATCCTCTACACCTCGGGCACCACCGGGGCGCCCAAGGGCGCGCTGATCAGCAACGAGATGGTGTTCTGGAACTCGGTGAGCACCGGGCTGCGCCTCGACCTCACGCAGCACGACGTCACGCTGTCGTTCCTGCCGATGTTCCACACCAGCGGGTGGCACGTGCTCAACACGCCGTTCCTCCACCGCGGGGCGCGCATCGTCTTCCTGCGCAAGTTCGACCCGGCGCGGGTGCTCGAGCTCATCGAGCAGCACGCCATCACCGTGCTCTTCGGGGTGCCCACCACGCTCGACTCGATGGCGCACCAGCCGCGCTTCCCGAGCGTGTCGCTGAAGTCGGTGCGCTTCGCCATCGTGGGCGGCGAGCCGATGTCGCTCGAGCTGATCCGCACCTGGCACGGCCGCGGGGTGAAGGTGCGCCAGGGCTTCGGCCTCACCGAGTTCGGCCCCAACGTCTTCTCGCTGCAGGAGGAGCACGCGGAGCTCAAGATGGGCTCCATCGGCTTCCCCAACTTCTACTGCGACGTGAAGGTGGTCGACGACGCGGGCCGCGAGGTGGGCGTCGACGAGGTGGGCGAGCTGGTGCTGCGCGGCCCGGCGTGCACCAGGGGCTACTGGAAGAACGAGGCGGCGACGAAGGAGGCGATTCGCGACGGGTGGTTCCACACCGGCGACCTCGTGCGGCGCGACGCCGACGGCTTCTTCTTCGTCGCCGGGCGCAAGAAGGACATGTTCATCAGCGGCGGCGAGAACGTGTACCCCGCGGAGGTCGAGCGCGTGCTCTCGACGCACCCCGCGCTGCGCGAGGTGGCGGTGGTCGGCGTGAAGGACGCGAAGTGGGGCGAGGTCGGCAAGGCGGTGGTCTCGCTCGTCGCGGGCGCGAAGGTGACGCTCGAGGAGCTGCAGGCGTTCTGCGACGGCAAGCTCGCGCGGTACAAGATTCCGAGGCACCTCGAGGTGCTCGCCGAGCTGCCGAAGACCGACTCGGGGAAGATCCTCAAGCGGGCGCTCAAGGACACCGCATCGGTCAGGTGACCGACGGTCAGCGGGAGGACCTCCCGACGCCCGATGTTCGCCCCGCGCGCGCGGGCGCACCATGCCGTCACCTCGCAGCTCCCCAGGGTGACGGACATGATGAAGCGGCTCCTCGCAGCGGTGGTCGTGGTGATGATGGCGGTGGTGGGCGCGGTCGGCACTTTCGGTGACAACCTCAAGGCGCTCTTCGGCATGAGCGCCGACTGCCTGGCGGGGGACACCGTCGTCGCGCGGCGCACCGGGAAGCTCGAGCGCAAGAAGCTGACGAGCTTCGCGGTCGACGACGGCGCGTACGCCGCGCCGGTGGTGAGCGCGCCGTCGCCCAACCCCGAGGTGCGCACCGCGCTCGACAGCCGCAGCACCTTCGCCATCGACGTCGACACCGCCTCGTACACCTTCGCGCGCCGGCTGGTGCTCGAGCAGCGCGCGCTGCCGCCGCCGGGGGACGTGCGCGTCGAGGAGTGGGTCAACGCCTTCGACTACCGGCTCGCGCCTCCGACGGCTGCGCCCTTCGCCGTGAGCGTCGAGGGGGCGACGTCGCCCTTCGACGAGGCGCGCACGCTGCTGAAGGTCTCGCTCAAGGGGCGCGTGGTGGCCGACGTCGACCGCCAGCCCGCCCACCTGGTGTTCCTCGTCGACGTCAGCGGCTCGATGGCCGGCGCGGATCGGCTCCCGCTCGCGAAGCGGGCGCTGGCGGTGCTCACGCGGCAGCTCACCCCGCGCGACACCGTGGCGCTCGTCACCTACGCGGGCAGCACCGAGGTCGTGCTCCCGCCCACGCCGGTGACGGCGGCCAACCGCACGACCATTCTCCGCGCCATCGACGCGCTCGACGCGGGCGGCGGCACGGCCATGGGCAGCGGCATGGAGCTCGCCTACCGCCTCGCGGTGCGGCAGGTCGCGCCGCGCACCACGACGCGCGTGGTGGTGCTCACCGACGGCGACACCAACATCGGCCCCAACCTCACGCCCGACGCGATGCTCGACGCGGTGCACGCCCACGTCGAGGAAGGGGTGACGCTCACCACCGTGGGCTTCGGCCTGGGCAACTACCGCGGGAACGCGCTCGAGCGCCTCGCCGACAAGGGCAACGGGCAGGCGCTGTACGTCGACGGCGAGGCGGCCATCGAGCGGGTGTTCCACCGGCAGCTCACCGGCACGCTGGAGGTCATCGCGAAGGACGCGAAGGTGCAGGTGACGTTCGACCCGAAGGTGGTCTCGTCGTACCGGCTCCTCGGCTACGAGAACCGGGCGGTCGCCGACGAGGACTTCCGCAACGACGCGGTCGACGGCGGCGAGCTCGGCGCGGGCCACGCGGTGACGGCGCTGTACGAGGTCACGCTCACCTCGCAGGCGGGCGCGCTCGGCACGGTCGCGGTGCGCGGGCTGGTCCCCGGGACGGGGCAGGCCTTCGAGGTCGAGCAGCCCATCTCGCGGGCGGCGGTGGCGCACGCGCTGCCCGAGCTCGGCGCCGACTTCCGCTTCGCGGCCGCGGTGGCGCTCGGCGCCGACACCCTGCGCGGCAACGAGCTGGGCGCGTGGCCTCTGGGGGCCATCGCCGAGCTCGCCGAGGGCGCGGCCGACGAGCGGCCGGAGCGGCTCGAGTTCGTCGCGCTGCTCCGTCGCGCCGCCGAGCTGCGGGCAGGGCAGGGCGTGGCGCTGCGTCAAGGGGCCTGGTGACCTGACGGGCAGGTGGGCTTGCGTGCGACGCGTCGGGCCGCGGGAGACTCGGCGCGCTGCAGATGAAGCGCCTCGTGTTGATCGCCGGCCTGCCGTCGTTCCTGTTCCTCCTGGTGGTGGTGGGCGGGCTGGTCTTGCTCGAGCCGCCAGCGCGCCCCGCGCCCGTGCCGCCCGCCATCGCCGAGCCAGCCCACCTCGCGCCCGCGGCGGTGGCGCTCGCGCCGCGCACCACGGGCGAGCCGCCGGTCTCCAGGTCCCGGGCTGACGACCGCCGCGACGACGGCGTGCCGCGGCGGCTGGCGAACGCGCTCGAGGCCGTCGCGCCGGAGCTGGCGCTGTGCGTGAACCAGCACCTCGTGCGCGACCGCGGGCCGGTCACCATCACCGTGCACTTCCGTCCCACGCGGGAGGGCGCCTTCGCGCCGGGCACGCGCGTCGAGACCTCCTGGGACGACGAGACCCTCGCCGGGTGCGTGGCCGAGGTGTTCGACGAGATGACCTTCCTGCCGAGCGGCGAGGAGCAGGCAGAGGAGGAGTTCGTCTTCCAGCTCCCCGACGACGCCCGGTCGGGGGTCGCCGGCCTGCGCTACTCCGACTTCGAGTAGGCGTGCGCGCACGGTGGGCGAGCGTGCGCGCACGCCCCGCTGCCACGAGGCCCGTCGAGATGACGCGGGTCTGGCGCGGCACGCGGGCTGCTTTCCGGGCCCGTCATGCGAACGCCCCCACTCCGTCGTGTCTGGCTGTTGGCTCTGCTCGGCGCTGGCTGCGCCGAGGGCACCGGCGACGCGCCGCTCACCGTGCTCGGCCGCACCTCGCTCGTCGAGGCCGCGACGCTCGCGCCGCCGCCGCCCGGCGCGCAGCAGCGCTCGCTGACGGCAGACGCCGACGGGCTGGTCACCGGCCGCTGGTGCCTCGCGGCGCCGGTCGACGCCAGCGCGCAGGCGGTCGTCGAGACGCTCGGCGAGTGGCGCTGGTCGGTGGCGCTCGAGGCGCTCTCGCCCGAGCGGGTGGACCTCTTCGGTGAGCGAGACGACCTGGTGCTCTCGGGCTCGGTGGTCGCTGGCGCGGACGACTGCGCGACCAGCTGGCTGATGACCCTGCGCCGCGAGGTGCGCCGATGATGGCCGTCATCGTGCTGGGCGTGCTGGCGGGCGCGCCGTCCTTCGAGGGGCTGGTCGACCTCGAGCTGCGCAGCGCGGGCGGCAACGGCGCGCTCCACCTCGCGGTCAGCCGCCGCGGGCTGCGGGGCGATCTCGCCGTGCCGATGCTGGGGAAGACCTTCCGCACGCAGTACCTGGTGAGCGCGAACGAGCCCGACACCATCATCGGCCTCGATCCGGTGCGCCGCACCTCGCAGCGGCTCCCGCTCACGGTGGCGAGCGGCGCGTACCAGCCCCGCACCAGCCGCGCCCTCTCGGCCGAGCGCGTCGGCCGCGAGACGGTGCAGGGCATCGCCTGCGAGCGCGTGCGCGTCACCGGGCCCGACTTCGCGGGCGAGTACTGGGTGGCCACCACGCTCCTGCCCGATGCCCGCTGGGCGCAGGCGATGCGGGTGGCCTCGCGTCAGGGGGCGTCGGTCGACGACGCGCTGGCGCGGCTCGGCGTCACCGGTCTGGTGCTCAAGATGAGCGTCCGCACGCCGGCGGGCGAGACGAGCCTCGTGCCGGTCAAGGTCGAGGCGCGGGCGTTGGCGCCCGAGCTCTTCTCGGTGCCGGCGGACTTCCGCCCCGTCGACGCGCGCCTCGCGCAGGCCCTCGACCCGTCGACGCTCGCGCACCTCCAGGAGCTGCCGGTCGCGCAGCGTGAAGCCGTCCTCCGAGATCTCCTCTCTCGCGCCGCCGCGGCGCGCTGACCCCGAACCTCCCCATGAAGACGCTCCCCTTCCTCTCCGTGCTGTTGTCCTTCTCCGCGTTCGCGTGGGGCCCCGCAGGCGTCGACGACGCAGGCTGCCTCCTGTGGGACGCCGATACCGTGGCCGACGCCGGCCTGCAGCCGCTGCCCGATGGCGGCTTCGTCGGCCCGGCCGGGGCGTGCATCACGCTCGTCGAGACGCACTCCGACCACTTCCGTTCCCGGCCGGAGCCGCAGTGGCCGGTGCCTGACCTCTCGGATCTCCCGCCCGGGCACACGCCGCAGAGCACCGTGCCGTGGCTCGAGCCGCTCGACCCCGGGAAGCTCCCCACGCCGTACGGGAGCTGCCACGACGGCCAGGGCTGGAGCTTCGAGGGCTCGTACGAAGGCTGGGTCGGCACGGGCCTCTTCGGCGACGGGCGCCAGGGCCCCATCTTCGGCAATGACGTGCACATCGATCGCCTCCGCCCGCCGGGCTACGTGCCGACCGGCGGCGCCAACGGCATGGACGTGCTCGTCGGCGGCGACTACTGGCAGTACTCGCGTGACGTGAACCAGGTGGGCGCGTGGTGGATCGGCTCGAGCGATCGCCGCAAGCCGAGCGAGCTGCCGGGCGGTGGGCGCTACCCCGAGACCGACGTCGGCACGCTCGTCTCTCCGGCCTTCGTGGTGAAGACCAGCCGGCTCACCTTCCGCATCGGCGGCGCGTACCACGCGTCACAGCGGGTCGAGCTCCAGGTGCGACCGACGGCGGCGGTGCCGCAGGCCACCCTGCAGGCGAGCGCCGACGGCCTCGGCGTCAGCGAGTTCGCCCCCGGCTTCGCCTCGGTCTCGAGCCTCGACGGCGCCTGGGTGGTGGTGCGCGCGTCGACCAGCCTCGTCGAGCACGACTCGATGGACCGCACGGTGGTGTGGGACGTCTCGCCGTACGTCGGCCTCACCGCGCGCCTGAAGGTGGTCGACGCGCCGCGCGGCGACGGGGGCATGGCGCACGTCAACGTCGACCACTTCCTGTGCACCAACGCCACGCCGCCCGGCACGAGCTGGCTGCGCAAGACGGTCGACGGCGTCACGACCGCCGCGAAGGTGGGCAGCGTCATCGCGCCGCAGCGCCTGTGGGGCGTGACCGACACGCACGCGCACGCCGTGGCGAACACCGCCTTCGGGGGCCACTTCTTCTGGGGCGATCCGACCGACGACCTCGAGCGCGTCTACGACTGCCGCGGTGGGCTGCCCGCCATCACCCTGCGCGACGGAGGCGTCCTCCGCGAGGCCATCACCACCTCCAGCGTCGAGGCCGAGTGCCACGTCAACTTCGGGGTGGTGCTCTTCCTGACGACCATGCTGACCATCGACTGCAACGTGGTCGGTGCGGGCCTCGCGGCCATCCCCGTCGCGGGGCCGGCCCTCGCCGGCATCTTCGTCGCCAACTGCCTCGCGGCGGCGACCCAGGCCGGCGCGGCGCTGATGGCCCTGCCGGTGATGCAGAACTACACGCTCCACGGGGCGTCGGCGCCCACCAGCGGCCGCGTCGAGCTCGGTGACTGGCTCCAGTCGCTCGCGAAGCTGCTGACCGCCGAGGGCGAGGAGACGCCGGCGCTCGGCGCGCCCGGCGCCATCGAGAGCATCGACCACGACCTCCCCGACGGGACGCACTCGGGCCACAGCCTCGGCCCGAGCCACCAGTCGTACCAGCACCAGTTCATCCGGCGCGCCATCCAGGGTGGGTTGCGGCTGGTGGTGATGGACTCCATCAACGGGCGCGTGATGCAGGGCGTGCTCGACAAGCGCACCGACTACGACGACTGGCAGGCGATTCGCGACGGCGTCATCTCGATGCGCCGGCTGGTGGCGTGCTCGAACGACCCCCACTTCCTGCCCGGGCCGCTGTGCGGCGTCGCGGACCTCGCGCGCAACCCGGGGGAAGCGCGGCGCATCATCGCCAGCGGGCGGCTGGCCATCATCCTCGGTACGGAGGTCGACGAGCTCGGCAAGCCGCGCCCGGCCCACGTGATGGCGCTCTTCGGGCGCGCCGGCCAGCAGGACTCGCTCGAGAAGCAGGTCGACGACCTCTGGGCGCTCGGCATCCGCAAGGTGACGCCCATTCACGGCATCGACAACCCGCTCGGCGGCGCGGCGTTCTTCAACGACATCTACAACCTGTCGAATCACTTCCACAACCTGAGCCGCGCGGCGGGCCACGAGGAGCCGTGGGTGCCCGGAGCGAAGTTCGCGCTGCCCGCCGGTCTCGTCGATCCCCTCGCGGGGCTGGTGCTGGGCACGTGGGACGTGGGCCAGCACTTCGTGCCCGACGACGCGCCGCACTCGAACGACGGGTACCTCACGCCGACGTTCTGGCCGCCGGCGGACTGGATCGGCGGCCAGGCAGACGTGACGTTCCGCTTCAAGGAGCCGCAGGAGGCGGTGCGCCTCAACAACCTCGGGTGGCTGCTCGGCGCGGCGCCGGGGGGCGTGGTGCCGAACTCCCAGTGCTCGCTCGAGAACGTGCACCTCCCGGTGCCCAACGCCGACGCGCCGAACGCGACCGCGCGCTACGCGAACATCCCGGGCGGCCACCTCAACGAGAAGGGGCTGACCGACGAGGGGGAAGCCTTCCTCCGCCTGCTGATGGCGCGGGGCATGACCATCGACCTCGACCACTTCTCGCAGCGCTCGCGCGTCGACGCCTACCAGATCGCGGAGCTCTTCAGCGTCGAGGCGGGCAAGCCGGGCGTCAACCACTCGGGCGACTACGCCACCTTCGGCGTGCACACCTGGCTGCGCGGCATGGAGGAGCGCGGCCACGAGGGCGAGCGCACGCCGGCCGAGTTCGAGCGGCTGCGCGCGACGGGCGCGGTGGTGTCGCCGGCCGCCTTCGGCACCCACCTCACCGCGGCGGGCCTCGCGCCGGTCGTCAACAACTGCGAGGCGAGCACGTCCTCGTGGGCGCGGAAGTACTTCGCCATCGCCCAGCAGATGCGCGGGCACGGCGTCGCGGTGTCCACCGACCTGATGGGCATGGCGGGCGTGATGTCGCCGCGCTTCGGCATGAAGGGCTGTTCCGGGCAGATGAACCAGCAGCTCGAGCAGCACGACTGGGCGAACGCCGTCGACTACGAGGACTACGCGAGCCGCGTCGTGGGGGCGAACGCCGACGGCACGCGCGTGGTGCTGGCGCGCGCGTCGTTCGAGTGGCGTGACGACCGCGCCCCGCGGCCCGCCGCCGACGAGCACGTCACCGTCGGCGGTGCGCGGCAGCTGGCGCCGCTCAAGAAGTTCCGCAACCCGAAGGACGCCAACGCGCGGAACACCGGGTGGGACTACAACCTCGACGGGCTCAAGCACATCGGGCTGTACCCCGACTTCTTCCAGGACGCGCGCAACGTCGGCCTCTCGTGGGAGCTGCTGTCACCCGCCTTCACCGCCGCGGAGGACTTCGTCGCGATGTGGGAGAAGAACTGCGCCCTCGCCAACTCGTGGCGGGCGACGCAGGGGCTCCCGGCCATCGCGTGCACGGGGACCTCCGGCGGCTGGTGGGCGCCGTGAGCGGGGCCTCGACTTCGCAGGCTTGCGCCAGAGCAAGTCTGGTACCGTCGACCCTTCAATGGTCGCGGAAAGCACCGACAGCTTCGTCGGTACCTGGGAGCGCAGCACCCCCAAAGAGCGCCTCGTCGCCCAGCTGGTGCTGGTGTGGAGCATGGACGAGCCGAAGCGCCTCGGGGAGTCGTTGATCATCGAAGCGCCGAGCACCGTCGGGCGGGGCCTGCCGCTCGACGACGACGCGGCGCCGCGGGTGTACCCCTCGCGGGTGCGCCCGGGGGCGGTGGCGGCGACCACCCCCATCGCGAACGCCCGCATCTCGCGGCAGCAGCTCACGCTGACCCCGCTGACCGACGAGCGGCTCAAGGTGAAGAACGTCGGGCGCGCGCCGCTGCGCATCAACGGGGTGGTGGCGACGGAGGGCGTGGTGGGCGAGGGCGACGTGCTCGAGGTGCAGAACGCGGCGACGTGGCTGGTGCGCTTCTCGTCGGTGCGCACCCGCCCCGCGGCCTTCCCCGCGTTCCCCTTCGGCGAGCCGGACCCCTTCGGGCTGGTGGGCGAGAGCCCGGCGGCCTGGGCGCTGCGCGAGGGGCTGGCCTTCGCCGCCGGCACCGACCGCCACGTGCTGCTGCTGGGCGAGAGCGGCACCGGCAAGGAGCTCGCCGCGCGCAGCCTGCACGGCCTCTCGTCGCGCCGGGGCCGCGCGCTCGTGGCGCGCAACGCGGCGACGCTGCCCGAGGGGCTCATCGACGCCGAGCTGTTCGGCAACGTGAAGAACTACCCCAACCCCGGCATGCCGGAGCGCGCGGGGCTGATCGGCGAGGCCGACGGCGGCACGCTGTTCCTCGACGAGATCGGCGACCTGCCCGAGAAGAGCCAGGTGCACCTGCTGCGCGTGCTGGACGCGGGGGGCGAGTACCAGCGGCTCGGCGAGGCGCGCACGCGGCAGAGCAGCTTCCGCCTGGTGGCGGCGACCAACCGCCCGCTCTCGTCGCTCAAGCACGACTTCCTCGCGCGCTTCACGCACCGGGTGCGCGTGCCCTCGTTCGACGAGCGCCGCGAAGACGTGCCGCTCATCTTCGACGCGATGCTGCGGCGCGTGGCGGCCAGCAACCCGTCGGTGGCGCAGCGCTTCTTCGCGCGCCGGCTGGGGGAGCTGGCCGAGCCGCGCGTGTCGCCGTCGCTCATCGCCCGCCTGGTGCGGCACCGGTACACGCACCACGCGCGCGAGCTCGATCGCCTGATGTGGCTGGCGATTCAGACCGCGCCGGACGACTTCCTCGGCGTGACGCCCGCGCTCGACGAGGAGCTCTCGCCCGAGGTGTCGAGCACGCCGGCCGCCGACCCCGCCGGCCTCGACGCGGCGACGCTCAGCCGCGCGATGGAAGAGGCGCAGAACAGCCCGACCCGCGCCGCGCGGGCCCTGGGCCTCAAGAACCGCTACGTGCTGATTCGCCTGCTCAAGAAGCACGGCCTGTCGACGGGCGACGGAGACGACGCATGAGTGACGCCGAGCAGCTGCGGGACCTCTTCGAGGACATTCTCGCGACGTGCCCTTCCTTCCCGGGCAACTTCTACGAGCGGCTCTTCGCGGCCCACCCCGAGGTGCGGCCGATGTTCTTCCGCTCGTCGCCCGACGCGCAGCAGAAGATGTTCGCGCAGAAGCTGGTGATGGCCATCGACGCGCTCGACGCGCCGGAGCGGCTGCGCACCGAGCTCGCGGGCATCGCCGCCACGCACCGGAGCTACGGCGTCACGCCCGAGATGTACGGCTGGGTCGGCGACGCGCTGGTCGACGCGGTCGACGAGTGCGCGGGCGGGCGCATGACGCCCTCGCAGCGGCAGGCCCTCGTCACCGCGTGGGCGGCGATGACGAAGCTCATCTTCGAAGCGAGCTGAGCGATGACCCCGCGCGCGCCGTCGACGCGACTCCACGGCGAGCACCGCCTCGGCCTCGCGCGGGCCACGCTGGTGGGCGGCACGCTGGTTCCGCTGTTCGGCGCGCTCGACTGGTGGCTGGCGACGCGGGTGTACCCGTCGGCGCACCTCGTGCCGTTGCTGCTGGTGCGCGCGCTGATGACGCTCGGGGCGGTGGTGTCGACGCGCGTGTCGAAGCGCGAGCGGGCGCCGTACCGGGTGGTGCTCGGGGTGCACGCGCTCGCCATCGGGCTCATCGGGGCGGGGCTGGGGGTGATGGCCGGCGACTTCGGGGGCCTCAACAGCCCGTACCTGATGGGCCAGGCGCTGGTCATCCTCATCCGCTCGGGGGCGGTGCCGGAGCGCTTCTCGGTGGCGCTCGGCTTCGGGCTGGTGAGCTTCGTGATGCACTTCGTGGCGCTGCTGGTGCGCTTCCTCGTGATGCCCGAGGCGCACGCGTGGTGGCTGTCGCCCGAGTCGCTCGACCTCTTCGTGGCGAACTTCCTGCTCACGCTGGCGGTGGTGGTGAGCGGCGCGGCCATCTCGCACGTCACGTGGACCGCGCAGCAGCAGATCTACGAGGCGAGGCGGCTGGGGCGCTTCAGGCTCGAGGCGCCGCTCGGGCGCGGCGGGCAGAACGAGGTGTGGCTCGCGTGGGACGGCGCCGAGCGCAGGCAGGTGGCGCTGAAGATCCTCCGCAGCCGCGACGCGTCGGCCGACGCGCTGGCGCTCTTCAAGCGCGAGGCGCAGCTCGCCAGCCAGCTGTCGGACCCTCGCACGGTGCGCATCTACGAGTTCGGCGCGAGCGACGACGGCGTCCACTACCTGGCGATGGAGTACCTCGCGGGGCTCGACCTCTCGGCGGTGGTCGCGGCGCACGGGCCGATGCCCCTCGGCCGGGCGCTCCACGTGGCGTCGGAGCTGTGCGGGGCGCTCGACGAGGCGCACCGCCTCGGGCTGGTGCACCGCGACGTCAAGCCGTCGAACGTGATGCTGCTCGGGCGGGCAGGGGCGTTCGACGAGGTGAAGCTGCTCGACTTCGGCATCGCGCGGCCCGTCGAAGAGAGCGCGGGGCACACCAACACCGGCGTCATCCGCGGCACGCCGGCGTACCTCGCGCCCGAGTGCTGCCGCGGCGAGCCCGCCACGCCCGCGTCGGATCTCTACGGCCTCGGCGCCACGCTCTACTTCCTGCTCGGCGGCGCGGCCCCGTTCCGCGGCGGTGACGTGCAGGTGCTCGCGCTCCGGCTCACCCGGGAGCCCGACGCGCTGAGCACGCTCCGGGCCGACCTCCCGGCGGACCTGGTGGCGCTGGTGCAGCGCTGCCTCGCGACGGACCCGCGCGCGCGCTTCGAGTCGGCGGCGGCGCTCGCCGCGGCGCTCGCTCCGCTGCGGGAGCGCTTCCCATGGGGCCCGGCGGAGCGCGAGCAGTTCTGGCTGCGCGCGCGGGTCGAGGTGAGCCGCGTGCACGAGGCCGCGACGCTGGCCTGAGCGCGCGCACGGGGGGGCGTGCGTGCGCGCACGCTCGGGGCCTGCGGACCGTGCTCGCAAGCGCCGGAAACGCTCGGTGAAGGAGCGTGGCATCGGGGGTGCACATGGGCGCCGCGCCTCGCGCGCCACTCCCGGTGCGCGTGTTCTCTGGAGTCACCCGTGTTCAAGACGCTCGCGAAGTGGTCGTTGTCCGTCTGCTGTCTCTTCCCGCTCACCGGCTGCAACGTGGGCCCCGATGGCCTGCCGCTCGAGGACGACGTCGTCGCCGTCGCCACCTCGACTGAGGCGCTGTCCACCATCGGTGTGCCGACCCCCGACCTCGCCCTGGAGCTCGCCGGCTGCGAGACCGACCCCGCGAAGGTCGCCGAGCGGGTCGCTACCCTGCGCCGGGCCGCGGTGAGCGCGCTGAAGAGCGTCGATCTGGCGCGCAACGGCCACGGCGATGGCCTGACCTACTTCGACTACAACCAGCCAGGCAGCGCGCTGGTGCTCAACGCCTGCCGCAACGGCCGGCACATCTTCGGGGCGTGGTTCACGCGCGCAGTCGGCATCTCCGACACCATCGCGGCGCGGGCGCAGGTGCTCAGCGAGCTGGAGCTGCTCGGCCCCAACGAGTCGTTCGCGCTGCGCCTCTCACCCGGCGCGGCCGCCACCCTGACGGCGCTGGCCTTCAACGACGTCGAGAAGCGGTGGGACACCGAGACCAACAAGCCGAGCCCGACCGGCGATCTGCGCTTCACGCGTGCGTCGACCACCTTCCCGGCCTCGAACGCGGCGATGCTCGACCTTCGCGGGTACTACCGGCTCATCATGGAGAACGGCTTCGACGCGCTGGTGAAGGACACCGTCACCATCAACGGCGCGAGCTGGCTGCAGTGCTCGACGAGCCACACGGTGGACGTCGACGTCACCGCCGTGACCTGGCTCCACTACGTCTTCAACGCGGCCGGCGACCTCAACACGCTGCTGGGCGTGCTGGTGTCGCGCGGCCCGCTGTGCCGGGCGATCGACGGCATCGAGCAGGACACGCTCATTCCGAACTCCACGCTCAAGACGGTGTTCCAGGTGTCGCGGGTGGCGATGAGCCCGAGCACCGGCGCGAACGTGGGCGGGAACGTGGCGATCGCCGTGCGCAACCCCACGCTCGCCATCACCGGTGACTTCAGCCTGGTGGCGGAAGCCGACGAGCCGGCGTCGGGCGTCTTCTCGGTGCGCACCGACGACCTGCGCGCCCCCATCACCTACAGCTGGTCTTCGCCCAACGCGACGGTGAGCGGCACGGGAGGCACGGTCACCGTGACCTGGACCCTCGGCAGCGGCGTCAACTTCAACCGCGCCCTCACCGTCACCGCGACCGACGCCGACGGGCGCACGCTGACCCAGACGCGCACCGTCGGCATCACGCGCAACAACGTGCTCGACTGAGGGTGGGCGCGGCGCGGGGCCGGGGTAACGTCGCGGCTCCATGACCGCAGCGCTCGCGCTCTCCCTCGTCCTCGCCGCTTCCGAGCCGGTCGACTTCATCGACGACGTTCGGCCGCTCTTCCAGCTCGTGACCTGCCAGGGCGTGCCCGCGCCGCTCGACGCGAAGACCGTCGAGCGGTGGTGCACGTCGCAGCGGCGGCGCTACACGTCGTTCCGCGAGAGCTGGGGCGTGCGGGCGCGCGACTTCCTCACGCCGCTGCTGCCGGCGGAGCTGCCCCCCGAGCTGGTGTACCCGTTCGGCGGCGGCGACCTCATGTCGGCGCTCCAGCTCTTCCCGAAGGCCACCGTCGTCACCACGCTCTCGCTGGAGCTCGCGGGTGACCCGCGCCGGTGGAAGAACCTCACCGACCCGAAGGCGCTCGAGCGCAGCCTCGGCGCCATCTCGAACGCCAGCGCCTCGACGCTCATGAGCAACGACTCGCTCTCGCGCAACCTCTCGGCCACGCAGCGCGGCGAGCTGCCCGGTCAGCTCTCGATGCACCTCATGGGGCTCGCGCTCGCCGGCCAGGAGCCCGTCTCGGTGCGCTTCTTCCGCGTCGAGCCCGACGGAGCGCTCCACTACTTCACCGCCGAGGAGATCGCCGCCGTCGAGGGCACCACCGCGCAGAAGCTCAAGGAGGTGTGGCGCGCGCCCGACTTCAGCCCCGCCTTCGCCAACGTCGAGGTGCAGTTCGTGCCGCAGGGCCAGCCCGACGCGCCGCGCCGCGTGCACCGACACCTCGCGGCGAACCTCTCGAACGAGGCGGTGCCCGAGGGCGTGCTCGCCCACCTCGCCGCGAAGGGCCGGGTGACGGCGATGACCAAGGCCGCGAGCTACCTGCTGTGGCGCGACTCGTTCTCGAAGGTGCGCGACTGGCTGATCAGCAGCTCGGTGGTGATGGTGAGCGACTCGACCGGCATTCCCCCGCGGCACTGGACGCAGCACGGGTGCACCGTCGAGGCGTACGGCAGGTTCGAGAAGTCCTTCCTCGGCACGTGGGAGGGCTACCAGGAGGAGCTGCGGAAGCTCTTCGCCACCGCGAAGAGGGTGCCGATGCGCTTCGGCTACCCCGACGGCAGCCCGTCGAAGCACAACCACCTGCTGCTCGCGCGCTGCGAGAAGCGCTGATCAGCGTGGCGCCGTTCCCCGCTGAGGCGAACCGCGCAGATGAATAATTCTCATCGCAGCGGTGGCGACGGACCTCATTCTTACTTCGTGAAATTGGACGGATCGCTGTAGCGCGCTTTGACAGATCAGCGCCGCTCGCGTGGGTTGATCAGCGCGCTCGCCGCTGGACACCTCCACTCGCGGCTGATCAGCGCGCACGTGCGGAGGGGCGTGCTTCTTCCCTACCTGCTGCGACCGTTCCCTTCAGGTGCAGACATCGCAACGCATTGATTCGTCAGGTACCTCGTCGCGCGAACTCGCGGAGGTCACATGTCACGTTTGATGCGCAGGACGCTGTGGATGGCAGGAATTGTCGCAGCGCTCGTGTTGTCGGGCTGCGGTGTGAGCGGGGTCGCGGAGGTCAACGGTGAGGAGCCGGAGCGCGACTCCAACACCGACCAGACCATCACCGTGCAGGTGCAGCCCGGGCGCGGGTGCGCCACGCACACGGTGAGCGAGGCGATGCGGCAGCAGATCTCCCAGCGGCTCGCGGCGCTGAGCGTCGCGGAGATCTCCACGCCGCGCCCGCTGCAGACCTGGGTGCACGTCATCAACACCGGCACCTCGGAGTCGCAGGGCAACGTCTCGCAGGCGGCCATCGACAGTCAGATCAACGTGCTCAACCAGTCGTACGCCTCGAGCGGCTGGTCGTTCGTGCTCGCGGGCGTCGACCGCACGACGAACTCCACCTGGTACACGGTGCAGCCCGACACCACGGCGGAGCGGAACATGAAGACCGCGCTCCGCAAGGGCGGCCCGGACACGCTCAACATCTACCTCGCGAACATCGGCGGCGGCCTGCTGGGCTGGGCGACGTTCCCCAGCGACTACGCGGCGGACCCGCTGATGGACGGCGTGGTGGTGCTCACCAGCAGCCTGCCCGGTGGTTCGGCGACCAACTACAACCTCGGCCTGACCATGACCCACGAGGTCGGTCACTGGCTCGGCCTGTACCACACGTTCCAGGGCGGCTGCGCCGCGCCCGGTGACGAAGTGAGCGACACGCCGCCCGAGGCGTCGGCGACCAGCGGCTGCCCGGCGAGCAAGGACACCTGCTCCGGCGGCGGCGTCGACCCGATCCACAACTACATGGACTACTCGTACGACAGCTGCATGAACGAGTTTTCGTCGGGCCAGCTCACGCGCGTGAACCAGATGATGGCCAGCTACCGCGCGTCGACGGGCGGCGGCACCGGCGGTGGCGGCGGCTCCACCGGCGGTGGCGGTGGCGCGACGGGCGGTGGCGGTGGCGCGACGGGCGGTGGCGGCGGCGCGACCGGCGGTGGCGGTGGCGCGACCGGCGGTGGCGGCGGCTCCAGCGTGCAGCCGCTGCAGAACGGCGTCGCGGTGACCAACGTCTCGGCGGCGACCAACGCGCAGGTGTTCTTCTCCATCACCGTGCCGGCGGGCGCGTCGAACCTCACCATCACCACCACGGGCGGCACGGGCGACGCGGACCTCTACACGCGCTTCGGCAGCCTCCCGACCACGAGCACGTATGACTGCCGGCCGTACCAGTCGGGCAACGCCGAGAGCTGCACCGTCGCCGCGCCCGCTGCGGGCACGTACTACGTGATGCTCAACGCGTACGCCGCGTTCTCCGGCCTCACCATCACCGGCAGCTACACCACGGGTGGCACGGGCGGTGGCGGTGGCTCGACGGGTGGTGGCGGCGGCACGACCGGCGGCGGCGGCGGTACGACTGGCGGCGGCGGCGGCGGTACGACTGGCGGCGGTGCTGGTGGCGGCGGTGGCAGCGTCACCGTGCTCCAGAACGGCGTCTCGGTCGGCAGCCTGAGCGGCGCGGCGAGCAGCCAGAAGTTCTTCCGCATCGACGTGCCGGCGGGCGCGTCGAACCTCACCGTCGCGCTCTCGGGCGGCACGGGTGACGCCGACCTCTACGTGCGCTTCGGGTCGCAGCCGACCACGAGCACCTACGACTGCCGTCCGTACCTCAGCGGCAACAACGAGACGTGCACGGTGCCGGCGCCGCAGGCGGGCTCGTACTTCGTGATGCTCAACGGCTACCAGGCGTACTCGGGGGCGGCGCTGCTCGCGCAGTACACGACCTCCGGCGGCGGCACCGGCGGCGGCGCGGGCGGTGGCACCGGCGGCGGTGGCGGCTCGGGTGATCCCGCGCTCACCAACGGCGTGCCGGTGACCAACCTCTCGGGCGCGCAGAGCTCGCAGACGTACTTCATGCTCACCGTCCCCGCGGGCACCACGAAGGTCGTCTTCAGCATCACGGGCTCGACCGCTTCGTCGAACGACGCCGACCTCTACGTCCGCGCCGGCTCGCGCCCGACGACGAGCGCCTACGACTGCCGGCCGTACAAGACCGGCTCGAACGAGTCGTGCACCATCAACAACCCGACGGCGGGCGACTACTACGTGATGCTGCGTGGGTACTCGGCCTACTCGGGCGTGACGC
>JBMORD010000049.1:0-25483 GCA_049322495.1 Myxococcota bacterium | reverse complement strand
CGGCTCCGGGCCGACGACCCAAGCGCCACGCCGCACGGGGCGCGTGGCAGCGCCGCCGGGGCTCAGCCCGGAAGCGCGACACGAACGGGCTCACGGAGCGTCGGGGCTCCGCAGGCCGTCCACGGGAGCTGCATTGAATCCGGAGCTACGGCGCCTGCGACTGCTCGACGCGCCGGTGCACGCGACGCTCGGGCGTCTGCGGTACCAGCTCGGGCCGAACCACGAGGAGCGACGCGAGGAAGATCGGCGTCGGCGTCGCGGGCCCCTCGACGAAGCTCAGCGCCTGGTGCTCGAGGCTCGCGGCGCCGTGCGGCGACGACGGCTGCGTCGGCCCGTGCGAGTGCCGATGGCCGTGCGCGTGGCTCTCGCGATGAACGAGCGGCGCGACGAGCAGGCCCCACGCCAGGAGCACCAGCCCCAGCACGGCCCACTCGCGGCGATCTCGTCGAGCCAGCAGCACGCGTGACCTCTTACGTCGGCCGCGCGCCGCGAGAAAGGCTCACCTCACGGCAACCACGCCGCGCCGCCATCGCGTGCGGGCGCGACCGGGTCAGCGACACACTCCGCGCGCGCTGGGTCGCAGTGACGTCCGGCCCCGCACTCGACGCCGCACCGGTTGCTCGGCAACGACGCCGGCTGCCGCGTCGGATCGCCCGAGCTTCCGGCCGACAGCAGCGCCGGGCGCTCCGCGGACACCGCAGGCGTCGGCGCCGCCAGGTAACGACAACCTCCGAGGCTGATCAGCACCACGACGAGCGACGCGCGCATGCGCAGCTTCATGCCACCGTGCCCGCCCCCTGTGCTAGGTCGACGCCGAATGGTCGGCACGGCTGAAGGGCGCGACGTCGTCGAGGTGCTGCTCGAAGCGCACGTCGAGCTGCGCCACCAGCTCGCGCACGCCGACGCCCTCGCGCGGGCCAGCGTCACCGCCGACGCCCGCGAGACGGCCGAGGGGCTCTCCGACTACCTCGAGTGCATGCTCCCGCTCCACTGCGCCGACGAGGATCGCTCGCTCGCGCCGCGGCTCCGCGGCCGGCACCCGGTGGTCGACGACGCGCTCCACCAGATGGAGCGCCAGCACCTCGCGCTCGCGGCCCCGCTCGCCCGCCTCCGCCTCGTGTGCCGGATGATCGCCCGCGACGTGAGCCGGCTCCACGCGCTGCGCTTCGAGCTGGCCGCGGCGACCGACGACGTGCGCGCCTGCCTCACCGAGCACCAGGCCCTCGAGGAGTCGATGATCTTCCCCGCCCTCAAGCGCGTGCTCTACGTCGACGAGCTCGAGTCGATCCTCTCCGAGATGCACCAGCGCCGGGCCGACGCCGCGGCCTGACGCCGTCAGTCGAGGTCGAAGCGCTCCCGCAGCGTGCGCAGGTTGCGCGCGCCGTCGAGCAGGCTCGTGAAGAGCAGCGTCTCGAGCACCTCCGGCCGCAGCGCCCAGACCTGCAGCATGCCCTCGTGCTCGCCGAGCACCACCAGCTGCCGCACGTCGTCGTCGTCGAGGAACTCCTCGCCCAGGCGCTCGATGAGCTCCTCGACGCCCGACACCGCCCACGAGCACGAGAGCTCCCCGCAGGTGAAGTCGAGCACCATCGGCCCGCCCTTCGTGGTGCGCACGTCGAGCAGCTTCGCCTTCGCGGCGCGGCCGCCCATCGCGTGGGTCAGCGGCCCCATCACCTCGTCGGGCGTGGCGCGCAGCGAGAGGCTCAGCCCGCCATGCAGCCGCTCCTCGTGACAGGCCTCGAGCAGCGAGCGCGGGAGCTCGTCGTCGTCTCTCAGCAGGCCCAGGGCGCGCAGTCGCTTCATACGACGAGGGCGGCACGGGTCACCCCGCACCGCCCCGGTCACCTCGTGAGTCGCGTCAGGTCAGGGGGCGCAGGTGCCCGACGACTTGCAGGTGCACGAGCCGCCACCCAGGCTCGCGAGGACGCACACGAAGTTGTTCGGATCGAGGTTGCCGCACGGGTCGCCGACGCTGACGCACAGGCCGAGCACGCCCAGCGTCGAGTCGCAGCACTGGCCCGACGGGCACGGGGTGGTGCTGTCGCAGAACGAGCCGAAGCCGCCACCGTCGAGGCCGGGGAAGCCGCCGCCACCGCCGGTGCCGCCCCCGCCGACGCACATGCCCGCGTCCATCGCGTCGCAGCTCGAGCCGCCGCCGCAGCCGACGCACGCCGCGCCCGGCGCGCCCTGGCCGCACTGCGCGTTGGTCCACTGCGTGGGCAGCTTGCAGGTGTTGCCGTCACAGCAGCCCGCGCAGGTGCTCGAGTTGCACGTGCTGCCGCCGAAGCAGGTGCCGCCCTGGCAGGTCTGCGCGGCCTGCATGTCACACGCCTGGCAGAAGCCGCCGTTCTTGCCGCACGCGCCGTTCGCCGTGCCCGTCTCGCAGGCGCCGGTGGTGATGTTGATGCAACCCGCGCACGGCGTGCACGCGCCGCTCACGCAGGTGTTGCCCATCGTGCAGCTCGAGCAGGTAGCGCCCCCCGTGCCGCAGCGCGACGGGGTGGTGTTGGTGATGCACACGCCGGTGGCGCTGCAGCAGCCGTTGGCGCAGGTGGTCGCGTTGCAGGTGCCGCCATCCGAGCCCGAGCCACCGCCCGTCGAACCGCCGCCGCCGCCGGTGGAGCCACCGCCACCGCCGCTGCCACCGCCCGTGCTGCCGCCGCCACCGCCGGTGCCGCCGTCGTTGCCCGAGCCGCCGACGCAGCGGCCGCCGAACTCCGAGTTCTGATCGACGCGCGCGCAGGTCTGGCCCGCCGCGCAGATGCCGCAGCTCGCGCCACCCGACCCGCACTGCTCGGGGTTCGCGGAGCCCTTTTGACAGACATCCATCGAGTCGCAGCAGCCATCACAGTTGCTCGCCGAGCAGCGGGTGATGGTGGTCGGCTTGCCGCACGAGGGCAGCACCGAGAGGGTGAGCCCGACGATGCCGCCGAGGAAGAGGGCTCGGGTGGTGGACAGACGCATGTGTTCTCCTGCAGGGAAGACCGGCCAGTCTTCCGCTCGAACCTGACTGGGGATCAGCGAGGGCGAACTCCACGTCTACAACCAGCCACGAGTCACCACAAGTAGGCGGCCCCCTCGCCTCCTCACGCGAAGGTTCGTTCTCAGACTCTGAGAAACGCCGCGCTTTGAAGACCGGCCCGTCATCGAAACCCGAGGGGCGCGCGGCGCACAGTGTCGGGGGGTTGATCTCCTCTGCCCACAGAAAGAGGATGCGCCGCCCTTTCCCCCACACGGAGTCTTTGAATGCGCCACCCTTCGTTCGTTGCGCGCAGTGCAATCGCGCTGCTCTCGCTCGTGCTCGCCGCCTCGGGCTGCGACTGCAAAGGCGGCAACATCGATCGCAAGTACGGCGAGATCGTCGTCATCTGGCGCGACGAGGCCGGCCAGCGCATCACCAACCGCGACGCGACCTACGACTTCGGCCTCGCGCTGGTCGGTGAGCGCAAGACGCTCACCATGACGGTGCGCAACAACGGCGCGAACAAGCTCTCGCTCAGCAAGCTCGAGCGCACCGACGGAGATCCGGCGGAGATCATCGCCGTGGGCGCCACGCCCACCGCCGGCGCCGCCGACTTCGCCGCCGAGTTCTCCGACCTCACCATCCAGCCCTCCGAGCAGCAGGAGTTCGTGATCAGCTTCGCCCCGCGCGGCCTCAAGGGCAGCTACCTCTCGAAGCTCACCCTCACCACCGAGGGCACGCGCTTCGAAGACTCGACTGCGCTCATCACCCTCAAGGGTCAGGGCGAGAAGGGCTCGTGCGATCTCCCCGACGTCATCGACTTCGGCAAGACGATGATCGGCGAGACGCTGCCCTTCGCGGTGCCCTTCGCGAACCCGACCAGCCTCCCGGCGAGCGGCTCGACGGGCCCCATCACCGGCGCCGACGCGACGAGCTTCGGCTACCAGCAGAACACCCCGATGGGCGCGGTGCCCGTGCCGGCGATGTCGACCACCAACGTGGTGATCACCTTCTCGCCGACCGAGCTGCGCACCTACCAGGCGCAGGTGGTGATGCGCGGCGCGGGCGAGTGCCCCGAGAAGACCGTCACCCTGCGCGGCGAGGGCAGCAACGAGACGCTCACCTGGAGCCCGAGCTCCATCGCCTACGGCTACGTCAACCCGGGCTCCGAGACGCTGCGTGACGTGGTGTTCATCAACCCGTCATCCGTGCCCATCACCCTCACGCAGGTGACGTCGACCAACCCGGCCGACTTCTACCACGCGGTGCCCGCCGGCCAGGACGCGACCACCTTCACCGTCGCCCCCAACAGCGTGCCCACGCCGATGCACATCGCCTGCAACCCGTCGCAGCTCGGCGCGCGCAGCGGCAACCTCACCTTCAGCACCGGCCTGCGCTCGACCCCCTCGGGCACCATCACCCTCACCTGCACCGGCGGCGGCCCGCGCATCAAGGTGACGCCGCGCCCGCTGCTCGGCTTCGGCCGCGTCGGCTTCTTCCCGGGCAACACCAACTTCGCGGTGCAGCGGAAGATCAACGTGCAGAACGTCGGCAGCCGCCCGCCGATGCCCGACCCGACCGCCAACCTCTACCTGGGCCAGGTGCAGATGGGCATGCCCGGCCAGCTCCCGCTCTTCGACCTCACGCCCGAGGCGGGCACCGACCCCACGGAGTTCACCGTCTCGCTCGGCTCCGCCTACAACCCGGCCGTCGGGCTCCAGGCGATCGCCGGCCAGAACTTCGTGGACCTCTCGGTGACGCTCAAGCCGCTCGCGGTGGGCATGAAGAAGGCGAAGCTGACGCTCTACTCGAACGACCCCGCCGAGCCGGCGATCGACGTCGACCTCACCGCCGACGTGCAGCAGCTCCCGCCGTGCAGCCTCACCGTCGCGCCGGCGCAAGCGAACTTCGGCCTGGTGACGCCGGGCACCCAGAAGGATCTGCCCATCACCATCACCAACAACTCGGTCACCGCGGGCGAGGTCTGCTACCTCTCGGGCATCGAGCTCGGCGCGGGCAGCCACCTCGCGTACTCCATCGTCGGCGGCAACGTGACCGAGAAGGAGCTCCAGCCGCAGGAGAGCTACCAGGTGGTGGTGCGCGTCGCTCCCACGGGCGCGACCCCGACCTCGCTGCAGACGCTCACCGGGCAGCTGGTCTTCAACTCCACCAGCGCCACGCGGCCGCAGTGGAGCATTCCGCTCTCGACCAGCATCGGCCCCTCGTGCCTCACGGTGACGCCCGACCCGATGGACTTCGGCACCGTGCGCCTCGGCTGCCGCTCGGCCTCGCGTGACTTCACCGCCTACAACACCTGCAGCGCGCCCATCACCATCACCGGCCTGTCGATGCAGGCGCCCGGCGGTCAGCCCGCCGGCGGCCCGAACTGCGCCGGCACCACGGCCTGCCCGGAGTTCTTCCTCACCTCCGGCAACGTGCCCGGAGGCGGCATCACGCTGCAGCCCGGCGGCAGCGCGCCCTTCACCTTCCAGGCGCGCTACGTGCCGATCGACGTGGGCAGCGACTCGGGCGCCATCGCCATCGACGCCATCCAGAACGGCCAGAGCATCACCTACCTCGTCGGCCTCCAGGGCCGCAGCGACACCACGGGCATCCAGGTCGACACCTACACGCAGGATCTCCAGCCCAGGGCCGACATCCTGCTCGTGGTCGACGACTCGTGCTCGATGCAGGACAAGCAGAACGCGCTGGCGGCGAACTTCTCGAGCTTCATCCAGTACGCGGTCGCGGCGAACGTCGACTACCAGATCGGCGTCACCACCACGACCGAGTCACAGACCGAGTGCGTGCCCGGCTTCGGCTGCGTGAACAACAACTCGAAGGGCGCGGGCGGCAAGCTCGTCGTCGACGGGCCGACGGGCCTCAAGTACGTCAAGCCGACCACCGCGGGCGTCTCGAGCGTGTTCGCCCGCCTGGTGAACGTCGGTACCGACGGCGCGGGCGGCGAGACGCCGCTGCAGTGCGCGGTGATGGCGCTCACCCCGCCGGTGGTGTCGGCCGAGAACGCCGGCTTCCTGCGACAGGACGCGAACCTCGCCGTGGTGGTCATCTCCGACGCGAGCGACCAGTCGGCGCAGCCGGTGAGCTACTACCAGAACCTCCTCGTCAACGTGAAAGGCTTCCAGCGGCTGTCGTACTTCACCTTCAGCGCCGTCACGCCGCGCGCGGGCACGCCGCCGGGCAGCTGCACCTACGACGACACCGGCGCGAACTCGGCGCGCTACGACCCCATCGTCCAGTACACCTCGGGCGTCTCCGACGAGATCTGCAACAGCAACTGGTCGAGCACGCTGCAGAACCTCGGCCGCACCGCGTTCGGCTTCCGCACGCAGTTCTACCTGAACAACACGCCCGACCTCGGCAGCGCGCGGGTGTCGGTGCGCATCAACGGCATGAACGTGCCCTCGGGCTGCACCAACCCGAACGACGACACCTGCGGCGGCGGCCAGTGCACCAACTGGTGCTACGACTCGGCGTCGAAGAGCATCAAGTTCAACGCGACGACGACCCCGCAGCCGGGCGCGCCGCTCGAGATCCAGTACACGCAGGCCTGCATGCCCTGAACGGGCACGCGCTGGACTTCCCGGCCCGCTGTCGCCTCGCGCGGCAGCGGGCTTCGTTTTTCATCGATGGCCCGGGAAATTGGGTGAGCGAGCGCGATCGAGCCGGCTCGAGCTGACCCGTCACTTCAGCGGTTCGACGAGCCGGAGCTCACCAGCGGCTCATCGCGCCGAGGTTGAAGACCTTCTCGAAGCCCTGCGACTTCAGCATCGAGCGCGCCATGGCGCTGCGCGTGCCCGAGGCGCAGTACACGATGACCGGCTTGTCCTTCGGGCCGATCGCCTTGAGCTTCGCGCCGAGCTCGTTGACGGGCACGTTCACCGCGCCGGGAATGTGGCCGCTGCCGAACTCCGCGGGCGAGCGCACGTCGACGAGCTTCGCGCCTTCCTGCACCATGCGGCGCGCGTCGGCGCTCGACACCTGCCCGAGCCGCTTGAAGATCAACATCGCGGCCACGACGCCGCCCATCACGAGCCAGGGGATGAGGTCTTGATTCATGACCCGGTGAGAGCCGCCCCGCGCCGCGGAGGTTCACTCCTTGGGGAGCGCGCGGAGGACGGCCTTGCCGTCCTTGATGACCACCTTGAACTCCACGCTCCTGGCGTTGTGCTGCTTCATCAGCTCCGGCACCTGCTTCTTGAGCGAGCTGGCCACCGAGTCGAGCGTCACCGCGCGCGTGTCTTCGCCGCAGCGCTTCTTGGCCATCACGTACGCGTCGTAGATGGCCTTGATCTTCTGATCCGACAGGCCGCCGTCGGCGCCCACCGGCGCGGGCGGCCTCGAGGGGGAGGCGGCAGGCTTGAGCGCCGGGCTGGAGCCGGTGGTCGCCGGCCTCGCGGCGGGCGGGTTGCTGCCGGGGCGCGCGGCCGTCGCGGCGGCGGCGGGCTTCGGGGGCTGAGAGCTCGTCGCCGGAGCGATCGCCGGGAAGGCGCCGGAGGTGATCTTCGGCGGCACCGCCTTCGCGCCCCCGGCCGGCGTCCCCGGCGGGATGGCCGGGGTCAGCGGCTTGATGGCGGGGGCGACCCCCGTCGCCGGCTTCGTGCCGCCGGCGGGCGTGACCGGGGTGATGGCGGGCGCCACGCCCGTCGCGGGCTTCGCCGCCACCGGGGCGATCGCGGGCGCGGCCGGCTTCACCGGCGGAGGCGCGCTGAGCGCAGCCTCGGCGGCGGCGAGCGCCGCGGAGAGATCGTCGTGCCCTTCCGACTCGAGATCCGAGAGATCGAGATCCTCGTCGACGTCGAAGTCGGAATCGACGCCGTCCTTCTTCTTCTTCTCGAGGCGGTGGTCGCGGCGCTTGAGGCGGGCGAGGTCGCGCTTGAAAGTGCCGGCCTCGATCTCCTTGAGCGTGCGGTCCCACAGGCGCTCGTAGGTGAGCAGCTTCTGCCCCAGCGTCTCGACGCGGAACTTCGCGGCGGTCTGGCGGATCGACGAGCCCTTGAGCTTCTGGAAGGCCCGCTTGAAGGCGTCGTGCTTCTTCAGCGGCGGCAGCCGCTCCACGCCCTGGAAGTAGAGATCGTACGCCGCGCGGAGCTCGGCCAGCTCGGCCTCCAGCTCGGCGCAACGCGCGATCGCGTCCTCCGAGTCAGAGGTGGTCTTCTTCCCGTCGATGAGTTCCGCGCGGGCGGGCACGCCTCGAGTCTAATCCGGTCAGGCCGCCGTGAGCGACTGCAAGTCGATCGCCGGCTGGGCCTTGATCTCGCGGAGGTTCTTGATGAGCAGGTACGCGCCGAAGCTGAACATCGCCAGCGAGATGCCCTGGCTGGTCGAGACGTTGTACCAGGCGCCGGTGGGGATGCTGGGGAAGAGGCCGTGCAGCGTGCCGCGCTCGAGGTCGCCGCGGAACAGCTCGACCGACGTGCGGAGCACCGCGTAGCACATCAGCCAGATGGCGAAGATCTGCCCGTGGAAGCGGCGCCAGCGGCGCGCGGTCATCAGCACCGCGAAGAGGATCATCTGCCCGAGCGACTCGTAGAGCTGCGTGGGGTGCACCGGGAGCGTGTGGCCGTGTGAGCTGGCCCACTCCGAGATGCGCACCGCGCCCTCGACCGCCTGCGGGAAGACCTCGCCCGTCTTCTCGATGACCCAGCGGGTCTCGTTGCTGGCGTCGGCCATCGACGAGTACGCGAGGCTCGGCGTGCCGGCCACCCCGCCGAAGAGGTTCTGCGCCTGCGGGCCGGGGAACTCGACCGCGAAGGGGGCGCGCGCGTGGGTGGTGACGTCGCCCCAGCAGCAGCCGGCCGAGAAGCAGCCCAGGCGGCCGAACGCCTGGCCGAGCGACACCAGCGGCATGGCGATGTCGGCCAGCCGGAAGAACTGCATGTCGTGCTTGCGCGAGAACCACACCGCGGCGATCGCCGCGCCGATGAGGCCGCCGTAGAAGACGAGGCCGCCGCCGAGGTCGAAGATCTTCGCCGGGTGGGCCGCGTAGTCCTTCCAGTTCACCATGATGAACAGCACGCGCGAGCCGACGATGCCGCCGACGAACAGGTAGAAGGCGAGGTCGAAGATCTGGTTGCGGCGCTCGATGCCCTCCTGGCCCGGCCACTCGCGCACCGCGATCCACGCCGCGGCGGTGACGGCGGTGATGAAGCCGAGGCCGATCATCACCCCGTAGGTGTGAATGGGAATGCCCTCGCCCTTGCCGCGGCCGAGGACGGGCACGTTGGGCAGCGCGTAGTAGAGCCCGAACGCCGCGAGCCCGACGCCGAACAGCCCGTACATGATCGCCCGCGAGCGGCGGTCCTCCTGGCTGGGCGCGGTGGGCTTGCCGTCCTTGCCCGGCGGGCCCTCGGCGCTGTTCCAGCCGTTCCACGCCGCGTACACCACCAGCCCGAAGGCGAAGACGTAGAGCAGGACCTTCGAGAGGTCGGTGTCGAAGACGAAGCGATAGAGGACCGGCAGCATGGGAGGCTCTCCGTACTCGGTTACAGGAGCCCCGCCAACACGCAGCTCACGCCGTTCTTCCGGCTCGGGCAGGTCGCCTCACTTCGAGGCGAGCTTGGCGGCGAGCTCCGACCAGAAGGCCGAGGTCCAGTAGTTCTCGAGCGCGTCGAGCTTGTCGGCGTCGGAGCCGTCACGCATCGCGGTGGCGAACTGGTAGTCGAGCTTGGCGGCGATGGGCACGAAGCCGGCGACGCTCTTCGCGCGGGCGGCCGCTTCCTTCGCGTGGGTACGCGCCTGCTCGAGCTGCGCGATGAGCGACTTGCGGTTGGTGATGGTCACCTCGCCGTCGCGCTCGTTCGCGCCGAGCGCGTAGTACTTGTTCACCAGCCCGGCGGCGGTGAAGTACGCGTTGGCCCCGGCCGCGAGGCGGAGCAGGTTGCGCGCGCCTTCCCCTTCCCCGCTCTTGAGGCTCTCGGTGAGGTTCACGCCCTGCCGCGCGAGGAGGTAGCCGATCTCCTTGTTGGCCACCACGCTCTGCGCCTGGGCCTTCGTCATGCCCTTCTCTTCCTGGAGCGAGTCGGTGATCAGCGCGTCGAAGTACGCCAGCGCCGCGCCGGCCGCCGAGCCGTAGCCGCCGGCCTCCCGCCCGAGGAGCGCGAGGTTGGCGTTCGACGACTGGCCTTCCTCGCCGAGGAGATCCTGCTGATCCCGGCTCATGTCGAGCATCACCTTCGCGCAGTGGTAGTACGCGATGGGCATCATGAGGTTCTTCGAGAGGTAGGTGATGGCCTCGGGGGACGGCTTGAGCTTGCCGCTGCGCAGCGCCTCGAGCACCTCGTTGGCGCGCGCCTTCCCGTCTTCGCCGAGGTCCGCGAAGTTCGCCGCGCCGACGTACGAGCCGAAGGCGAGCGTGGTGTTGACCTGGCCGCCGACCGTCTGCCGCTTCGAGCGGATGAGCAGCTCGTCGCCGTAGGCGCGCACCTGGCCGGCGACCGCGGTGGCCTCCTTCACCTGCGCGTTGATGCCCTCGAGATCGCCGCGAAGGAACGAGTCGAGGAAGGCGATGCTGTCGCGGGTCATCACCACCATCAGCGCCGCCTTGATGTAGTGGTTGAGCGCCGCCGCGGGGAGATCGCCCTCCTCGTAGGTCGCCGCGCGGTCGATGAGCTTCTCGATCTCCCCGAGCTGCGGGTTGAGCGAGCGGCCGATGACCTGGTTCTTGCGGAGCGACTCCTTGAGCTGCGTCACCTCGCTCGAGAGGCGCGACTTCCACGCGGTGAGCTTGGCGCGCATGCGCTGCGAGGTCTCGCCGTCGAGCTCGAGGCTCGCGTCGTCGATGGGCGCGGGGCGCTCGAGCTTCTCGCCGGTCATGAACTCGTAGGCCTCGGAGAGGTCGTGGATCTCCTTCACCTCGAGGCCCAGCTCCGCGCCGACGTCGTTCAGGTCGACCTGGGTGTTGTTCGAGAGGTCGACGTGGTTGCGCGCGCCCATCGGGTAGCCGAAGCGCTTGATGCCGCTCGCCTTCGCGCCGTGCATCTTCTGCACGATGCCGCCGACCGGGCCCGCGGAGCCGTCGGGGTTGATGGTGCCCGTCATGGTGGTGTCGGGCAGCAGCGCCTTGCCGCGCAGCAGCGCCATCATCGTCGAGGTCATCAGCATGCCCGCCGAGGGGCCGTCGATGTGACCGCCGGCGCGCACCAGGTACTCGTGCTCGATGAGCGAGTGGCCGACCGCGCGGCTGGCGTTGAACGCGGCGAGCCAGCTCGCGGTGCGCCACTGGTTGCCGGTGCCGCCGGCGAACTCCTCGATGACGCCGACCGACGCGCCGTCCTTCGAGTTGGGCGAGATGCGCACCGAGATGTCGGCCGTGCCGCCCTCGACCTTCACCCCGGGCTGGCCGCGGAACCACACCGCCTTGACCGTCGCCTCGCCGCCCTTCGGCGTGTCGCTGACCACCGCGCGCAGCGCCTTCTCGACCTTCGAGGTGCCGGTGCTGGTGCCACCCGACGAGGCCGTCGTCGAAGACGACGAGCGCTTGCCGAGCAGGCCCCAGGCGGCGATGCCGGCCACGCCGACCACGCCCACGCCGAGAATGGCAATCACCGCGAGGAGCATGCCGCGGTTGCTCTTCGGCGCGCTGGCGGCGGCGACGGCGGGCGTGCCCACCGGGGTGTTGGTGCGGCGGGCGACGGCGGGGGCGACGACCGTGCGGCCACGACCGGCGGCGCCGCCGACGAACTGCACCGTCGACTCGCCGATCTGCAGAATGGTGCCGGGCTGGAGCTCGACCTGCTGCACGCGCTGGCCGAGCACGTACGTGCCGTTCGTCGAGCCGACGTCGCGGAACACGCAGCGCGCGCCGTCCCAGTGGAACTCGCCGTGCGACGAGCTGCACATCACGTCACCCACCACCACATCCCCCACCTCGCGCCCGAGGGTCGCGCGGGCCTTGTCGATGACGAGTTGACGAGGCGCGGCGCCCTTCACCGTGACGATCAGCGTGTACGAATCCATGGTCCCCCTCCAAAAGTGCCGTGGCGGCTCATCGTGGTATGCCAGAAAGTCGGCGAAACTGCGCTGTCGGGGAGGGGCACATGGGTCTGCGTGTCGTGTGGTGCGTGGCGGTGGTGATGGTGGTGGCGGGCTGCAGCTCGGGGCGGGCGTCGACGCGGGCGGGAGGGCCTCCCGATGCGTGTCGCGGCGCGGCTCCGCGACCGTGCGCCATCGAGGGGCGCCGGCTGCTGACGAGCGATCTGGTGCGCGGCAGGAACATGCTCGAGGCCGCGTGCCGGCGGGGTGATGGCATCGCGTGCGACGACTCCGCGGTCGACTTCAAGGGCGACCCGAAGCGCGCGTACGAGCTGACGCACTACGGCTGCGACACGCTCGGGCGAGAGCTCTCGTGCCGCAACCTCGGCGTGCTCTTCGAGCGCGGTGACGGCGTCGAGCAGGACCGCGAGCGGGCGCTGGGCATCTACGTCGGCGCGTGCGCGCGGGGCGACGCGAAGGCCTGCCGCTTCGCGGGGAACCTCCACAACGACAAGACGATGGGGGCGCAGTACTCGAAGAACGAGGCGCTCAAGCGCTACACGAAGGCCTGCCACGGCAAAGACGCGGTGGGCTGCTCGTTCGTCATCTCCCTCGCCGACGAGCTCGACGCGCCGCTCTCTCCGACGGACCGCATGGTCATCCTCCAGCACGCGTGCGCCGACGGGAACGGCTGGGGGTGCTACCAGCTCGGGCTGCAGGAGCGGTCGCTCAACATCCCCGACGCGGTGCGCACGCTGCAGAAGGGCTGCGATTGGAACGACGCGAGCGCGTGCGACCTCGCGGCCGCGCTGTGGTGGAAGGCCGGCCAGAACGCGTCGGCGATGAACGCGGCGATGCGCGGGTGCGCCATCGACCGGGCGAGCGGCTGCTGGCGTGAAGGGCTGATCGCCGCCGCGGAGCGGAAGTACGGCTACGCCGTGCAGACCTGGGAGGCGGCGTGCGGTCAGAACGACGGGCGCTCGTGCCGCTCGGCCGGACTGATGTACCTCAATGGCCAGGGCGTCTCGCTCGACGGCGCGAAGGCGCGGGACTTCTTCACCAGGGCCTGCGAGCTGAAGAACGCCCAGGGCTGCGAGACGCTCGGGTGGCAGTTGGCCTCGGGCACGCTCATCGCGAAGGACACGAAGGCGGCGCTCAAGGCGATGGAGCGGGCGTGCGAGCTCGGCCGCTGCTTCGAGCTCGGCAGCGCGCAGTTCAACGGCACGCTCGGCCCGAAGAACCTGGCGCAGGCGCGCGCGACCTTCGAGAAGGGTTGCGCGTCGGATGACGTGAACGCCTGCAACAGCGCGGGGTGGATGTTCTACGAGAAGATCGGGCTGCCGCGAGATCCGGGCAAGGCGGCGACCCTGTTCTCGAAGGCGTGTGATCTCGGCAACCAGCTGGCGTGCAGCAACCTCGCCGAAGCGCTGGTGAAGGGAGAAGGCGTCATCCAGAACAAGGAGCGCGCGGTCGCGCTCTGGGAGACCGCGAGCAAGACCGAACCGTCGGCGTTGGCGGCGGTCGGCGACTGGCTCGATCAGGGCTGGGGCGGCACTCCGCGCGACCCGAAGCGCGCGCTCGAGTACTACGAGCGGGCGTGCGAGCGCGGCTGGGCGAAGGGCTGCACCGACGCGAACCGCGTGGCGAGGAGCCTGCGCGTGGTGACGGCGGCGAAGCCGGTGGTGGCCGCTCCGCCGAAGGAGGCCGCCGCGCCGAAGGGGCCGCCGACGCAGCTCGCCCTGCCCGACTTCGGGAAGATGCTCTCGGGCTTCTGACGTTGCCGGCGCGGGGCGATCGGTGCCAATGACGGCGCCATGCCGCTTGTGCAGCCCGAGACCTTTCCCGCGACGCTGGTGAGCGCGCGGCTGGTGACGCCCCGCGTGCGGGAGCTCCACTTCGAGCGCGACGACGGGAAGCCGTTCGAGTTTCGCGCGGGGCAGTGGGTGAGCCTGGTGCTGCCGGTGCTCGACGAGAAGGGGCGGCCGCTGCGGCGCTCGTACTCGCTGGCGTCGGTGCCGCGGCCGGGCGCGACGCGCTTCGAGCTGGTGGTGACGAAGGTGGACGGTGGCGTGGGGAGCACCTGGCTCCATGACGCGCCGGTGGGGACGAAGCTCGAGGTGAAGGGGCCGCAGGGCATGTTCGCGCGGGAGGCCGACGCGCCATCGCTCTTCGTCGCCACCGGCACCGGCGTGGCGCCCTTCCGCGGCATGGTGCACGACGCGCTGGCCGCGGGCCGCGCCGAGCCGCTGTGGATCCTCTTCGGAGTGCGCACGCTCGACGACGCGCTCTACCGCGCGGAGTTCGAGGCCCTGGCGGCGCAGCACCCGAACGTGCGCTTCCTGATGACGCTCTCACGCCCGTCGCCGGAGTGGACCGGACGCACCGGCTACGTGCAGGCGCACGTGCTCGAGCTGTGGAAGGAGCTGGCGACGCACGGCCCGCCGCACGCGTACGTGTGCGGCGTGAAGAAGATGCTGCTCGAGGTGCGCGAGGTGCTGAAGACGCAGGGTGGAGCGGACCGGAAGCAGCTCCACCTCGAGTCGTACGATTGAGCCGTCAGGGCGCGAGCTGCAGCTTCAGCACGTCGCTGGCGTCGATGTAGAGAAGCGCCGCCTTGTTGCCGATGCGCACCGGCGCGTGGGCCTTTGCACCCGCCAGGGTCCACTGGGCGATGATCGCGCTGGCGGTCGAACACGCGCCCGCATTCATCTTCGCGAGCACGAGGTCGGAGCCGCTGCGGTAGCTGAAGAGCAGCGTGTCCTCGCCGTTGGCGTCCCAGGTGCCGACACGGAGGTCGGTCAGCGGCAGCGCCGCTGAAGAGAGCGTCGTCGTCGCTGCGCAGTTGGAGGTGACGAGGTACTCGCAGGTCGGCCGGGCGAGGAAGTACCCGTACCGGGTCGCACTCGAGTCCCAGGTGAGCGCGAAGCAACTGCCCGAGCGCGTCGAAGCCCCCTGGACTGCCAGCGCGGCCGACGAGGTCGGCGCCGAGTAGGCGACTGCGTTGCACGTGCCCTTGCAGAAGAAGCGCGCAATCGAAATCTCCGACCCCGATGACGCGACGGCGGACCAGTTCTCGTTCGACTGGATGACGCGACCATATGCGGCCGTGCTCGGCATGAGGATGGCGGGAGCCGGGTTGCGAGTGAAGGCACCGCTATTGACAAGCCCGAAGGCCGCCGTGCCGGTCTCGAACGCAAACGCCGGTCGTGAAACGACCGCTGCTCGGGTCGTGAATGTCTGGAAGGTAACCGCACTGCCATCCGCCATTCTGGCGACGTAGACGGTCTGCCCGGGAGCGCGCGCGGGCGAACCGGCGGTCGCGGACGAGTAGCTCAACCCGACGCGGCTCAAGCTCGCGAGGCTGGTTTGGTTGACGACATTCCACGAGTTCACGACCGGCGCGGCGATGTTCGCCAAACCAGCCCCTGTATCAACGACCGTCTGAGCAAACACTCCGCCCGTGTCGGCAATGAGCCCAATGTCTTTGAAGTTGTTGGCGCCAACCGTCTGGTAGGCAATCGTCGCGACACCGTCAGAGTCCGTTGACACGTCGAACGCCCCGATCCCGGTTCCGAGCGTCACCGTCGAGTTCGGCGCAAACCACGTCGCAAAGTGGGCTCGCCACGACGTGCCAACCACCACGGGGTTTCCATGGAGGTCGGTCAGCGACGGGTTGACTGAGAACTCGACCGCCTTGCCCGCGAGGGTGTTGTCGGAGATGTCGTAGCGAACGCGGGCTCCATCCCAAAACCCGGCGTAGGTCGCGCCACCCGAGACGATGCCGGCCGCCGCGCCGAGCACGGGCTCGGAGAACACCGCGAACGCCGCGCGCGTCGAGAGGTTCCGCTGACCGTTCGACGGCCCTGAGCTCGTCATCGTCGGGGCGACGCGGTCGACCGAGTAGCTGATGCTCTGCGTGGTGGTGTTACCCGCGCGATCCGCGGCCACGACCGTCGTGGTGTAGCTCGCCGGGTTGTCGGTGGGGCTCGTCGGTCGCGAGAACGACGTGCTGGCGCTCGGGCTGCCGTTCACGCTGGTGGTCGCAGCCTGGGCGTCTCCGTCGGAGATGGTCCACGAGGTGGTGACGTTGGTCGACGTCGCGAAGTCGGAGATCTTGAACTTCTGCCCCGGCGTCGGCGCCGTGAAGAGAATGGTGGGCGCGACGGTGTCGACGCCGATGGTGACCGACGCGAGGCGCTCGTTGCCGGCGGCGTCGACCGCACGGACCGAGAGCGGTACGTCGCGGTAGTCATGCGTCGCCACGGACATCGAGCCGGACCACTGCGTCGGGCCGCCCGTCAGGGTGACCATCGTCCCCTCGAGCTCCGCGGAGACCGCGGCGGCATCAGAGGTCTGCACGCTCAACGCGATGGCCGTCCGGAAGACACCGGGCCCCGGGGATGCGACGGTGATGGTTGGCGCGACGCGATCGACCTTCACGGGGCGCGTCGCGGTCCCGACGTTGCCGGCGGCGTCGGTGGCGATGACGGTGATGGTCTCGCTTCGTTCGACGACCTCCGTGGGGAGCGAAGCGGTCCAGTGGCCGCCCACGCCCTGCGTTCCGGGCACGTCCGTCGTGCCGATGCGGAACACGACTGACCGGAGCGCGCCCGGCTCACTCACCACGGCGTCGACGAGGAACATCGGCGTGTTGACCCACGCGTCGACGGCGGGCGACTCGATGGAGATCGATGGCGCGATGCGATCTCCGACGAAGGAGAAGGTCTGGTTCGTCGTGTTGCCGCGCGCGTCGGTCGCGGTCACGAGGATCGAGACCGCCGAGCCGTTCGCCGTGGCGGGCACCTCGACGGCCCTGGACACCTCGACGCCGGGCTGCGGGTTGGTGAAGTCGACGCCGTTGATCGCGAGGCTGCCGAGCGCGCCGCTCCCGTCGGTGGCCTTCACGACGACCTGAAACGACGGAGCGCCGATGGTCGCGCCCGCATCCGGCGACACGAGGGAGATGACCGGCGCGATGCGATCGACCGTCACGTCCAGACTCTCGGTCACGTCGCGCCCCTTGGTGTCGGTGCCGCGAACGGTGACCACGAACTTCTCGGCGTCGAAGTCCGGTGTGGCGATGGTGACCGAGAACTTGCCGTCGGTCTGGAGGTCGAGAGCGGCCCACTCACGACCGCCCGCGCGCCACTGCGCCTCGCGAATGCCCTCGTCGTCGGTCAGGGTGCCGCTGACGACGAAGGTGGGCGTCGAGACGACGCTGGTGATGGGATCCAGCACGAGCTTCGGCGGAAGATCATCGACGCAGAGAAGGCTCGACACGTCACACGTCTGCGTCGGCGAGCAGGTCTGGCCTCCGCACTTTCCCGGCGAAGGACAACCCATCAACACGACGCCCGTCACCGCCGCCGCGACTGCACCCCACCACACTCGATCCATGTTTGCCCCCTGCGAGGAAAATTCGCGGGGGACTCCTAGCGCACAACCGCGAGCGCGGGGAGGGCGTCGGTCACGGACAGTTGTCGAAGCTCAGGAACGTGTTGCCGGAGTTGAACGCGTCGCGCTGGTACTTCGGCCACGGCGCCTGCGTGTCGAGCTTCGGCGAGTCGACGATCACGGACATCAGGTAGCCGTTGCCTGAGGCGACGTAGACGACGCCGGTCGCGCTCCTCGCCGTGCCGCTCGCGAGGCGGTTGCAGTCGAAGCCGAGGCTCGCGGACACCTGCGACAGGCCGGGGAGGTTGGCTTCCCATTCCATCGCCGTCGGAGACGAGAGCTTGAGGCTGCCCAGCCGTCCGCTCGAGCTGACGAGGAAGAGGCGGTCGGGCTGGCCCGCGGAGTTCTGCGTCAGCACCGGCGAGGCGACGACGGGCCCTGGGAACGTTGCCGTCGAGTCCATGCCGCCGCCGAAGTCGGTTCGGATGAGCGACGAGCCACCGTGGGCGAATACGAAGCCGCCGCGGCCAACGACGGCAGGGGACACCGGCTCTGCGGACAGTCGTGACGTGCCAGACGGAACCGCCCACAAGCCACCGGGCGATGCCCCAGCGCTCAGCGCGTAGTTGCCGAACGACGACATCGACACTCCACCAGTGTAGGCAACTCCGTTTGACGAAGCAGCTTGCGTCGAACCGATCAATGGCGAGTAGCTCGCCTCTCCCACGAACGCGTTCGGACTCGCAATCGAACGGCGCGTGAGCGTCAATCCTGTGGATGTCCTGACTACAGCAAGCAGTGTTGCGACACTTTCATTGACTCGCTTGGACACGATCAAATTCTGAATGCCTTGCGTATCGCTCGGAACCGGTGCTGCGACAGCCTGATCATCCGGAAGCACCGCGGGAGTCCGTGCCGTACCTACTGCAGGATTCCACATACAGGCAGCTCCGGTGCTCGAGACGAAGCTGTAGTGGGCAATCGCCGACAGCGAGCTGCCTTCCTCGGCGAGAGCCAACGCCATGTTTGTCGCCTGGGTGCTCGTGCAACCTCCGGAGAGCACCGAACCTGAGGCCCCGACAGCACCGAGCATGCCTCCTCCGGCCGTGTTCGCATTGAAATACAACACGTCATCCGCCGAGCCTGCGTCTCGTCGCCAGAAAGCAAGGCTCGTCACAGCGCCAATCGCCACGCCACCGTCCCAGCCGCTCCGCGCGACTCCGGCGGGATCGAACGCGTAGACCCATCCGCTCGAACCCGCCCTATTGCCGACAAACACAGTGCCGTCGTCATCCAACACAGGCGCCGCGCGAATCTCGAACTGGCTACTGGACGTCAGAACGCGCCAGCGCAGACGCGTCACTTCGACTTCCGGTCGGCCTCCATCGATCGACTTCGCGGTGAGGGGAACGTTGCGAACGTCTGTCCCGTTCACCTTGATCTCAAGCGTTTCCTGGAGCGCCAGCCCCGGCTCCCAGAGCGGAGCCACGAAACACAGACACGCCGGCTCACTCGCGCAGCCACAGCCGGTTGGCGAGCTGGTGAGGCTGCCGGCATCACCGACCTGAATCGAGACGCCCGTCAGTGCCTCCTGGCCGACGACGCGGATGGTCGCGGTCTCGTCGCGACGGAAGGTCGCAGCCGTGGCCGAGCCAACGGCCCAGGCGCTGTTGCGTCCGGTCGCGGAGGACGGCAACACGGCCACCGACACCTGGGGCCCGACGGTGTCGGCGGTCAGGTCGAAGCTCGTCTGCACGACCCCGCCATCCGACTTGCTGAACGACAGTTGCGTCGGGATGACACCGTTTCCGGTAGTCGCCTGGATGGTGAACGAGAAAGTGCCGTCAGATGAATTCACGACCGTCGAAGGCGCGGCCTGCAAGCCAGCGCCGGGCTGAATCGAGACACTCGGCGGGAGATGAATCGCGCCCGTTCCAGTCTGGCGTTGCACCTTCCCTTCCACGGTGTGCGGCGCAAGTCCGACGGTCGCATTGGCTCCGCGCGTGACGACAATCTGCACAGGAACCGCCTCACACGTGCCCGTCATCGAACACTCGGAAGCAATGGGACAGTTCTGTACGTCGCACATCATCCCGCCACCGCCACCTCCGGTCGAACCGCCTCCACCCGTCATGCCCCCGCCGCCGGTCGAACCGCCACCGCCACCCGCTGCAATCGGCACGCAACGAGCATTCGTGCACTGCTGTCCCGTTGGACAGTTCCGGTCGACCTCACACTGAGGCGATGGCTCGCCGCACGCCGTCAACACGACCACCAATCCCAACACCCACCTCGCGCCCATCGCTCCTCCTCAGTTTGGACAGTTCGCCCAGTTGAAACTGTCGGCGTTGCCCATCGTGCGCTGGTATTCCTCGATTCTAGACACATGTGACTGACCGGCTATGGACAGCCAATCGGGGAGCCGTCGAAGTTGCCTGAGTTGCGCGCATCGCGAGCATATTTGGGCCACGGCGAAGTCGAATCGAGCCCGACGGAGTCGATCAAATACGATACGACCCACCCGGTCGATGTCGCGAGATAAAGAACGCCACCAGTCGCGCGCCGTCTATTGCAATCAACAGAGATCGGAGCCGCCACGGAGGTGCCGACCTGCGACGGAAGCGCAGCACGCCACAATTCAGCCGTATTTGGAGAGAACGACTGATTCATGACGAAGAGAGTCCCGTTCTCGTCGACGAAGTAGAGCAATCCACCCTCGCCAAGGAGCGGCGTCGAAACGACGCTTCCTGTCGCACTACTTGTGTTGAGTTCCGCGGACCGAGCTCGCTCCACGCCGTCGGACGCGCCAATTCGGACGATCTGAACCTTGTCCGTGGCGCTTCGCATCGCCGCCACCAGTTCGTTGCCAGCTCGAATCGCGGGCCCACTGAACGGGGTCGAGTATGACGTCGGAGCGGACCAGGCCGGAGTCGCCGTGGTTGCCGTCAGGTCAAACGCAAACAGCTTCCCAACTCCTGCGCCGCCGCCGCCGCCTACAAGACGCGTTCCAGACAACCAAGCCAAGCCGTTCACACCAACACCGCCGACGGGCTGATTGATGGGCCGCTGTGGGAAGGCAAGCCCGACATCAAAGACCCGCAGATTTCCGTTGGAACCAACGAGGGCGACGACACTGGCGGTTGCTACCAGATTTCCCGGGGCGAGCAGTCTTGAGACGCCGCCATCCGCGTCGGTGTGGCAAGCGCTGCCTACGACTCGATTCGCAGCGAGTCGACTAGGGTTGTTTGCAATACTCTGTAGCGCGACACCACCAACATCCGTCGTGCCTTCGGCAAGGAGTGCAACTCCGCCCTCATTTGTGACACTGCCGCCGCCTCCGCACGTGTTGCCCGCGACGCCCGTTGCTGCGGCGTAGCTTCGGATTGGTCCGCCACCAGTCGTCGCCTGAGCGAAAACCCATTCGGCAGCCGAGGCTCCGAGTGCTTCGCGACCAACGACAACAGGCCCGACAACGGGCCCATCCATTCGAGGACCCCAAGCCACCCCACCATCAGGATCGAGCGCGAGAGTGCCTGAAATCGCACCGACAGCGACGAACAGTCTCCCGCCCCTTCCAACGGCCATTGCCCCAGTGATGGGCGAACCGCCACCAACGCTTCTTGCCCACTGCCAGCGAGTGACATTCAATGAACCGGTCGCCGGTTGCGCCATGTTGCCAGCGAGGTCTCGCCCTGCGGCACTGAGCGACACTGGGCCGGAGAAGCCGACCAACTCGACTTGGCCGAGGTCCAACTGAAAAGCACGACAGAAGGCCGCACTCGCGCACGAAACGCTGCTGTTGATTTGAAGGGTGGCACCATTCGCACGCGCCGTAAGGCTGATCGACGAAGGGTCCACATCACCAGCCTGGGACCGGACCTCGACCGTGACGATTTCGTCCTTTCGGAACTCGCCAGCACTGAGCGATGGAATGAAGTCAGCTGTCGTCGCCCCGTAGTTCGGCGTCGGAATGAAGAATTCAAGCGTCGGAGCCTCGGTGTCGACGTTGACGACCACCGACGCATCAAGCGCGCCTGTCGCGAACGTCGCCGACACGCCAATGCTGCGCATGCCGGTGCCAGACAGACTCACGGTTCCGCTGTACTGCCCTTGCATTCGCGTGAGTGTCGCGGTCCCGGCCATCATCGAACCCGGCGCGATGCCACCGCCATCGTTTCCGCTCGCCGAAGTCAGGCGCGCAACGACCGGGATTGAGCCAGCCGTCGTCGCGTTGAACGTCGAGCCTGCGTCCGGCGACAGAATCTGAATTCCAGACCAGCGCAGCCGACATTCGTGGCCGCTCGCCGTGCTCACGCAGAACTGCTCCGCGTCGTTGCACGGATTCGAAGCACACGCGCCAGCATCCGTCGAACCGCCTCCTCCGCCGCCGGTCGAGCCGCCACCACCGCCCGCTGCAATCGGCACGCAGCGAGTATTCGTGCACTGCTGCCCCGTCGGACAGTTCCGGTCGACCTCACACTGCTGAGGCGATGGCTCGCCGCACGCCATCAACACCAACACCAGTCCCAACACCCGCCTCGCCCCCATCGCTCCTCCTCAGTTCGGACAGCTCGGCCAGTTGATGGGGAAGTTCGTCGCGTCGGTGTTGCCGGCGTTGCCCATCGTGCGCTGGTACTTCGGCCACACGTCACTGCCTTCGAGCAACTTCGGCGAGTCGACGATGATGCTGAACACCTTCCCGCTCTGCGTTCCGACGTACAGGATGCCCGTCTTCGTCGTCGGGCTCGCTCGGTTGCAGTCGAACGCGGGGTGCGTCAGCACGTTCTCGCCCGAACCGAGTGGCGCCTGCCACGTCTCGCTCGTCCCTCGACGGAACACCACGAGTCGACCAAGCTTGGACACTGCGTAGCCCTCGGGCATCGCCCCTACAGCACGTGCGGCTCCGAGGACCGGTGACGTCCGGACTGAGTCGCTGGATGCGAGAGTCGCGATGGTCGTCGCGGTTGCCAAGTTAGCTGGCGAAAACCGAACCAACTCCGAGCCCTGGCCGATGTACAGTTCGGTGGTAGACGCAACAACTGGTACACCCTTGTCGCTCGGGGAAGAGAGTGCCCCTGCTGCGCTCCCGGGCGTTACGAAGACTTGGTTTGTGGCGGCACCACCAGAGAGCGTCCCAATAACGAACTGGCCGCCGACAGATGCCTGCCCTAGGGCGGGAAGGGCGCCGGCGCCAGTCAACGCCTGCCTCGTACCAAGAAGCGGCAACATCGTGCCATTCAGAGTCACAGCTTGCCACCAAGCACCACTCGAACTCTGGACAAGAAATGAGGCAACCTGTCCCGAAATCGCAATATTGGTGGCCGCCCCCCCCAAGACAGCTGCGGAGTCGAGTTCAGTTCCGCTCGTAAATCCGATTGGCAGACCGCTGGTTGGGCGATACACGCATCCCATTCCTCCATCACTTGCCCAAGAATTAATACTACCAATCGCCAATGTCTCGCTGCCGCTCTGATAGAGAGCCAAGCCAGAGTATGTTTTTCCGTCTGCGACGCCCTCGCAGTGGGTTCGCAGTGAGCCACGGCGCAGCGTCGTGGCCTCCAACCCACCGATGCTTCCGAACGAGCCTGCACCCGCCGGATTGTAGGCAGCGTAGACCACGTCGGCAGTTCCTGCTGCGACCGCGAGCGACTGGATTTCACCAAGCGAACCAGCGTCGCGCGTCACGGTTCCATTAGGTTCAATGCCCAGAATCGTATTCGTGCCGGTCCCGCTTGTGCCAGCGTAGAGCTTTCCGTCAGACCCCACCGCCAGTGCTTGAATCTGCTGCGACGTCATCGGCAAAGCCCAGCGAACGCGAGTGACCAGTAGAGTCCCCGCAGCATTACCACCTGAGTTGCCGACGCCGTCCGTCCCGCTCAGCGCCACCGCAAATCCGCCGTCCAGCGCATCCAACTTCGGCGCGCTGAAATCCAACTCAAAGCACGCCGACGCATCCGGCGTCGTCCCGAACCCGGTGCACATCCCTGTCGGCAGGCGCCGCATCACCGTGCCGCCAAGGCTCAAGCCTGCATCGCTGAGGCCCTCGTTCGACGTCACAATCGCCGGCACCACCGCGTCTCGCTTGTACTCACCCACCGCGCCCGGAATCAGCAAACCAAACGCCGGGCCCTGCGTGTCCGCAGTTACGGTAAAGGGCTTCTGCACGGTCGTCCCTCCCGCCATGAAGGACACCGTCACCTGCTTCGGGCCGTTGGACCCAGACGTCGCTGCCACGTTGAAGGTGAACGCCCCGGAGCCATCGACGTTGGCCGTCGACGCGCTCGTCAGACCAGCCTCCGCCGCCACCGTCACCTGCTGCGGCAACTTCACTCCCGTCGCCGCTGCTCCTCCTGCGCGCCTCACGACACCAGCAGCCGGCACCGAGCTCAGGCCCACCACGCTCGGCGTCGTCGTCATCTGAATCTCGAGCGCCACGTCGACGCACGCCTGCGCACCGCACTCCTGGCCCACCGCGCAGTTCGTCAACTGGCACGTGCCACCGCCACCTCCGGTCGAACCGCCTCCACCCGTCATGCCCCCGCCGCCGGTCGAGCCGCCACCACCGCCCGTTGCAATCGGCACGCAGCGAGCATTCGTGCACTGCTGTCCCGTTGGACAGTTCCGGTCGACCTCACACGGAGGCGATGGCTCGCCGCACGCCGTCAACAGCACCAGCCCCAACACCCACCTCGCGCCCATCGCTCCTCCTCAGTTCGGACAGCTCGGCCAGTTGATGGGGAAGTTCGTCGCGTCAGTGTTGCCGGCGTTACCCATCGTGCGCTGGTACTTCGGCCACACGTCATTGCCTTCGAGCAACTTCGGCGAGTCGACAATGATGCTGAACACCTTTCCGCTCTGCGTTCCGACATACAGGATGCCCGTCTTCGTCGTCGGGCTCGCTCGGTTGCAGTCGAACGCGGGGTGCGTCAGCACGTTCTCGCCCGAACCGAGTGGCGCCTGCCACGTCTCGCTCGTCCCTCGACGGAACACCACGAGTCGACCAAGCTTGGACACTGCGTAGCCCTCGGGCATCGCCCCTACAGCACGTGCGGCTCCGAGGACCGGTGACGTCCGGACTGAGTCGCTGGATGCGAGAGTTGCAATGGTCGTCGCTGTCGACAGATTGCTCAGCGAGAATCGAACGAGTTCCGAGCCTTGGCCGATGTACAGCTCCGAAGTTGACGCAACCGCTGGAACCCCCTTGTCGACGGCGGAACCAAGAGCACCAGCCGCACTTCCTGGTCTGACGAAGACCTGACTTGTCGCAGCCCCACCAGTCAGTGTGCCGAGTACGAACTGACCACCAACCGATGCCTGTCCAAGTGCAGGAAGTACCGCAAGGGAGGTCAGTTGCTGCCTGGTACCGAGCGTCGGCGGCATCGTTCCATTCAGGGCGACAGGCTGCCACCAAGCCCCGTTCCCATCTTGAACGAGGAACGAAGCATTCTGACCAGACACAACGACATTCACTGCAGCGGTCGGAGAGATAGTCGTAGAGACAGGCTGGGAATCAAGCGCGGCAGAATTCACCGCAAACGGGATATTCCCGACCGAGATGCCATAGAAACACCCCTTACCGTCATTCGAGACCGAGTTCACCGAACCAAGGGCAAAGCTCTCACCGGAGACGGAAGCCAGTGCAATTCCAGAGTACGTTCTGCTTCCGGTTCCGCCCTCGCAAACGGCGCCAGATGGAGAGACCGACGAAAATGCAGCAACCGCGCCGATCGTCCCACGATTCGTTGTCGTCGAATTGTATGCAGCAAACAGAACTCCATCAGTGCTCACTCCGAGGGATTGGACGTCACCAAGAACGCCAGCATCTCCCTTAAGCGTCCCATCCGGTGCGAATCCGACGACAGTCGAGCTAGTCCCGACAAACAGAGTCCCGGTGGAGCCAACAGCCAACGCCTGCACCTGCTGAGCCTGCCGTTCCCAGCGAACGCGAGTGACCAACAGAGTCCCCGCAGCGTTGCCAGCTGAGTTGCCGACGCCGTCCGTCCCGCTCCCCTCTCTGACAACGTGAGTGAGACAGCGACCCCGGTGGAATTTACTGTCGAGGGCGAATGGAGTCGTCTCGCATGTGTCGGTCTACCAGTCGTAGTCGTCGAGTCGCTGTCGTTGTTCCCGCCG
>JBMORD010000048.1:0-3446 GCA_049322495.1 Myxococcota bacterium | reverse complement strand
GACGAAGCCGATCAGCGAGAGGCCGAGCGCGACGTCGAGGAAGACGGTGCGCCCGGTCGCGAGCGACGCGGCGATCGCGAGCGCGATCCCGGCAGCGAGCAGGATGTCGAGCGCGACGACGCGGTCGGCGCTGGTCGGCCCGCCGACGATGCGCACGGTGGCGAGGATCGAGGCGAGCAGCGCGCCGCCGGTGAGCATGGTGACCGCGAGCGCGATCATCGCTCCTCCCTCCCGAACAGCGCGACGATGCCGGGCTCGAAGTCCCGGCGGATGCCTCGCACGAGGGCGTCGGTATCGGACGCGTCGAGCACGTGCAGCAGCAGCTCGCGCCGCTCCAGGTCGATGTCGATCGTCGTCGTACCTGGCGTCAGCGACACCATGCAGCCGAGCAGCGAGGCGCCACCGGCGCTCATCGGCGCGAAGCGCAGGCGCACGAGCGCGATCGGCGGTGGTCGTCCGCCGGGCCGGCTGCTCGTCAGGATCACGCGGACCGTCTGCAGACCCGAGACGACGATGGCGCGCAGGAAGCGCAGCAGCAACACGAGCGCGGCGAGCGGCTTTCTCATCTCAGTGAGCTCCGAGAGTGAGCGCAGCGGCGCGGGCGTAGGCCGCGAGCGGCTGCGGGTAGAGACCGATCCAGAGCGTGATGGCGGCCAGGCCGAGGGTGGCCACCCACGCGGGGCCGAGGCGGGCGGCACGTGGTTCGTTCCACGTCTCGCCGGGGTGTGGCTTCCAGAACGCCTCCAGCCAGATCTTCAGCATCGAGTAGAGCGTCAGCACGCTGACGACGAGCGCGACCACCGTCCAGGCGATGCGGCCCTGCGCGATCGCCACCTCCAGCAGGAGCAGCTTGGCCCAGAAGCCGGAGAGTGGCGGGATGCCCACGAGCGAGAGCGCGGGCACCAGGAAGAGCAGCGCGAGGCCCGGCCGCGCCGCGTACAGCCCGCCGACGCGGCGCAGGTCGTAGCTGCCGGTGAGGCGACAGACGATCGCCGCGATCAGGAAGAGGTTCGCCTTCACCACGATGTGGTGCAGGGTGTAGAAGATCGTCGCCGCGCTGCCCGCGTCGCCGGCGAGCGCGATGCCGAGCAGGATATAGCCTATCTGGCTGATGATGTGGAACGCGAGGATGCGCCGCATATCCCAGTGGTACGCCGCGCCGAGCACGCCGGCGAGCATCGTCGCCGCCGCCACCCAGCCCAGCACCTCGTGGAGCGCCGCGGGCGCCGGCGCGAGCACGCCCTTGAGCGTGCGCAGCACGGCGTAGACCCCCACCTTCGTCAAGAGACCGGCGAAGAGGGCGAGGACTGGCGCCGGCAGCGTGTGATAGCTCGCCGGCAGCCACGCGAAGAGCGGGAACGCGCCAGCCTTGATCAGGAACGCGAGCGTCAGCGTCGCGAGCACGACGGTCGAGAGCGCTGGCGTCCAGGTGGAGGCGGCGCGCGCGAGCGCCCCGTAGTTCAGGTGGCCGCTCGCGGCGTAGACGGCGCCGACCCCGACGAGCAGCAGCAGCGTGCCGAAGAGATTGAGCACGAGGTACTTGAAGGTCGCGTCGAGCTGGTGCGGCCGCGCCCCGAGGGCGAACAGGCCGAGCGCGCAGATCAGCATCACCTCGAACCAGACGTAGAGGTTGAAGAGGTCGGCGGTGGCGAACGCGCCGCCGACCCCGGCCAGCAGGCCGTGCACGAGCGGGAGCAGCAGCGGGTGACGTGGTTGTGTGTCGGCGTCGCTGGTGAGGAAGAGCAGCGAGGCCGCGCCCATCAGCGCGGTGATCAGCACCAGCACCGCGCCGGTCCGGTCGACGTGGAACTGGATCCCGTAGGGTATCGGCCAGCCGCCGAAGGCGGCGTCCGCCGGCCGGTCGCCAGCGGCGAGCGCGACGAGCACCAGCGCACACGCGAGGAGCGCCGCGACGCCGGCGAAGCTCAGCGCCTGCTGCGCGGCGGGGCGCCGACGGGTCAGCGTCGTCGCGATCACGCTGGCGAGCGGGACCAGGACCGGGGTGACGACCCAGGCGCTCATGCCAGCACCGTCTGGCCCGCGTCGCTCATGGCCTCGGCAGCTCGGGCTCGGTGTCAGGAGCCGGAAGCGGCGGGGTGACCGGGTCAGCCGGCCGCGGTTCGGCGTGGCGCAGCCCGAGCACGTCGTCGCCGCCGGCGTCGCGGATCAGGCGCAGCACGAGCACGAGGCCGAAGCACACGAGCGCGAACCCGATCACGATCGCCGTCAGCACCAGCGCTTGCGGGAGCGGGTTCGCCGCGGTGGCGGCGAGCTCCACGCCGCCGGGTGTCACGACCGCCGGCTGCGCCGGGCCGAGCCGGCCAGCGGCGAACAGGAGCAGGTTGATCGCGCTGCCGAGCAACGCGAGGCCGAGCACGACGCGGAGGGCGTCGCGCGACAGCGCGAGGTAGACGCCAGCCGTCACCGTGACCCACACCGCGAGCGCGAAGGCCCAGATCACCTCCGCACCTCCGCGTCGAGATCCTCGTCATCGCCAGAGATCAGCTCGAGCGCGTAGCCGGCGATCGCTCCCCACACGCAGAGGTAGACGCCGAGATCGAAGACCGCTAGCGAGATAGCCTCCGGCATAGACGAACACCGCGGTGCCGACGCCGGTGATCATCAGGAGCAGCAGCGCCGCCAGGCTGTCGACGCGAAAGGCGAGCTCGACGCCCAGCGCGGGCACCCACGGCCAGGTCGCCTGCAGCGGCAGCTCGAACGTCGCGAGCAGCCACAGCACGGCCGCGAGCGCGGCCGCGGGCAGCAGCGCGAAGGCGACTCGCGCGCTCACGCTCATGCTGGAGCCAGGCGGGTGGGAGGCGTCGCCACCGGCCATCGTTCAGGCCACCCTCCGCTCGCCGAGGCCACGCGGCGACGACGCGATCACGAGTACCTCTCCTTTGCGCATCGCATCCTATCACTCCTTCGGCGGGGCGATCCATCCAGCCATCGGAGACTGGATCGGGCCGCGCGCGCCGTGCGAGAATGCGCCGGGGGCACGGACATGGCGATCGTGAGAGCACTTGCTATGGCAGCGGTCCTCGCCGCCGGCTGTGCGGTCGAGTTCGACGAGAGCCTGCTCCCCAGGGTCTGCAGCGACGACACGGCCTGCGCGGGCTACCGCTGCCAGGCAGGCACGTGCCGGACGCGCTGCTCGGAGACGACCCACTGCGCGGCGGGCTACCTCTGCGAGGTCAAGTCGAGCCGCTGCCTGCAGGCGCCGCCCTGCACCTCGGACCTCGAGTGCGGCGGCTACGCCTGCGAGCCCGAGGGCTGCCGGGCGAGCTGCGCCTCGAACGCGCACTGCGCGCAGGGCTACGTCTGCGAGACCACGACCGGCTACTGCAAGAAGCCGAGCCCGAGCTGCAGCGACGACACCCCGTGCGGGGGCTTCGCTTGCGAGGGCGGGAGCTGCCGCACGAGCTGCACGACGAGCTCGCACTGCG
>JBMORD010000047.1:0-26015 GCA_049322495.1 Myxococcota bacterium | reverse complement strand
CCACCAACCCCGACACCGACATGGACGGCCTCGCCGACGGCGCGGAGGACGCCAACCACGACGGCACGGTGAACACCGGCGAGACGGACCCGCGCAACCGCGACTCCGACGGCGACCGCATCAACGATGGCCTCGAGCGCAACGTCACCATGACCGACCCGCTCAAGGTCGACAGCGATGGCGACACCTGCTCCGACGGCGCGGAGGACTTCAACCAGAACGGCGCCGTCGACATGGGCGAGACCAACCCGCGCGATGGCTCCGACTGCGGGCCGGCGGTGAACCCCGACACCGACATGGACGGGCTGCCCAACCGCTTCGAGGACAAGAACGGCAACGGCATGGTCGACTCCGGTGAGACCAACCCGAACAACCCCGACACCGACGGCGACGGGCTGCAGGACGGCATCGAGGACGCCAACCGCAACGGCCTCCGCGAGGGCTCGGAGACCAACCCGCTGCGCCGCGACACCGACTGCGACGGCCTGCTCGACGGGCCGACCAGCGGCATGGTGCGCGGAGAGGATCAGAACGCCAACGGCACGCTCGACATGGGCGAGACCGACCCGCGCCGCGCGGACACCGACGGCGACGGCATCAGCGACGGCGTCGAGTCGGGCCTGGTGACGGCCAACATCGCCGACCCGATGAACTGCATGAACGTGCCGGTCGACGCCGACCCGATGACCACCACCAACCCGACGAACGCCGACTCCGACGGTGACGGCATCAACGACGGCGCGGAGGACACCAACCAGAACGGCCGCGTCGACCCGGGCGAGCTGAACCCCAACTTCGCCGGCGATGGCGTGCTGCCGGACGGTGGCGTGGCGCCTGCGGGCGCGGTGTGCACGGTGATGAACCTCCGCCCGGTGCTCTTCAAGGCCGAGGGCGACCCCGACATTCAGCTCGGGCTGCCGGCCCAGTTCACCGAGGTCAACACCATCAGCGTCGGCGGGCAGAAGCGCGGCCTCATCGGCTTCGATCCCACCAACAACGTGGCCTTCGTCGCGTGGCGCCAGGCCGCGCCCGGCTCGGCGACCACTCCGACCGCTGACGAGGCGGCGCTGCGCCCGACGCTCAACGGCATCGGGGCGATCACCAACCCCACCACGCAGGCCTTCACCAGCTGGGACTCGCTGGCGGCGCTCCAGGCCTTCTACGACATGGACGGCACGGTCGATCTCAAGACCCGGGCCAACTCCATCGCCGACGGGCTGGTGGGGGCGGGCGCGGGCTCGCTCAGCGGCATGGCGGGCGTGACGGGGCCCTTCAAGCTCCAGGTCGAGTACCTCCACCGCACCAACGCGGCGGTGGTGGTGGTGGTGGCGATCACCCCGCTGGCCAACTACTCCGGGGCGCCGCTGTTCAACATGAGCGACACGGCCGGCGGGTCGGCGGTGGCGCAGTTCGGCGACCCGAACGCCTACCAGTGCGAGGTCTTCGCGCCGGGCTCGGGCAAGGTCGACTTCCTCTTCGTGGTCGACGACAGCTGCTCGATGGCCAGCTACCAGACGGCGCTGGCGAACACGGGGGCGGCGGTGAAGGCGCAGCTCGACAACTCGCAGCTCGACTGGCGCATCGCGCTGGTGACGTCCGCGTACTCCTACGCCGGTACGAGCACCACCAACAACCAGAACACGATCCGCGGCTTCACGCGCGACATCGACCAGTTCCGCGCGTGGCTGACGCAGAACTCGACGTGCTCGGGCATGGTGTGCAGCGGGCTGGCCCCGGCGATGCCCGCGTGCTGGAGCTCCGGCGCGAGCGGCGGCTGCTGGGTCGGCACCGACGGCGCCACCACCGAGCGCATCCTCGACTCGGCGGCGCGCGCGATGACCACCCTCACGCCGGTGCCCGATGCGGGCATGCCCGATTCGCCGAGCCTGTTCCGCAACGGGGCGCAGGTGGTGGTGGTGGTCCTCGGCGACGCTGACGACCAGGGCAACTACAACATCTCTGCGCTGACGAACTTCTTCACCACCCAGGGCGCCACGCTCGGTACCGGCGGCGGCCAGCGCGTCAACCGCGTCGGCCCCGTGCCCGTGCACGGCATCATCTGCCCCGACAACCAGACCTGCGGCGAGACGCAGAACAACCCGCGGCGCAACCCGGCGATCATCACCGCCACGGGCGGCATCCGCGGCGACATCGGCAACGCGACGTCGATCAGCAACTCCATCCAGCTGATCATGAACTCGGCGATCGCCTCGGCCGGCTACCGCATGCAGAAGCCGCCCATCGGCGCCTCGGTGAAGGTGGCGATGGACGCGGTGCAGGACGGCGCGATGTGCAACCGCAACGACATCCCCCGCAGCCGCGCCAACGGCTTCGACTTCGACGGCATCAACCGCTCGATCTCGTTCTTCGGCGCGTGCCGGCCGGGCACCGGCGCGAGCAACGCCGCGGTCTCCTACCGCTACTGGATCGACACCACCCCCAACCCGGGCGGCAACCCGCCGCCGTGCATCACCGACACGGGCTTCTACGATCCGAACGATCCCGACTTCTGCCGCGGCCACCTGGTCTGCAACCGCATGACGAACCAGTGCGAGTGCCCCAGCGACTGCGGAGGCAACCCGCCGCCCGGCAAGGTGTGCGACACCAACAAGCTCGTCTGTGACTTCGTCTGCACCAGCGACTGCGGCGGCACCTGCAGCCAGTACCAGGTCTGCCGCACCAGCGACTGCAGCTGCCAGTGCAAGCAGACCGCGTCGTGCCCCACCGGCTTCGTCTTCCAGAACACCGGCGGCGTGTGTGGCTGTGTGTGCGACGTCGCGGCGCTCAACTGCGGCCCGACCTACACCGCCGACCCGGCGAGCTGCAGCTGCGTCTGCAAGTCCGACTGCGGTGGCTGTGCCCAGGGCACGACCTGCAACCAGTCGACCTGCTCGTGCACCGGCGGCATCAACTGAACTGAAGAAACTCCAGATCCGGCGGTGGTGTCGTTCGTTTCAGACACCACATGCCGGCGCTCCGTTGGTTCCGCAGCTCCATCCGTCCGATCTTCCTGGGGTTGATGGCGCTCGGCTCGGCGCTGATCGCGCTGGGCAGCCTCGTCTATTTCGATCCTGAAGAGCTGGCGCCCTTCGTCATCGAGAAACTGCCGCTGCCGCTCGAGGACCTCTACTTCGCGGCGCTCAAGACGCACGTCGTCGCGGCGGCCTTCGCGCTCCCGGCGTGCCTGGCGCTCTCGACGCGGGTGATCCTGCGGGCCCCGCGGGTGCACCGCTGGCTGGGGCGGCTCACGGCGGTGGTGGTGCTCTTCGCCCTCGCGCCCTCGGGCTTCTACCTCGCGTTCTGGGCGAAGGGCGGACTGCCCTCGACGGTCGGCTTCCTCGCCTCGGGGGTGATCGTGGTGTGGGCGATGGTTCGCGGGGTGAGCACGGCGCGTGCGCGAGACCTCGTCGCACACCGCCGCTTCGCGCTGCACGTGCTGGCGCAGCTGAGCGTCGCGGTGTCGTCGCGCGCGCTCCTCTTCGGGCTCGACGCCGTGGGCGTGGACCCCGACGCCGCCTACGTCGGGAGCCTCTGGGGCCCGGTGATCGTCAGCGCCCTCGTCGTCGAACTCCTCACCCGCCGTCCTCTGGAGAAGCACCATGAAGCGTCTGTGGCTCGTCGTCCCGCTCCTGTCCTCGCTGGCGTTCGCGGCTGAGGAGCCCTCTGCGATCGCCACCCAGGCGGCGGCCGTCGTGAAGAGCAAGCTCCTCGAGCCGCTCGCCGCGAAGGACGAGGAGCGCAGCCGGTTCTCGCGCGCGCGGCTCCCGCCGATCGGCCGCACGGTGCGGGTGCTCGACGCCGAGGCGCGCACCGACGCCAGGGGCGGGGCGTTCGTCACCTTCGCCGTCGACGAGCAGCGCGGCAAGAGCACCCGCGAGGTGATGACGGGCTGCGCCTACCTCGCAACGGGGCAGGTCTTCATCAAGCGCGGCGACGATCACTTCCCCGCGGCGCTCCTGCTGGGGAAGAAGGTGCCGGCGGGCGAGGCGCACCTCTGCCACGCGGCGGGTGAGGTGGCGACCAGGTGAGCTGAGACCAGCGTCAGCACGCTTGCGCGGAGGCGCTGCGTCACGACCCGTTCCTTCCCCCGAAGGGCCACATCGGCCTCGCTCGACAGGCGTGCGCAGCGCGCTCGCCCTGCGCGCTGAGCAGGGCGGGTCCCTTCGCGCGGATCGACGCGCTCGTCGCGCGCTGCGCGGCGCGACCGCAGGAAGACGACGAGCACGGCGAGCGCCAGCACGACGAGCAACGAGAGGCCGCTCCGAAGCATGGACGCCTCGCGCTGCTTCTGGGGCAGTTGATGACGCGGGGGCTGATCCCGTTTGGGGCGGCCGGTGCCAGCTCTCAGCTGAAGAGCGTCTGCCCCAGCGTCTGGAGCAGCCGGTAGCTCTTGTTCGCCTCGCGCAGCAGATCCTCGCTGGTGCGGATCTCCTCGTGCGGGAAGACCGCGCCGCCGCACCGCGAGGTGACCTTGATCGGCCCGTTGGGGCCCTCGGCGACGATGTCGCGCGTGACGTCGAGGATCCGCTGGGCCACGAGCCGCCCGCCGGCGAGATCGGTCTCGGGCAGCAGCGCGACGAACTCGTCACTGTCGATGCGGAACAGCCGGTCGGCCTTGCGCAGGCACGGCAGCACGCCCTGAAAGAGCCGCGTGAGGTACGCGTCGCAGCCCTCGCGGCCCAGCGTGTAGCGGAGCGCCGCGTACTCCTCGATGCCGAACATGAGGCAGGTCGCGGGGCGGCCGTAGCGGCGGCTGCGGGCGAGCTCCGCGTCGAGGCTCGCCTTGAGCTGCGAGTAGGTGCCGGCGCCGGTGACCGGGTCGACCGCGCGGAACTGGGCGAGCTCCTCCTCGGCGTCGAAGAGCCGGCGGCGGTACTCGTGCACCATCAGCGCGGAGTGGATGCGCGTCTGGAGCTCGATCATCTTGAAGGGCTTGGTGACGAAGTCGTCCGCGCCGAGCTCCATGCCGCGGATCTTCCCGTCCATCTCGCCCATCGCGGTGAGGATGATGATCGGCAGCTCTGCGAAGCGCTCGCTCTCGCGCGCCCACTTGAGCACCGAGAAGCCGTCCTTGAGCGGCATCATCAGATCGAGGAGCACCAGATCGGGCGCGTGCTGGCTGATCTGCTCGATCGCCTCGAGGCCGTCGCCGGCGGTGATCACCCGGAAGTTCGACGACTCGCAGAGATCCTTGAGGAGGGTCCGGGTCGGATCGTCGTCGTCGACGACCAGAACCAGCCGGTTGCTGAAGTCGAGATCCTTCCGCGTCGGAGGCGCCACGGCCGGGACCTTAGCGCAGAGCGCGCTCAGGCGTTCATCACCACGCCCTCGGGAACGTCATCGGCGATCCGGCGGGTGCGGCTCTTCAAGAACTCGATGATCTCCGCGTCGGTGCGGGTGTCGCCCGGCAGCCGCACGAAGCGCTTCGCCAGCCAGTCGTAGCGCTTGAGGAACAGGAACGCTGACACCATGAAGAAGTCGATGCCCTCGAACACCACGCAGCCCTCCTTCGCGTAGCGGTCGACGTTGTCGAGGAAGTCCTTCGGCAGCTCGGTCCAGTGGCGGTTCTGCTTCACGTGGTGGCCGATGTGGTACCCGTCGTTGAAGCAGCGCTGGTTGTACGAGCTGTTGATGCAGGTGATCGAGTTGACGTAGCTGTCGCCGGGGCGGCTCGGGTCGATGAAGGCGTGCTGCCCCCAGTTGCCCCACATCATCGCGAAGCGCATGAAGAAGTAGGGCACCACGAAGGCCGCCACCGTCGCCTGCCAGTGCACGAAGCTCAGGGCGACCATCACCCCGACGTGCGCGAGATCGGTCAGCAGCGCGCGCCGGGCCATCGCCGGGCGGCCCTTCTTCACGAAGTACGTGGTCAGCTCGACGTGCACCAGGAAGAGGAAGCGCAGCAGGTACACCAGCCAGTTGAGGAAGCTGTCGCGCTGGTACCCCATGGTGCACGACAGATCCTTGCGGAGGTTGTTCTCGGCGTGGTGCACGCCGAGGTGGTGCTCCGCGTAGCCGGTGGGGATGCCGAACATCAGGCTGCTCGCGAAGGGCACCACGCGGTTCATCCACCGCGGCGACTTGAAGAACGGCCGGTGCATCGTGTTGTGCAGCATGAGGATGCACGGCGGCGCGAGCCACGCGATCTGCACCGCCCACACCGCCGCCGCCAGCCACCACGAGAACCACAGGTACAGCGAGACCTGCAGCGGCACCACGATCAGCGCGTTCTTGAGGAACAGGCGCACGAAGACCGCGTCGCGCGGCTCGTAGAGCATCGACTCGATCCAGCGCTGGAACGCAGAGTCTGAGTAGGTCGGGTGCGTCTGGGGATCGGTGATGGCCGGGACCGTCATGGCGCGCGCACCTAGCACCGTTGGCCGCCGAGGAAAACCGACTGGGACGACTCGAATCAGCCGCCCGGCTGCCAGTCGCGCACGCGGCTCTCGAAGCGCGTGTACTCGGCGAGGAACACGAGGTCGATCGACCCGACCGGGCCGTTGCGCTGCTTGGCGACGATCAGCTCCACGGGGATCACGGTGTTGCGCTGCGACTCGGGCGAGGGCGGGGCGCCTTCGTCTTCCACCTCGCGGTGGATGAACATGATCACGTCGGCGTCCTGCTCGATGGCGCCCGACTCGCGGAGGTCGGACAGCATCGGCTTGCCGCCCTTGCGCTCCTCGACCTTTCGGTTGAGCTGCGAGAGGGCGATGATCGGCACGTCGATCTCCTTGGCCAGCTGCTTGAGCGCGCGGCTGATCTCGGCGACCTCGAGCTGGCGGCTCTCGACCTTGCCCTTCTGGTGCATCAGCTGGAGGTAGTCGATGACGATCAGCCCCAGCTTGCCTTCCTTCTGCACCAGGCGCCGCGCCTTGGCGCGCAGGTCGAACGACGAGAGGCCGCCCGAGTCGTCGACGTAGAACTTGGCCTTGAAGAGCTCGTTGGCCGACTCCGAGATGCGCTCCTCGTCGGCGGGCGACAGGCGGCCGCCGCGGAGCTTCTTCATGTCGATCTTCGCGTGCGTGGCGAGCAGGCGGGTGATCAGCTGCACCGAGGGCATCTCGAGGCTGAACACCGCCACGGGCATGTTCTCCTTCGAGGCCACGTGCAGCGCGAAGTTCATCGCCAGCGACGTCTTGCCGATGCCGGGGCGGGCCGCGAGCACGATCAGCTCGCCGCCGTGGAAGCCGGTGAGCTGGTTGTCGAGATCGACGAAGCCCGACGGCGTGCCGGTGATGCCGCCGCCGCTGTTCTTCATCTTGTCGAGGAGGGTGAGCGCCTCCTCCATGAGATCCGACATCGGGCGGAGATCGCCGGTGCGGCGCTTCTGGGCGATCTCGAAGACCTTGCGCTCGGCCTCGTCGAGCAGCTCCGCGACGTCGCCGGTCTCCTGGCTGGCGAGGTCGACGATCTCCCGGCCGGCGGTCTGCAGCAGCCGGCGCGTCGCCTGATTCTTGATGATCTTCGCGTACTCGAGCGCGTTCTGCGCGAAGGGCACCGCCTGATCGAGCTGCGCGAGGTAGCCCGGGCCTCCCGCCGACGCGAGCTTGCCGTCGGTCTTGAGCTGCTCGGCGACGGTGAGCGGGTCGATCTTCTCGGTGCGCGCGTCGAGCGCCATGAAGGCGCGGAAGATGTCGGCGTGCGCCGGCAGCGCCATGTCGTCCGGGGAGATGATCTCCTGGACGTTGGCCAGCACCGAGTTGTCCATCAGCACGCTGCCGAGCACCGCGCGCTCGGCGGCGACGTCCTGGAACTGGGTCGTCATGAAGGCACTCCTCGAGAAACGAAAAGCCGTGCGCCCCACGAGTGGACGCACGGCCTCGCTGATACCAAACCGCGGTGCGCTTTACGCCTGCGCCGGGGCCTGGCCCTCACCCTCGACGTTCACCGTGAGCGACGCCGACACCTCGCGGTGCAGGCGGATCTCGACGGGGAACGAGCCGATGGCCTTGATGGGCTCGGGGAGGTGGATCAGGCGGCGGTCGAGCTTGTGACCCGCGGCGGCGAGCGCCTCCGCGATGTCGAGCGCGGTGACCGAGCCGAACAGCTTGTCCTGCTCGCCGACCTTGCGCTTGATGGTGACCTTCACGCCCTCGAGCTTCTTGGCCTGCTCCTGGGCGGCGCCCTTGAGCTTCTGCTGGCGCAGCTCGATGACCTTCTTCTCGTGCTCGAGCTGGCGCACGTTCGCGCTGCTGGCGAGCATCGCGAGGTTGCGCGGCAGGAGGTAGTTGCGGGCGTAGCCTTCCTTGACGGTGACCAGCTCACCCGACTTGCCGAGGTTGTAGACGTCCTCTCGCAGAATGACCTTCATGGTGCCGGCTCCTTAGTTCGCGAGGACGAGGTAGGGGATGAGGGCGAGGCCGCGCGCCTGCTTGACGGCCTTCGCGACCGCGCGCTGGTGCAGCGCGCAGTTGCCCGAGATGCGGCGGGGGATGATCTTGCCGCGCTCGGTCACGAAGTACTTCAGGGTCGACTGATCCTTGTAGTCGACCTTCGCGTTCTTGTCGGCGCAGAAGCGGCAGACCTTCCGGCGGGCGAAACCACGGCCGCCACGCTTCTCGTCGCCACCCTCCATGTCCCCATCCATGTCCTTCTTCGCGGGGCGCTTCGTCTTCTCAGGGTTCGTCGTGCTCATTTGAATTCTCCGATGCAGGGCTGACGCTTACGCGTTGAAGCCGCCGTCATCCTCCATGTCGCCATCGAAGCCGCCGAAGCCCTCACGCTCCGCACCGCCGAACGGCTTGTTGTCATCGACGTCGCCGGAGAGCTTGAGATCCTCCTGCGGCTGGTGGGCGTTGGGGTCCGTCACGTCGCTGAGGCGCTTGCTCATGAAGCGGCTGACCTCATCGTAGTTGCGGAGGTTGCGCTCGACCTCGGCCACGAGGTTCGAACCACCGAGGTAGTGGGCGTGGATGAAGATCGCGCGGGGCTGCTTGGCGACCGGGTACATCGTCTTCTTCTTGCCCCAGATGGTGAAGCGGAGGAACTTGCCCCCGTCGCGGTTCACGATGGTGCGAACCTTGTCCTTCACCTTGTCGACGGTGTCGTCGGTGAGATCGGGCTTCACGAGGAAGACCGTCTCGTACTCGCGCAGCTTCGCGCTCTTCGCTGCTTCTGCCATGTGTGTGGCCCCTTGGGTTCTGCCCACGACACTCAGGTCATGAGCGGGGTTGTCGATCACGACATGTGACCGAGGGGCGGCCCTTACGTGGCGGCGGGTCGACAGTCAAGACAGGCGGGGGGAATGGGTGCTATGCGCCCCCGCCGCTTCGTCGCGTCGTACCAAGGGGACACCTTCATGACCGTGAGCTTCAGGAGCCTGCTCGGCGCCGCCCTCGTGCTGTCCGCGCCCGCCATCGCCCAGCCCCAGCCCGCCGACGCCGGCGTGGTCGAGCCGAAGGCGGCGAACCCGGGCGACGGCGACGCGACGGTGATCCGCGAGCTGCCGGGCGCCGAGGAGCCGCCTGCCGCCGCGCCCGCGCCGCTCAAGGTCGACCTGCCGGCCCAGCCGGGGACGGCGCCGGCGCAGAAGGACGAGAAGGCCGCGCCCGCCGAGAAGAAGGACGAGGGCTGGAACCTCACCGCCAACCTCGCCGCGTCGTTCCGCTTCAACTACGCGGGCGCGACGCTGTTCCCCTTCGACGCGGACGGCACCACCTCGGCCCTCGCGCCGCTCCAGACGCGCGTGCGCGTGACGCCGGAGATCCACCTCAACGGCTTCGGGCTGATCGCCGAGGCCGACGCGGCGACGGGCGCGATCCTCGGCATCCCCGCCGACTCGCTGGTGGGCGATCGGCAGCCGGTGCCGCACCTCCACGCGCTCGAGCTGCGCAAGCTGTACCTCGAGTACAAGTGGGCGACGGGCGCCTTCCGCGTCGGGCAGCAGACCTCGATGTGGGGCCTCGGGCTCCTGGCGAACGACGGCGGCAACGACCCCCAGGCGGGTGACTTCGGCCAGCAGCACTACGGCAACCTCACGTACCGCGCGATCCTCGGCGCGCGGCCGCTGTTCGGCCTGGGCGGCGCGTGGCGGGCCTTCGAGGTGGCGGTGGCCGCCGATCTCATCGTGCGCGACGGCTTCGGCGAGTTCTCGCGTGGCGATCGCGCGTTCCAGGGCGTCCTGGCGCTGCGCTTCAACAAAGACGCAGACAACAACTTCGGCGTCTACGGCGTGTACCGCAACCAGCGGAACATCAACGTCACCGACGGCGGCAAGGCGACCGACGCCTTCGTGATCGACTTCGCGGGCCGCTGGGAGCTGCTCAAGCACCGCCGCCGTGAGTTCAAGGTGGGCTGGGAGGCCGTCTACATCGCCGGCACCACCACCCAGGCGCGCAACGAGAACGCGGCGCTGCTCAAGCTGGGGCAGTTCGGCTTCGCGCTCAAGTCGACCTACCGCGTCGGCCGCACCTACCTGTACCTCGACGGCGGCTTCGCCTCGGGCGATCAGAACCCGTCGGACGATCGCGTGGAGAACTTCCGCTTCGACCGCGACTACAAGGTCGGCCTGATCCTCTTCGACCAGGTGCTGGCCTACCAGACGGGCCGCGCGGGCGTGCGCGCGAGCGATCCCAACCTCACCGGCGTCGCGCCCGAGGGGGCGGATCTGCTCGGCACGGGCGGCGCGGTGACCGGCGCGTGGTACCTCTTCCCGCGGCTGCGCCTGGCGATGGCCGACTGGCTCGACGCGTACGGCGGCCCGCTCTTCGCCTTCACCACCGCGCAGCTCACCGACCCGTTCAACAGCCGCATCAACGGCGGCACCTCGCTCAACTACCTGGGCGCGCGGGCGGGCACCTACCTCGGCACCGAGCTCGATCTCGGCCTCCAGGCGCGGCTCAAGCCGATCCCCGAGCTGACGATCAGCCTGACCGCCGAGGGGGGCTTGTTCCTCCCGGGTGACGCCTTCAAGCTGCCCGGCGGCGGAACGATGGCGCCGGTGTCGTTCGGTCGGCTGCGCCTGGGCGTGGCGCTCTGAACCCAGCTCCTCCTCTCGGGAGATCCGCATGAAGCGACTCGCGCTGCTGTCTGCCGTGGCAGTGGTTGGCTGTGCCTCGCCCGAGGGGAAGGGGCTGGCGCCGACGCCCGCGGGCTCGGGCGCGGAGGTGGTCTTCGACGTCTTCGCCAGGCCGCTGCCCAACGTCCCGCTCCCCAACGACTTCGCGACGCGCTTCGACGCCTCGAGCCCCACGAAGCGGCGGGTGAACGCCTCGATGCTCGCGGCCACGAAGTGGGAGCGCACCACCCGCGAGGAGCTCGACCGGCTCGACGGCTGGGGCACCTACCAGAGCGTCACGGTGGCCTTCTCGAAGCCGCTCGATCTCCACAACCTCATCCGCCGGCACCAGGGCGACGACTACGACGCGAGCGATGATGCGGCGTACCTGATCGACATCTCGCCCGACTCGCCGGACTTCTGCGCGCGCACGCCGCTCGACATGGGCGAGGGCAACTTCCCCATCGTGCTCGAGCGCCCCGGCTACTTCGACAACGACCGGCTGGGCGATCAGCTCCTGTTCGACGACCGCGAGGAGGACCTCAACAAAAACGGCAGGCTCGACCCCGGCGAGGATCTCGACATGGACGGGGTGCTCGATCACCCCAACACGCTGTTCCCCGGCGACTCGAGCTTCAAGGCGCTGACCTTCTACGAGCGCGAGACCAACACGCTGATCATGAAGCCGGTGATGCCGCTGCGCGAGCGCACCACGTACGCGGTCGTGCTCACCAGGCGGCTCGTCGACGAGGACGGCCGGCCGGTGCGCTCGCCCTTCGACTACGTCAACCACGCCTCGCAGACGAAGCAGCTCGCGCCGCTCCAGCAGTGCCTGCCGCGGTTCGGCCTCGGCCTCGACGACGTGGCCTTCACCTGGGCCTACACCACGCAGAGCGTGACGGCTGACTACGTGGCGGTGCGCGACGGGCTCCACGGCCTGGGGCCGATGGCGTGGCTCGCCGAGCAGTACCCCGCGACCGTCGACAAGCTGCTGACCCTGCGTGACTCGATGCCGGGCTCGACGGTGAACGTGCGCGTCGTCACCGGCGAGCAGTTCCGGCTGGCGGCGATCGATCTCCTCAAGCAGCTCAACGGCACGAGCACGCTCGATCCCGCGCTGCAGGCCGTGGCCGACCACCACCGCTTCATCGCCTTCCACGCGGTGTTCCAGTTCACCGCGCCGCAGTTCTTCCCGCGCACCGACGCCGAGAACAACCCGCTGCCGCTCTACAAGCAGCTGATGCAGATCGACCCGCAGACCGGGGCGGCGTTCCATCGCCCGGAGACGATCACCGTGTGGGTGACCATCCCCAGGCGGGCCGCGGGCGCCGGGCCGGCACCGGCGGTGATCCTCGGCCACGGGTACACCGGCAACAAGCTCGACCCGCTCTTCTACGGCGGCTTCTTCGCGCGCTACGGGCTGGCGTCGATCGGCATGGAGAACGTGAGCCACGGCATCGGGCTCGACCCGACCGATCTCCAGCTCGCGCGCGGGCTGCTGGCGGGCAAGGGGCTGGGCAACATGTTCGACGCCATCGCGGCGAACGATCGCGCGTTCGATCAGAACCGCGACGGCATCAAGGACTCGGGGGCGGACTTCTGGACCAGCTACATCCTCCACACCCGCGAGGTCGTGAAGCAGTCGGCGCTCGACTACATGCAGCTCGTGCGCGTGCTCCGCGCGTTCGACGGCGCGCGCACCTGGCGCTACGACGCGAACCGCGACGGCCAGGACGATCTCGCCGGTGACTTCGACGGCGACGGCACCCTCGATCTCGGAGGCACGGCACCGATCCACATCACCGGCGGCTCGCTCGGCGGGATCATGAGCGCGATGATGGCGGGGCTCGAGCCGCAGATCGACGTGGCGGTGCCCGTCTCGGGCGGCGCGGGGCTGCCCGACATCGGGGTGCGCTCCATTCAGGGCGGCGTGCGCGAGGCGGTCAACCTGCGGATGCTCGGCCCGCTCTTCGTCACCGTGCGCAACCAGGCCGGCGAGCTCGAGGCCTTCCAGGTGCTGCCGAACCTCAACGGGCTCGGGCGCGTGAAGCTCGGGAAGGTCGACGCGCCGCTCGCCGAGGGCGACACCGCGGTGCTCTTCAACCTCACCACCGGCGAGAAGCGCTGCGCGCGCGTGGGGGCCCACGGGCTGATGCGGGCGGCGGTCAGCTCCGACGAGAACGATCTGTGGAAGGTGGCGGTCTTCACCGGGGCGCTGCCGCCGAAGGACCGCGACGGCTGCGAGATCCCCGAGGGCGTCGAGCCCTCCTGGACGATGGACACCTTCGGCGTCGACGCGAAGTTCCAGGGCCTCGAGCACAAGGCGGGCGACGCGCTGATCGCCCTGGGGGACGGCTTCGGCCTGCGCCGCCAGTCGCCGGAGATCCGCCGCTTCCTGGGCCTCGCGCAGCTCGCCATCGAGCGCGGCGACCCGGTGAACTTCCTGCCCAACGCCGAGCAGCACCGCATCCTCCGCTACGGCACCGGTGAGGAGGTCGCGACGCGCATGGTGGTGGTCAACACCATCGGCGACATGAACGTGCCGGTGGCGACCGGCGTGTCGATCGCGCGCGCGGCGGGCCTGGTGCCGCTCTTCGAGCAGGACCCCCGCTACGGCAAGACGCCCAACCGCGTGCTGATCGACACCGGGGCCATCGAGGCCGTCGAGCGGGTGGGGCGCTACCAGAACTCCGCCGGTCAGGACGTGCTGATGGATCTCGATCACTTTTCGGCGCTCTCCGGCGACGGCACGCAGGACGGCTTCGACGTGCCGCGACTGGCGCCGCCGCTCCGGCTGGTGAAGCGCTCCGAGCGCGTGGGCGGCACCACCGGGGTGATCTTCCCGATGGTCGTGCCCACCGGGCGCCACGGCTTCGACACCCCGAACCCCTCGCTGCCCTTCAACCTGGGCGCGGTGATGCTGAACATGCTGGGCCGGTACCTGCAGACGAGCGGCGAGGAGCTGCCCATGGAGGCCTGCCTCGAGTCGAGCAGCTGCGCCTGGGTCCCGCCGATGCCGATGGAGTGATCCGATGAGAGCGTTCCTGGCAGTGCTGGTGGTGAGCCTGGCGGCGGGGTGCAAGTGCGGCCCCGACGTGTCGAAGGTGACCGCGTCGATCGGCGTCAGCCCGACGGGCCTCGACTTCCAGCAGGTGAAGATCGGGCAGTCGAAGCAGCTCGCGGTGAAGATCTCCTCGCAGACGCGCACCACGCTGACCCTGTCGTCGGTGCGGCTCGAGGGCAGCGGGGCGGCGGCCTTCCGGCTGACCAACGCGCCGTCGGAGGTCGGCTCGCTCGACAGCGCGACGATGACCGTCACCTTCACGCCGCCCTCGGTGGCGGCGTGGACCGCGAGCCTGGTGCTCGAGAGCAACGATCCCGATCGGCCCTCGGTGAAGCTGGCGCTGGCCGGCGAAGGCGCCGAGCCGAAGCTCGAGGTGACGCCCGACTGTCAGGCGTCGACCGGCTGCATGGCGACGGTGGTGGTCGACCCGCCGTCGATCGACTTCGGCGAGGAGCCGCGCGCGCGGCCGGTGCCGATCGAGGTGACGAAGCTGCCGACGGTGGTGGTGGTCAACGCCGGTCAGGTGCCGCTCGACGTCACGGGCGTGCGCTTCGCCGGCGCCGATCCGGGCGCGTTCTCCATCGCGGGGAACAACGCCTTCCCCGACGGCGGCGTGACGCTCGAGCCGGCGGCGGGCTTCAACCTGCCGATCCGCTTCGTGCCCACCAGCTCGCAGCAGACGAGCTACGCCGGCGCGCTGCTCCTCAGCTCCGATGATCCCGCGGCGCCGGAGGTCTCGATCGCCCTGCGCGGCACGCTCAAGCCGAACGAGCCGCCGCGCGTGTGCGCCAACGTGATCCGCGTCGTGCCGCAGGTGGTGACCGAGCCGACGCGCGACTACGGCTCGGCGGCGGAGTGGGCGACGCTGCAGGTGCCGCCCGCCAGCGGCTACGACTTCGTGGCCCGCCGCGACGTGCGCCCGAACGATCTGGTGGTGGTCAGCGCCCTCTCGGACTCGAGCGACGCGACGAAGTGCACCACCGACCCCGAGGACGGTCGCGACGGGCTCACCTTCCGGTGGACGCTCCAGTCAGCGCCGCGCGGCGCCGAGTCTCTGGCGCTCTCGAGCCCGACCAGCCCCCAGGCGCAGTTCCGCCCGCTGGTGACCGGCGAGTACGTGCTCGGCCTCATGGTGACCGACGGCGACGGTGCGGTGGTCTCGACCACCCTCAAGCTCGCCGTCGCGGTGAAGCAGGACCTCGTGGCGCAGGTGCAGTGGGCCGGCTTTCCGGGCATCGATCTCGATCTCCACCTCGTGCGCCCCTCTGCGGTGACCGGCGGCGATCCGTGGACGGGCGCCTTCGCCTTCTTCGAGGCGGGCGTGGCCAACCGCACCTCAGGCGATCTCAACGGCTACGCGCGGCGCATCCGCGAGGCGAACGTCGGCGCGGGCTACGACTTCGACTGGGGCCAGGCGGGCTCGGCCGACGATCCGGTGCTCAACGTCGACGACCTCGGCGACGGCCAGCTCCTCGAGAACGTGTCGATGAACTACCCCGAGAACGATCCCCTCTGCGCGACCGCGAGCTGCACCTATCGCGTGATGGTGCACGCCTTCGACGATCGGCGCATGCCCCCGGTGCCGCCTCCGGCGTGCGTCGTCGACGGGGGGACCGGCTGCCAGGACGGCGAGCAGTGCTCGTGCGCGGCCGACTCCCGCTGCGTGGCCTCGACGGCGCCGGCGGGCATGGCGCCGACGGGCGCGGGCAAGTGTCACCTCGCGCCCAAGCCGGTGGTGCGCCTCTTCTTCCGCGGCAGCCCGACGCCCGCGAGCGTGATCCCCCTCGACACCCTGATGCCGGCCGACGAGGTGATGCTCGGGGCGCCGTGCAAGCTGTGGCACGTCGCCGACGTCGAGTGGCCGGCGCGCACCGCCATCGGCTCGCTGCCTGACGGGGGCACGCCGCCGCCGGTGGTGACGGTGATCGGCGCAGACGGCACCGGCCGTGTCACCGCGCCGGCGATGGCGCGCTTCGGCGTGCGCGCCGCGGGGAGCCTCAAGTGCGAGCCCGACTCGACCCGCGCCGGCACCATCGGGTGGTACTCGCGCCAGCCGTGAGCTGAAAAAAACGGGCGCTCCACCAGACCGTGCATGGAGCGCCCCAAAAGAGGGACGGGCCGGCGAACCGACCCGATCCCGTGAACCCTGGAGGGGAGGGGGGACCCCAGGGTCCAACTTCGTACTGCTGTCAGTCCAACGAAACGGCCACTCTTTGCATTCCGCGGGCCCGCCAAATCTCAGAGAATCATAAGGGCCATGAGGAGCATGAGCAACCTGACGTCAAGCAAAAAGGGTAGGTCGTGAAACCCATGGAAGATCAGCGGGTTCTCGCGCTCGAGGAGGGGCTCTGGCGATCGTGGCGGCGGCTGGTCCCGTCGGGCAGGGAGGTGCTCCTCGCCGTCTCGGGAGGCCCCGACAGCATGACGCTGCTGTCAGCGTCCGCCCGGCTCGCGGGCAGGCTCGGGCTCCGGTTCGAAGCGGCGACGGTCGATCACGGGCTGCGCGCGGAGAGCGGCGACGAGGCGCGGCGGGTCGGCGAGCAGGCGCGCGCGCTGGGGCTGGTGCACCACGTGCTGCGGGCGCGGGTGCCGGCCGGGGCGGGGGTCGAGGCGGCGGCGCGGTCGGCACGCTACGCGGCGCTGGAGTCGTTGCGCGCGGAGCGGGGCCTGTGGGCGATCGCCACCGCGCACACCGCGAGCGATCAGGCCGAGACGGTGCTCATGCGGCTCATGCGGGGCAGCGCGCTCGGCGGGGCGACGGCGATCCACGCCGCCCGCGCCGATCGGGTGGTGCGGCCGCTGCTCTTCGCCACCCGGGACGAGGTCGAGGCGTGGGTGGCGGCGCGGCAGCTCCCGGTCGAGCGCGATCCGATGAACGACGACCCGCGCTTCCTCCGCGTGCGCGTGCGCCGCGAGGTGCTCCCGCTGCTCGAGGCGCTGGCGCCCCGCTCGACGCGCGCGCTCGCCCGCTTCGCTGCCTACGCCGCCGAAGACGACGCGTGGCTCGAGGCCGAGGCCGCCCGCGCGCTGTCGCTCGTCGCCTGGCCCGACGGAACCCTCGAGGCGGAGGGGCTGCTCTCACTGGGCCGCCCGATCGCCCGCCGGGTGCTCGCGGCGTGGCTGGAGGCGCAGGGCGTGGCGCTCGACGCCGAGGTGATCGACGAGGCGCTGGCGGCCGTCAGGGCCGGGCGGCTCGCGACGCTGCCGGGCGATCGGGTGCTGGGCTGCAAGAACGGCCGGGTGAGCGTGGGGGCGGCGCCGCCGAGGGCGCCACTTCAAACAACTTCACCCTGAACGCGCGGGCGTTGAGCGGGCAGCTGCGTTAGAAGGGAAGACATGCGGAACAGCTACAAGACCATCGGCCTCTGGATGATCCTCATCGTCCTCTTCGTGGCCTTCTACCAGATCTTCTCCGGGCCCCGGGAGACGGTGAAGACGATCACCTACTCCGCGTTCCAGAAGATGGTCGGCGAGAAGAAGATCGTCGCCGTCACCATCAAGGGCGACGTCTACTCGGGCACGCTGGCCGACTCGAGCGAGCGCTTCACCACCACCGGTCCGAAGCCCGACTCGGCGCTCCTCAAGGAGCTGCGCGACGCGAACGTCGACGTGACCATCGACGCCAAGGAAGAGAACAGCCTGCTGGTCAGCATCTTCGTGCAGTGGCTGCCGATCGTCCTGCTGTTCCTGTTCTTCATCTTCTTCATGCGCCAGCTCCAGGGCTCGGGCGGGAAGGCGATGACCTTCGGCAAGTCGAAGGCGAAGCTGCTGTCCGAGAGCCACAACAAGATCACCTTCGCCGACGTGGCGGGCATCGAGGAGTGCAAGGAAGAGCTCGAGGAGATCATCGCCTTCCTGAAGGACCCCAAGAAGTTCACCAAGCTCGGCGGCCGCATCCCCAAGGGCGTGCTGATGATGGGCTCGCCGGGCACCGGCAAGACGCTGCTGGCCAAGGCCGTCGCCGGTGAGGCGGGCGTGCCGTTCTTCAGCATCTCCGGCTCCGACTTCGTCGAGATGTTCGTGGGCGTCGGCGCCAGCCGCGTGCGCGATCTCTTCGAGCAGGGCAAGAAGAACGCGCCGTGCATCATCTTCATCGACGAGATCGACGCCGTCGGCCGTCACCGCGGCGCGGGCCTCGGCGGTGGTCACGACGAGCGTGAGCAGACGCTCAACCAGCTCCTGGTCGAGATGGACGGCTTCGAGTCGAACGAGGGCGTGATCATCATCGCCGCCACCAACCGGCCCGACGTGCTCGACCCCGCGCTCCAGCGCCCGGGTCGCTTCGATCGGCGCATCGTGGTGCCGCGCCCTGATCTGCGCGGGCGCCTCGGCATCCTCAAGGTGCACACCCGCCGCGTGCCCCTCGCCGACGACGTCGACCTCGACGTCATCGCCCGCGGCACGCCCGGCATGACCGGCGCCGATCTCGAGAACCTGGTGAACGAGGCCGCGCTCTTCGCCGCCCGCGGCAACCGTGAGCGCGTCACCAAGCACGACTTCGACATGTCGCGCGACAAGGTGCTCATGGGCCCCGAGCGCCGCTCGATGATCATGAACGACGCCGAGAAGCGCCTCACCGCGGTCCACGAGGCCGGGCACGCGCTGGTCGGCAAGATGCTCCCGGGCTGCGACCCGGTGCACAAGGTGACGATCATCCCGCGCGGCCAGGCGCTCGGCGTCACCAGCTTCATCCCCACCGAGGACAAGCTCAGCTACTACAAGAAGAAGCTGATGGATCAGCTGTGCATGTCGCTCGGCGGCCGCATCGCCGAGGAGCTCGTGTTCGGCGAGATCAGCTCCGGCGCGGCGAGCGACATCGAGCACGTGACGCAGCTCGCGCGCGCGATGGTCACCCGCTGGGGCATGAGCGAGAAGCTCGGGCCCCTCATGTTCGGCAGCAACAACGGTGAGGTGTTCCTCGGGCGCGACTTCGCGACGCGCCCCGACTACTCCGAAGAGACGGCGCGGCAGATCGACGCTGAGGTGCGCGGGATCGTGATGGGCGCGTACGAGCGGGCGAAGAAGCTGCTCCACGAGAACCTCGACACCCTCAAGCGCATCAGCGACGCGCTCATCGAGTACGAGACCATCGACGCGGCCGATCTCGACATGCTGATCTCCGGCACGCCGCTGACCCGCGAGAAGCCGCCCCCGCGCCTCACCACCTCGCCCCCGAAGGACGAGAAGAAGAAGGACAAGCGGATCCTCGACGCGCTCGATGGTCTGCCGGGGAAGATCGAGCCGGGCACGGCATGATCTGGGCCCGGCCGCTCTCGAGCACCGACTCGGCCGCGCTGTGGATTCGCTCCAGCCTCACTCCGGAAGGGGTGGGGCTGTTGCGTTCCGGGCTCGAGCAGCACGCGCTGGTGACGGGCCTCGACGCCGCCGCGCGCGAGGTGCTCGCCGAGCTGGTCGGCGCGGGCTGGGTCGGCGGGGCGGGCGACGCCGCGGTGATCCGCTACTCCGCCCTGGCGCTCGAGAACTGGTTGCCGCGCCTCGGGGTGACACCCCTGGGCACCGCGCTGCGGCGGCTCGCAGAGGTGCACCGACCGCTGGCGGCCAGCACGCTCGGCGAGAAGCGCTTCGCCTGGGGCGAGCGGACCTTCGTGATGGGCATCGTCAACGTGACGCCCGACTCGTTCAGCGACGGCGGGCGCGACGTGCAGGCGTCGATCGATCACGCGTTGACCCTGGTGGACGAGGGCGCCGATCTGCTCGACGTGGGCGGCGAGTCGACCCGGCCGGGCGCGGCGGCGGTGAGCGAAGCCGAGGAGCTCCGCCGGGTGATCCCGGTGCTCGAGGCGTTGCGCGCGCGGGTGCCGTCGGTGCCGCTCTCGGTCGACACGCGCAAGCCCGGCGTGGCGCGGCGCGCGGTGGCCGCCGGGGCGGTGCTGATCAACGACGTCTCGGGCCTGCGCGAGGAGGCGATGCTCGAGGTGCTGGCCGAGACGGGCGCCCATGCGGGCGTGATGCACATGCAGGGCACGCCCGAGACGATGCAGCACGATCCCCGCTACGACGACGTCGGCGCGGAGGTGCTCGACGCGCTCGAAGCGGCGCTCGCGCGGGCCGAGGCGCGCGGCGTGCCCCGGAGCCGGCTGTGGGTCGACCCGGGCATCGGCTTCGGGAAGACGGTGGCGCACAACCTGCTGCTGCTCCAGCGGGCGGGCGACCTGCGGCTGCTCGGGGCGCCGGTGCTGATCGGCGTGAGCCGCAAGCGGTTCCTCGGCGAGCTGACGGGCGTGCGCGCCCCGGCCGATCGCCTCGTGGCGAGCGCGGCCACGGCCGCGATGCTGGCCAGCGCCGGCGCGGTGGATGTGCTGCGCGTGCACGACGTGCGGGCGACGAAGGACGCGCTGGCCGTGGCCGACGCCCTCCGCCACGCCCGGGACGGCGGGGCGCGCTTCTCGTCGTAGCGCGCGCCCCCGGCGGGTGTAGAAGCCGCGGCGACATGTCCGAGACGAACCACCCGAAGCTCTTTGGCACCGACGGCGTTCGCGGCGTCGCCAACGTGTTCCCCATGACGGCCGAGATCGCGATGCAGCTCGGTCGCGCCATCGCCTACCTGATCCGCAACGGCGAGCACCGGCACCGCGTCATCATCGGCAAGGACACCCGCCTGTCGGGCTACATGCTCGAGCAGGCGCTCGCCTCGGGCATCATGTCGATGGGCGTCGACGTGCTGCTGGTCGGCCCGATGCCCACTCCGGCGGTGGCGCACCTCACCAGCTCGATGCGCGCCGACGCGGGCGCGGTGATCTCCGCGAGCCACAACCCGTACCAGGACAACGGCATCAAGTTCTTCTGGCGCGACGGCTACAAGCTGCCCGACGAGACCGAGGCGAAGATCGAGCAGCTCATCTTCGAGAAGTCGCTCGACTCGCTGCGCCCCACCGCGACGGCGATCGGCGGCGCGGTGCGCCTCGATGACGCCCAGGGCCGCTACATCGCGCAGGTGAAGAGCACCTTCCCTCGCGAGCTCACCCTCGAGGGGCTGACGCTCGTCGTCGACTGCGCCAACGGCGCTGCGTACAAGGTCGCGCCCACCGCGCTCAAGGAGCTCGGCGCGAACGTGATCGAGCTCGGCGTCGAGCCCGACGGCAAGAACATCAACCACAACTGCGGCGCGCTGCACCCCGAGGGGCTCGCGAAGGCGGTGCTCAAGCACAAGGCCCACCTCGGCATCGCGCTCGACGGCGACGCCGACCGGCTGATCGTCGTCGACGAGCAGGGCAAGGTGGTCGACGGCGACGCGATCATGGCGATCTGCACCGGCGAGCTCGTCGCGCGAAAGGAGCTGGCGAAGAAGACGCTGGTGGCCACGGTGATGAGCAACATCGGCCTCGAGCGCGCGGTCGCCCGGTGGGGCGTGAAGGTGGTGCGCACGAAGGTCGGCGATCGCTACGTCGTCGAGGAGATGCGCAAGCACGGCTACTCGCTCGGCGGCGAGCAGTCGGGGCACCTCGTGTTCAGCGATCACGCCACGACCGGCGACGGCACGCTCGCGGCGCTGCAGGTGCTGGCGGTGATGTGCCGCGCGGGCAAGCCGATGAGCGAGCTGACGAAGATCTTCGAGCCCGTGCCGCAGACGCTGCTCAACGTGGTGGTGAAGGAGAAGCGCGAGCTCTCGAAGCTGCCCACCGTCACGAAGACCATCGCCGGCGTCGAGAAGAAGCTCGGCAAGGACGGCCGGGTGCTGGTGCGCTACTCGGGCACCGAGGCCAAGGTGCGCGTGCTCGTCGAGGGCACCGACGCGAAGAAGATCAAGCAGTACGCCGAGGAGATCGGCGAGTCGCTCAAGAGCGCGCTCGGCACCGCATGACGATCCACTTCCGCGACGAGGGCGAAGGCCGGCAGCTGGTGCTGCTGCACGGCCTCGGCGCGTCGTCGCGGGTGTTCGATCCCCTTCACGACGCGCTGCCTCACCGGCGGGTCATCAGCGTCGATCTGCCGCGCACCGCGAAGTCGGGTCACTGGGCGTCGTCGACGCCACACGACGTCGCCGCGGGCCTGCTCGACTTCCTCAGCTCGCGCGGCGTGGAGGCCTTCGAGCTGTTCGGGCACTCCTTCGGCGGGCTGGTCGCGCTGCACGCCGCGGCGGAGGCGCCCGCGCGCATTCGCCGGCTCGTCGTCGCCAGCGCGCCGGCCACGGGCGTCCCCGCGGAGTTCAAGATGCTGCTGGCGAACCCGCTGATGGACACGACGATGCGGTGGTTCGGGAGGCTGCCGCCGTGGCGGCCCGCGATGCGTGGCTACCTGGCGATGATCTGGGGTCAGGCGCGGCCCGCGGAGCACCACCTCGCGCTCTACGAGGAGGCGGTGCGCGCGCCCGGCTTCACCGCAGGGATGCTCGAGGCGCTGCGCGCGGTGAGTGAGTTCCGCCTGCCCGTCGAGACGCTCCGCGCCGCGCCCTTCGAGAAGCTGTGTCTGTGGGGCGAGCGGGATCGGCTGGTGTCACCGGTGGAGGGCGAGCGCCTCGCGCGGGCGATCGGCGCGCGGCTGATCGTCTGGCCGGAGGTGGGCCACTGCGTGCCGGAGGAGAGCCCGGCGAGGCTGGTCGAGGTGCTCGATCAGCCGCGAGAGAACCAGTCCAGCACCTGAAGCGCCGCTGCTCGGTCGGATCGTGGCTCGCGAAGAACGCGCTCGGACGCCTGCGCGGGCGATCGGCCCACTGCGTGCCGGAGGTGCTCGATCAGCCTCGAGAGAACCAGAAGCGCCGCTGCCCGGTCGGATCGTCGCTCGCGAAGAACGCGCGCTCGAGCAGCTGCTTCGCGTCGGATGACGACTTCCTCGCGCCTCCCCGCCTGCTCGAGCTCACCCGCACCGGGTCCTTCGATCGAGAGCGCGTCCGCGATTGCCTGCGCCGTGCGCTCCCGCGGCCACAGGAAGCGCTCGCGATCCGCGCCTGCCTGCATGAGGAGTTCTTCGCCTCCGTCGCGGACCCTCCGCGCGAGCTGCTCGAGCCGATCATCTCGCTCGGCCTCGGCGATCGGGTGCTCGAGCTCTCGCGCCAGGAGGTCGCGCCGAGCTGTTTCGCCCGGCTCCTCTGCGAGCTCGGCAGCAGCGCGCTCACGCCACAGGAGTCGATGCTGTCCGCGAGCTCAGGAGGACAGCACCGGCTCCAGCTCGCGCCAGGAAAGGGCGCGAACCGGCACGGCCTTCAGCGCCGCGGCCGCCTCGGGCGTCCCGCAGTCGCAGCGTGGCGACAGCCGGAGACGGCGAGCGTCGGCGAGGGCGTAGAGCTGCTCGAGGGCGGCCTGGCAGGGCGACATGGCTCCGGCGGGACGAGCACACCCGGAGGCCCTGACGCGAAGGCGACCCGACGCGGGTTCGGGTGTACAAATCGCCCATGCCCCAGCGTCTTGGAGTCAACGTCGACCACGTCGCCACGCTTCGTCAGGCCCGCCGCACCACGTACCCCGATCCGGTGACGGCCGCGGCCATCGCCGAGCTGGCGGGCGCGGCGCAGATCACCATCCACCTCCGGGAAGATCGTCGCCACATCCAGGAGCGCGATCTCCGTGTGCTGCGCCAGACCTGCCAGACGCTGCTCAACCTCGAGATGGCCGCCACTCCCGAGATGGTGAAGATGGCCTACGAGCACAAGCCCGACATGGTGACCCTGGTGCCCGAGCGGCGCGAGGAGGTCACCACCGAGGGCGGCCTCGACGTCAACTCGCAGAAGGACGCGGTGGGGAAGATCGTCAAGAACCTCAAGGACGGCGACATCATCGTCTCGCTCTTCATCGATCCCGACGTCGATCAGGTGAAGGCCTCGCACAAGGTGAGCGCGGACCGCATCGAGCTCCACACCGGGCGCTACTGCGAGGCGCGCACCGAGAAGGATCGGCAGCGCGAGTTCAACCGCATCGTCGACGCGGCGAAGGCCGCGGGGAAGCTCGGGCTCGGCTGCGCCGCGGGCCACGGTCTCAACTACGACAACGTGCGCGCGATCGCGAAGCTGCCGGAGATCGACGAGCTCAACATCGGCCACTCCATCGTCGCCCGCGCGGTGATGGTGGGCTTCGATCGCGCCGTCCGCGAGATGGTGGAGATCCTGAGGAACCCGTGAAGCGCGCGCTCACCGCCGTCGAGATGCGGGCCGTCGACGCCGCGTCGGCGGATCACGGCATGCCGGGCTCGGTGCTGATGGAGAACGCCGGCGAGGCGCTCGCCCGGGCCGCGCTCTCGGAGGCGGCCGCCAGTGGACGCTTCTTCGTGCTCTGCGGCATGGGGAACAACGGCGGCGACGGCCTGGTCGCGGCGCGCAAGCTGGCCGGGCTCGGGCGTGCGGTGTTCTGCGAGCTCACGGGCGACGGCGCGGCGCTCAAGGGTGACGCGCTCCGCAACTTCGAGGCGCTGCGGGCGTGCGGGCTGACCGCCGAGCCGATTCACCCCGAGCTCACGGCCGGGCCGGGCGACGTGGTGATCGACGCGCTGCTGGGCACGGGCCTGAGTCGCGCGCCAGAAGGGCGGATCGCCGAGGCGATCGGCCGCATCTCCGTGTGGCGCGCGGCCGGGGCGAAGGTCGTCTCGGCGGATCTCCCGTCGGGCCTCGACAGCGACTCGGGCGCGGCGCGCTCGCCATGCGTCACCGCCGATCTCACGCTCGCCTTCGGCTACGCCAAGCGCGGTCAGGTGATCGAGCCCGGGGCCTCGCGCTGCGGGCGCCTCGAGGTGATCGACATCGGCATTCCCCGCGCGGCCGAGCAGGTGCTTCACGAGCCGCCGCTCTTCGTGCTCGAGGAGTCGGACGTGCGCGGGCGGATCCCGAAGCGGTCGGCCGACACGCACAAGGGGACCTTCGGCCACGTGCTGATCGTCGGCGGGAGCTGGGGGAAGACCGGCGCCGCGGCGCTCGCGGGGCTGGCGGCGCTGCGGGGCGGGGCGGGGCTCGTCACCATCGCCACGCGACCCGAGGCGCTCGTTCCGGTGATGCAGCACGCGCCCGAGCTGATGGGCGTCGAGCTGGTGAACGACGGGCCGCTCGGCCATCGCGATCTCAACGCGCTCCTCGACGCTGCGGAGGGCAAGAGCGCGGTCGTCTTCGGGCCGGGGATCGATCGCAACGAGGACACCACGCGGCTGCTCGGCGCGTTCCTCGAGGAGCTCTCGTGCCCGTGCGTGATCGACGCCGACGGCCTCAACGCGCTCGCGGGGCACCTCGAGCTGCTCCAGCGCGCGAAGGGGGAGCTGGTGCTCACGCCGCACCCGGGGGAGATGTCGCGGCTTCTGGGGTTGTCCACGGCGGAGGTCCAGTCGAACCGCGTCGAGCTGGCGCGCAGCTTCGCGCGCGATCATCAGGTCGTGCTGGTGCTCAAGGGCGCGCGCACGCTGATCGCACGGCACGACGGCACGGTCTTCGTGAACACCACCGGGAACCCCGGCATGGCGACCGGCGGCACGGGCGACGTGCTCGCGGGGCTGACCGGCGCGCTCCTCGCGCAGCAGCTGTCGCCGGAGGACGCCGCGCTCGTCGCTGCCTGGGTGCACGGCGCGGCGGGGGATCACGCGAAGGCGCAGCGCGGTGAGCTGGGGCTGATCGCCAGCGACCTCCTCGTCGGGATGACGGACGTGTGGCGCAGGTGGGGCCGATGAAGGCGCACGAGTTCAGCTCGGCGTCACCTGACGCGACGTTCGCGCTCGGGCGTGCGCTCGGCGGCGTGCTCGAGGAGCGCGACTACGTGGGGCTCAACGGTCAGCTCGGCGCGGGGAAGACGCTGTTCTCGCGCGGCGTGGCGGACGGCGCGGGCGTGCCGCTCGAGGACGTGTCGAGCCCGACGTACTCCATCGTGCAGTCGTACTCCGGCCGGCTGCGGCTCCATCACGCCGACCTGTACCGCCTGACGTCGGAGAACGATCTGTACGCGACGGGCTACTTCGATCTGCTCGAGGGGGAAGGCGCGTTCCTCGTGGAGTGGGTCGGTCAGGTGCGCGGCGCCGCGCCTGAAGACT
>JBMORD010000046.1:0-26195 GCA_049322495.1 Myxococcota bacterium | reverse complement strand
AGCCACTCGCCGCGCTCGTCGACCACGGTGACGCGGAAGCCGACGTGGTGCGCGAGCGCGGCGACCTCGCGCGCGACGTGGCCGGCGCCGAAGATCACCAGCTCCGCCGCGGCGCCGTGCTTCTCGAGGAAGACGGTCATCTTGCCCCCGCAGCACATGCCGAGATCGTGCGTGAGGTGGGTCTCGAGCGTCTGCCAGCTGCGCGCCGCGTCGGCGTGGAGCGCGAGCGCGGCGTCGATGACCTGCTTCTCGATGGCGCCCCCGCCGATGGTGCCGCGGAGGCTGCCGTCGGCGAGCACCACCAGGCGGGAGCCCGGCTTCTGCGGCGTGCTGCCGTGCGACGCCGTCACCGTGCAGAGCACGAAGGGCCGGCCCTCGGCCTCGAGCTGCGCGATGTCGGCGAAGAGCGGCACGTCAGTACTTCGTCTTCGGGCAGGCGTTGAGGTCGTTCTTCTTCTGGTCCTCGACGCGCACCACCTCGGCGGTGGACGTGGTGAGCTGCTGGGCGAGCTGGCCCTCGACGGCGGCCCACTGCGCGTCCTTCGCCTTCTCTTCCTGCACGAGCTTCTGCGAGTCCTGCAGGACGGCCACGAGGCCCTTCACCGCGGCGATCTGCTTGTCGTCACCGGCGACGACCGCCTCGCACTTCGTCTTGAGCTCCTCGAGCATGCCCTTGGCGGGCTTCTTCTTGTACTTCTGCGCGAGCTCGTCGAAGGCGAGGGCGGCGGTGACGCGCTGGCCGGCGGCGATCAGCACGTCAGCCGTGCGCTGGCCGCGCATGCCGTCGAGCTGCTGGAAGCGGAGCGCGGCCGGGGCGCTCGCGTCGACCTCGGTGGCGTAGCTGTTCTTGAGCAGCAGCGGCCAGCCGAGCTTCGTCTGCACCTTCGCCTGCGGCACCGCCTGCATCTTCGCCGTCAGGCACGTGGTCAGCTCGTCCTGCGCGCCGAAGGTGACCTTCGAGGCGCCCTCGCCAGAGACCTCGACGTCGGCCTTGAGCGACGGCGGCGCCTTCGTGCCGAGCTTCGCGTAGCACTCGCAGAACGTCGGCTGCGCGAGGCGCAGGGCGCCGGCGACGTCGTTGGCCGCGTTGTCGCCCAGGCGCACCACCTGCGGGCCGGCGCCGAGGGGGATCTCCGCCGAGATCGGCTTGCTGCCGGCGGGCAGCGCGGCGAGGGGCAGCTTCTTGTACGCCGCCTCGATGCACGCCTTGCCCTGCGCCGAGGCGCCGGTGCCGGACACCTCGACCGCCGGGCCCGCCTCGGAGACGGTCACCTTCGCCTTGAGATCGATCGGCTGGCCGTCGCGCGCGGTGACGTTGATGAAGCACTCCTGCACCGCGGGGTTGAGCGAGAGCATCGCGCCGGTGAGCACCTCCGCGGTGAGCGGGCTGAGGGTGAGCTCACGCGCGCCGCAGGCCGCGAGATCGAAGGGGATGACGTTGGTGATGGCCATCTTCTGCGGCTCGTTGGTCTTCGGCGCAGTGGTGGCGGTGGTCGACGAGGTGGTGGAGGTGGTCGTGCAGCCGGCGAAGGCGAGCAGCGACGCGACGCGGACGATGCGCTTCATGCAGGGGCTCCCGGGAAGTGAAAATGCGGGCGCCGTTACACACCGGTCGCGCGACCGAGGCAATGCGTCAGTGGAAGGTGGTGACGTTCGCGTCGGGCAGCGCGAGGAGCTTCTCGAGGGACCAGTCGGTGGGGCCGGTCGCCTCGAAGATCGACTCGTCGATGCTGGCGACGACGAAGGTGACGGGCGCGCGGTGCAGGTAGCGGTGCACGCCGCTGCCGGTCCCGCTCTCGGCGAGGGTGCGCGCCGTCTCGCCGTTGTACAGCCGGCCGCCGTCGACGAAAGACGAGCCGCTCGAGTAGTGCTTGGAGCTCCAGCGCATCGCCCGCCGGTCGACGCGGAACATCTCGCACACCGGCTCGCTCACCCCGCCCGGCCACACCATGGCGATGACGCACTCGACGACCGGCTCCGACTCGCGCTTTTCGGTATCCATGCTGAGCACCCTCGGCCTGACTCCAACGTCCCCGCGCACCGGAAATTCATTCGGCGCGCGCAGGCTGTGGGGTGATGTCGGTCAGCGGAGGGGGACGCGGGCGCAGGCGCGGGTGTGGAGCGTGCCGCGGGCGGTGCCGACGGGGAGCTCCGCGGGCAGCGTGCCCGACCACGTGCCGGTCGCCGGGCTCCAGGCCCCGTTCTTCACGGCGACGCCGTCGACGACGAGGTCGACGATCGACTGGAGCTGGGCGCCGCGCAGCACGACCTCACCGCCCGCAGCCGTCGGCCAGTCGATGCTCGAGACCTCGGGGGCGCTCGCGCCGTCTTCGCACACGAAGTAGCCCCACTCGCGCCACGCCTGGCCGCCGCGGGTGTCCCGGAGCACGGTGTACAGGGTGCCGGTGCGCTTCTCGGGCACGGGATCCTTCTCGGTGCCGGGCGCGGTGAAGATGGTGCGCACGTCCTCGCGCAAGGCGGTGGACGTCTCGGAGAAGCGCCCCGACGTCGAGTACCACGCGGCGAGGATGCGCTCGGTGCGCGGCTCGACGCCGGTGGGCGTGCGCGCGTCCCACGTCTCGAAGGCCGCGTCGGGCGCGGCGAGGTCGAGCGTCACCGGCTCGCGTTCCCGCACCAGCAGCTTCGCGCCCGCAGGCCAGCGCTCGCCGCCCGCCACCAGCGCGTCGACGACGGGGTTGGTGTTGCGCGCCGTCGACTCGGAGATGTTGATGCGGAACAGCGCGAGGATCGACTTCACCTCCTTGCGCTGCACGCGCTCGAAGAGGGCCTGCAGCTCCTCCGGCGGCGCGGTGGGGCTCACCGTCTCGGCGACCGCGAAGCCCAGCACGATGCCCACCGTGCCCGTCTGGCGCCGCGCGTCGTCGGGCGGGAGCACGTCGAAGAGCCCGGCGGGCACCGGGTATGAGACCTGATCGTTGAAGCCGATGAGCGACACGCCGGGGGGCAGCTGCCCGGTGCCGCCGGTGAGGCTCGACGAGTCGGCGAGCACCGCGGAGTCGGCGCACGGGCTGCGGTTCTGGTTGTACGGGTCGGCCGCGCAGCCGAGCCACAGCACGGTGCTCGGGCGGGGCGCGCGCGAGGGGTCGAGGACCAGCGACGAGATGCGCGCCGTCTCACCGGGGCGGAGATCGGGCGGGTCGGCGCTGATGCCGATGAGGCGCAGGTCGTCGACGAGCGTCTCGGGGCGGAAGCCGTAGTCGCAGCCGGTGAGCCCCACGAGGGCGAAGAAGAGCGCGCGTCGCATCAGAACTCCGCCCTCAGGCCCAGCACGGGGAGAATCGGCAGGCCGGTGAGGTACGCCTCCTGCGTGTAGTCGTAGTTGTTGAGCACGGCCTCGACGTTCTTCGCGTACGTCACGTTCTGCACGTCGAGGTACACGGCGAACATGAAGTCGCGGAACACGAAGCGCTTGTCGATGCGGAGATCGAGCTGGAAGAAGTCGGGCAGCCGCCGCGTGTAGGTCGGGCTCTGAATGGGGAAGAAGTAGTTGCCGTTGGCGTCGTAGATCGCCGCGTTCACCGGGCGGTTGAGCGGCCCCGAGGTGTAGCGGAGCTTCGCGCCCACGATGAAGTCGAAGGGCAGCTTGTAGCTGGCGACCACCACGAGGTTGTGCGGCTGGTCGTACTGCGAGAGCCCCCACTGCGTGCCGCCGTAGAAGTCGCGCTCGACGCGCGAGAGCGAGTAGGCGATCCACCCGAAGAAGTTCTTCGTCAGCGCGTGCCGCAGGAGCAGCTCCGCCCCGTACGCGCGGCCCCGGCCGGTGCTGGTGTAGCGGAGATCGACGCCCGCGGCGCTGAGGTCGCCGGTGCTCGCGCCGAGGGTCTGGCGCACCTGGTGGTAGAGGTCCTTGTAGTAGAGCTGCACGTCGAGGCTGATCGCGTCGGTGAAGCGCGCCTCGCCGCCGAGCATGAACTGCCGCGCGCCCTCGGGCTGGAGCTGGGGGTTGCCGAGCGACGGCGAGAGCGCGCCGGTGCGGTAGTCGGGCGGCTGCTGGTAGATGCCCGCGCCGCCCTTGAGGGCCACCCGCTCGTGGAGCTGCCAGAACACCGACAGCCGCGGGTCGACCCACGCCTTGTTCATCTGCGAGTTGTAGTCAGCGCGCACGCCCGCCACGACGCGCAGCGAGTCGAGCGGCTTCCACAGCACGTCGAGGAAGAGGCCGGGCTCCGCGGCGAAGACGGCCTCCTTCGTCAGCACCAGCGACTTCGACTGGAACGGGTCGGGCACCTGGTTGAGCTTGGGCAGCGGGGGCGACTGCACCTCGAGGGCGTAGGGCATCAGCCCGAGATCGAGCCCGGCGCTGAGCTGGGTGTTCCACTTCGGCAGCGCGAGGGTGAAGGTGTTGCGCGTGCGCACCGGGAACTGCCGGCCCTTCGCGAAGATGTCCTCGCCGACGCTGAAGCTGAGCTCGTCGAGCCCGAACGAGGTGCGCGAGCGGAAGTCGAGCTGCTCGGTCAGCTTCAGGTCGAGGCCGAAGAGCAGCCGGTTGTAGAGGATCGACGTGCCGAACGAGCCGCGCCCCTCGGGGTCGATCGACGGGTTGGGCAGCGCGAGCACCAGCGCGTCCGACGAGCCGAAGAACGAGACGAAGAAGCGCGTCCTGCCTCCCTTCGGCCGGTACTCGAGCCGCGCCTGGTAGTCCCAGTAGCGCGGCGCGAGGGTGAAGCTCACCGCGTCTTCGGCGCCGGGGATCAGCCCGAGCACCGCGGGGAGGATGACGTCGATGTAGCTGCGCCGCGCGGAGAGCGCGAACGACCAGTCCTGGGTGATGGGCGCCTCGATCAGCGCCGAGGCGTCGACGAGGTTGACGTCGACGTAGCCGTGGAAGCCCTTCTTCGACGGCGTGCGCGCCTCGGCGGTGATGAGCCCGCCGATGCTGCGGCCGAAGTCGGCGTTGAAGTTCCCCGCCTGGAAGTTGATGTTCTCGAGGAGGTTCGCGTTGTACGTCGAGAAGATGCCGCCGAAGTGGAAGAGCTGCGGCACCGGCGCCTCGTCGACGTAGGTCTTGGTGTCCCACGACTTGCCGCCGCGCACGATGAGCAGCCCGATGCCGAACGGGGCGCGCGCGACGCCCGGCAGGTTCTGCACCACGCGGAACGCGTCGCCCGCCGTCCCCGGGATGAGCTTGATCTCCTGCTGGCTGAGCGTGACCTGCGCGACCTCCTTGCGTTCCTTCGGGGCGCGCACCACCGTCTCGAAGCCGCCGTACACCTTCTTGCGCACGAAGTAGGTGACCTCGGTGCGCTTGCCGGCGGTGAAGGTCTCGGTCACCTCGTAGCGGTGGTAGTCGCCGGCGACGACCACCACCGGCCAGGTGCCCTCGGGCACGTCGGTCAGCTCGAAGGTGCCGTCGTCGGCGGTGAGGGTCTCGCGCCCTTCGACCACCACCTGCGCGGCGCCGACCGGATCGCGCGTGCCCCGCTCGACGACCTTGCCGCGGAAGTTCACCGGCGTGCCGGCGTCGACCTGGAGCTCGGGCTCGGGCGGCGGGCGGTAGACGAAGTTGAGGGTGAAGGCGATGCGCACCGCGGCCGGCTGTCCGTCGATCTCCGCGGGTGTGAAGACGAACTGCCGCGCCGCCGCGAGCGCCGCCTCGTCGAAGGCCGCGCCCGCGCTCTGCGCGACGCGCGCCTCCATCACCTTGCCGTCGGTGCCGAGATCGAGCTCGAGGGTGACGGCTCCTCCGACGCCGGCGTCGGCGAGCTCGGGAGGGAACACCGGCTCGACCTGGTGCACCAGCGCGGGTGGCCGGGTGAGCACGCCGACGCCCCCGTCGGTCTGGGCGAGCGCCGACGAGGCGAAGAGCATCGAGAGCAACGCGATCCTGACCACGGCGCCGGCATAACCCACCCGGAACCTCGCTTCACCGATGTTGAGGGCGGAGCGTCAGTCGCCTGACGCGTCGTGGCCCTGAAGATCCGCCGCGGGCGTGACGATGGGTTCTCCGAGGGGACGACATGAGCGCAGCGCACGCATACCGGGAAGAGACGGCCTTCGAGGCCCTGGTGTCGGAGGCCTTCGGAGGCGCGCGGCAGGGCGCGGTGCTGGTCGTCGAGGCGCGCGACGTGCCAGCGCCCCGGCTGCCGTGGCTGCAGCAGCTCCTGAGCACGAGCGTGCCCGGCGGCGCGGTGCACCTCGCGGGCGAAGGGCTCCTGCTGATCGTGGTGCGCCACGCCGGCCCCGCCGAGACGTGGCTGCTCGTCGAGCGCCTGCGCCGCAAGCTGCCGAGGTCGGGCTGGGAGCGCGTGGTGGTGGCGTCGGCGACGTGGCCGGTGCAGGGCTCGTCGCCGATGGACGTCGTCGCCGCCGCGCTCGCGTCGCTCTTCGACGAGCGCACGCGCCTCGAGCAGGAATGGAGCCACCGCGAGGTCTGGCTCGAGGTCGACGGTCACGTCGGCTTCAACTGGGGCTACGCGGGCGAATTGCTGACGGGTTGAGAGTTTCGAGGTTCTCCGGTGGGCTTCCCGGCGGGTGCACGCACGGTTCGATGCTGTCGTGCGCCCGTCGGCGAAGTCTTTTGCCGCGGTTGAGCGGTGGCTGGCGACGTGCTCTGAGGGCGGACCTCCGCACCGACACCCAGGAGCCCGCCATGCGTTCGAGCCTCGTCGTGTTGTGTCTGCTGTCCGCGTCTGCCTGCTGCCCGACCCCGTCGCCGACCTGCGCGACGGGCGGCACGGCGACGCTCGTCATCTCCTCGACCGGGCTCCCCGACGGCGTCACCGGGCTCATCACCGCGACCGGCGCGACGGTGCAGACCGTCACCTCGAGCCGCACGCTCGCGGTCGGGTCGGGGCCCTGGAGCGTGACCGCCGAGCGCACGACGATCGCCGACCCGCTGGTGCGCACGGTGTACGTGCCGACCGTCTCGCCGGCGAGCTTCTGCCTCGCGCCGGGCGGCACGCAGGACGTCATCGTCACCTGGAGCCCGGTCGCGACCAGCGGCGCGCTGTGGGGCATCAACGGCACCACGGCCGACCAGTTCCTCGGGTTCCGCTCGGCGCACCTGCGCACCAGCACGGCCAGCCAGCCCGCCGACGTCAAGAAGGCGGGCGCGTTCGGCCAGGACCTCGCGTTCGACAAGGACGGCAACGTGTGGGTCGTCGGCCCGACCACCACCGACGCGGTGCTCAACCGCTTCCCCTCGTCCGCCTTCGCCGCCTCCGGCGCGGCGACCCCCGATCGCGCGCTCGGCCTCGCCGGCCCGGCGTGCGGCCCGCTGGTGACGGCCCTGGCCTTCGACGCGCGGGGCAACCTCTGGCTCTCGTCGCCGTGCCGCGACGCGGTGCTCCGCGTCGACGCTGCGAGCCTGGAGGCCGCGAGCGGCACCGTCACGCCCTCGCTCACCCTCCCCGTCGGCGACCCCAACGGGCTCGCCTTCGATCGCGCCGGCAACCTGTGGGTGGTCTCGCGCATGGACTCGCGCGTCTGGCGCTACGACGCCGCGCTGCTCGGCGGGAGCGCGGCGCCGGCGCCGACGCTCAAGCTCGGCGGCCGCGCGAGCGACGACCCGATGGACGCCTCGCTCCTCGCGCCGAGCTGGCTCGCCTTCGACTCGCGCGGCGACCTGTGGGCCAACGACTTCGGCGGCAACAAGTTCTTCCGCATCGCGGCGGCCGACCTGCGCGCCTCGGGCACGAGCGACGTGAACCCGCAGGTGCGCCTCACGCTCGGGGTGACCGCGCTGCTCGAGGGCTTCGCCTTCGACGGTGAGGGCGGGCTGTGGAGCGCGGGCCGGCAGGGGCACCTGGTGCGCCTCGCGCCCGCGCAGCTCGACGTCGACTCGGGGCCGGGCATGCCGACCCTGCCCGCCATCGACGTCGCCAGCCCCGACGTGGGCTACCTCTCGAACCTCGCGTTCTACCCGGCGCCCGCGGGGCTGCCGCTGTACCACGCGCTGCCGTGACGCCTCAGCGCGCCTTGAGCCCGTACTTGCGGAGGAGGCGGTAGAGGTAGACGCGATCGACCTCCGCCTCCTTCGCGGCCGCGCTCACTTTGCCGTCGTAGCGCTCGAGGAGCTGCGTCAGGTACTGCTTCTCGAAGCGCTCCACGATGCGCTGCCGCGCCGCGGTGAGGGACTGGCCGGCGAACGACTCGCTCGCGGGGTCCTGCATCGAGTCGTCGAACACGGTCGAGCCCGGGTTCTCGTCGTTGGGCGGCGGGCTCTCGTCGAAGAGCATGCAGCGCTCGAGGTAGTTGCGCAGCTCGCGCACGTTGCCCGGCCAGCTCGAGCGCTCGAGCGAGCGGAGGAAGGTCTCGCTGAACAGCGTGGCGTGGGTGCGCTCGCTCGCGCCGAGCTGCCGGAGCAGGGAGCGCGCGACGGCGGGCAGATCCTCGAGGCGCTCGCGCAGCGACGGCATGGTGACCCGCACCACCGCCAGGCGGAAGTAGAGGTCGGCGCGGAAGCGCCCGGCGTTCACCTCGGCGCGCAGGTCGCGGTGCGTCGCCGCCAGCACCCGCACGTCGATGGGCGTGAAGCGGTTCTGGCCGAGCCGCTTGATCTGCCGCTCCTCGAGCACGCGCAGCAGGCGCGGCTGGAGCTCGAGCGGCATCTCGCCGATCTCGTCGAGCAGCACCGTGCCGCCCTCGGCCTCTTCGAACACGCCCACGCGCCGGTTGGTGGCGCCGGTGAACGCGCCCTTCTCGTGCCCGAAGAGCTCGGCCTCGAGCAGGGTGGGGGGCAGCGCGCCGCAGTCGACGACCAGGAACGGCTTGTTGGCGCGGGGGCTCAGCTCGTGGAGCGTCGACGCGGCGCGCGTCTTGCCGGTGCCCGTCTCGCCCTCGAGGATCAGCGTGGAGTCGGTGCGCGCCGCCTTCTCGAGCAGGCTGAACACGCGCCGCATCGCCGCCGAGGGCCCGACCAGCTCGCCGAAGCTCGAGGCCTCGGAGACCGGGAGGAAGTGGCGCTTGCCCTCGAGCTCGAAGCGGAGCTCCGCGGCGCCGAGCTTGAGCTTCGAGCCGGCGCGCAGGTAGCCCTCCTTCACGCGCACGCCGTCGATGAAGGTGCCGTTGGTGCTGCCGAGATCGCGCACCAGCACCCGGTTGTTCTCGATGCGCACCTCGCAGTGGATGCGGGAGACCGAGTCGTCGGCGATGACGAGCGTGTTGCCCGGCGCCGAGCCGAGCTGCGCGAGCCCCTCGGTCACCTTGACGCGCACGTCCTTGCTGACGAGCGAGAAGCCCTCGACGGTCGGCGCGAGCCGGTAGCCGCTGGCCATGATGGGGATGGTGGCGTCGTTCGCCTTCTGCGCGGTCGGCGCAGGCGCGGGCGCCGGCTCGTGCGTCACGACGGACGGGTGCTCGAGCGACGTGGGGCGGGCGGACGACTCGTCACTGCCGGGACTGCGACGGGCCATTGACCCGGTATACCAGCGTTGGGCTCCGCCGGTGGGCTAGCGTGGCTCGGATGAAGCGGATCGTGGTGCTCACGTCGGGTGGTGACTCTCCTGGAATGAACGCGGCCCTCCGCGCGGTGGCGAAGCTGGGCGCGGCGCAGGGGCTCCAGGTCTTCGGCAGCCTCGAGGGCTATGACGGCCTCATCGACGGCCGGTTCCGCGAGCTGACGCGCGTGCTGAGCGACGGCGGCGTGTCGGTCGATCTCGAGGTCGACGCGGCGGGCGGGCAGGGGGGCACCATCATCGGCTCGGCGCGCAGCGCGCGGTTCCGCGAGAAGGACGGGCGCGCGACCGCCGCCGCGGAGCTCAAGCGCCTCGGCGCCGAGGGGCTGATCGTCATCGGCGGCAACGGGAGCCTCACCGGGGCGCACCTGTTCGCCACCGAGACCGGGGTGCGGGTGATGGGCATTCCCGGGTCGATCGACAACGACATCGGCTGCACCTCGACCTCGCTGGGCGTCGACACCGCGCTCAACACCATCGTCGAGGCGTGCGACCGCATCAGCGACACGGCGCGCGCCCACAAGCGGGCCTTCGTGGTCGAGGTGATGGGGCGCGACTGCGGGTACCTGGCGATGGCCTCGGCCGTCGCGATGGCGGCCGACGCGGTGCTGATCCGCGAGACGGGCAAGAGCGAAGACCAGCTCGTCGACGACATCCGCGCGGTCATCCGCACCGGGTTCGCGCGCGGCAAGCGCCGCATTCTCATCATCAAGGCCGAAGGGGTGAACGCGCCCTGCACGCGGCTGGTGCGGCTCACCGAGGAACGGATGAAGGACGAGATGCCCACCCTGGAGATCCGCGCCACGGTGCTCGGCCACGTGGTGCGCGGCGGCAACCCCAGCTACTCGGATCGCGCGGTCGCCGGGCGGCTCGGCTTCGGCGCGCTCAAGTCGCTCCTCGAGGGCGCCACCGACGAGATGGTCGGCTGGCTGCCGCCGGTGTCGGGCGGCATCGTGACGCAGGACAGCTCGGTGGTGCGCTTCCCCCTCGAGCGGGTGCTCGACGAGACGAAGGCGCTCATCGATGGCACGAGCCCGGTGACGAAGCGGCGCGTGGCGCTGATGACCGCGGCGGCGGGGGTGCTCGCGCTCTGATCAGCCGTCGAGCTGCGTGCCGACGTCGCCCGCGAGCGCGCCGCGCAGCCACGCGCCGATGCCCTTGAGGCCGCGCAGCACCGCGAGCTCTTCGACGGGCAGGCTGCCGAGCATGCGCGCGATGACCTCCTCCTGGCCCCGCAGGCGTGGCGTGAGCCTGAAGGCGAGGCGCCCGTCGGCGGCGAGCACGGCGGGGTGCAGCAGCCCTCGTTCGACGCGCAGCCCGCTGGCGACGACGAGCTGCCGCGGCAGCACGAAGAGCCGCCGGTAGCGGAAGACGATGTGCTCGCCCTCGAGAGACAGCCAGCCGGCGGTGCGCACCGGGAGCGGGAGCGCCGGCCCGGAGAACGCGAACAGCCGTCGGTCGTGCTCCGGGCGCGCCGGGCTCCGGAGCAGGCCGGTCGAGAAGCTCCACCCGAAGCGCAGCAGGCGCCACGAGAAGCCGGCCATGAGCACGGCGACGAGGACGAGCCCTGCGCAGACCGCCGCGCCCAGCAGCGGCACCCAGCGCGCCAGCAGCGCCACGCCGAGCAGCAGCGCGACGCGGAGCAGCTTGAGGGCGTTGTCGACGACGCCGAAGGGGCTCAGGAGGATGAGCACGTTGATGGTGTGCGACGCCATCCACACGCTCACGTAGACGGTGAGCGCGCCGACGACCGCGAAGGTCCAGCTCAGCGCGTCGGGCAGGGCGACGAAGGCCGAAGGGCCGTGCGCGGCCTGCGCGGTGCCGATGAAGACGCCCGCGACCTGGCGCGCGTCGACGGCCTGCAGCGAGCGGTGGATCGCCGCAGCCAGCGCGCCCACCGCCAGCGGCGAGGCGATGAGCCCCGAGGCCTTGTTCTCCACGAGCTGGAGCGCGTCGAGCGGCTTCTTCGCGCCGGGGATCCGGGCGACGAAGGCCTCCTTGAAGAAGACCAGCAGCAGCAGCGCGAGCGCCGGCCCCCAGAACCAGGGCTGCGCGTAGAACGAGAGCGCGGCGCGCGCCGCGGGCTCGGTCTTGAACCAACGCCACGCGGAGATCGCGGTGAGCGTGAGCAGCGGGGAGATCGCCAGCTCGGTCGTCTGAGACAGCGCCTGTGCGACGCCGAGGCTCTCGCCTGACAGCGAGGTGAGCTCCCGGCCCAGCGGCGTGCGCGCGCCCTCGAGGGCGAGCCGTTCGAGCGGCGCATCGGCCGGGCCTGCGGCGAGCGAGAGCGTCGCCAGACACGACACGCACAGCAGCAGCGGGCGGACCATGTGCCTGCTTCTACACCCGGGGCGCCGAACGATTGCCTCAGCGCGCGGCGAGGAACCATCGGCTCTTCGCGCCCCACGCGCGTTCGAAGTCAGACACCGCGTAGCGGATGCCCTTGCCCTTCGAGGCGAAGGACGTGGCGGGATCGTTGCAGATCACGCCGGTGATGCGGCCGCGCGCGTCGCGCTCGAGCCCGGTGATGACCACGTAGTGGCCGCCCGCGTAGCGGTAGGGCCGGTTGCGCAGCGACGTGGTGTCGACGTGCGCGACCACCGGGTGTCCGGCGGCGAGCGAGCGCGCCAGCGCGTTCCACCCGTTCCCGGTGTGGCCCGGAAAGCCGTAGCTGCGCAGCGCGCGAACCAGGCCGGGGTGATCCGTCCCCGCCGAGGAGCGCTGGGTGCCGGCGCGGAGCGCGACCTGGAGCACCGATGGCGGCGCCTTGCCTTCCGCAGCCATCACCATCGAGAGCGAGGTCGGGCCGCACGCGTAGCTCGCGTAGCCATTGGGCACGTTCATCTGGGAGTAGAAGGGCACGTGGCTCGTCGCGCGCCCCGTCGGCGGCGCCGGGCGTGATGACGGCGCCTTCTCGAGCGCTCCCCAGGTGATGGGGCCGACGTAGCCATCGACCACGAGCCCCTTCGCGCGCTGGAACTCGCGCACCGCCGCCAGGGTCTTCGGGCCGAAGGAGCCGTCGACGCCATGCGGGTCGAAGCCATGGCGCACGAGCAGCTGCTGCAGGCGCGCGACCGCGGGCGAGCGCGCGCCGAGGCGCAGCGGAGGCCGGACGACCGACGGGGAGGCGGGGGCGCGGACGGCGGAGGCGGCGGCGGCGACGGTCATGTCCCGTTGTCGACCACCGCCGCGCCGTGAGCCTCTGCCCCGACTGTCACGAAGGCTGACGTTTTCGGGTGGAAACTCAGCCGAAGTCTTCGGGCGCGGCGACCGCGGCCTTCGGCTTCGGTTCGGGCACCTCGACCAGCGTGGCCTCGGTGAGCAGCAGCGTGCTCGCCGACGAGACGGCGTTCTCGAGGGCCAGACGCAGCACCTTCACCGGGTCGATCACCCCCAGCTCGAGGAGATCGCCCCACTTGCCGGAGCCCGCGTCGAAGCCGAACGCGCCGCTGCCGGTGCGCATCTTCTCCAGCACCACGCCGGGGTCGACGCCGGAGTTCTCCGCGATGGTGCGGGTGACGATCTCCATCGCCGAGCGCACGATGCGCACGCCGGTCTTCTCGTCACCCTCGAGCGTCTTCTCGAGCTCGAGCAGCGGCGACATGGCGCGCACGAAGGCGAGGCCCGCGCCCGGCACGATGCCCTCGGCCACCGCGGCGCGCGTGGCGTTCACCGCGTCGTCGAAGGCGTCCTTGCGGTTCTTGAGCTCGGCCTCGCTGGCGGCGCCGACGCGCACCACGGCGACACCGCCTGACAGCCGCGCCACGCGCTCCTGGAGCTTCTCCTTGTCGTAGTCGCTCGTGGAGCGGGCGATCTCCTTCTTGAGGTTCTCCACCCGCGCGGCGATCGCCTCCTTCGTCCCCGCGCCGTCGATGAGCGTGGTGTGGTCCTTCGTCACCAGCACGCGCTTCACGCGGCCGAGCTGCTCGAGGCGCGCGCCCTCGAGGGTCGAGCCGAGCTCCTCCGAGATGACCTGCCCCGCGGTGAGGATCGCCAGGTCTTCCATCATCGCCTTGCGGCGATCGCCGAAGCCCGGGGCCTTCACCGCCACGCAGCGCAACGTGCCGCGCACCTTGTTCACCACCAGCGTCGCGAGCGCCTCGGCTTCCACGTCCTCGGCGACGATCAGCAGCGACGCGTTGCGCTGAACCACCTGCTCGAGCAGCGGGAGCAGCGGCTTCATCGAGCTGATCTTCTTGTCGTAGAGGAGCACCAGCGCGTCGGTCAGCTCCGCCTCGAGCTTCTCGGGGTCGGTCACGAAGTAGGCCGAGAGGAAGCCGTTGTCGAACTGGAGCCCCTCGACCACCTCGAGCTGCGTCTGGGTGCCCTTGGCCTCCTCGACGGTGATGACGCCCTCGCTGCCGACGCGCTCGATGGCGTCGGCCACCAGCGCGCCGACCGATCTGTTGCCGTGCGCGGAGATGGTGGCGATCTGCTCCTTCTCCTTCTTCGACTGCACCGGGCGCGCGAGCTGCTTGAACGAGTCGATGGCCAGCGCCGACGCGCGCTCGATGCCCCGCTTGAGCTCGACCGCGCTCGAGCCGGCGACGATGTTGCGCACGCCCTCCGAGAAGATGACGTGCGCGAGGAGCGTCGCGGTGGTGGTGCCGTCGCCGACCTCGCTCTGGGTGCGCTCCGCCGGCTCGCGGAGCATCTGGGCCCCCATGTTCTCCTCGGGGTCCTTCAGCTCCACTTCCTTGGCGATGGTGACGCCGTCGTCGCAGACCAGCGGGCGGCCCCACTTCTTCTCGATGAGCACGCAGCGCGAGCGGGGGCCGAGCGTGACGCGCACCGCATCGGCCAGCTGCTGCGCCCCCTTGAGGAGCTTCTCGCGGGCTTCAGTTCTGAAGTGCAGGGTCTTCGGGCTCATGAAGACGGCCGGCAGCATCGGGTGCGCCAGCCGCTCATGACGCGGGGTTTCAGGCGGGGGAGCGCGAAACCTCTGCGCGGCAGGACATTCGCCCGCGCAAAGGGACGGGCCTCACGGGCAGCGCGCCGTCGCCTGGAAGCTGCCGCGGCTCGAGTAGCGGGGGTCGACGTACAGGCCGCTCACGGTGCCGCTGCCGAGCGTGATGCGGAAGGTGTGGGCGGTCGCGTCGAGCGTGCCCTCGCCGGAGTCGACGACCGCGCCGTCGGGGTCGACCACCTCTGCGGTGATCGCGCCGCCGGTCGCGTCGAAGCGCAGCTTGCCGAGGCGATCGCCGAGCTTGCTGAGGCGGAGGCCCTTGAAGTGCGTCGTCTCGCCGTCGACGCGCGCGAAGCCGACGATGAAGCCGCTGCACGCCGCGTCCTCGTCGGGCAGGGCGGAGATCGAGAACTGGCGCCCGGAGGCCTCGACGTCGAAGCGAAGCTCCGCGCCTGCCGCGAGCTCGGCGACGGCCACCGTCTTCTCGAAGGTCGGCGTCTTGATGACGAGGTTGGCCGCCGCGGTCGCGGGCTCGAGCGTGGCGATGACGCCGTCGAAGTGCGGCACGGTGTGCGAGGTCCACTTCACCTCGTTCGCTTCGCCGGCCGCGGCCGAGTCGCCGGGTTCCAGGAAGGTGCTCATGTCGAGCGTCGCCTTCCCGTCCGAGAGCACGGCGCTGCCGGTCCAGTCGTAGCGCTCCGCCCGCACGCCGGTGGACGAGCGGATGCCGCGATCGCCCATCCACGAGAGGTAGCCCCAGGCGAGTCGCACGTGCAGCGGCGCGACCGAGGTGCTGGTGAACTCGTCGGCGATGGTCAGGCTCTCGCGGGTGGTCGAGATCGCCTCGACCTCCGAGTCGGACACGCCTCCCCCGGAGGCGCCGGTGCAGGCCGGCGTGAGGAAGAAGGCAGCGACGGCAGTGAGGATTCGGGTCTTCATCGAGGCTCCTGGCGCACTTCCGCCGTGTCTGTGTCTCCGGGCGCACGGGAGCGATCAGGTGTAGAGTCGATTTTCCGATGCCCTCGAAGATCGAACGTGAAGCCGACCGCTACCGTGTGCGCCTGGACAAGACGCTGTCCGACGGGAAGGTGACCCCGAAGGAGGCCGACGCCCTCATCAAGGACGCGAAGAACGGGCGCTTCAGCGAGGTCGAGGCGCACTACCTCAGCGGCTTCGTCGATCGCGAGAAGCAGAAGTTCGACCCCGCGGCGCGGCAGAAGCTGGTGGCGTTCGTCGCCGGCGAGATGGAGGCGCTCGCGAAGATCGCCGGCGACACCGGCCTCCAGCGGCCCACCCCGCAGCCGAAGCTGACCGAAGACTCCGCGAAGACCGGCCTCGTCACCTGGGACGCGCGCCCGGGCGAGGTGGCGGTCGACGGCTTCGGGTACGACGACGCCCTCCAGGGGCAGGTCGGCGACTGCTACTTCATCTCGGCGCTGGCCTCGGTCGCGAAGAGCCGCCCCGACCTCCTCGCCAACGCGGTGAAGACCAACCGCGACGGCACGTACACCGTGACCTTCTTCGAGCGGAAGGCGGGCGCGGCGAAGCCCTCGCCGGTCAGCGTGACCATCGACGGCTCGTTCGCCAACCGCCACGGCCGCCTCGAGTACGCCGCCGCGCGCGAGACGCGCGAGCTGTGGCCGATGATCTTCGAGAAGGCCTACGCCGCGTGGAAGGGCGGCTTCGGCGCCATCGAGGGCGGCATGTCGGCCACCGCGCTCGAGGCCCTCACCGGCGCCACCCCCGACTTCTTTCCCGTCACCAGCGACTCGAAGCCGGCCGAGCTCTTCGCGCGCATCAAGGCCGCGTGCGCCGGCAAGGGCTGCGTCGTCGCCCTGAGCAAGCCGTGGGATCCCTCGGAGCGCGGCGTGGTCGCCGATCACGCCTACACGCTCCTTGGCGTCGAGGAGAAGAACGGCCAGAAGCTGGTCCAGCTCCGCAACCCGTGGGGTGAGCGGGAGCCCGGCCACGACGGCCGTGACGACGGCGTGTTCTCGATGCCCATCGAGAAGTTCATGACCTCGTTCGCGACGGTCGAGTTCGCGCGGCCCTGAAGTCATGCTCCTGCGGGTCGCCCAGCTCATCGCCGACACCGAGGCCGAAGGCCCCGGGAAGCGCTTCGCGATCTGGGTCCAGGGCTGCTCGCTGCGCTGCCCCGGCTGCTGCAACCCGGAGATGTTCGCGGCAGATCGCGGCGGCACGCTGATCAGCCCGGCCGAGCTCGCCGAGCGCGTCCGCGCGACCGCCGACCTCGAGGGCATCTCGGTGCTGGGCGGGGAGCCCTTCGAGCAGGCCGAGGGCGTCGCCGAGCTGTGCAGGCTGGTGCGGGCCCAGGGGCGCTCGGTGATGGTCTACACGGGCTACACGCTCGCCGAGCTGCGCGCGAAGCAGTCGCCGCACGTCGACGCGCTGCTGGGGCAGATCGACCTGCTGGTCGACGGCCGCTACGAGCAGGCGCTCCCCGAGCGCGGCGGCCGCCGGTGGATCGGCTCGAGCAACCAGGTGCTGCACTTCTTCACCACGCGCTACTCGCCGGCCGATCCGCGCTTCTCGACGTCGAACACCGTCGAGCTCCGCTTCGTCGACGGGCAGCTCACCATCAACGGGTGGCCGCAGGCCGCCGACGCCCTCCGCAAGCGATGAGCATCGCCGTCTCCAGAGCTGAAGCGAACCTCCTGACGCTGGCCCGCGTCGCCGTGGGCGTGGTGCCGGCGACCGACGCCATGCGGCTGCTGGTGACCTCGGTGACGCCGCCGCCGAAGCTCGGGCCCACCGCGCGCGCCGCGCTGTCCGACACGCTGGCGCGGGGCGCGGTGCTCTCGCTGGCGAAGCAGGGCGGGTGGCTGGCCGAGGGCCAGCAGCGCCTGTGGGAGCGCGCCGCGGCCCCGCCGCTCACCTTCACCGGCAACACCGTGCGCTTCCTCTCGTGGATGCTCTCGGCGCCGCTCGCCGAGCCCGACGTGCCCGCGCTCACCTTCAAGGGCGCCCCCACCGTCGCCGAGGACTTCCTCATCGCGCTGACGCTCGACCGGCTGCGCGGCTCGGGCTGCGACGGCGCGCTCGCGCAGCAGCTCTCGCTCAGGGAGCTCCCGCTCACCACGCTCGCGCACGCCGGCCACCTCGCGCGCGAGGTGTCGCTCGACGCGGTGCCCACCTTCGACGTCGCGGCGCTCGCGCCCTGGCTCGAGGGCCTCCGCACGCTCCTCGCGCGGAGCTGGCTGTCGGCCGAGCGCTCGAAGCGCGACCTCGCCACGCCGGAGGCGCTGATTCGCCTGGGGCGCGCGCAGACCGACGTGCTCGACGACTTCTTCAAGGCGATCGATCGCGCCGGGCGACGCGATCTCGCGACCTGGCTCATCGACGCCGCGGTCTCGTGGCTGTCGACCGAGCGCAGCGCCGACGAGCTGGTGCGCTCGATGTCGCTCGACGCGCCGCTGCGCGAGCGCACCGAGGCGCGCCGTCGCGCGGCGGCGATGCTGCGGGCGCTGGGCACGCTGCGCGAGTGGGATCAGCAGCACCGCGCGGTGCGCTTCATCGACGACGGGTACGAGCTCGCGCAGCGGCTGGTGGCCGACTGGGGCCGCCTCGGCGAACGCGGCTTCTCCCGCGCCGCCGAGCTGGTGACCGAGCTCGACGCCATCCCCACGCTCAAGCCGGTGGCCTGAGCCGCTTCCTCAGAGGATGACCAGCGCCTGCTCGGCGAGCGCCCAGGTGCCCGGCTCCACGTCCCAGCGCTCTCCGTCGAGGAACAGCGAGCCCGAGACGAGGCCGTAGATCTGGTTGAAGTCGCGCTCGACGATCCACAGGTCGGCGCTCTTGTTGCGCCGGTGGAAGAGCGTGCGCGAGCCGGGCGGCGGCGCGATGGTGAGGTCGACCCGCGCGGCGCGGCCGTCGGCTTCGGGCGTGAAGATGTGCCACGGGCTGAACTCGCCGCGGGCGTCGGTCTGGTAGTCGAACTTCAGCTCCTCGACCTTGGTGAAGCGGTTGGTGCTCCCGGTGCCCTCGAGCCAGAAGCCGTGGTTGCGGGTGTTCACGTACGGCCGGTTGCGGCCGAGATCGATCGCGCCCTGCACCGAGAACCGCCGCACCTCGCCCGTCGCGCGGTTCTTCGCCAGACCCGAGGTCGCGACGTAGTTCCAGTGGAGCGTGGTGCGCTGGTGCCCGACGGTGCGGTCGTACAGCCCGAGCGAGCCGGCGGTCAGCGCGTGCTCCTCGCCCTCGACCGTCACCGCGCCTTCGTCGAGCTCGAGGTTGCCCCAGATGCCGAGCGCGCCGTAGCCGTCGTGGAAGCGGTGAATCTGCGTGAGCGCCGGGAGCAGGATCTCGTGGCCCCTGCCGCGCACCCGCAGGCCGTTGGCCTTCACGTCGAACTCGAGCTGGCCGTCGACGAGCTTCATGCTCGAGCCGGTGCTCGGATCGACCAGGGTCGTCACCGCGTCGTCGCAGGTGAGGCTGTCGCTGAACATCTGCACCACGTCTTCGCTGTGGAAGGCGCCGGTGTCCTTGTCGGTGACCACCACCGCGATGTTCCCCGCGAAGTCGGTGCGCACCATCTGCACCACGACGTAGAAGCGCGGGTCGTCGACGTTCACGTGCAGCCACGACTTGAGGTTGTACGGATCTCCTGCGGCCTGGCGCTGGTTGAACTCGCCGCTGAACGACTCGTACCAGCCCCCCTGGTAGCGGCCCTGCGCGTCGACGATCGCCGCGGGCGACGGGCGGCGCTCGAGGTAGCGGTCGGCCGTGGTGTCGATGGTGGCCGGCACGTCGCTGCACGCGACGAGGAACAGCGCGGTGAAGGCGAGCGCGCGCATCAGAAGGTCCTCCCGATGAAGAGCCGCGGCTGGAAGCCGGCGCCGAAGAGGCTCAGCATGCCGCTCACCGCGACGCCGGCGCTCCAGCCGTCGAAGCGCCGCTCGACCGCGAGATCGAGGTAGCCCACCGGCAGCACCGGCGACGCCTGGGTCCAGTAGGCGCCGAGCCCGAGGCCGAGCCGCGGCCGCACCGGCCCGAAGTCGTGGAACACCGACCACCCCAGCCGCAGCCCGAGCGCCGGGTCGACCTCGCCCGTGGGGAAGAAGAACATCGCCTCGCCACCGACCTCGAGGGCCGACCACGCGAAGTCGTGGCGCCACTGGAGCTGGTAGTCGAGCGCGCCGACGCGCAGCTCGTTGTGGAAGTTGGCCATCCACGCGGCGCCCGTCGAGAGCTGGAGCCCGTCGCCGGCGAGGGCGCTGCCGGACAGGAGGCACGTCAGGAGCACGAGTCGTTTCACGGTCGCCGCGCGTACCCCTGCCGGGCGGAGATGGCGAGCGGCGCGAGAGATCCATCCGCGGCGGACGGGGCGTCGGGGGTGACCCGCGCACCCCGCCGTTGCGGTGATGACGGGGCGAGGGAGGTGTGGTCGGCTGGTCGTCCCATGTCCCGCGCCTACCGCATCAGCGTCAAAGAGAGCCTCTCGCGTCACGTGCAGGTCGACGATGGCGTCTGCTCGTCTCTCGAGCTGCTCCCCATTCTCGCGAAGGAGCGCATGCGCGAGCTGCTCGCCGCGGAGCTCGAGCAGAAGGGCTTCAAGCGCGACGGCAACGTCGCCCAGCGCGACGAGGGCCAGGGCGTCACCGTGAAGGTCGACCTCGACTCGGGCGAGGTCTCGGTTACCGCCGAGGGCCACGCCGACGTCAACCTCGCCACCGAGCGCACCGCGGTGGTGGACAACACCCAGACCGCCGAGCGCGAGCGCCTGCTGCGCGAGGCGGCGAAGCAGTCGCTCGAGCGCGAGGCGAAGGCTGAGGAGGAGGCGCTCCGCAAGAAGGTCACCGAGCAGCTCGAGGGCAAGCTCCGCGACCTCAAGGAGGAGCTCGACGGGGTGGTCAACCGGGTCACGGGCACCGCCCTCAAGCAGCGCGCCGCCGAGCTGGGCCAGGTCGAAGAGGTCCACGAGGAGGCCAACGGCAGCATCACCATCAAGGTTCGCGTCTGAGGCGTCCGCGTCGTGTCCCTTTCCATCCCTGAAGAGAAGCTCCCCGCGGAGCTGAGCGCCTTCGCGGCGGTCGAGGCCGCCTACCCGCAGGAGATCGCCCGCATCACCGACTCGCTCCGGCGCGGTCTGCCCGTGCTCGTGGAGGCCGAGAAGGAGCTCACGCCGTACCTCTACAAGTGCGTGCGCGATCGCCTGAAGAAGGAGACGCCGCCGCGGCAGTTCCTCTACCTCGACGGCCGGCCGATCGCCGACATGCCGCAGCCGCAGCCGGGCATGGGCCTGGTGGCGACCATCCTCTTCTACCTGCGCGAGGCGGTGCGCGGCGCGGTGGCGGAGCGCATCCTGGTGCTGCCGCACCTCGACCTGCTCACCACCTCGGTCGGCGGCCTCACCAGCGAGGCGCGCGAGGTGATCCCGCTCCTCTACGAGAACCCGGAGCTCTGCTTCCTCGGCTTCAAGGACCCGTCGTTCCCCCTGCCGAAGGTCATCGAGAACCTCTTCCCCCGGCGCGAGTCGCTGCTCGGGGTGCCGCGCGATCGCCTCGGGGCGCTGGTCACGCAGCGCGAGAGCCGCAAGCTCTCGGCCGAGCGCACGCTCAAGCCGTACCAGCTCTACAAGAGCGTCTCGGGCGTCAACGCGGTGCGCCTGCGCCGGCTGCTGAGCACGCTCACCGGCGAGGACTACCCGAGCGACACGAAGCCGGCCTACGCGCAGCTCCGGCAGGCGACGCTGGTGGGCCAGCTCACGCTCCCCGACGTCGATCTCCAGCGCGACATCGGCGGGTACGCGAAGGTCAAGGAGCGCCTCCACAAGGAGATCCTCGACGTGCTCGCGCTCAAGGACGCGAGCGAAGACGAGAACGCGATGAAGCGCATCGAGGGGCTCATCCCCCGCGGGATGATCTTCTGGGGCCCGCCGGGCACCGGCAAGACGCTCTTCGCCAAGGCGATGGCCACCGCGCTCGGCGCCGCGGTCACCATCGTCTCGGGCCCGGAGCTCAAGTCGAAGTGGGTCGGCGAGTCGGAAGAGAACCTGCGCCAGGTCTTCATGCGCGCGCGCCAGGCGGCGCCGGCGATCATCGTGTTCGACGAGCTCGACTCGTTCGCCACCGCGCGCGGCACCTACCAGGGCAGCGGCGTCGAGCACTCGATGGTCAACCAGCTGCTCACCGAGATGGACGGCTTCCGCAAGGACGAGCTGGTCTTCGTGGTCGGCACCACCAACTTCGTCGAGTCGCTCGACCCCGCGCTGCTGCGCCCGGGCCGCTTCGAGTTCCACCTCCACATCCCGTTCCCGTCGGCGGAGGACCGCCGCGCGATCCTCTCCATCTACGATCAGAAGCTGGGCCTCCAGCTCTCGCCGCGCGCGCTGGAGTACGCCGTCAAGCGCACCGCCGATCTCGTCGAGGGCTCGGCCTCGCGCTACTCGGGCGACCACCTCCAGGCGCTCTGCCGCGCCATGGCGCGCGCGCGGCTGCGCGACAAGCGCGAGGGCCCGCTGGAGATCGACGACGTCGAGAAGGCGCTCTCGAGCTGGGCCGAGCGCCCCGCGCTGACGCCGAAGGAAGAGCGGGTGGTCGCCACCCACGAGGCGGGGCACGCGGTCGCGGCGCTGTTCTGCCCGCACTCGCCGCCCATCGATCGCATCAGCATTCGCGGCGACCTCGCCGGCGCGCTCGGCTTCGTCAGCTACAGCGACCCGGCCCACCGCTACGTCGTCACCCGCGGCCAGCTGCTCGATCAGATCTGCACGCTCTACGGCGGCCGGCAGGCCGAGGAGCTCTTCTTCGAGGACCTGTCGATCGGCAGCGCCGCCGACATCGATCGCGCCACCAACATCGCGCGCGCGCTCGTCGAGCAGTTCGGCATGGGCGGCGATGGCATCGGCGCGCGCCGCGTCGAGCAGAGCGAGCACGACCCGATCTCCGAGACGATGAAGGCGGCGATGGAGCAGGCCGTCGCCCGCATCCTCGAGGAGCAGCGCGTGCGCTCGCACCGCATCCTCGAAGAGAACAAGGCGTTGGTGCAGACCCTGAGGGACCTGCTGCTCGAGAAGAAGGTGCTCGACAAGGAGGCCCTCGCCACCATCCTCCCCGCGACGAACAAGAAGGACCCCGTCGCGGTAGAAAGCTGAAGCGTCATGGCCACCCTGATCCTCCGCCTCGACATCGATCCCCACACGAAGAAGAAGAACGTGTGGGTGAAGCTCGACAGCGACCCCGACGCGCTCCCCATGGAGCACGAGGAGCAGCACAAGAAGATCGTCGAGGCGCTGCTCGCCGGCGGCGCGGTGAAGCCCGAGGAGCTCGGCACCATCACCATCGAGCGCGAGGGCCAGGGCCCCGCGCAGCAGGACGACAAGCGAGAGGCGCCCGCGCAGCGTGAGGCGGCCGGCAACAAGGGGTGAGGCGATGAGCGCGAAGTACGTCCAGCTCCGCAACCAGCTCACCGAGCTGCTCCGCATGCCGACGAGCGACAAGCTGTCGCTGCTGGCCTGGTTCGACGAGGCGCAGCGCCTGATGCGCTTCGTGCGCGAGGAGCGGCTCGAGGTGCCACCCTTCGTGCACCAGTGGCTGGCCGGCGCCGACGCGCGGGCGAAGGATCCGCTCCGCGCCGCGACCGAGAACGCCGAGCTGGTGAAGTACCTCCACGCGCTGACGGAACAGGTGAAGGAGTGAGGGCGTGCCGATTCTCACCACGAACATCGATGCCCTGAAGCGGCTCGCGAGCTTTCCGCTCGATGCGATGCTGCAGGAGGTCGGGCCGATGGCGCTCGTGCAGCGCGCCGCGACCGGCGCCTCGCAGGCGACGCTCTACAAGCAGCTCTCGCGCACCATCGAGACCGAGGGGCGGCCCCAGGTCGCTCGGCACGCGCTCTCGCTCATGCTCGGCCTCGACGAGGGCCTGGTGGTGCCGCTCGGGCGCGAGGGGCCGGAGGGCACGCTGGTGCTCGGGCGCGCCGACGACGTCGACGTGCAGCTCTTCGACGGCTCGGTCTCGGGCCACCACGCGCGGCTCGGCTTCGACGCGTGGAAGCGCCTGGCGTGGATCGAGGACCTCGGCTCGACCAACGGCACGCTCGTCAACGGGGCCCCGCTCAAGGGGCTCACCCAGCTCTCGGAGGGCAACGTGGTGTCGCTCGGCGACGAGACGGCCTTCCTCTTCCTCCGCACCGAGACGCTCTACGCGCTGGTGCGCACGCGCTGACTCACCCGAAGGGGCTCGGCGACACCCGGCGGAGCAGCGCGGCGAGCTCTTCTTGCGCGGCGTCGCGCTCGAGACGATCGGAGTCGTCGCCGCCGCGCCGCAACAGCCACGCCGACACCAGCGCGCTGGCCGTGTCCTGTGCGCGCTGGAGCGGCTCGGTGTCTTCGTCGTCGGGCCGCGTCCATACCTCCGCGAGGCTCTGCGCGGCGTCGGCGAGGGCCGCCAGGGCCGGCTTGCCGTCGCGCAGGGCGGCGTTCCACTGGAGCACGAGGCGGTGACAGGTGACGAAGCGCTGCGAGGGGTCGCTCACCCGCGTGAGGATGCTCGACACCACGTCGAACTCGTCGCCGCAGTGCGGCCCCATCGCGGCCACGAGCGCCACCAGCGGCGCGAGCGCGTGCTCGTCGGGGGCCTCGCAGAGCAGCCAGTACAGCATCGGCGTCAGGCGCGTCGCGCGCGCCCACGCCTCGCTCACGTCTGTGCACTCGAGGCCCGTGAGCGCCAGCATCTCGAGGAACCTCCGATCTGCTGGCGTCACGGTCAGTCGACGATGACGAACTCCACGCGCCGGTTGTTCTCGCGGCCCGCGGCGGTCTTGTTGGTGTCGACCGGGCGCTCCTGGCCGAAGCCCTTCGCCTCGAGGCGGTCTTCGGCGATGCCTTCCTTGATGAGGAAGGCGCGCACCGTGTTCGCGCGGCGCTGCGAGAGGTCGAGGTTCGCCGCCGCCTTGCCCTGGCTGTCGGTGTGGCCCTCGACGCGCACGTGCCGCAGGTCGGGGTTGGCCTTGAGCACCGCGGCCACCTGCTTCAGCAGCGAGAAGCTGCGCGCGAGGATCACGTCCTTGTTGGTCGCGAAGTACACCTTCTCGAGGATGCGGATCTTCGAGCCCTCGAGCACCACCTTCGACTCGCCCTCGTCGGGGCAGCCGTCGTCGTCCTGGTTGCCGTTGATGGTCTCCGGCTCGTTCGGGCACTTGTCGGCCGCGTCGAGGAAGCCGTCCTTGTCGGCGTCGGGCGGCACGTCGGGGCACCCGTCGTCGTCCTGGAAGCCGTTCTTCGTCTCCGGCTCGTTCTTGCAGCGGTCGGCCGTGTCGAGGATGCCGTCCTTGTCGTTGTCGGGGTCGGGGCAGCCGTCGCCATCTTCGAAGCCGTCGAGATCCTCCGGCTCGGCGCGGCACTGATCGACGCCGTCGGCGATGCCGTCCTGGTCGGCGTCGGGCACCTGGTCGGGGCAGCCGTCGTCGTCCTGGTAGCCGTTCTTCGTCTCGGGCTCGAGGCGGCAGCGATCGACGCCGTCGTTGAGCCCGTCACCGTCATCGTCGACGTCGGGGCAGCCATCGGCGTCGTTGAAGCCGTCCTTGTCCTCCGCGAGCGAGACGCACGCGTCCTTCGAGTCGAGCAGGCCGTCGCCGTCGGAGTCGACGTCGCGCTTCGCCGGTGAGGTCCACGCCGCGGAGAACAGCACGCGGAAGGCGGGCACGCCGAAGCCCTTCGAGAGGCCCGGGCCGGCGCCGAGCCTCAGCGAGAGCTGCTCGAGCGGGCGGTACTGCACCGCGCCGAGCGCCTCGAGGGCGATCTCCTCCGGGTCGCTTTGTTGAAGACCCACCGCGCCAAACAGGGTCGCCTGCGCGGCCCACTGCGAGGTGAAGGCGTACTCGGCGGCGGCCGAGAAGATGAACTCGTTGCCGGCGGTGACGTTGAGCAGCGTCTGCGTCGGCTTGAGCGCCACGCCGAGATCCGCGAGGCCGCGGAACTTGCCGAGGTTCACCTCGGCGAGCGCGCGCGGGAGCAGGCCCACGCCTGAGGCGCCGCGAAAGCTCGTGCCGCCGGCCGTGGGGAGCTGCACCGTCGCCGCCACGCCGAACGCCACCACGTCGTTCGCCCACAACCGCACCTTGGGCGTGAAGCGGAGATCTCCCAGGCCGGTGGCGCTCACCGGCACGCCGGAGGTGGCCGAGGAGTCGGGCTGGAAGACGACCGGCAGCACCAGGCCGAGCTCGAGCACCTCGGTGAGGCCGAGGGCGCCCATCACGTTGAGCGAGGTCTGGTTCCCCACGGTGTCTTCCACCGCCGAGTTGGTGCGCAGGTTGTAGAGGCTCAGCGGGCGGTGCGCGTAGTCGAGCGAGACGCCGGCCTGCCAGCGGAGGTGCCCGCCGGTGCGCGCGCTCGCCGTGCCCAGCACGTCGTTGATGCCGGGGCCCGGGCGGTAGCGCTGGAGATCGAGCCCGTTGTTGGTCGAGGTCTGCGCGAGCGCGGCGGTGCTGGCGAGGACGGTCAGCGCGGCGACGGTCGAGCGACGCCTTCGACGCACCAGGAGCACCGCGAGGACCATCACCAGCCACAGGGCCGGGCCACCCGCGCCCGTGCTGCAGCCGCTGCCGCGCAGGCCGTAGAGCTCGTCGGGCGTGAGCGGGTCGCTGCCCTGCTCGACCTCGTCGCCGTCGCGGATGCCGTCGCCGTCGGTGTCCGGCACGCGCGGGTCGGTCTCGCCGACGTCGACGAAGCCGTTGTGGTTGGCGTCTTCGAGGCCGTCGATCAGCGTGTCACCGTCGGTGTCGGGGTTGCGTGGGTCGGTCTCGCCCGGGTCGAACGTGCCGTCGTGGTCGGTGTCTTCGATGCCGTCGTTGAGTCCGTCGCCGTCGGTGTCGGGGTTGCGCGGGTCGGTCTCGCCCGGGTCGACGACGCCAT
>JBMORD010000045.1:0-3509 GCA_049322495.1 Myxococcota bacterium | reverse complement strand
CGCCGCCAGTCGCTGAGCCGCCACCCGTCGCTGAGCCGCCACCCGTCGCTGAGCCACCACCCGTCGCGGAGCCGCCGCCCGTCGCGGAGCCGCCACCCGTCGCGGAGCCACCTCCGCCGGTCGCACTCGAGACGCACGCCGGCGGGCGACCAGGCACCGCAACGCACGCGCACGACTGCACGAGCGTCCACCGTCCCAGCGAGCAGCGCAGGAGCGACTGCCCGCTCGCGTCACACGCGTCCGCGCCTTCGCTCCACGGCGCACAGGCCTCGTTCAGCCGCGCGAGCGACGCGTCACAGGCGAGCCCCGTCGCGGACTCGTCGCAGCCGAGCGGACCGCTGCAGGGAACGCTCGTCCACTTGCCGCCGACGCACGCCCAGACCTCGGTGCTCGAGCGGCACTTCACGTCGTCCGTGACCCGGCATGACGCGCCTGCGGACGGCCCGTCGCACGCCGAGAAGAGCGCGACGAGGACGAAGATCATCGATGAGGGGGCTCGCACGAAACGCAGACGCATGTCCGCGCCCCAAGTCTCACGAATCAGGCGCAGAGCCATCTGCCACGCATGTTTTTCGTCTTCGCCCCTTCTAGACCCGCATGACGCAAGGCGTCGAAGCGGTCCGAACCTTGCTCCACCCGGGAGCATGAAGACCATCGACCTGAGAGAGCGGCTCCTTTCTGATCACCGTCGGCTCGAGAAGCTCTTCGAGCAGCTGCGCGACGCCTTCGACGCCAACGCCCGCGAGGACACGCAGACCCTGTGGACCGAGCTCGAGACGGGGCTCGAGAAGCACTTCGAAGCCGAGGAGAAGTACCTCTTCCCGAAGTTCCAGCGGCTCGACGCGACGGAGACGAAGGCGTTGCTCGAGGAGCACACGCTGATCCGTCAGCGGCTCGCGGAGCTCGGCGCGGGCGTCGACCTCAAGCTGGTGCGCGCCGACGTGGCCAAAGGCTTCCTCGACGCGATCCGCGCGCACGCGCAGCGCGAAGACACCATCCTCTACCGCTGGGCGCAGGAGGCGATGGCGAAGGAGGCCGGCACCATCGTGGACCTGCTCACCTCGTGACGGCTCAGCGCGCGGGCGCGACGAGGTAGAGGTACCGCGCCTCGGCGTCCGTGTCGTTGTGCACCTCGTGCTCCACCATCGGCGGGATGTAGAGGACCTCACCGGCGCTGAGCGTCATCGGCTCGGCTCCGAGCACCACGCGCACCGTGCCCTGGAGCATCACGAGCACCTCCTCGTTCGACTTCGTCGAGTGCCGGTGCATGTCGGCGTGCGGCGCGAGCACCACGCGACCCGAGCGCAGGCCGGCCGTCTTCGGCGGCTTGAGGAGCGGCTGCTCCACGGGCTCGGGAGACAGCGTGAGGTGAATCGGCGCGAGCCCCGCGCCTGGCGTGGCGCAGGACAGGAGAAGGAGCCCGGGGACGAGGAGTCGCATGGCGCGAAGCTACGCCCCGCCCACGCTCGACGGAGCTGATTCTGCACGGGTGCACGGCGAGCCTCCGCAGGCTCGCACCAGTCCTTGAACCCTTGCTGCGCAGAACGGCGAACGTCCCGCAGCGACCACACGCCCTCGCCTCGTCACCCATGGCGGCGCATCAGGGACGATCGACGCGCACCAGGACGAACTTGTTGGTCGTCTCTGGTTCGAGCGGCGTGGCGCGGAGCCCGGGCGGGAGCGTGCCCTGGAGGAAGCCGAACCGCGCGTGCTCGACGACCACGAACCACGGGCCGGGCGAGCGCGAGAGCGCCGCGTGGAGTTCTCCGCGTGGGTCTCTCGCGCTGATCTGCGTGACGGCGTTGCGCGAATAGAAGGTCTCGCCCTTCCAGTTCATCAGGAAGGCGATGAGCGGAGCCTCGGCGGTGCGCGCAGAGAAGTAGCGCTGCACGAGCTCGCGCTGCGTCCAGTGCCTGCCGAGGGCGGGCCAGTGCTGCCACGAGAGCGTGAGCGTGCTGACGAGCGCGAAGCCGACGAGGGTGCCGACGAAGAGCCGCGCGTGGCGCCTCCACAGCGCGAAGGCGAGCGTGCCGAGCACGAGCAGCCCGCCCACGAGCAGCGCGCGCCGCAGGTCGAAGGGCGCGGTGAGCACGTCCTCGGGGTACGGGCGCTCGTGGTTGTAGGTGAAGAGGTCGAGCAGGTGCCGAGGCCGCTGCCAGAGGTCCTTCCACACGAGCGCGCCGACGACGAGCCCCGCGCCGGGGAGCCAGCGCTCGGTGAAGCCGTGCTCCAACAGCTCGTCGAGCTCGAGCGCGAGGAGCACGCCGACGCCCGGCAGCACCGGGAGCACGTAGTGATGGAAGCGGGTGGCGCTCGCGGTGAAGAGGGCGAAGGTGACGAGGCTGGTGAGCGCCATCAGCGCCGCGAGCCGCGTGCGCCGCACGGTGAGCGTCACGAGGAGCAGCACCGCCCACGGCGCCAGCGCGTAGCCGCCCTGCTCGAGGAAGTAGGTGAAGCCTCCGCCGGGCGTGGTGGTGTGCACGCCGGACACGAGGCGCTCGAGGTGGTCGTGGCCGAAGAAGCGCTCGACGAAGCGGCGGCCTTCGTCGTCGCGCCCCTCGAAGCGTGCCATCGCGACGTACCAGGGCGCGCCGATGGCGAGGGTGAGCGGCACGCCCCATGGTGGCAGCGCCCGCACCCGCGCCCACGCCGCCGCGCGGCCCTCGGTGAGGAGCCACCAGGTCGGCACGAGGAGGAACGGGAGGAAGCCCAGCAGCCCCTTCGCGAGGAGCGCGACGCCCACGGAGGCGAAGAAGCCGAGCCAGCGCTCCTTCAGCACGCAGGCGAGCGCGATGAGGAGACAGGCGACGAACGGGCCGTCGGTCATCGTCTGGCGCGCGATGAAGGCCATGAGCGGCATGGTCCACAGCACGACGGCGGTGAGGAGGCCTGCGCGACGGGTGGCGTGCGCGGCGACCGCGTCGGCGAGCAGCGCGATGGCGAAGATGAGCAGCAGCGCGATGGGGAGGCGGATCGCCCACTCGACGTGCGCGGGGAGCGGACCGACGCCGGGCGCCGCCCAGGGCTGCGCTCCGGAGAGGAAGAGCCCCAGCGCGGAGATCCAGGGAACGAGCGGGGGCTTCGAGAAGAACCACGCGTTCTGCCAGTACGGATGAACGAGGTCGCCGCGCGCGAGCATCTGGCGACCGACCTCGGCGTAGTGCGTCTCCCAGGGGTCCCACAGGCCGACGGAGCCGAGGAACGGAAGACACACGACGGCCCCGACGAGCAGGGCAGCTCGAAACACAGACATGCGGTGGTTCCTCGAAGGGTCAGCTCGGCGGGCTGAGGACGCCGGAGTCGAGCGCGATGGAGCGCACGTCGCCGCCCGGCGGCGGCTCGAACGCGGGGGAGAGCGAGACGCCGTGCACGCCTTCGGGCGCGCCGTCGATGCGCGGGAGCGTCACGGTGCGCACGGCGCGCACCGAGAGGCAGGCGACGAGCGCGACGGCGGCGGCGAGGAAGTGGCGCTCGACGGGCGGCGCGACGGTGAGGACGGGCGCGGCGAC
>JBMORD010000044.1:0-3534 GCA_049322495.1 Myxococcota bacterium | reverse complement strand
ACGTCGAAGCCCTGGTTGGCCAGCACCTCCGCGCAGATCGCGGCGATCTGCGGCTCGTCGTCGACCACCAGCACCCGCCCGCGCACGCCGCGCCGCTCGAGCAGCGCGGCCTCGACGCTCGCGAGGAAGGCCGACGCGGTGAGCGGCTTGTGCAGGAAGCCCGAGGCCCCGGCCCGCATCGCCTCGGCGCGCACGTCGACGCCCGAGACGACCACCACCCGCGCGCCCTTGGTCTCCGGGTCGTGGCGGAAGATCTCCAGCAGCTTGAGCCCCTCCACGTCGGGCAGCTTCTGATCGAGGGTGATCACCTCCGGCCGGAGCTTGCGGGCGAGCGCCAGCGCCTCCTCCGCCCGCGTGGCCACCACCCCGCGCAGGCCCGCGTGCAGCACCTCGGCCTTGAGCAGCCACGCCAGCTGCAGATCGTCCTCGACGATCAACACCGTGCCGCGCGCCGCGCGGTGCTCCTCGGGCGGCGGCACCTCCTTCGGCTCCTCGGGGAACACCGCCACGAAGCGCGCGCCGCCGCTGGACGGCTCGGCCCAGATGCGCCCGCCGTGCGCCTCGACGATGGTGCGGCAGATCGACAGCCCGAGGCCGGTGCCCGGCACGCTGCGGGTCTTCGCGGTCCGCGCCTGCTCGAAGCGATCGAAGATGCGATCGAGATCGGCGTCGACGATCGGCTCGCCGGAGTTCCACACCGACAGCACCGCGTTGCCCGGCGCCGCCGCCGAGCGCCCGACGGTGACCGTCACCTTGCCGCCCGGCTCGGTGAACTTCACCGCGTTGGTGAGCAGGTTGTTGACCACCTGCGTGAGCCGGTTGGGGTCGGCGAGCAGCTTCACGTCGCCCAGCACGTCGAGCGTCACCTCGACCCGCTTCTCGGAGAACGCCGGGCCGTAGCGCTCGACCGCCGCCTGCACCAGCTCGTCGAGGCGCATCAGCTGGAAGTCCATGCGCATCGCGCCCTGCTCGAACTTGGCGAGGTCGAGCAGGTCGTCGACCAGCAGGTTGAGGCGCTCGGTCGACTCGCGCGCCATGCCAAGGAAGCGGCGCTGCTTCTCGGTGATCTCCCCCGCGAGCCGGTTGAGCACCAGATCGAGCGCGCCGGCGATGCTGGTCAGCGGCGTGCGCAACTCGTGGCTGATGATCCCCACGAACTCGTCCTTCCGCTTCGCGAGGAGCTTCTGCTCGCTCACGTCGTGGAGCACCAGCACCAGGCCCTTGAGCTCGCCGCCCGTGCCCGCGACCGGGGTGACGACCAGCTCCACGTCACGCTCGCCGAGCCGCAGCTCCTCGCGCACCGTGCGCGAGCCGCCGTACTCCCAGCCGCGCACCAGCTCGAAGGGCGAGACGCCGAGCGACGCGGTGAGGCGCTCGAAGGTCGGCCGCGCCTCGTCGGCCGGCAGCCCGAGGAAGCCGCGCGCCGCGCCGTTGACCACCACCACCCCGCCCTTGGCGTCGGTGAGCACCACGCCATCGGCCATCGACTCGACCATCTGCTCGATGCGCAGCCGCGCCTCGCGCTCGGCCGCGCGCACGTGGGTGATGGCGTCGGTGGTCTGATTGACGAGCAGATCGAGCAGCTCGCCGTCTTCGGTGCTGTACGAGTCGGGCCGCGTCGAGAAGAGCGAGAGCGTGCCGACGGTCTGCCGCATCGAGACCAGCGGCACCGAGAGCGCGCAGGCGAAGGTGGTCAGCGGCTCGGCGACCCCGCCCACCTCGCCGCTGACGGAGGTGATCACCTTGTCCTCCGAGAGCGCGACGCCCGCCGCCTTGCGGTGCGAGCTCAGCACCGAGTCCTTCACGTGGAGCAGCGCCGCCTCGGTGAGCGGCGTGCCACAGCGGATGCGCAGCGCCGCGGTGTCTCCGTCGCTCGCTTCGATCAGCACCGCGCTCGCGTCGTGCGGGAGCACCCGCCCGATGGTGGCCAGCAGCCGATCGACCAGCGCGTCGAGCGACGGCGCGTCCTTCGCGCTCTGGCGGCTCACCTCGTACATCACCTGCAGCGCCTCGACGCGCTTGTGGAGCGACTCGAGCAGCCGCTCCTTCTCGCGGCGGAGCTGCGCGACGGCCAGCGCGTTGCGCACCGTCATCGTGAGATCGTTGAGGTCCCACGGCTTGGTGACGTAGCGGAACACCTGCCCGTCGTTGATCGCCGCGATCAGATCCGCCGGGTTGGTGTACGCGGTGAGCAGAATGGTGGTGACGTTGATCCCCAGCCGCCGCGCCTCGCGCGCGAGCTCGATGCCCGTCATCTCCGGCATCTTCTGATCGGTCAGCAGCAGGTCGACCGGCCGCGCCTTGAGGATCTCGAGGGCCTCGGCGCCGGAGCGCGCGGTCAGCACCGTCGCCATGCGCTCGAAGACACGGCTCAACACGTCGAGCACGTTCTGCTCGTCGTCGACGCAGAGGATGAGCGGCCGGGGGACCACGCCTCGACAGTCTACCCCCGAGACCGGGGAAACCCTCGCCGCTGACGAGACCTACACTGCCACACCGCCCCCCGGCGAAACCTGCCGGTGCCGGCGACCTGACACCGTCGTGCCGTCCCTCCCGTTAGCCGTTCTCCCACCATGAACGTTCGCCCGCTCGCCTTCGCACTCCTGATGCTCGCCGGCTGCTCGGGGCCGACCCAGCCCACCAGCGCGGCCTGCGACGACAACTCAGACTGCGCGGAGGGCCTGGTGTGTCGCGCCGCGCAGTGCGTCGAGTGCGGAGGAGATCAGGACTGCCCCGGCCACGCGGGCTGTGGCCTCACCACGCCAGGGCGCTGCGGCTGCCGCGACGCCGATGGAGACGGACACAGCTGCGACGACTGCGATGACGTCGATGCGCGGCGCTTCCCCGGCGCTCCTGAGAGCTGCGACGAGGTGGACAACGACTGTGATGGGGTCGTGGACGAAGACGTCCTCACCCGCTGGTACTCCGATGATGACGGCGACGGCTTCGGGAACGACGCGCTCTCGATCTCCCGGTGCGTTGCGCCGCTGGGCTTCGTCGCGCGCGGTGGCGACTGCGGCGACCTCGATCCCACCATCGCCCCGGGCGCCCCCGAGGTCTGCGATGGGCGCGACAACGACTGCGACGGAGAGACCGACGAAGCGGTGCGAGTCACCTACTTCCGCGACTCAGACGGCGATGGCTTTGGCGACCCCCGCAACGCGGTGAGCGTGTGCCAGATCCCTGCGGCTGGCTTCGTGACGATGGGAGGCGATTGCGACGACTCCCGAGCCGACGCCAACCCGGAGGCGCTCGAGACCTGCAACGGCCGCGATGACGACTGCGACGGCGTGGTCGACCGCGTCACCCGCTCGTGCGCGAACGCCTGCGGAGACGGCCTCGAGACCTGCACCCGCGGCGTGTGGGGCGGCTGCACGGCGCCGCCGATCCTCACCGTCTCGAACCAGCTCAACGTCACCGCGCCGGCGAGCTTCGCCTGCGTCGTCGTCACCGGCTCGGGGCGCCTCGCGGTCGCCGCAGACGCCGGGGTGCACGTCACGGGCTGGCTCCACACCGAGGGCGTCGCGGTGGTCG
>JBMORD010000043.1:0-26563 GCA_049322495.1 Myxococcota bacterium | reverse complement strand
GGGCGCGGAAGACCACGTCGCCCGACGAGAGCAGCACCAGGAGGAGCAGCACCGGCGGGACGACGATCGCGACGAGCCGCAGCGCGGCGGGGGCGTACCGCCGGAGCGACGCGGTGAGGCTCGACTGCTCGAACTCCCGGCTCGCGACCACCGCGCCCGCGTAGACGGACTGGCCGAAGGCGAGGAACGGCGCGCCGAGCAGCGTGCGCGGCCGCAGCGTCGCCAGCGGGCGTTCCCCGGGCCACCCGAGGATCGCGAGCGCGAAGAGCAGCAGCGCGGCGAGCACGCTCATCACCGCGAGCCAGGTGGCGGTGTGGAGCATCGTCGAGGCGAAGAGCAGCGTCGCGCCGACGAGGAGCCAGCGGTGCTCGCGCGCCTGCTGCCAGGCCTCGCGCCCGGTGTGCCCTGCGAGCGCGGTGGCGAGCGACAGCCCGAAGAGCGCGTGGGCGACGCCGAAGGGCGTGCCATCGAGGAGCAACGCCCCGAGGAGCCCCAGCCCGAGCCCGAGGCCCAGCTGCCGGCGGCGCGGGCGCAGCCGGGCGCCCAGCTCGAGCGAAGGAGGCGCGGCAGGAGGCGCGAGGGCGGGCTCGGGAGTCATGGTCGGAGTCATCGCGCGCCACCGGCTGCAACGGAGGGGCCCGCAGGTGAACGGTCGATTTTCGCCCCGAGCGGTCGCGCGGCGAGTTCGCGCACCGCGGCGCGGGTCTCCTGCCGCGCGACGTGCGGCCGAACTGACTCGTCATTCGGTTTTCGCGCGGCTCTTTTCGTTCCTCGGCGTCGCGTGGGCCATTAGAAGGCCGCTCGCCCATGGCGATTCTCGACAGTCAGTTGAATGTCCGCAGTGCCGAGTTCCAGGCCAACGCCGAGGTGATGAAGGCGCTGGTCGATGACCTGAAGGCGAAGGTCGCGAAGGTGTCCGAGGGTGGGGGCGAGGAGGCGCGCAAGAAGCACACCTCGCGCGGCAAGCTGCTCCCCCGCGAGCGCGTCAACCAGCTGCTCGACCCCGGCACGCCGTTCCTCGAGCTGAGCCAGCTCGCGGCGTACGGCATGTACAAGGACGAGGCGCCCGGCGCGGGCATCATCACCGGCATCGGCCGCGTCGCGGGCCGCGAGTGCCTCATCGTGTGCAACGACGCCACGGTGAAGGGCGGCACGTACTACCCGGTGACGGTGAAGAAGCACCTCCGCGCGCAGGAGATCGCGAAGGAGAACCGGCTGCCCTGCATCTACCTGGTCGACTCCGGCGGCGCGAACCTGCCGAACCAGGACGAGGTGTTCCCCGACAAGGAGCACTTCGGGCGCATCTTCTTCAACCAGGCCAACCTCTCGGCCGACGGCATTCCGCAGATCGCGGTGGTGATGGGCTCGTGCACCGCCGGCGGCGCCTACGTGCCGGCGATGAGCGACGAGAGCATCATCGTCAAGAACCAGGGGACGATCTTCCTCGGCGGCCCGCCGCTGGTGAAGGCCGCGACCGGCGAGGTGGTGAGCGCGGAGGATCTCGGCGGCGGCGACGTGCACACCCGGCTGTCGGGCGTGGCCGATCACCTCGCGCAGAACGATCTCCACGCGCTGGCCATCGCGCGCCGCACGGTGAGCACGCTCAACGTCGCCAAGCGCCCCGACATCCCGCTGCGTGAGCCGCGCCCGCCGAAGTACGCCGCCGACGAGCTGTACGGCATCATCCCCACCGACACCAAGAAGCCCTTCGACGTGCGGGAGATCATCGCGCGCCTGGTCGACGCCTCCGAGTTCGACGAGTTCAAGGCGCGCTACGGCACCACGCTGGTCACCGGCTTCGCGCACGTGCACGGCATGCCGGTGGGCATCATCGCCAACAACGGCATCCTCTTCTCCGAGAGCGCGCAGAAGGGCGCGCACTTCATCGAGCTGTGCTGCCAGCGCCGCGTGCCGCTGGTGTTCCTCCAGAACATCACCGGCTTCATGGTGGGCCGGAAGTACGAGAACGAAGGCATCGCGCGGCACGGCGCGAAGATGGTGACCGCGGTGTCGACCGCCGCGGTGCCGAAGTTCACGGTGATCATCGGCGGCAGCTTCGGCGCGGGGAACTACGGCATGTGCGGCCGCGCGTACGGCCCGCGCTTCCTGTGGATGTGGCCCAACGCGCGCATCAGCGTGATGGGCGGCGAGCAGGCGGCGAGCGTGCTGGCCACCGTCAAGCGCGATGGCATCGAGGGCCGCGGCGGCACCTGGAGCGCCGAAGAAGAGGCCGCGTTCAAGGCGCCCATTCGCGCGCAGTACGAGACGCAGGGCCACCCGTATTACGCGACCGCGCGCCTGTGGGACGACGGCATCATCGACCCCGCCGACACGCGCATGACGCTCGCGCTGGGGCTGTCGGCCGCGCTCAACGCGCCCATCTCCGAGACCAGGTTCGGTCTCTTCCGCATGTGAGCCGAGGTTCGACAATGTTCACGAAAATCCTGATCGCGAACCGTGGAGAGATCGCCTGCCGCGTGGCCACCACCGCGCGCCGCCTGGGGATCAAGACCGTCGCCGTCTATTCCGACGCCGACGCGGGCTCGAAGCACGTGGCCTGCTGTGACGAGGCGGTGCACCTCGGCCCCGCCGCGGCCAAGGACTCGTACCTGGTGATGGAGAAGATCCTCGCCGCCGCGAAGGCCACCGGGGCGCAGGCGATCCACCCCGGCTACGGCTTCCTCTCGGAGAACGAGGACTTCGCCGACGCGTGCGTGAAGGCGGGCGTGACGTTCATCGGCCCGCCGGCGTCGGCGATCTCCGCCATGGGGCTCAAGGCCGAGGCGAAGGCGCGCATGGAAGCGGCGAAGGTGCCGCTGGTGCCCGGCTACCACGGCAGCAACCAGGACCCCGCGCACCTCCACCAGCAGGCCGATCGCATCGGCTACCCGGTGCTGATCAAGGCCAGCGCGGGCGGCGGCGGCAAGGGCATGCGCGCGGTCGAGAAGTCGGCCGACTTCCCCGCGGCGCTCGAGTCGTGCAAGCGCGAGGCGATCAACGCCTTCGGCGACGATGCGGTGCTGATCGAGAAGTACCTCACGAAGCCGCGGCACATCGAGGTGCAGGTGTTCGCCGACACGCACGGCAACTGCGTGTACCTCTTCGAGCGTGACTGCTCGGTGCAGCGCCGCCACCAGAAGGTCCTCGAGGAGGCGCCGGCCCCGGGCATGACCGAGGCGCGCCGCAAGGCGATGGGCGAGGCGGCGGTCGCGGCGGCGAAGGCGGTCGGCTACGTCGGCGCCGGCACCGTGGAGTTCATCGCCGAGGGCGAGCAGTTCTACTTCATGGAGATGAACACCCGGCTCCAGGTCGAGCACCCGGTGACGGAGATGATCACCGGCTTCGATCTCGTCGAGTGGCAGCTGCGGGTGGCGGCGGGCGAGAAGCTCCCGGCGCAGCAGCAGGAGCTCAAGATCCGCGGGCACGCCCTCGAGGCGCGCGTCTACGCCGAGAACCCCGAGAAGGGCTTCCTGCCGGCGATCGGTACGCTGGCGCACCTCCGCTTCCCGGAGCACGTGGCCTTCGTGCGTGACGGGGCGATCCGCGTCGACTCCGGCGTGCGGCCCGGTGACGCGATCACGCCGTACTACGACCCGATGATCGCCAAGCTGATCGTCTGGGGCGAAGACCGCCAGCAGGCGCTGGGCCGCATGGCCGACGCGCTGGGGCACACCCAGATCGTCGGGCTGGCGACCAACGTCGCGTTCCTCAAGCGGCTGGTCGAGTCGAAGGCGTTCTCGAGCGCCGACCTCGACACCGGGCTCATCGCGAAGCACCACGCGGAGCTGTTCCCCGAGCCGCCGAAGCCGGGCGACGCGGTGCTGGCGCTCGCCGCCGCGGCGGTGCTCTCGCGCGAGGCCGAGTCGGCGGGCAAGGACCCCTGGTCGTCGCGCACGGGCTGGCGGCTCAACCAGGTCTTCAACCGCGCGCTCAAGCTCAGCGAGCACGAGGTGCAGATCGCCTACGGGCACACCAGCTACCGCTTCAACGGCCAGCGCCTGCGCATCACGCGCGAGGGCAACGACTACCAGCTCATGCTCGGCGAGCAGCCGGTGCGCGGCACGGTGATCGTCTCGGGCGACACGCTGCACGTGTTCCACGCGGGCGGGGTGACCGAGCTCGAGCTGTTCGACGCCATCGCCCGGGCCGGCCGCGACGACGGGCACGGCGGCAAGCTGGTCGCGCCGATGCCGGGGAAGATCGTCGCGCTGCTCGCGCCGAAGGGCGCGGCGGTGAAGAAGGGCACGCCGCTGCTGGTGATGGAGGCGATGAAGATGGAGCACACCATCACCGCGCCGTCCGACGGCTCGGTGGCGGAGTTCCTCTACGGCCAGGGCGATCAGGTGGCCGAGGGCGCCGAGCTCCTCAAGTTCACGGCGTGAGGCTCGTCTGGCTGAGCGCGCTCCTGGCCTCGGGCTGCTGCTGCAACCCGCTGGGCGGCGCCACGCGCGACGCAGACTGGCGTCGGGCCGTCGAGCGTGAGCGCGAGAACCCGCAGCTGGCGGCGCTCGCGCCGGGCACGGCGAACGTGTTCTCGCTCGAGATCGCCCAGCCCGTCGCGACGGTGGAGGAGCTCGTCGCGGAGCGCGAGCGCGCGCTGGCGCTGAAGGTCGCGCAGCTCGAGCTGCGGCTCTCCGAGGCGCGGCGCGCGAAGGGGCTGCTCGCGGACGGCCGGCCGGCGGCGTCTCCCGCGGCGCTGGAGGAGGCCTGGGCGTCGACCCTCGTCGAGCAGCGCGCCACGCTGGCCGCCCTCGAGGCCGCGCCCGCGAAGGAGGGACGTCAGGTCGAGGTGACCGAGCGGCTGCGCTTCGTGGTGCTCTGGCCGCGCGTGCCGGCGCTCGAGGATCAGGGCCTGGAGCCGGTCGAGGCCTGCGGCGCGTGCATCAACGAGGCGCACCGGAGTCGCGCCTTCTTCCTTCGCAGCTTCGGCCACGCGGGCGTCGAGCTGTCGGCGCTGACCGAGGCGCAGCTGAAGGCCGGGGTGCCGCTCGAGGGGCGGGTGTCGATCGGCTCCGTCGGCGAGCGGGACACGCGCAGCCTCGAGCTCCCGCCCGGCGCGCGGGCGACCCTCACGCTGGTCGCGAGCTGCCCCGCGCGCGTGGTGCAGCGCACCGAGACCCTCACGGTCGGCATGGGCTCCGGGGTGATCGCCGTTCCGCGACGCGAGGAGCGCTCGTGGACCGAGCTCCGCGACGCGCCGTGCGTGACGAGCGCGGAGACCGTCGACGAGGTGCTCCGCCCGCTCCCTCCGGCCCAGCCCTCGGACGGCCAGCGCCGCGTGTGGCAGCTCGAGGCGATGCTGGAGCAGCTGCGCTGACTGGTCTTCCGGACAGTCGGGCGTCGGCGGGTTCCGATCGCGGTACGCCGTGTTCCGTGGTTTCTTCCCGCCGCCTTCAAATCTCCGTCGGCCCCGGCCGTCAGTGCCGACGCAGCAGCAACCCACACGTCAGGACACCACACTCATGAAGAAGATCATGCTGGTTCTCGGTCTGTCGGTCGGCTCGGTCGCGCTCGCCGAGGGCGCGAAGGAAGAGAAGTTCGAGCTCAAGGGCGACGCGGTGAAGGGCGAGACCGCCTACAAGACGAACTGCATCTCGTGCCACGGCGAGAAGGGGCAGGGCGACGGCATCGCGGCCGGCCAGCTCAACCCCAAGCCCACCAACTTCGCCGACAAGGCCAACGCCGAGCGCCTCACCGACGAGTGGGTCTACAAGATGATCAAGGACGGCGGCGCCAAGCACGGCAAGTCCGAGATGATGGTCTCGTGGACCGAGACGCTCTCCGACGAGGACGTGCGGAACGTCGCGGCCTACGTGCTCAAGTTCAAGCCGGCCGCGAAGGGCGGCAAGAAGTCGAAGAAGTGAGCCGTCGCGTCACTGCGTGACGTAGACCCCGGCCACGCACATCTCGTCTTCGGTGCGTGCGCCCCAATTCCTCGTCTTCGGCACGGCCTGCACGCCGTTGACGAGCGGTTGGTTGGCCGCGGTGTTGTCCCACGTGCACGAGACCTTCAGGCGATCGCCGGGGTTGATCACGATCGGCTCCGCGAGCGTGTAGGCGAGCTGCCAGTGGAAGTCCCACTTCGGGATGTCGACCGCGCAGGTGGTCGACCCGTCGGCGCGCAGCACCTCGAGGCTCGTCGACTGGCCGAGCTGATGGAGGTGCATCGTCGTCGCGTAGAGCTTGAGCGGGCGCCCGTCGACGAAGTTCTGGTTGATGATCGACGAGAACATCGTGGGGTCGATCTCGAAGGAGTGGGTGACGTCCTTCTGGTTGGCGGGGATGTTCATCGTGCGCGAGGTGATCCACTTCGGGTCGCTGATGGCCTGCACGCCCGCGAGGCGGCGCACGCGATCTTCGAGGCGGAGATCGAGCGTCGAGACGTCAGGCAGCCCCGCGCCCGCCGGCAGGTTGTAGTGGACCTGGATGTAGATCTTCGAGCCGACCGGCACCTTGAGGCCGGTGCCCTCGGGGAAGTCGACGCCGCGGTTGCCGGGGACGAAGGTGCCGATCCAGCTCCCCTCCTGGCCGAGCGGAATGTCGTAGCACTCCCAGCCCGGGCCGGGCTCCGCGGCGTCGCGCGCTTCCCACGTGGGCACCACCACCGGGTTGAGGAAGAAGATGTCGGCGTGGTGCACCTGTGACTTCTGGCCGGGGCGCAGCTCGTAGCCGGTGATGTACTTCGGCACGTCGAACGGCCAGTCGATGAGGAAGCAGCGGTACTCGTCGGGTGCGTGCGTGGGCGTGAAGGGCTCCTTCATCGGCAGCGAGAGATCGACGCGCGTGAGGCGATCGGGCGCGCCGGGGAGCGAGGCGAAGTCGGCCACGCGGCCTTCCTGCCGGCCTTCGGAGATCCACTTCTCGATCACCGCGCGCTGCTCGTCGCTCATCGCCTGGGTGGGCGCGTAGGTGGCGCAGTCGGCGCGCGCGGGGAAGGGCGGCATGCGGCCGGTGCGGATCGCGTCGAGCGCGCTCGCCTCCACCGCCTTCCATTCCTCGAGCGTGCGGAGCGGGAAGGGCGCGATGCCGCCCGGCTCATGGCAGGTGGCGCACTTGCGCTCGATGATCGGCGCCACGTCTCTGTGCCAGGTCGTCGCCGCCGGCTCGCTCGCCGGCGTGCACGCTGCGGTCATCACCACCACCCAGCCGCTCAAGACGAGGTCGCGCATGGGGCCGAACCTCCGAAATGATGCAGATCAAATCAAGACCGTTCGGTCATTCTTTGCGCGGTGCGGCGAAGCTCAACCGCGCGAGATGGCGGTGACTTCAGTGGCGTTGATGGCGGCCGTGAAGCGTCGGCGCGCAGGATCTGCGGCGTGATGCGGAGCAAGGCGGGCGGGCGCACGTCGAGTGGTAGGTGCGCGCCGTCTCTTCACGCAAGGAACACACACGCCATGACTGCTCCCCGTCCTCCTCGTCGCTCGTGGGCTGAACCCTGGAAGGTGAAGGTCGTCGAGCCGCTGCGCACGATGACGCGCGCCGAGCGCGAGGCGGCGATCGTCGCCGCCGGGTACAACACGTTCCTGCTCAAGAGCGAGGAGGTGTACATCGATCTCCTCACCGACTCCGGCACCAGCGCGATGAGCGACTGGCAGTGGGCGGGGATGATGCTCGGCGACGAGGCGTACGCGGGCTCGAAGAACTTCTACAACCTCGAGAAGACGATCCAGGACTTCTACGGGTACCGGTACGTGGTGCCGACGCACCAGGGGCGCGGCGCGGAGAACCTCCTGTCGCAGGTGATGATCAAGGAGGGCGACGTCGTCCCGGGCAACATGTACTTCACGACGACGCGGCTCCATCAGGAGCTGGCGGGCGCGACGTTCCACGACGTGATCGTCCCCGAGGCGCACGACCCGACGCACCTCGGGCTGTTCAAGGGCAACGTCGATCTCCAGGCCTTCGAGGACCTGATCAAGAAGGTCGGCGCGAAGAAGATCCCCTACATCTGCGTGGCGGCGACGGTGAACATGGCCGGCGGCCAGCCGATCTCGATGGAGAACATCAAGGCGGTGCACGCGCTCGCGCAGCGGCACGGCATCAAGGTGTTCCTCGACGCGACGCGCGCGGTCGAGAACGCGTGGTTCATTCAGCAGCGAGAGGCGGGCTACGCCGACAAGTCGGTCGCGCAGATCCTCAAGGAGTTCTGCAGCTACAGCGACGGCTGCACCATGAGCGGCAAGAAGGACGCGCTGGTGAACATCGGCGGCTGGCTCGCGGTGAACGACAAGGAGATCTACGAGGAGGCCTCGAACCTGGTGGTGGTCTACGAGGGGCTCCACACCTACGGCGGCATGGCCGGGCGTGACATGGAGGCGATGGCGCGCGGCATCGTCGAGTCGGTGCAGGACGAGCACATGCGCTCGCGCGTCGGCCAGGTGGAGTACCTCGGGCAGAAGCTGATCGACTGGGGCGTGCCGATCGTGCGGCCCATCGGCGGGCACGCGGTGTACCTCGACGCGAAGGCCTTCTACCCGCACCTCAAGCAGGACCAGTTCCCAGCGCAGGCGCTGGCGGCGTACCTGTACGTCGACTCCGGCGTGCGCGCGATGGAGCGCGGCATCGTCTCGGCCGGCCGCAACAAGGTCACCGGCGATCACTACTTCCCGAAGCTCGAGCTGGTGCGGCTCACCATTCCCCGGCGCGTGTACACGCAGGCCCACATGGACGTGACCGCCGAGTCGGTCGCCGAGGTGTGGGATCAGCGGAAGTCGGCGCGCGGGCTCAAGATGACCTACGAGCCGAAGTACCTGCGGTTCTTCCAGGCGCGGTTCGAGCCCAGCTGACGGCCGCGCTCCTACCAGTTCCTCTCGCGGTGCAAGGTCGCGTCCGCGAATCCCAATGAGCGAGGTGGGGACGGAATGCGACGGTCTCGCCCCTCGCTGCATCCGTTCGTCGTGATGCGGTTCCCGGCTCTGGTCTCTGCCTCGGTGTGCGCTGCGCTCGTGTGGTTCGGAGCGATGGTGACTGGCTGTGGCGCGACGCTTGGCAAGTGCGATGCTTCGACGTGCCTCTCGGGGTGCTGCGACGCCGAAGGACGGTGTCAGGCCGCGAGCGCGAACTTCTGCGGCAGCGCGGGCTCGAGCTGCGTCCCGTGTCAGCGCGGGCTGGTGTGCTCGCTCGGCGTGTGCGTCGTCGACTCCACGGGCGGAACGAATGGAACCGGCGGCGCTTCGGGCGGCGGCGGAGGCGCAACGGGCGGCGGAGGCGCCTCATCGGGTGGAGGAGGAGGCGGCGGCGCGGGTCCGACGGGTGGGGGAGCCGCTGGTTGCGGAGCCTGCGCGGGGTGCTGCGACGGCGTGCGATGCGTGACGGCGCCGACGGTGGCGGCCTGCGGCGCAAGCGGCGCGAGCTGCGTCGCCTGTGACGCGCAGCGCGCCGATGGGTGTGCGAGCGGCGAGTGTCGTTGCGGAACCGACGCCGCCTGCACCGGCGCGACCCGTTGTCGCGGCGGCCAATGCGTGTGCGACGCCACGACGTGCGCGGGCTGTTGTGACGGCACGTCGTGCGTGACGACCTCCACGCTGGCGTCGTGCGGGACTGCAGGCGCGAGCTGTGTCGCGTGTGACAGCTCACGCGCCGACACCTGCGCGGCGGGCACGTGCCGCTGTGGCACGCAGTCGGCGTGTGCGGGCACCAGCGTGTGCGAGGGTGGCACGTGCGTCACGCGCCAGTGGACGCAGCGGTCGCCCATCGGCGCACCGGCCGCCCGTCATGGTGCGGCGATGGCGTACGACCCCGTGCGGAACGTGACGGTGCTCTACGGCGGCCGGAGCGGCATGACGGTGCTCGACGACGGCACCTGGCTGTACGACGGCCGAACGGCGAGCTGGACGCATCTGGTCGACGCCTTTGGCCCCGCGAGCGACTTCTCGGCGATGGCGTACGACGCCGTTCATCAGGAGCTCGTGTTGTTCGGCGGCTACCAGAGCGGCGCCGAGACGTGGACCTGGAACGGCGCGACGTGGCGACGGCGCATGCCGACGACGAGCCCTCCGGCGCGTGCGCTCCACAGCATGGCGTGGGACCCCGACCGTCAGCGCGTGGTGATGTTCGGCGGGCGACAGGTGACCAGCGGCCTCCGCCACCAGGACCTCTGGGAATGGGACGGCACGAACTGGCAGCAGCGCGTCACCACCGGCGGGCCGATCGGCCTCTCGTCGGCGATGGCGTGGGACCCGACGCGCCACGTTCTGGTCGTCTTCGGCGCGCACGACCAGGTCGTCAACAACGAGCTGTGGGAGCTCGGGAGCGGGAGCGCGTGGCTCCTGCGCAGCCCGAGCAACCCGCCATCACCGCGCGCGGGCTCGGTGGGCGCGTTCTTCCCGCCGGCGGCGAAGGTGATGGTGGTCGGAGGCAGGGACGGCGCGAGCAACTACCTCGCGGGCGCCTTTCTCACCGACGGCGCGAGCTGGGCGACGGTCACACCCGACTGCGGCGCGCGGCAGTACGCGGCGATGACGTGGGATTCCGCGCGCGGCAAGCTCGTCCTCTTCGGCGGCGTCGGCCCGGCCGGTGAGCTCGGCGACACGTGGGAATACTGACGTTCGCCGTCAACGCACGCCAGCGAGCTCGTTGGTGAACACTCCATCGGTCGCCGAGTAGTAGCTGCGCAGCGGTGTGCGGGCGCTTCGAACCGCCTCAGCGGAAGACGCTCAAGCCGCAATAGTCGCTGGCGTCGCTGAGGTTGCCGTCGACGTACTTCACCAGCAGCGCCGCGCGCGGAGCACCCGAGCCGCCATCGCCTCGGAGGTCTTGACCGCGCGCCGCCCAGGTCCTCGCGGCACCCAGGAACAGCGCGAGGCGTGCACGGCGGCCGGAAGGGGTGCTGCGGGAGGCCTTCCGGCGGGGTGGCCGGAGGTGCAGTCGCAGGTGCCGAGGCGAGTGCGAGAAGAGGTAGAGCGGTACCTGCGCTGCGGCGACGTGAGGTACGGCTTCGTGGAGGCGACGTACACGAAGTGCCAGACGCCGCGGCTGGTGGCGCTGCGGTGCCGAGGGCGAGGCTGGTGCCCGAGCCGCACTTCGTTCACCCTCGGGTCTCGCAGCGCCGGAACGCACGGAGGAGGGAAGAAGTACGCCGAGAAGTCGGCGAGCAGCACGAGATCTCGAAGTGGGTGCTCATCTCCCACGACGAGCCTCTTCCGCGCAGCTGCGCGTACGCACCCCACCAGCGCAGCGCGCAGCTGCCAGTGCCGCGGCTTCCAGGCGCGCGATACGCTCCGCGCATGACACGGGCGAGAGCGGTGGGGGGCGCGGCAGTGGGGCTGGTGCTCGCGTGGTGGGGGTGGCCGTGGAACGCCCCAGACGTCAGCCCTGAGCCTCGGTCAGCGCCCGTCGCTGCGAGCCTCACGCCGCGCTCGTCGCTGGCCGCGCCACCCGAGGTGACGAGCCCACCACCGCCCGCGCCGCAGCTTCCCGCGCCGCAGCTTCCCGCGCCGTCGGCCACAGACGCCGGTGACGCGCTGGACGCGCAGGGGCGCGCGGTGATCGAGGCGAACGCGGCGGCGGCGGCCCGCGCGGTGGAGCGCTTCTGCGAAGAGAGTGACCGCGCGCGGCACGTCATCGCGGTGCTCCCTCCTGCGGGGCACGCCGCCGACGCCGCGAGCTTCCTCTCGAACCGGGTCGCCTTCGATGGGCACCCGGGCGCGCTCACGCTGCCGTCGGCGCTGCAGACGGCGATGGAGGACAGCGCCTGGCGTGGCTTCGACGGCTCGGAGTTGAAGGGGCTCGACTTCGGGTGGATGCAGCAGCTCCTCTCGTTCGACCACTGGTCACTCGAGAGCACCAACGTCTTCCACGACGCGCCGGGTGGGCTGCTCGACGCGCCGGAGCCCGACTACGGGCAGCTCCAGTTGTGGGTGAAGCTGCGGCTCGTCAAGGGCCGCGCCGATGGAGACCTGACGCAGGCCACGAGCGAAGTGCTGCACCTCGCGGGGCTGGTCCGGAGCTCCGACACTCTGCTTGCGCGCATGGTCGCCACCTCGATGGTGGGCATCGTCGACTCGTTCTGGCGCGACGTCGGCCGGGCCCCGCCTACGCCGCTGCCCGACGACGCGGAGCGCACCCGGTACCGCAAGGCGCTGGTCATCGCGCCGCTCTTCCTCTGGCCGGGGGTCGACCCGAAGGTCCGCGCCCGCGCCCTGGGCTGCATGGTCGACCCCTGCAGCGCGCTGACCGAGGCGGTGAATGTCAACGCGGTTGTCGGTGACCTTGAGGGCGCGGCCCGCCTCACGGCCGGGGTGAAGGGCTGTGACACGCGGCTGCTGGAGCGCGTGGCGCGGGCGCCGGTGGTGGGGCCCCGGGCGCTGGCTGCCGAACACGAAGCCTCGGCCATCGACGACTGGGTCGCGGCGCTCGGCCGCTGAGGGCCCTCACCCCGCAGGCGCGAAACGTGCGCCGTCTCACTTGTCCTTCGTCGCGCGGTCACCTTCTGCTCACGTCAGCGAAGCCAGCGTGAACATCGCGCCGCACCCGGGGCAGGCGAGCTGCTCTGCGTCGACGCCGTACCGCTCGGGGGCGACGTAGCGGAGCCTCTGCTCGCTGTCGCAACCGCTGCACCGCGCGTTCGCCATCGTCGTGAACTTCACGAAGTCCGTCGGCTCACACAGTCGAATCGTGGGGCTCTTCACGCCGCGCTCGGCGAGCCAGGTCTTCATCTTCCCAAGGCCGTCGGGGGTCGTCGGCGCGACGAACGCGACCGTGTGTCCGTCGCAGAAGAACGTCGATTGGCCGTAGGCCGAGGGCCAGGGCAGCGCGAGATAGCCTCCCCGTTCTCCGTCGGATGGGAAGACAGCGGCCAGCCCGAGGTCATCGCCCGGCGTGGGGAGCGTGAACATCACCGAGACCGGAAGCGCCTGGCTCCGTTCCCCATCGACCTGCGCCCCCCCGCGCGCGCAGCCAGTCGGTGAGCTCGGGCGGAAAGCCCAGGCAGTTCGAGTGATAGATCGCGACCCGTTCGCGCTCGACGACGATGCTCGGATCGCCATCGAGGCCGTACCGGAAGTACTGATCCCAGTCGAAGCCGGCGGCGGCGGAGAGCTGCTCGCCTGAGGCGTTCGGCTGCTCACCGAGCAACTGCCGGAGCTCACGCGCCACCTCGTCGGCCCGGGCAGCCTCCGTGAAGCGCGCCACGAGGTGGTAGCTCGAGCTGTTGTTGCTGGAGAACGAACGCCACACCCTCACCGTTGCCATGGGCCCCGACGTTCGCACGCCCAGTCACCGCGTGCAGCCGCGGACGTTGGCGGTCTCGCGCCGCCCGCGCAGCTGCTCCCAGATGCCGCGGAGCTCGGCCACGTCGCCGAAGGGGACGCTGTGCTGCGCGAACGAGCAGTGCTGAACGCGTCGATCGCTGGTGATGCTGAGGAAATCGTCGCCCGCCTCGCAGTCGTTCACGTCGAAGAGCTTCGGTGCGTTCGGGAGCCGCGCGCCCCAGCAGACGTCGAGCTTGAGCGTGAGCGCGTCTTCGAAGCTGCGCGAGAGCCGCACCAGCGACTCGTCGAGTCGGCGGCAGTCGTCGGCGTCGAGGTGGAGCGAGGGGTCATCGCCCTTGTACGAGAGCAACAGCACGTCGCGCACGCCGCGGCTCGCGAAGCTGGCGAGGTCGACCTCGAGCGTGCGCACGCGCGTTGGCGTCACGAGGTAGTTGAGCCCGAAGCGCGCCTCCTCCGCGACGAGGTGGTCGATCAGCCCGAGCGTGTCGTCTTCGTCGTAGACCGAGAGCTGGAGCTGCCCGTACGCCCCGCGAATGGTGCGCAGCAGCCCCGTTTCGCGCAGCCGCAGGCCGTTGGTGGTGAAGCTCGGGCAGAGCCGGGTCTGCGCCCAGATCGCACGGAGCAGCTCGCCGAAGCGCGGAAAGATCGTGGGCTCTCCGCCGCCGAAGGTGAGCTCGAGCACGCCCCAGTCGTCGAGGAAGCGCGCCAGCTCGAGCACGCCGTCGAAGGTGAAGCGGCTCGCCGCGTCGGTCGGGCGGTAGCAGAACGCGCACGTCTTGTTGCACGCGTTGGTGAGCGCCACCATCACGGTGCGCGGCGCGACGCGGCGGTGCTCGCGCGTTCGCTCACTCTCGAGCAGCACGTTGGTGCCCGAGTCGCGATCGAAGAGCAGCAGCCGCCCGTCGAGCGGGTGCTGTCGCCAGCTCGTCAGAAGAGCACCATCAGCGACTTGACGATCGCCGCCAGGAAGACGGTCCCCACCATCGAGCCCCCGATGATCGCCGCCACCGGCCGTTGATCGACGAACTTCGCCGACTCGCCGATCATCCGCTTCGCGAACGTGCGCTGACACTGCACCCGGCACTCGCCGCGGAGGATCGCCTGCAGCTCGTCCTGCATCTGCGCGACCGACTGCCACCGCCGCGCGGGATCCTTCTGGAAGCCCCGCTCGAGGAACCAGTCGAGCTCCGCGGGCACCTGGAAGCGCGGGCCCTTGAGGTTCATCTGGTGCAGCACGGGGATCTTCGTCTTCACCCCCTGCAGCACGCCCTGCAGATCGTCGAGGCCCGTGAGGTAGTGCTCGCAGTGCAGCAGCTCGTGGAGGATCACCGTCAGCGAGTACAGATCGCACCGCTCGTCGAGCGTGTCGTTGGCGCCGCTGGCCTGCTCCGGGCTCATGTACAGCGGCGTGCCCATCACCGCGCCGAGCTGCGTCTGGAGCACCGTGCCGTCGCGCGGCCCGCTGATCGCCGCCTCGCCCGGCAGATCCTTCGTGCGCACGCGCTTGGCGAGCCCCCAGTCCATCACCGTCACCTCACCGTACGGCCCGACCATGATGTTCGCCGGCTTGAGATCGCGGTGGATGATGCCCTGCTGGTGCGCGTAGCCGACCGCGTTGAGGATCGAGAGGAACAGCTGCACCCGCACGTTGATCGGGAAGCGCGCGTGCGTCGCCTCGTCGCCCGCCGCCAGCCGCGTGATGATCGCCTCCAGCGTCTCGCCGCGCAGGGCCTTCATCACGAAGAAGTACCGCCCCGACGCGTCGACCCCCACGTCGTGCACCGGCACGATGTTCGGGTGCTCGAGGCGGCCCACGGTGCGGATCTCCTCGACGAAGCGCATCACCCGCCCGAGGTCCGCGTTCGGCGGCAGCCGCTTGAGCGCCACCTCCCGCTCGATGTCGTGATCCTTCGCCAGCACCACCTCGCCCATGCCGCCTTCGCCGAGCAGCCCCAGCTCCTCGAAGCGGTGGCGCTGCGCCGGGTTCACCTTCGGCTCCGGGCCCACCCACTCGACGCGCGGGAGCACCGTGCTGCGCGCCATGCCCCCCGGAGTGGTGATCGCCTGTGACTTCGTGGCCTCGCTCAACTGGGTGTCGCCAGTGAGGGTGTCGGTCATGCGCGGCATCGTAGTGGGCCCTGCGCGCGCCCGCCGCTCTCTCGCTCATCGACAGGTTGAAAGGCGAGGTGGGACACGGTTGAAGGCCCCATGCGCCGCCTCGTGGGGATCGCCGTCGTGCTCGTCATCGCCGTGCTGGCGTTCGTCATCGATCTCGTGCGCGACGCCGGCGGCTTCCGCACCCTGAAGCCCCACGGCCTCGAGCGCTGCGTGAAGGTGCCGGGCCCGACCGGCGCGGAGGATCTCGTCTTCGACGCCGACTCCGGTCTGGTGCTCATCTCCAGCCAGGACTTCCGCGAGCTCGAGCACGCCGGCGGCCTCTGGGCGTTCGATCCCGCGAAGGGCGGGGCGCCGGTGCCGGTGGCGAACGACTTCCCCGGCGCGCTTCACCCGCACGGGCTCGGGCTGTGGCGTGGCGCCGACGGCCAGCGGCGGCTCTTCGTGGTGCACCACCCCACGCGCCTCGACAGCCGCGTGGAGATCTTCGCGCTCGAGCCCGGCCCGTCGCTGCGCCACCTGAAGACCGTCGACGACCCGCTGATGGTGAGCCTCAACGACGTCGCGCCGGTCGGCCCCGAGCAGTTCTACGTGTCGATGGACGCGGCCACGAAGGCCGACACCGCAGGCCGGCTGGCTGAGACGTTCCTCCGGCTGCCGCTCTCGAAGGTGCTCTACTTCGACGAAGGCCGCGGCTCGGTGGTCGCCTCGCGCTTCACGTACGCCAACGGCGTCGCGGTCTCGGCCGACGGCCGCACGGTGTTCGTCACCGAGTCGACCGGCCGGCACCTGGTCGCCTTCGCGCGTGACGAGAAGACCGGCGCCCTCGAGGAGCTCGCCCGCACGCGGTTCCCCGCGGCGCTCGACAACCTCGCCTTCGACGAGGACGGCCGCCTGTGGCTCGCGGCGCACCCGAACATGCTGGCCTTCCTGTCCCACGCGAAGGATCCGCGCGAGCGCTCGCCCTCGCAGCTCTTCCGTGCGCGCTTCGTGGCGCCGGAGCGCCGCTTCGAGGTCGACGAGCTCGGCGTCGACGACGGGAGCGGGCTGTCGGGCTCGAGCATCGCGCTGCCGCTCTCGCCCTCCCGCTTCCTGATGGGAAGCGTGTTCGAGGCGCACCTCCTCGACTGCCCGCGGTGATGGCGCTCAGGCCGCGCGGATCCAGGTCTCGACGACCTGGCGCAGCCGCGGCACCTCGACCGGCTTGGTCAGCGTGTCGTCCATGCCGGCGTGCCGGCAGGCGGCGAGCTCGTCGGGCAGCGCGCTCGCGGTGAGCGCCACCACCGGGGTGCGGCGGTGCCCCGCCTCGCGCGCACGCAGCCGCCGCGTCACCTCCGCGCCGTCGAGATCGGGCATCTGGAGATCCATCAGCACGAGATCGTACGTCTGCAGCTCGAGCGCCTCGAGCGCGTCTTCGCCGCCCTCCGCGACGTCGACGGTCAGCCCCATGCGCTCGAGCAGCCCGGCGGCGACGTTGCGGTTGACGGCGTTGTCGTCGACCACCAGCACGCGCCCGTCGTGCGTGGCGTGGGGCAGCACCATCGGCGCGGGCGTCAGCTCGGGCGCCTCGGCCCACGGCAGCTCGAGCGAGACGGTGAAGCACGAGCCGACCCCCGGCGTGCTGTCGACCGAGAGCGCGCCGCGCATCTGCTCGACGAGCGCCTTGCTGATCGCCAGCCCGAGCCCGGTCCCCGACACGGCGTCGGACGGCCGCGCCTGCGCGAAGGGCACGAAGAGGGCGTCGAGCTCGGCCTTCGAGATGCCGCGCCCGGTGTCCCGCACCGAGAGCTCGAGGCGCCAGCGCTCGCGCTCCGCGTCGACCGCGGCGAGGCGGGCGCGCACCTCCACGCTGCCGCGCGCGGTGAACTTCACCGCGTTGCCCACCAGGTTGTGCAGCACCTGCTGGAGCCGCACCGAGTCGCCCTCCAGCCCCACGTCGCGCGGCCCGTCGAAGGCGCCGGTGAGGGTGAGGCCGCGCTCCTTCGCGCGCGCCTGGTGGAGGGCGACCACCTGCTCGAAGGCGCGCGCCGGCAGGAAGGGGCGCGGGCTCAGCTCGAGCCGGCCCGCCTCGGCGCGCGAGAGATCGAGCAGATCGTTGATCAGCGCCACCAGCGTGCGCCCGCTCTCGTGAATGGTCTGCAGGTGCTGCTGCGCGGCGGCATGAAGCTGGCCGTCGAGGCGGGCCAGCTCCACCGTGCCGAGGATGCCGTTGAGCGGGGTGCGGAGATCGTGGCTCACCGCGGCCAGGAAGCGCGTCTTGGCGTGGTTCGCCGCGTCGGAGCGCGCCCGCGCTTCCTTGAGCTGCGCCATCGCCCGCTCGCGCCCGCGCTGGAAGAGCGTCGCCACCACCGCCACGCACGGCAGCGCCACCGTGTAGCGGAACAGCTGCGGGATGAAGTGGGGGTCGGCCCAGTCGGCGCGGTGCTGGAGCGCCTCGCTGCCCGCGATGCCCGCCATGGCGAACAGCGAGATCACCGACCACTGCAGCCCCACCCGCGAGTCGGACAGGTAGTTGGCGAGCAGCGGCACGAGCGTGAGGATCGCGAGGTAGCTCCAGTCGTGCTGGAGCACCGCCATGCCGCCGAAGAACACGAGGAGCGCCCCGCACAGCGCGTGGGTCGTCGCGCGCAGCGAGCGGGTCTTCAGCCACAGCGCGGTGATCGCCAGCTGCGTCGTGGCCACCCCCGCAGCCGCGGCCAGGTCGCGCCACGCCCCGGTGAACGCGTAGACGAGCGCCGAGAAGTAGCCGAACAGCGCCCCCAGCGGCAGCACCACACCCACCATGAAGCCGCGGGCGCGGTGATCTTCGTCGACGGGAAGCTGCGCTCCGCTCAACCACCCAACCAGCCGTCTCGTGGCGTGCACGATCAACGGTAACGGGCACTTTCTCGCGGGCGAGGCGAATCGTGACCGGGGCGGGGTGCCGATGACCCCGATCGCGCCAGGGCCGATAAATCGGCCTCGGAGCCACTTGTCAGTGCCCGGGTGTACTATACGCGCGTTCAGTATCGAGGAGCGCGAGAATGTCCCCATCGGCGGTGGTCGAACAGCTCAGGGAGAAGATCCGCAAGCTCGAGGCGCAGCCGCGGCAGCTCGTGTTGTCGCTGCGCACCGGCATCGAGGCGCTCGACGCGTTCGGCGCCTTCCGCCTGGGCACGGGGGTCGAGCTATGCGGGGAAGAGGCGTCGGGGCGCACCACGGTGGCGCTCTCGCTGGTGGCGGCGGCGGGGCGCGAGCGGCGGCTCTCGGCGTGGGTCGACGGCCCGAAGGAGCTCTACCCGCCGGCCGCCATTCCCCTGGGGGTCGAGCTCTCGTCGTTGCTCATCGCGCGCCCGAAGGAGCCCCGGCAGCTGGTGTGGACCGCGATGCAGCTGCTGCGCAGCGGCGCCTTCACCCTGGTGGTGCTCGACGTCACGCGCACCCCGGTGCGGCTGACGATGACCGACGCGAAGAAGCTGCTCGACGCGGCGCGCACCGGCGGCTCGCTGCTGGTGCTGCTCACCCCGAGCGCCGCGCCGGCCCAGGGCTTCGTGCGGCTGATGATGAAGACCCGGCCGCCGGGGCCACGGCTGCGGCTGCTGTCGGCGGAGCTCGACGCGCCGGCCTCGCTCGCGCCGACCTTCGAGATCGACGCGCCCCACGGGAAGCGCGCGGAGGTGCCGGCGCGGCCGCTGCCCGGGCGGAGGCTCGAGCGGCCCTGGGCGCCGCCGCCGCAGCACGACGTCGCCCCCCGCGACTCGCTGCAGCGGCCGAAGAAGAACCTCCTGCGCGACGGCTACCCCGCGTGGGGCCTGTACCGCACGGCGAACTTCCCTCCGTCGCGCGCGCCGGGGAGGCGGCCCTGACATGCGCCTGGGCTACCTCTACTTCCCCCGGTACCCGGTGCAGCGCCGGGTGCTCGAGCAGCCGTCGCTCGCGGGGCGCCCGGTGGTGCTCCACGCCGACGTCAAGGGCGCCCAGCGCGTGCGCTTCGCGTCGGGCGCGGCGCTCAAGCGCGGCATCAAGCCCGGCCAGACCGTCGCCGCGGCGATGGCCCTCGAGCCCGCCGTCACCCGCCTGCGCTTCGAGCCGCGCGACGAGGTGAAGGCGCTCGGCTCGCTCGGCGAGCTCCTGCTCCCGCTGGCGCCCGGCTTCCAGGTCGACGAGCCGGAGGGCCTGTGGCTCGACGCGTCGGCCGCGCACCTCTGCGGCTCGGAGCAGCGCTGGGCCGAGCGGGTGCTGGGCGCGTGCCGCGGCGTCGGGCTGCGCGGGCGGTGCGTGGTGGGCTCGGAGCGCTTCTGCACCCAGGCGCTCGCCCGCTGGTCGATGGATGGCGTGCAGGTGCTGCCGCCCCGCGGCGGGCCGGGCCTGGCGCGGCTGCCGCTGGCGGCGCTCGAGGACGGCTGGCTGGGCGAGGGCGGCTCGGCGCCGTACCGCGCGCTGGGGCTCTCGACGCTGGGCGAGCTCGCCTCGCTCGCTTCGGGCGCGCTGGTGGGCCGCTTCGGGGCCGCGGGGCTGCTCGCGGCGCGGCTGTCTCGCGGCGACGACGACTCGCGCTTCGTCGCCGACTCGCTGCCCGAGGTGCTCGAGGAGGCGGTGCAGCTCGACTGGCCCGCCGAACACCTCGAGCCGGTGCTCTTCGCGCTCAAGACGCTGGTCGACAGGTTGTGCGGGCGGCTCCAGGGGCGGTTGCTGGCGGCGGTGCGGTTGACGGTGATCGTCGGGCTCGAGGGGGGCGAGCCCCTCACCGTGCCCCTGGTGCTCGCCCGCGCGTCGTCCGAGAGCCGGCTGCTGGTCGAGCTGATCCGCCACCGGCTGACGGATCTCACGGTCGAGCAGCCGATCACCACGCTGCAGCTGCGCGTCGACGAGGCGAGCGCCGATCACGGCCGGCAGCTCGTGCTGGGCGACGCGCCGGAAGGCGAGGTGGAGCTCGAGGTGGTGCTCTCGCGGCTCCAGTCGGCGCTGGGCGAAGACGCGCTCTTCTCGGCCCAGCCGGTCGCCGCGCACCGGCCCGAGGAGGGCTGGCGGCCGGTCGCCCCGACGCTCCAGAAGGCGCCCGCGCCGGGCCTGACGCGGCCGCCCCCGCAGATCGACCCGGAGGAGGCCGACGACGAGCCGCTGCCGGTGCACGCGGTGGGGGAAGACGAGGGGCCGGCGAAGTGGCCGCGGCGGAAGGCGAAGGTCGAGCAGACGGGGGCGTTCGACCCGCAGGCGCTCGAGGCGAGGCCGCCGCGGCTCTTCGCCACCCCCAGCCCGCTCGAGACCGAGCTGACGCCAGACGGGGGGCTGGCCCACGTGGTGCTCGCCGGCAAGCGGCGTCGCGTCGAGTCGCTGAGCGGCCCGGAGCGGCTCGTCGGCGCGTGGTGGAGCCCGGAGCCCTTCGCGCGCGACTACTACCGGCTCCAGCTCGAGGGCGTCGGCCAGCTGTGGGTCTACCGCGACGGGCGCGACGGCACCTTCTACGCCCAGGGCGTCTTCGACTGAGCCATGTACGCGGAGCTCGTGTGTCGCTCGAACTACAGCTTCCTCACCGGGGCCTCGCACCCGGAGGAGCTGGTGCGTCGCGCGGCGGAGCTGGGGCTCTCGGCGCTGGCGCTCGCCGACGACGACGGCCTGTACGGCATGGTGAAGGCGCACCTCGAGGCGAAGGCCGTCGGGCTCAAGCTGCTCGTCGCCAGCTCGCTCACCCTCGTCGGCGCGCCGCGGCTGGTGCTCTACGCCGCGACGGCCGAGGGGTACGCCAACCTGAGCCGGCTCATCTCCGAGAGCCGGCTGGCGCACCCCAAGGGCGAGGCGGGGCTCGACTGGCGGCGGGTGGCCGAGCGCTCGGCGGGGCTGCTGGCGCTGCTCCCCCACGCGCCCGAGGCCGGGGGGCGCCCGCTGCGGGCGCTGGCGACGCTGGCCGAGGCCTTCCCCGGGCGCTTCTGGGTGGGGCTCTCGCGGCACCTGGCGGCCGACGACGCGGCGCGGGAAGCGCGCGCCCGGGCCTGCGCCGCCGCGCTCGAGGCGCCGCTGGTGGCGCACAACGACGTGCACACCCACCACCGCGAGCGCCAGCCCCTGCAGGACGTGATGACCGCCATCCGCTGCGGCACCACGGTGGCGCGGGCCGGTACGCTGCTGTTCCCCAACGCCGAGCGCACGCTCAAGTCGAACGACGAGCTGATGCACCTCTTCGCCGACGCGCCGGAGCTGGTGGGCCGCTCGCTGGAGCTCTCGGAGGCCTGCCAGTTCTCGCTCGAGCAGCTTCGCTACGAGTTCAGCCGCGAGGCGCTGCCGCCGGGCCTGACGCCGATGCAGTTCCTCGTGCAGCTCGTCGAGGAGGGCCTGCGGGGGCGCTACCCGGCGGGCGTGCCCGACGACGTGCGCCGGCAGATCCAGAAGGAGTACGCGCTCATCGAGGCGCTCGACTACCCCGGCTACTTCCTCGCGCTGTGGGACATCGTCCGCTTCGCGCGCGAGCGCGGCATCCTCTGCCAGGGGCGGGGGAGCGCGGCGAACTCGGCGGTCTGCTACGCGCTGCAGATCACCTCCATCGACCCGGTGCGCATGGGGCTGCTCTTCGAGCGCTTCCTCTCGATGGAGCGCCGCGAGCCGCCCGACATCGACGTCGACTTCGAGCACGAGCGCCGCGAGGAGGTGCTGCAGTACGTCTACGAGAAGCACGGCCGGCACCGCGCGGCGATGGTGTGCGAGCACATCTGCTTCCGCGGCCGCATGGCCACCCGCGAGGTGGGCAAGGCGCTCGGGCTGTCGCTCGATCAGGTCGATCGGCTCTCGAAGGCGCTCGACTTCGGGGAAGAGGTGGGGGCGTTCCAGCTCCAGGAGGCGGGGCTCTCGGCGGACGATCTGGCGGTGCGGCAGACGATGGCGCTGGCGCGGCAGCTGGTGGGCATGCCGCGGCACCTGTCGATCCACGTCGGAGGCTTCGTGATCACCCACGGGGAGCTCACCGCGCTGGTGCCGGTGGAGAACGGCTCGATGGAGCAGCGCACCGTGGTGCAGTGGGAGAAGGACGATCTCTCGGCCCTCAACATCCTCAAGGTCGATCTGCTCGCGCTGGGCATGCTGACGGTGATCTCCCGCTGCCTGCGGCTGATCGAAGAGACCACCGGCCGCGCGTGGACCATGGCCACCATCCCCGCGGAGGATCCCGCGGTCTACGACATGCTCTGCGACGGCGACTCGGTCGGCACCTTCCAGGTCGAGAGCCGGGCGCAGCAGAACATGCTCCCCCGGCTCAAGCCGCGGTGCTTCTACGACCTGGTGGTGGAGATCGCGATCATCCGCCCCGGGCCGATCGTCGGGCAGATGGTGCACCCCTACCTCCGCCGGCGGAACGGCGAGGAGGAGGTGAGCTACCCGTCACCCGAGGTGCGCGACATCTTGAGCCGCACCCTCGGCGTGCCGCTCTTCCAGGAGCAGGCGATGAAGCTGGCGATGGTGGCCGCGGGCTTCTCGGCGGGCGACTCCGATCGGCTGCGGCGGGCGCTCACCAACAAGCGGGCCGACGAGCTGCTGCCGGCCTTCCGCGAGCGCTTCGTCGAGGGCTCGGTGGCGCGCGGCTACCCGCGAGACTTCGCGGAGCGCTGCTTCGACAGCTTCAAGGGCTTCTCGCACTACGGCTTCCCCGAGAGCCACTCGGCGTCGTTCGCGCTGATCGCCTACGCCTCGTCGTGGCTCAAGAAGTACTACCCGGCGGCCTTCTGCGCGGCGCTGCTCGACGCCCAGCCGATGGGCTTCTACGCCCCGCACACCCTGGTGGAAGACGCCCGGCGCCACGGCGTCGGGGTGCGCGCGGTCGACGTCAACGCCTCGGGCTGGGAGTGCTCGCTGGAGCTCGACGACGACGAGGTCGCCTGCCGCGCGCTGCCGGTGGAGGGCCGGGTGCCGCGGCAGCCGGTGCTGCGCCTGGGGCTCGAGCTGGTGCGCGGCTTCCGCGAAGAGAGCGCGCGGCGGCTCGAGGCGGCGCGGCTCGAGGGGCCGTTCGTCTCGGTGGCCGACGTGGCGCGCCGCACCCGCCTGCCGCGGCACGAGCTGACGCGCCTCGCGCTCGCAGGGGCTCTCAACTCGCTGTGCCACAACCGGCGCAACGCGCTTTGGGATCTGCACGCGCTGGGCCCGTTCGACGAAGACGATCTCTTCTTCGGCCTGCCGATGGTGGCCGACCGCGCCGACTTCCCCTCGATGTCGGCCAGCGAGCGGGTGGCCGCCGACTACGAGACGGTGAGCCTCTCGCTCGAGGCGCACCCGGTGGCGCTCCTGCGGCCGCAGCTCAAGCAGCTGGGCGCGGTGACGTCGGCGGAGCTGCTGCGGGTGCCGAGCGGGCGCCTCGCGAAGCTCGGGGGGCTGGTGATCGTCAGGCAACGCCCGCCGACGGCGAAGGGCTTCACCTTCCTCTCGGTGGAAGACGAGACGGGCATCGGGAACCTGATCGTCGAGCCGGCGATCTTCGAGAAGTTCCGCCGGGAGATCACCGCCACGCCGCTGCTGGTGGGCACCGGGCGCGTCGAGCGGAGCGGGAAGGTGGTGACGATCAAGGTGTCCCACCTCGCGCCGCTGCTCCCCGACCTGCCGATGGCCGCGCCGCCCGCGCATCACTTCCACTGAGCTCGGCTCAGCCGGGGAACTGTCCCCAGAACGGAAGTGAGGTGTCAGCGCAGTGTCGCCAGCGCGCCCTGGCCGAACTCGTGCGCGAGGTCGTCCGCGAGCGAGTTGCCATAGACGATGATGTCGGACTGATAGACAGACAACACGGGGTTGCCTGCCCGGAGCGGCTCGGTGACGAGGAAGCGGTGGCCGAAGACGGGCACCAGCTTCGGCGCGTGCGCGAGCAGCGTGCGGGCCCTGCTGAGCGCCTCGTTCACCGCGACCGGGGGAGCCACAGCGCGTTGTCCTCGACGTCGAAGAGGAGCCCCTCCACAGGCCACGCCACCTGGTACGCGAGCGTCTCGTCGGGCGTCCGCCAGTTCGGCCAGCCCGCGCAGTGAGGGAGGGAGAGCAGCTCGCGGAGATCGGGCGGGAACGAGAGCCCGAAGCGGGTCTCCACGCTCGAGAGCTCCGCGGGGCTGCGCCCGGGCTCGAGCGCGACGCGGGCCTCGCGCAGCAAGGAGACACACCGTTCCGCGGTCCGGCTCATCGGCTCGCGTGGGGAACTCCTCGAAGCGTGCGGGTTCGGGAGTACGCTGGCACGTCGTGCAGCGCCGCACCGATCCCCCCGAGCTGATTCCGCTCTTCGACGCCGTGGTCGCCAGCCCCGACGACGACGCCCCGCGGCAGGTGCTCGCGGACGCGCTGGCCGAGCGAGGCGATGAGCGCGGGGAGTTCATCGCGCTCCAGCTGCTGGCGGCGAAGGGGCAGGCCACGGCGGCGCAGCGCTCGCGGGAGCAGGCGCTGCTCGACGGCTCGTGGGCGCGCTGGCTCGCGGAGGTGCCGGGGTTGGGGAAGACGCCCACGCACGTCGAGGGCGGGGCGGTGCACTTCCGGCGCGGGTTCCCCGAGAGCGCGGTCTTCTCTCCGACGGGCGTGGGGCGCGACAGCCCGGTGTGGCGCACGGTGCGGCGGTTGGATCTCGCGGGCCCGGGTCTCCCGTCGGCGGCCGAGCTCGCGTCGCCCCACCTCGAGTCGCTCGAGGCGTTGACCGGGCTGGACGCGGCGGCGCTGCAGGTCGTGCTCCAGGGCCCGCCGCGGCCGCGCCTGCGGGAGCTCGGCTTCGCCGGCCCGCACATGCTCGGCGATCGCGCGCGGCGGGAGCAGACGCAGGTGCTGGCGCTGACGCGCTTCCCCTCGCTGAAGACGCTGTCGCTGGCGCCGAGCCCGTTTCGTCACCACGCCGACTGGCTCGACTGGCTGTTCGCCAGCGAGCTCGCGCGGCAGCTCGGCAGGCTCCGGCTGTGGATGGAGCTGCCCTTCGACGTCTCGGGGCTGCACGCCAAGCTCATCCGTCACGGCCTCGACGCGCTGACCCTCGAGGTGGCCACGATGGGCGTGCGCACGGTGCTCGACGCGAGGTGGCTCACGGTGCAGTTCGACAGCGACTTCTGGTTCGGGCGGCACGCGGCGTCACTGCGCAACATGGGCTCGTGGTTCGCGCCCTTCCCGTACCGGGAGTTCGAGGTGAAGGTCGGCGGGCGCGCGGCGACGCCAGAGGAACTCGAGCGCCTCGGCGAGACCTTCACCCGCCACGTGAGGAGCGTCGCGTGAGCCGGACGTCGTTCGTGTTGACCCTGGCGGTGTTGCTCGCGGGGCGGGGCGCGTGGGCCGCGGAGCCGACGCCGACGCCGCCGCCCCCGCCGCGCGCCAGCCTCCTGCCGGTGGTGGTGATCGGCGCGACGGGCCTCGCGCTGTCGGGCGGCTACCTCGCGGGCGCCTTCGCGACCGGAGATCGCCCGTCGGGCTTCGGGCTCGGGGTGACGGGCGGCGTCGTCGCAGGCGGTCTCCTGGGGGTGGGCGTAGGCCTCGCGCTCACCGCGGGGCGGGAGGATCCCGGGTCGCTGGCGACGTTCATCCTGCGCCCCGTGCTCGGCGGGATCGCTGGCGCGCTGGTGGGCGGGCTCCTGGCGGGGCTGGGCTCCGCGCAGCCCGGCGCGGGGCGAACGGCGACGCACGGCGTGGTGATCGGCCTGCTGCTCACCGAGACGGTGGTTGCGGCGATCTTCTCGCGCTAGAGGCGCGCGCGTCATGGCGCGCATTCCAGGTCTCCAGGTCATCCGCTCCTCGGTCGAGGGCTACGGCGTGATCGCCACGCGGAAGTTCAAGAAGGGCTCGGTGATCTGCAACGTCGACGGCGTGCTCTGGCGCGAGGGGGAACGGCGCGACGATCGCTACTCGCTGATCCTCGAGCCGGGCATCTTCTTCGACATGGTCGACCAGACGCGGTGGATCAACCACTCCTGCGAGCCGAACGTGGTGGTCGAAGCCGGCGTGACGCGCCGCGGGAACGGCTGGGCGCAGCTCCAGGCGCTCCGCGACATCGCGCCGGGCGACGAGCTGTTCTTCGACTACGCGCTGCCGCCCGAGCTCAAGGAACCGTGCCGCTGCGGCGCGAAGCGCTGTCGCGGGTGGATCGTCGACCCGGCGCACGCCGAGCCGGCGCCGAAGCGGCGGGCGAAGGGGCGCTGAACGCGTCCACGGAGAGGGGCCTGAACGACGCGCGAGTCATGAGCGCGAACGTTGCGTGGGCGAGCGGCAGCCGTGCGTGAGGGGCTTCCGAGCTCGAGGTGGCACGATGAGGTCCTTGTTCGGCAGCGTGTCGA
>JBMORD010000042.1:0-26588 GCA_049322495.1 Myxococcota bacterium | reverse complement strand
CGCCCGTCGCGCTGCCACCGCCCGTCGCGCTGCCACCGCCCGTCGCGCTGCCACCGCCCGTCGCGCTGCCGCCGCCCGTCGCGCTGCCACCGCCCGTCGCGCTGCCACCGCCGCCGCCCGTGGCGCCCGAGATGCTGCACGCCCCGAGCACGCAGGTCTGCGTCGCGAGACACACGGAGCAGGTTCCCCCGAGCGAGCCACACGCAAACGCGGTGTTCCCGGCGACGCAGCTCCCTTCAGCCGTGCAGCAGCCGGAAGGACACGTCGTGGGACCGCAGGACGATTCGGTCGGCGCAGAGCACGCGGCGACGAAGAGAACGGCCACGACGGCGAAGAGGCGCATGCGCCGCGCTTCTCACACGCGGTCCGAGCGGACAAGCGCGCGGCGCGAAACCAGTCCAGGCGCGATGGCCAGGGGCGTCTTGCGACGAGCGGCGTGCTGCTTACTCGTGAGAGGTGCTCGTCACTGCGCCAGCGCTCACCGGCCGGGTCGGTGTCTTCGCGGATCGCCGCGACGCTGGCGTGCAGCTCGCGGCGCTCCTCGGGGTGCTGCGCGGCACCGACACGCTGGTCGTCGCCATCCCCGCGGGCGGAGTCCCCGTCGCCGCCGCGCTCGCCGACGCGCTGGCGCTCGAGCTCGCCGTCGCCCCGGTGAGCAAGGTGCTGTTCCCGTGGACGACCGAGGCCGGCTTCGGCGCGGTGGCGTTCGATGGCACGGTGTGGCTCGACGACGTGCTGATCAGCCGCCACCGCCTCACGGAGCTGCAGGTGTCCCGCGCCGTCGCCGACGCACGCGCGAAGGTCGAGCGGCGCGCCCATCGCTGGCCGAAGCCACAGGTACAGGGCCGCGCGGTGGTGCTCGTCGACGACGGCATCGCAGGAGGCGCCACGATGCGCACCGCCCTGGCCGCGATGAAGGACGCCCGGCAAGTGAACGTCGCCGTGCCGACCGCGCACGAGGCCGCGCTCTCACTGTTCGAGCCGCTCGTGACACGCCTGGCAGTGGCCAACGTGCGCGGCGGTCGCGAGTTCGCCGTCGCGAGCGCCTACCGCGCGTGGGACGACGTCACCGAGGACGAAGCCGCGCGGTGGCTCGCCCGCGCGCGCTGACGTCGGCCGGAAACCGCGGCAGGAAAGGGACCGCCGGAGTTCCGGAGTCGCCGCGCCTGGACGCCGCACGCGGAGCCAGCTTCGAGCAACGCCGGGTCGTCGGGCTGCGAAGAACCGCGGCAGGAGATGGACCACCGAAGTTCCGTGAACGCCGAGTCCTCGCCAGTCCGCAAGCCGCGGCAGGAATTGGACCGCCGGAGCTCCGGAGTTGCCGCGCGACCTCAGGGGAGCGCCACGACTCCACGCCAGGCCATGCCGCTGCCGACGCCCGTGCCCGGAATGAGGGTGCCGACCGGGTTGACGCCCGGCAGCCCGATGTCCATCCACCGCACGAGGCCGCTGTTGGTCGAGGCGAACACCGCCACGTCGTTGCCCTGCGGCGCGGCGCCGACGAAGTGAATGACCGCCGTGGTGGGGAACGTCGCGCGCTCACTCCAGCTCGTGCCGTCGAAGACGTACTTGCGCACCATCGCCGCGGTGGTGTCCGCCACGTACAGCGTGTCGAGCCCCGCCACCGGGAGTCGATCCAGCAGCACGAAGCTCGACGGGTTCGTCAGCGAAACGCCGGGCAGCGAGCGCGCGACCGCGGTGCTCGCCGGCACGCCCGTGCCCACCGGGAAGACAGGAGTCGTCTCGGGCGTGGTGCCGGTGCTCGCGAAGAGCTGGTTCGCCGCCACCGTCGTCGCCCGCAGATTCGGGACGCGGGAGTAGACATCGTTGGTCGCGCCCGTCGAGCCGTGCACCACGCGCCGGAGCCCGCTCGACGCGCCCGCCAGCCAGTACGCCGTGCCGTCGACGCTCGCCGCGCTCCGCACGCCGACGCCCGCATAGGCATCGGTGACGAGCGTCGTGGTGTCGACGCCTCCATCGGCGACCGCGACGCGCGCGACCACCCGCGGGCTCGACGTCGTCGCCACCGCCATCGTCCCCGGCGTCGCCGCGTACCCCGCGAGGGTGAGGTGCTCGCCGCTGGCCGAGAGGTTGAGCACACCCTCGGTCGTCGACGTGCCGCCGAGCGTGAGCGGGTAGTTCGGCGCCGAGGTCGCCACCGGCAGCGCCACCGCACTCAGCAGCGCGCCCGTGCCCAGCGACCGCGTCTCGAGAAACACCGGCGTCGCGGTCGACGAGAGCGAGCCGCCGCCGCTCGTGCCCACGCGCACCGCCGCGAAGTTGCCGCGCGCGCAGAACACCCCGTTGCCCGACCACGTCGCGTTGCAGACGCAGGTGAAGCTGCCCTGGGTGTTGGTGCACGTCGCGTTCGAGCTGCAGCCGCCGTTGTTCGTCGCGCACTCGTTGACGTCGGTGCAGCTGGTGACGCCGTCACCCTGGTAGCCCGAGGGGCAGGCGCAGGTGCGCGAGCCCGGTGTGTTGGTGCACGTCGCGTTCGCCGCGCAGCCGCCGTTGTTCGTCGCGCACTCGTTGACGTCGGTGCAGGTGACGCCGTCGCCGGTGAAACCCGCGTTGCACGCGCAGGTGCGTGAGCCCGGCGTGTTGGTGCACGTCGCGTCGGCGCTGCAGCCGCCGTTGCTGTTGAGGCACTCGTTGATGTCCGTGCAGCTCGTCACCCCGTTGCCCTGGTAGCCCGCCGGGCACAGGCACGAGCGCGAGCCCGGCGTGTTGATGCACGTCGCCGTCGAGAGGCAACCGCCGTTGTTCGTCGCGCACTCGTTGACGTCGGTGCAGGTGACGCCGTTGCCGGTGTAGCCCGTCTGGCAGGTGCAGGTGCGCGCACCGGGCGTGTTGGTGCACGTCGCGTTCATCGAGCAGCCGCCGTTGTTGGTGACGCACTCGTCGACGTCGGCACAGGCGAGCCCATCTCCCGTGTAGCCGGCGTTGCAGGCGCACGTGCGACCTCCGCCGACGTTGGTGCAGGTGGCGTTCGCCGCGCAGCCGCCGTTGTTCGTCAGGCACTCGTTGACGTCGGTGCAGGTGACGCCATCGCCGGTGTAGCCGGAGTTGCACGCGCAGCTCCGCCCGCCGACGACGTTGGTGCAGGTGGCGTTCGCGCTGCAGCCGCCGTTGTTCGTCGCGCACAGGTTGGAGGCGGTGCAGGTGACGCCGTCTCCCGCCCAGCCGGCGTTGCAGGTGCAGGTGCGCGAGCCCGGCGTGTTGGCGCAGGTCGCGTTCATCGAGCAGCCGCCGTGGTTGGTGGCGCACTCGTCGACGTCGGTGCAGGTGAGCCCGTCGCCGAGGAAGCCCGCGCGGCAGGTGCAGGTGCGCGAGCCGGGCGTGTTGGTGCACGTCGCGTTCGCCGCGCAGCCGCCGTTGTTGGTGAGGCACTCGTCGACCTCCGCGCAGGTGAGGCCGTCTCCGGAGTAGCCCGCGTTGCACGTGCACACCCGCGAGCCGGGCGTGTTGAGGCACGTCGCGTTCATCGCGCAGCCGCCGTTGCCCGTGGCGCACTCGTCGACGTCGACGCACGCACCGCCCTGCTTCGCCCAGCCCGGGTCGCAGGTGAAGCCGCAGCTCACGCCGTCGCAGCTCGGCGTCGCGTGCGCGGGCACCTGCGCGGGGCACGCGGTGCAGCTCGCGCCGCATGAGGTGAGCGCCACGTTCGACACGCACTGCTGACCGCAGGCGTGCTGGTTCGCCGGGCAGGCGCAGGTGTTGTTGGTGCATGTCGCTCCCTGAGGACAGTCGCTCGAGAGGCGGCAGCCCGGGGCGCAGCGGCGCGAGACGGGCTCGCAGAAGTACCCCGCCCCGCAGCTCGCCTGAGAGCAGTCCTCCGGGAGCAGCGCGCACGCACCGTCGATGCACACCCGCCCGCTGCCACACGCGCGGTTGCAGGCGCCGCAGTGCTCGAGCGAGGCGGTGAGGTCGGCGCAGCGCCCGTCGCAGTCGACGAGCGTGCCGGCGCACGAGCCCGCGTCGGGGCGTCCCGCGTCGACCGTGCTACCGGCGTCGACGCCCGCGTCCACCAGCCCTGCGTCGGGCTGACCACCGTCGCGCGCGCCGCCGTCCATCGCACCACCACCGCCGCCGCCCGAGCCGCCGCCGGTCGCGCCGCCTCCGCCGCCGCTCGACGTCACCACCACGCACGCACCGAAGCTGCAGGTGGTGCCCACCTGGCACGACTGACACGCGAAGCCAGTCGCGCCGCACGCGCTGCTGTCGGTGCCCGCCAGACACGCCCCCGTGGAGTCACAACAGCCCAGGCACGTCTCGGCGCACGTCGACGAGGACTTCGTGCCACAGGAGAGCAGCAACAACAGGACGACCACGAGGCTGGCGGACTTCATCAACGGGTAGATGCCGCGAGTCGCGCGACCGTCGCATGTGGCTCAGCCGAGGCGCACCCGGGCCATCTTCGCCGCGGGTGACTGGGGGTCCCGCTCGACGCACCACTGCCAGGCCGTCCGCGCCTCGGAGACGCGACCGAGCCGCTCGAGCGCCTCACCCCACTCCAGCAGTGACGGCCCGCCCTGCCAGCGATAGGCGTGCGCCGCGCCTGCTTCGAAGTGACGGCACGCCGCCTCGAGGTCACCGCGCGCGAAGTCGAGGCGGCCGCGCAGAAAGTGGAGGTTCCGCTTCGTCGAGCCACGCACCGCGACGCGCGCGGCGCGCTCCAGCTCACGCTCCGCGAGCGCCCAGTCCTTCGCGGCCAGCGCCACGGCGAACGACGAGAAGTACCACTCCGCTTCGAACGGTCCGAGGAGCCGCTGCTTGCCCTCCATCGCCGTCAACTCGGCGCGCGCCTCAGCGAAGCGCCCGAGCTCCGCCAGCACCCACGCGCGGTGAGCGGCGAGCCCGGCCTTCAGGAAGTCCGTCTGGACCTCGGCGCCGAACGAGGTGAGCGCCAGCGATTCCTCGAGACGCCCCAGGCACGCGAGCGCCTCGGCCAGGTTGAGCGTGATGAGCCGCTCGTGCTCGGCGATGACGCCCGGCTTGCGGTCGCGCCACGCGAGCGCCTCCTGGTAGCGGCCCGCGGCGACCTCCAGACAGACGAGCTGATTCTGGCCGTTGAGCCCGGGCTTTCCCTTCGGCAGGCGCGCGAGCCACTCGGGCTCGACGTGGCCCTGCACGTACTCGTTCCACAGCACGTGCAGGATGTCGTCGACCGCCGCGCCCTCGAAGTCGCCGCGCGCGATGCGCTGGACCTCGACGTGACGCCGCCAGAGCAGCCACACGATGACGCCGCTGCCGGCGACGACCACCACCCACTCGCTCATCACGCCGGCCTTCGTAGCCCATGCGACGCTCGCGGCGCTCGCGGCGTCTGCGCGGTATGGACTTCACCGCCCACAACGCCGTCTTCACCGCCCACGGCTTCGCGAGCATCGCCACCGACCGGAAGCTGCGCCTGCACGACCGCGCGGGCAACGTCCTCCACGAGAGCAAGGCGCTCGCGGGCGGCCACAAGCTCACCGCGCTCGCCGCGCTCGACGGCGGGACGCGCGTCGTCCTCGGCACCACGAAGCTGAGCGTCCACGACGCGGCTGACGGTCGGCGCCTCGAGCAGCTCGACGGCGCCACGAAGAAGGGCGTCTTCACCGACGTGGTCGTGCTCGGCGACGGCGCCATCGTCTCGTCGGCGCGCTTCGAGGCGACCTCCGCGGACAACGGGCTGCTCGTGCGCCGCGCCGGAGCGGTCGAGCGCATCGTGCTCCCCGGCCTCCAGGGCCAGCCGTGCGAAGTGGAGCGCCTCGTGCGCGCGCCGCGCACCGACACGCTCTTCTGCATCGCGTACTCCCGCGGAGGCGCCGACGAGCCGCACGCGACGCTGCTCTTCCGCGTCGAGCCCGGTGGCGCCGTGCATCGCCTCGCGCAGCTCCGCGGGCTGCTGCCGGGCCAGACGCAGCTCGCGGCGTCCGACGCGCGGGTCTTCGTCACCGACGCTCCGGGCGATGGCGCCGGCCACGCGGTGCGCGCCTTCTCGTGGGACGGCGCGCCGCTGGGAGAGCTCGCCGCGGGCTCCATCAACCCCGCGCTGGCCGTGTCGCCCGACGGTCGTACCCTGGCGCTCGCGAAGGGCGAGGCGCTCGAGCTGCTCGACGCCGCCACGCTCACGGCCCGCACCACGCTCGAGCTCCCCTTCCGCATCGCCGCGCGCCTCGCGTTCGACGCCTCAGGGGCCGAGTTCCTGTGCGCCGGCACCCACGGCGTCGACCGACTCTCGGTGCCTCTGCCCTGAGATGCTCACCGCACCTCGTTCCACATCGCGTTCGACACCGCAGAGCGAGCGTTGCGGTGCGCCGACAGGGCCGCGCTCGAGCTGCTCTGGGCCGCTGCTCACAGCCAGCACCGCAATGGAGGCCTTGCTCCGCACGCCGCGCGACCGAGGCCTCGTCCCGGTTCGCGTTCGACACCAGAGAGCGTCCCGCGCACTGCACTCCACGGCGCGGGAGGCGCAAGACGCCCGCGCGCGAGGGCTCCACCGATGATCTGGCCCGCTGACTTCCGCCCGGGGCGACGGCATCCTCGGCGCATGTTCGATGAGCGGCTCGCCTCGGCGCGCCAGAAGTACCCCCAGGTCTCGCTCGCGCCCGAGCGCTTCGCCGCCCGCCTCGCCCGCGCGCCCGACGCTCAGGAGCCGGCCGACCTCTTCCTCGCGGAGGCCTGCCTCGCCGGCGACGACGGCGCGCTGAAGACGCTCGACGCGCTGCTCCGCGAGCTCGCCCGCGCGGCCGGGCCGTCCGCGCACCTCGACGAGGCCGTGCAGCAGGTGCGGGTGCGGCTCCTCGTGGGCCACGCCGGCCCACCGAAGCTCGCGGAGTACGCAGGCCAGGGCCCGCTCGCCGCCTGGCTGCGCACCACGCTGGTGCACACCGTCGCCGGCCTCGAGCGGCGCGAGAAGCCGAGTGAGCCCCTCGACTCGCTGGCGATGCTCGAGCTCCCCGACGAGGCGGAGTGGCCCGACACCGCGCTCGCCCGCCGCGAGGCCCGCGCGAAGCTGCGCGACGCCCTCGAGCGCGCGCTGCAGAAGCTCAGCCGCAAGGAGCGGGTGCTGCTCCGCCAGCACTACCTCGACGGCCTCACGCTCGAGCAGCTCGCCGCCTACGAGCGCGTGCACCGCGCCACCATCGCCCGGTGGATGGCCGCCGCCCGCGAGGCGCTCCTCGGCGCGCTCGAGGCCGAGACCGCCGCGATGCCCGAGCTGTGGGGCCTGGTACAGAGCCGGCTCACGCTCAGCATCAGCCGGCTCCTCGACGAGAGCCGCTGACGTGGACTGCCTGAGCGAACAGCGCCTCGCCGCGCACCTCGAGCGCACCCTGAGCGACGCGGAGGCCGAGGCGGTCGAGGCCCACCTCGACACCTGCGACGACTGCCGCCGCCTCGTGGCGCGCGCAGTGAAGGCCGGCGCCACCACCGCGCACCCGGAGGGCATCGAGCCGGGCGGGCCGCTCCCGGTGCGCTTCCTGCCGCAGGGCACCACCATCGGCCGCTTCGTGGTGCTCGAGCGCCTCGGCGCCGGGGCGATGGGCGTGGTGTACGCCGCGTACGACCCGCAGCTCGACCGCCGCGTCGCGCTCAAGTTCCTCTTCGAGCAGAGCGCCGGCCAGCCGCCCGTCGAGGCCCGCGCGCTCGCCCGCCTCTCGCACCCCAACGTCACCACCGTGCACGACGTCGGCGTCTACGGCGGGCACCCGTACCTCGCGATGGAGTTCGTCCCCGGCGTCACGCTCGCCGTCTGGCGGCGCACCTCGCCGTCGCTCGAGCAGCGGCTGGAGCTGCTCCGGCAGGCCGCGCGCGGCCTCGAGGCGGCCCACCGCGCCGGGCTCGCGCACCGCGACTTCAAGCCGGCCAACGTGCTCGTCGCCGACGGCCGCGCGTGGGTCACCGACTTCGGGCTCGGCGGCCCACCCCGCGGAGGCGATGACGCGCTCGCCGGCACCCCGGCGTACATGGCGCCCGAGCAGCTCGCCGGCCGCTGGGGCGACGCGCTGAGCGACCAGTACAGCTTCGCCGTCACCGCCTGGGAGGTGCTCTTCGGTCGCCGCCCCTTCGAGGCCGCCTCGCTCGCCGCGCTCCAGCGCGAGCAGCGCCAGCCCCTCGTCGCGCCCGCCCGCACGGGCGTGCCCCCGCGCATCGTCGAGGCGCTCACGCGCGCCCTTTCCCCCGAGCCCGCGGCGCGCTTCGGCAGCATGAGCGAGCTGCTGCGCGTGCTCGAGCTGCGCGAGCGGCGGTGGCGCGGCCCGGCGCTCCTCGCCACCGCCGGCGTGGCGCTCACGCTGAGCCTCGTCACCCTGCGCGCCCGGGAAGACGCGTGCGCCGCTGCCGATGCGGGCGTGGCCGAGCTGTGGAGCGCGCCCGTCGCCCAGCGCGCGCACGCGGCCTTCCTCGCGTCGCCGCTCGCGCCCACCGACGACGAGGCGCGTCTGACGGACGACGTCGTCGCGTACCAGCAGCGCCTCTCGCGCGGCTACCGCGACGCGTGCGAGCGCTTCACCGCGCGCCACGAAGACGAGGCGCTCTACGCGCGGCGGCGGAGCTGCCTGCGGCAACGGGCGGCGGCGCTCGAGACGGTGGTGGCCTCGCTGCTCCGCCCCGAGGGCTGGTCGGCCGAGACCGGCGGGCGCGTCGCAGGGGCGCTGCCCTCGGTGCAGGACTGCCTGCGCGCGGGCGAGCTGCAGCTGCCGCTCCTGCCCGACGACCCCGCCCGGCGCGAAGAGGTGCTGCGGCTGCGCGAGACCTTCAGCCGCTTCGAGGCCCGCTGGAGCCTGCAGGACTACGGCGCCCTCGAAGAGCTCTCGGGCTTCGTGGCGGAGGTGCGCCACGCGCAGTTCCCTCCGCTGCTCGCGGACGTGCTCCGCATGCAGGGCCGCTGGCAGTTCGTCCGCGCGCAGTACGACGCCGCGCGCGTGACGCTGTTGGAGGCCGCCGCGGTGGCGCTCGCGAGCGGCAACGACACGGCGACCATCACCGCGTGGAACACCCTGGCGACGCTCGACGCGACGCGGCTGGGGCAGCTCGACGAAGCGGAGCTGGTGCAGTCACTCGCCCTGGCGATGTCGCAGCGGGCGGGCATCGAAGAGGGAATCCGGGCGCAGACGCTCTTCCGCCTCGGGGTGCTCCGCCGCGCGCAGGGGCGCCTCGCCGAGGCGGCGGCCGCGCTCGAGGACTCGCTCCGCCTCGGCCGCGTCGACCAGCACCCCGGGGTGATGGCCGGCGCCGTCACCACCCTCGCCATCGTCGAGCGCGAGCAGGGCTTCCCCGAGCGCGCGGCGGCGCGGCTCTTCGCGCAGCTCGATCAGCTCGAGCGCGCACACGACTACGGGCCCGCCCGCGGGAGCGACACCTGGTTCGAGCTCGGCCGCACCCTCGCGGTCCTCGGCCGCGTCGACGAGGCCCGCGAGGCCCTGGGCCGGGCGCACGCCGCGTACCTCGCGATTCACGGCGCCGAGCACCCGGTGACGAAGGACTGCGCCGACGCGCTGCGGCGCCTCGACCCACCATGAAGAGGGCCGGGCCCCGGGAGATCTGCTAACCGCGCGGTCATGTCGTCCTCTGTCCGGGCGTTCGGGCTGGTGCTGTTGCTGGGCTCCGGGCTCGCGCGCGCCGCCTCGCTCCCCGTCTCGCTCTTCTGGCAGGCCCCGCTCCCGTGCCCGCAGTACGCGGAGGTCTGGACCCGCCTCACCGACCGCCTCGGCCGGGAACCGGAGACGCCCCCCGGCAGCTCCTTCACCGCGCGCGCGGTCGCCGAGCCGGTGGACGAGGGGTGGAAGCTCGAGCTGCAGACCCTCACCGAGTCGGGTGCGGGCCACCGGGTGCTCACCGGCGCCACCTGCGAAGACGTCACGAAGCAGGCGGTGGTCATCCTCGCGCTGGCCATCGACCCGCTGCTCCCGCCGCCGCCCGAGGTGCCGCGGCGGCCGGTGTGGCTCTCGCTGGGCGCCAGCACCTCCTTCGGTCGCCTGCTGCAGCCCACCGCGGGCGTCCGGCTCGGCGGGCGCTTCGAGGTCGGCCTCTTTGCCGGCGAGTTCGCCGTCGGCACCTCGCCCCTCGAACAGCGGAAGGCGCTGGAAGGCGGCGGGCTCACCCTCTCGTCGCCGCTCGACCTCTCCCTCGCCGGCTGCGTCGGCTGGCAGCGCGACCGCGTGCGCCTCGGCGGCTGCCTCACCGTCGAGGGTGGCGTGCTCGTCGCCACCGGGGAGTTCGACCCTCCCGTCACCGCCGCCGTGCCCTGGCTCGAGGCCGGCGGGAAGCTCGAAGGTCGCGTCTCGCTCTCGGAGCGCTGGGCCCTCCGGCTCGTGGGCGGGGCGAGCGCGTCGCTGCTCCGCCCGGCGTTCGTGCTGATCGACGGCAGCATCGCGTGGCAGCTCCGCCCGGTGGTGGCCAGCGGCGCCCTGCTCGTCGAATTCCGGGTGTGGTGACGGAACCGGCCCCGCCGCACCACTGGGGAAAGACGTGAGGAACGAGGCCGGACTCACACCACGGAAGGAGGACGCGCTGCCGCTGCCGCAGCTCGACTTCGAGTCCGTCTACCGTCAGTGTTTTCCGGGGGTTTGGAAGACCCTCGCCCGGCTGGGGGTCCCCTCGGCGCAGCTCGACGACGTGGCCCAGGAGGTCTTCATCCTGGTGCACCGCAAGCTGGCGGAGCTGAAGGACCCCTCTCGACTGCGCGCGTGGACCACGTCGTTCGCGGTGCGCGTGGCCAGTGACGTGCGCCGGCACCACCGACGGCGCGGCCAGAGCGAAGAGGTCCCGGAGACGCTCGTGGCGCCCACCACGACCGACGGGCTCACCGAGCAGCGGCAGGGGCTCGAGGTGCTGCAGTCGGTGCTGGGCCGGCTGTCCGACGAGCTGCGCGAGGTCTTCGTGCTCGTCGAGCTCGACGAGCTGAGCGGGCCGGAGGTGGCCGAGGCGCTCGGGCTGAACCTCAACACCGTCTACTCCCGGCTGCGCCTCGCACGCGCCGCCTTCAACGAACTCATCGAGCAGTTCCAGGAGGCGCCATGAGCGAGCTCTCTCCCCGCGCGCGCGCCTTCCTCGACGCGCATCGCCGCGACGGTACCCCGACTCCGGCCGACGCCGACCGCGTGCGCGCCGCGCTCGCGCCGAAGCTGGGCCCGCCGCCGCGGTCGTTCCCCTGGGTGAAGGCGGGGCTGGTCGCGACCGCCGGCCTGGCGCTGGTGCTCGGCGCGCGGCTGCTCCCGGCGAGGCCCGCAGCCGAGGCGCCGCCGAGCGCACCGCCCGCGGTCGCGCTGTCGTCCCCGCCTGCCGCACCCGCCCCCGCGCCGACGCCGACGGAGGTCCCCGCCGTCGAGCCGAAGCCTGAGGTCACACCGCCTCCTCCGGCGTCGAAGCCGAAGCCGAGCGTGCCGAGCCGCAGCCACAAGGAAGCCCCGACACCCGTCGCCCCGACGGCCGAGCCCGAGCCGGCGCCCGCGGTGGAGGTGGCGCCGGAGCCGCCTGTCGAGCCCGTCGTGGAGCCTCCACCGCCGCCCGTCGCCCGCCCCGACGAGCTGACGCTGGTGAGCGAGGCGGAAGATCAGCTCCGCAGAGGCCAACCCGGCGGAGCGCTCGAGCTGCTCACCCGCTGGGAGTCACACTTCGGCGAAGGCCGCGGTCAGTTCGAGCAGGAGGCCCGCGCAGCGCGGGTCGTCGCGTTGTGTCAGTCCGGCGACCTCGACTCGGGTCGAACCGAGGCGCGCGCGTATTTCGTGAAATTTCCGAAGGCGCTCGCGCGCAACCGCATCGAGCGTGCCTGCACCAGAAGCACAACAACCGAGAATCACTGAAGATTCTCGTGACTCGCGGACAAAGTGGGTCGCTGGTGACGGATCGCGAATGGTGCGGACACTGAGGGGGGTGAGCTCAGGGCGTGAACACGGTCGGAGCTGGGCGTTGGGCGGCGAGGCGCAGCGGGCGGGAAACGGCGGGTGCGCGGGGCGTGGGGGCGGCGGCGGCGTGGGGTCGGGTGACGGGCGAGGGGTCACGGGGGTGACTCCAGCCCGAACCCGGGGGATTTCCTTTACCGGTCAGAGCGGCTCGACGACGAGCTCGAACGCACCGTCATCAGCGGGGCGGAGCTCGTCGTTCCACGCGGCGGTGCTCCCGGCCTGAACCACGATGAACACGGTCTGACCGGCGACGCCGTCGAAGAGCACCTGCGAGCGGAGATCGCCCATCGCGACGTCTTCGTTGCACGCGAGCTCGGCGGCCGTCGGTGAGCACGCGGCGCGCACGCTGACGAGGGTGTCGAGGTGCGTCGCGGGCGAGGTGGTGCGCGCGACGTACGCGGCGGTGGTGGCGGGCGTGAAGGTGAAGATCTGCTCCGGGTACGAGCGCGTCGCCATCGGGTTGAAGCGGCAGCTCGCGAGGAGCACGCCGGTCGCCTCGGAGGTCTGGAGCGTTCCACTCACGCGCGAGCTGACGGGCATCGCGCTGGCGCAGCGCTGGCCGAGGAGGTCGGTGGAGAGCACGCAGCGCGCCGCGCCCGGCGCCCCGGCACACACCGCTCGCTCGTCGGCGCAGGGCAGGTCCGGCTCGGAGCACGCCTCGCCCAGCTCGGCCAGCGGCGTGAGGCGCACCTCGAGCTCGGCCGTCTGGGGACCCCCGTCGGTGGGCGCGTCGAGCGTGAAGAAGAGCGTGGTGCCCGCCGCGACGTCGGCCTGAAAGAGGCTGGCGCTCCGCTCGTCGGTGGTGCTCGTCGCGCAGCTCGACGCCACGGCGCCGCACGCGCTCGAGACCCACAGCGAGTGCGCGGCGCCCGAGGCGAGCGACGAGACGGCAGAGACCCGGGCACGGCGCGGAAGGGTGAGCTTCGTGACGCGCTCGGCGCCGGTCGAGGTGGCGATGCAGGTGGCAGGCGGAGGCAGGCTCCCGGCCCCGACGAGCTCGAGGTGCACGCGCCAGACGTCGGTCGCGCGAGCGACGCGTGAATCCGTCGCGAGGTCGATGACGTCGCGGCACGCCGCCGGCTCCAGTCCGGCATCGACCCCCGCGTCCACGACCGGCTCGAGGTGGCCGGCATCGGCGCAGTCCGGCGGAGCCGATGGGGCGTTGCAGGCGACGAGCGACGAGGCGGTCGCGGCGAGGAACCACAGACGAGGTGAGCGCATGGGGCGAGGCCATGAGCAACGCCCTCGCCAGCGCGAAGCCAGCGGAAGGACGAGCGCCGCGCCGCCCAGCCTGTGAACCGGAGCGCCACAGCGTCGCTCGTGAGACCTCGCACCGCGTCGACGTATCTCCGGCGCATGAGCTCACTTCGTCGCGCGCTTCCTGGAGTCCTCGTGCTGCGGCCGTCGGCCTGTTGACCGGCTGCGGCGGGCCGCGGTGTTCCCCTTCGACGTGCGGGGGCTGCTGCGACGCCGCCGGCGAGTGTCAGCTCGGCACGCAGCTCGACGCCTGCGGCCTGAGCGGCGCCACCTGCCAGCAGTGCCTCGTCGGCAGTGCGTGCGTGAATGGCTTCTGCACCGGAACCAGCGGCGGCGGCGGCGGCGGCTCCGGCGGGGGAGGCGGCGCCGCGACCGGCGGCGGCTCGTCGACTGGAGGCGGCGGGGGCGGCAGCGGCAGGCTGACCCTGCGGCAGTACCAGCTGCGCGTCGAGGGCACGAGCATCGCCGTCCCCGCCTGCTACCGCGAGAGCGTGCTGCCCTCGATGCCGGCGACGGTGCCGTCACGCATGCTCGAGGCGCTCTTCTGGGAGACGCCGTCGGGGGAGCAGTTCCTCGCGCTCAGCGAGCTCGGTCCGTACACCCTGGCGCAGGCGCCGACCATCACGCCGCCCGAGGGCGTCCGCGCCCGCTCGCCCGGCTTCTTCGTCTTCGAGCGGAGCGTCACCAGCCGCTACCCGGGGCGCGAGGCCACGGAGGTGCGCGGCACCTCGCTGGAGGTGACCCTCGACGACACCACCACGACGAGCCTCACCGGCAGGCTGAAGCTCACCGCGCGCTACCTGTGCATCGCCGGGCGCGACGCGTGCCCCGCACCGAACCCGACGCTGGACTCGGGCTCGTGCACCGTGACGCTGCCGCTCAGCGGCCGCGAGGTGCCGGTGACGACGAAGTGGACGACGCCCGAGGGCGCTGCGCTCAGCGGCGCCACCCGCTACCTCACGGCGATGACGACGCTGCAGCAGCCAGCCAACGTCAGCTGCTACCGCGACCACGCCCTGCCCTCCGGGCCGGCTGTCGACGAAGCGGGCGCGGTGCGGCTCGACGTCTGGCAGCACACCAGCAGCCGTGTGACCACCGCGCCGATGACCTTCCAGCTCGGCGACACCGCGACGCTGAGCCTCAGTGACTTCGGCTGGGACGGCAGCAGCTACCTCGCGCTCGGTAGCACCATGTCGCCCATCCCCGGCGTGCAGGCGACGGAGCTCCGCGACACCCGCGCGACCTTCACCTTCACCCCCGGTGACGAGGTGCGCAGCCAGCTCCAGTTGAGCGCTCAGTCCTCTTGCATGCCCGGCGCGCAGCCGTGCCCCGTGACGGCCGTGCCTCTGTCGTGCGCGCAGTCGGCCGCGTTCACCGCGGTGCGGCTGCCCTGAGTCACCGGTCGACAAAGAAATACGGGGTCTGACCTGACTCTGCGTGGAGGCTCCTATCAACCCCAGGAGCCCCATGCCCCGTCTCTTCGCGCGCCGCTCGTGGCTGCTGGCGGTCGCAGCCCTCGTCTGCCTCGTGCCCGCCGCATCGGAGGCGAGCTGCGCCTGCGCTTGTCCGTCGAATCCGCCCCTCCCCGCGGGGTGCCTGCAGGGAACGACGACGGCGACGAGCTGCTCCTGCACCACTGCGTGCGGTGATACGACGTGCGCGCTGCCCTACTCCCGGGTCGCGACGAACGTCTGCGGGCCGGCTCAATCGCAGGCAACGTGTCGGCAGCCGTGCTTCGTCACGACCTGTTCCGCTTGCAGGCCCGGCTACTTCGGCCCGAACTGTCAGCCCTGCACCTGCGGCCCGCCCGGCGGGCAGTGCAATGAGGGCTTGTTTGGGAATGGGGCGTGCACGTGCAACGCCGGCTACAACGGCGCCCACTGTCAGTACAGCACCTGGACGACCTGCAACGGCCGCGGCACGCCAGACTTCTCTGGCAACTGTCTGTGCTTCACCGGCTTCGCCGGCCCCAATTGCGCTCAGTGCGCACCGCATTACTACGGTTACCCGAATTGCACCTTCTGCGCGGCCGGAACGACGTGCAATGCCGCGCAGACCGGCGCGCAATGCAACACGACCAACGGCTCGTGCGTCTGTCCGCCGCAGTACGCGGGGGCGAACTGTCAGACCTGCGCCCCGGGGCACTACGGCTGGCCGACGTGTCGAGCCTGCGACGCGGCGACCACGTGCAATGGCCACGGCACCTGCGACGCCCAGGGGCTGTGTGTCTGTGACGTCGGCTTCGACGGGCCGGGCTGCAACACCTGTGGGCCGAACCGCTACGGCCCGAGCTGCACCTTCTGCGACGCCGCGACGACCTGCTCCGGCCGCGGAACGTGCAGCCCCGCAGACGGCTCGTGTGTGTGCGAGGCGGGCGCGGGCGGGCCGCACTGCGAGGCGTGCGTTCCGGGCACCGTCGCGCCTGCGTCGTCGAACCTCTGCACGGTGTGCGAGGCGGGCACCGTCGCGCCCGATGCGGGCCTCGGGACCTGCGAGCCGTGCGGCGCCGGGAGCTTCGCCCCTGACGCCGGCCTGACGGCGTGTCTGCCCTGCGCGCCGGGGACGAGCTCGGCCTCGAGCGCGTCAGTGGCGTGCACCGACTGTCCGCCCGGGAGGTTCTCCGGGGCTGGCCAGGCTTCCTGTGACGCTTGTCCGGCCGGGCGCTTCGCGGCCGATGCGGGCGCGACCTCGTGTCTCGAGTGCCCGGCGGGCTCGTCGTCGCCCCCGGGCGGGAGCGCCTGCGCACCCTGTCCAGCGGGCACGGCCGCGGCGGTGAGCGGCACCCCGGCCTGCGAGGCGTGTCCCGCGGGGACGTTCTCGCTCGAGGGCGCGCGCTCGTGCGCGGTCTGCGCGGCGGGCACCTTCGCCGCTGACGCGGGTCAGGGGCGCTGCGAGCTGTGCCCCGAGGGAACGTTCTCCGCTCCGGGCGCGGCGCGGTGCAGCCCGTGCCCCGCGGGAACGAGCGCTGGCGCGGGCCAGGCGACCTGCCGGGCGTGCGACCCGGGCAGCGCGAGTCCTCCTGGAGCGCCGAGCTGCCCCCGCTGCCCGCCGGGCACGTGGGCCGCAGGAGCGGGAATGGCCTCCTGTCTTCCGTGCCCTCCGGGCAGCGCGACCAGCGCCGAGGGCATGAACAGCTGTACGGCCTGCGCCCCCGGCCACATCGCCCCCACGGCCGGCGCCTCGACGTGCAGCGCGTGCCCGGGCGGGTCCATCGCGCCGTCTCCGGGGAGCACGGCGTGCACGCAGTGCCCTGCGGGGACCTCGGCAGAGTCTGGAGCGGTCGTCTGCACCAGCTGCCCGGACGGCACCTTCGCGCCGGCGGGGTCGGCGGCGTGCGTCGCCTGCGGCACGTGCGATGACGGCGACGCCTGCACGGTCGATCGCTGTGACCCGACGAGCGGCTGCGCCCATGCCCCGGTCGCAGGCTGCGCCGACGCCGGAGCCCCGGGCTCGGGCGGCGGCGGAGGCAGCACGGAGCCGGCGTCTGGCGGTGGCGGAGGGAACGCCTCGGGCCCGTCGTGTGGCTGCACGAGCTCCGACGCAGCGGGGCTCTTCGTCTGGCTGGCCTTCGCCCTCGTGCGTCGTCGCCGCGCCTGAGTCACTCGATGGTCGAGTTGACGATCTCCCGCCGCGTCTCTTCGTGCATCGAGATGCCCGGCAGCACGTTCCACCCGCCGCCGGTGTTGTCCCTGATGACCGAGTCGGCGATGCGGAGGTTCCCCGTCTTGTCATTCGACACGAAGAAGATGGCCGAGCCGTAGGCCTTCACCGTGTTGTGCTCGAGCCGCGAGCCGCACACCGAGAGCGTCATGGTGTTGCCGTCGTTGTAGATGGCGCCGCCGCTCCCGCCGTTGCCCGGGTTGCCGCCGGTACCGGTCGCCTCGTTGTACGAGAAGACGCTGTTGAGCACCGTCCACGAGACGCCGATGGAGCTGAAGCCTCCGCCGTTCGAGCAGCGGTTGCCGTAGCCCTCCGCGCCGCCGAACGTGCTGTTCACCACGTACACCGGCCGGTCCTGGTACTGGTCGAACACCCGCAGCCCCGCGCCGCCGACGTCGGGCCCGCTCTCGGCGCACACGTTGTTGAAGAAGCGCGAGTTGACCACCTTGAGCTGGCCGCCGCGCACCCACACCGCGCCGCCGCCGGCCGTCTCGGCGGGCTCCGCCTTCGAGTTGGCGTCGATGAAGGTGAGGTTCTGCAGCGTCAGCCGCGGCGTCTCCTGGTCGTTGCAGTGCGAGGTGGTCCAGTGCTGCGCCTTGTCGCAGGTGTTCATGTAGAGGATGCGCGTCTTCCCTCCGCCGCTGAGGGTGACGAGCCCCCGGCCGTCGATGACCACGTCGTCGGCCGCGTCGTTGAAGACCTTCGCCGGGCGGTCCAGCGTGAGCGTCACCGGGTCGGGCCCGCAGTCGAAGGTGATGACGCCGCCCTTCGCCACCGCGGCGATGAAGGCGTCGGCGGTGCAGCTGTCCTTCGTGCCCGTGCCCACCACGGTGGTGGGCCGCGACACGTCGGCCGGCGCCGCCTCGGGAGGCACCGCGCACTTCCCTTCCGCGTTGCCCGCGGGCGGCCCCGAGAGCGGGTTGGTGAGCGGGTTCTCGAAGCTCGCGGCGCACGACGTCACGAGCAGACACCACGGCAGGGCCAGGGAACGGAGCATCGACCGTCGATGTTACGGGGTTCCCCCGCGCCCTGCGTGGACCCGGGTGATGCGTGCCCTGCTCCCCGTCGCCGCCCTCGCCTTCCTGGCCTGCCCCGCGCAGACGACCCAGACGTCCACCAGCGCGCTCAGCTCGCTCCGGCTCGAGCCGCTCGCCGCCGGAGACGAGACCTGCCCCGCCGGCGGCGTGCGCCTCGTCACCTCGGACGGCGACGCGCGCAGCGTGTGCAACGGCACCTCGGCCACCGCGAGCGGCCTCACGCTGACGCCCCTGGCCGTGGGCGACGCGCACTGCCCCGCGGGCGGCACGAAGCTCGAGGGCGCGCTCGGCGCGAGCTACGCCTGCAACGGCGCGGCGGGCATGAACGGCGCGCTGCCGGTGCTCACCGCGCTGCCCGTCGGCGACGCGAGCTGCCCGACCGGCGGCACGAAGTTCCAGCTCGGCGACGTCGTCTCGTACGCCTGCTCCGGCGCGAAGGGCGCTGACGGCGCGGCGGCCGAGCCGGTGCTCGCCACCACCCTGATGCCCGGCGACGCGACCTGCCCCGCGGGCGGCACGCGGCTGTCGGTCGGCTCGAGCTCGACGGTGGTCTGCCACGGCACCCCCGGCCGTGACGGGCAGAACGGCCAGAACGGGCAGAACGGCGTCGACGGGCGCGACGGCCTCTCGGTGGGGCTGACCACCCTCGCGGTCGGCTCGGCGGACTGCCGCTTCGGCGGCGTGCGGCTCTCGGTGGGGCTGGCCAGCTCGGTGGTGTGCAACGCGACGATGCCCGCGCAGGGCCTCGGCGCCGACACCGTGGAGCTCGCCACGCCGGGCTTCCTCGCCGCGCCGATTCCACTCACGCGCGCGTCGGTCGGCCTCTCCACGGAGTTCATCGAGTCGCGCGTCGTCTCGCCGCAGGGGGCGACGCTGATCCGCTTCATCCCGGGGCGGGTGACGCCGGTCGCGGCGCAGCTCGAGCTCCCGCTCGCGGCGTCGCTGCCGCTCTGGCAGTGGCGCGCCGACGTCCTCAACGGCCGCACCTGGCGCCGCCAGGCGACGCTCACCTTCAGGCGCGCCGGAGCCGTCATCGGCAGCTACGAGCTCACCGACGCGTGGCCGAGCGAGTTCCGCCACCTCGAGGCCCGGAGCGGCGCGCGCGCGGTCGAGGTGACGCTCGCGTTCAGCGTCATCACCGCGCTCACCACGCAGGCCGGCACCTCCCCGCTCCGCGAAGACTGGACCGTCACCTCGAGCGTCCTCGGCGCGCCGACCGCGCTGCGCAGCGTCAGCGGCGCCGAGAGCAGCAGCGAGGTCGTCTCCACCACGCGCGGGGACGGCGGCACCATCTACGTCCCGGGCCCGCCCTCGCCGCCGAAGCTCGAGGTCTCGCGGGTGCTGCGCGGCGACGCGACGCTCTGGAGCTGGTACGAGCGCGCGCGCACCAACGTCTCGGCCGCGCGCGCCGACCTCTCGCTCAGCGCCACCAGCGGAGAGACGATGACCCTGTACCGCGCGCTGCCCTTCTCCTGGAGCGCGTCGCTCGGCGACGACGGCCTGGCCCGCGAGACGATGTTCCTCGGGGCCGAGGCGTCCACGCGCTCGCAGTGAGGGCTGCTCCGTTCCGACAAGGCCGGAGCTCGGTGTCGGTCCCCGCTGCTATGTTGCTGATCATGGCAACGAAGAAGGGCGGCACAGGGCGGCGACGACGGGCTTCGGCAGGATGGAAAGCCGCAACAGCTTCCGAGCCGTTCGCGGGGAAGAGCGGCGAGGAATTTCAGGAAGCAGTCACCGACCTGCTCTTCACCGAGCTCAATGCCTCGGGTCTGACCGTGGGCCGGCTGAACGCGTACGTGGCGTCCAACAAGGGTGACGGTGGCGTCGACGCGTTTCTCGAGCACGCGCCTCCACACCCCTCACGGCTGCTCACAGGGCCGGCGGTCTACCAGTTCAAGCGCGCGTGCCCGGCTCCGGCGAAGCTCTTCGCAGAACTCCAGACACCCGCACAGCAGCGCGCACGCGAGCTGCTCGCGACCGGCGCCGACTACATCCTCCTCGTGGGCGCTGACGTTCCCACGGAGCACATCGCGCGGGTCCTCCGCCAACGGCTCAAGCGGCTCATTCCCGGCTGGCGTGGCCAGGCAAAGGTGGTCGGCGCCAGGGAACTGCTCGACTGCTTTCGCTGCAGCACGGGCACCTGGCGTCGCTTTACCCCGGGACTCCAGGCGACGACTGTCCACACCTGGGACGACTGGGCCCCCCGCTTCGATACGCGCGTCTTCCACTGGGTTCCTGACGAAGCTCGGCGGCGGCTCCTCGCAGCGTTTCAAGAAGAACGGGTTGGCTCTCGCCGCGCCTGGCGGTTCGTCGGCCCGCCCGGCGTCGGGAAGTCGCGGTTCGTTCTCGAACTCACCAGAGAACTCGCGCAGCAGGTGTTGATCGCGGATCGCTGGTCGCCGTCTCTCGTCGAGCTCGCCCGGCTCCGGGTCGGCTGGCTCGTGGTCGACGAGTGTACGACCGAGAAGCACCTCGAGCTCATCGAGCTGCTCAGACCAACCCAGGTGCGGCTGATCACCATCGGGCGCGACGACCGGACCGACGCTGTCGAGACAGCGCGCCTCGCACCGCTCGAGCCCGCCGACGCGCTCCACCTCGTGCCCGAGGAACTTCCGCTGCAGGTGCGGCAGCTGATTGCCGAGCGCTCGGGCGGCTATCCGAAGCTCCTCCGCCTCTACGCACGATCGGCGATCCGGAGCGCTGAGCGGGTGCCCCAGGGCAGCGAGGATCTCCAGCGAGCCTTGCGGGAGTTCCTGGAGGTCGAGTTTCCGCTCACGCAGGTCGCGCTCGAGCTCTGGGCCCTGCCCTCGGTCGCCTCCGAGCGGGACATCGAACGGCTGGCTCGACATGAGGGCTTTGGTGTTCCGGAAGTGGCCGTGGGGAAGGCTCGCGCCTTCCTCGAGAGACAGGGCCTGCTCGGCACCTTCGGCGATCCACCGCTCCACTACGTCACGCCGCTGCTCTTCGGAGACTGGCTCGCCGGCGAGCTGTGGAAGTCACCGGAGGTGGTCCTGGCGGCGCTCGAGAAGGCCACGCCCGAGGTCAGGCACGCCTGTGTCCGGAGGTTGGTGCAGGGAGACCGCAGCCTTCGCGCCCATCTCGCGCAGCATCTCGACCGTCTCACGCAGCTCCTCGGGCCTGCAGCTCTGGCCGAGGTCGCTCAGACGATCGCAGCCTCGTCTCCCGAAGGGGCGCTCGAGCTCGTCGGGAGGTTGCTTCATGCCACTCCACATCTCGAAGTGATTCGCTCTGCGACCTGGGCGTTGCGCAGCATTGCCTGGTTCCCAGCGACGTTCGAACGGGCAGTCGACGCGCTCACGCCGCTCGTCGACGAGACGAACGCGACCTTCTTGAGCGACCTGTTCGGCACGCACCTGGGCACGACGCGCGCAGACGGCGAGCAACGACTCCGCGTGCTCGAACGCCTCGCAGAGGCCGCAGCTCCGACCGCGCTGCGCGCAGCGATGGAAGCGTGCTCGTTCGAGACCTCACGTGGCTCGGGCGGGCTTCCGGGTCCCCTGCGTGAGAACTGGCGCCCCGCATCGCGCGAGGAAGAGCTCGACTACGTCTGGGCCGCGTCCAGGGTGGCCGGGAGGCTCCTCGGCGAGGAGCAGGCCGCCCTGACGCTGAGGGCCATTCGTGACCTCTTTCGGCGGGGCCTCGGCGAAGCGGCGGACCCGCTCGTCGAGGCGTGGGGCCGCCTCGGCCTGCCTCCCTCCGAACTCCGGACGCGGCTCGAGCTCATCGCAGAACACGACCTCGCCGAACTTGGGGACCAGCGCGCCGAACAGGAACAGGTGCTCCGCCAGTGCCTCGCGCGGCTGCCTGGCCCGAGCTTCGTCGATCGGATCGTGCGACTCGCTTCGGATGAGCGCTGGGGCGTGCGAACCGCCGACGAGCCGCTCCCCGAGGCAGTCGAGCTGGCGACACAGCTCGTCGAGTCAACGGACCCCACCGCAGTGCTCGACGCCCTCCAGCGCAGCGGCGGCCCCGGCGTCCATGAGTTCGGGCGGCTCTGTGCGCGAAGAGACAGCCTGCGCCGCCTCCTTGGACCCAGCATCGAGCTCGCGAAGGGAGCCGCGAGCGCCAGCCAGTTCTCCGTCGGGTACTTCTTCGAGTGGCCTGCTTCAGACGTCGATGCCGCATTGCGCGCGTGGGCCGAAGACTCGTCGCTCGTCCCATTCACGTTCTCTCTCATGCACCGGCTCGGAGGCTCGGCCGCGCGAGCCGAACTGCTCATGGCAATGGTTCGGCGAGGCGCACTGCCGCGGGCACGACTCGGCGAGTTGTACTTCGGTGCATGGCTGCGCGGCGTCGATGACGTCCAGGCCCTCGCGCTCCTCGAGCTCACCCCGCTCCCGGCGCGCTTCCTCATGGCCTCCCAGCGGTTCGAGCCGTCTTCACCACTGAGACGAGTGGCCGTCGACGATTGGTTCAGCATAGAGGCCTCGCAGCTCGACGGAATGGTCGAACACGTCTGGCTGAGACTCGCGCCCGAAGCGAGAGAGAGAGATGCAGGCCGCTTCGGGCAGGCCATGGCGCAACGACTCCGCGAAGCGAGCGAGGCGTACGCCTCCAGCTCCGTGCTTCAACAAGCCATCAGTCAGTGGCTTGAGGCATCGCCCGATGCGCTGGCCGCTCTGCTCGACCAGTTCGCGAGCGACGCACGTGCCATGTCCGTCCTTCGCGAGCTTCCGCTGACCGCCGCTTCGCAGCGCGTCGCCGTGGCCTGGGCGAAGCGCCACCTCGATCGAGCCCACGCAGTCGCGCAGCTCAGCACGGGCGCAGATGAGCTGGCCCTCCAGTTGCTCGAGGTCGCAGATGGGCCGCTCGTCCGCGGGGCGCTCTCGGCGAGGGCGGGCTCCGTCATGGGCTGGGGCGACCTCAGCGCGTTGGTGGAAGGGCGCGCCACTGAACTCAGCCAACTCAGCGAGAGGGCGCGCAGCCCCGGGGCCCGCCGCTGGTTCGCGGCTCAAGTCGACAGCCTCACGAAGCTCGCTGCTCGAGCTCGAAGGACGGAAGACGCCGAGCGCGCTGGCGCCCTGCCGCTGCCTTTCGTCGCCGACCGGTGACGCGCACCATGGGGCGCCATTGACTCCGTTGCGCGGGCGCGACGGTCCTCTACCCTTCGGGCATGCGCGTCTTCGCCCTGCTCCTCGCCCTCAGCCCGCTCACCGCCCTCGCCCAGCCCGCCGCCCCGCAGCAGTCGAACGAGGAGCTGATCCGCAAGGCGCGGCACCTCACCGAGCTGATGAAGGAGGGCGAGAAGAAGCAGCCGGCCGCGCCGAAGCAGCACGTGCTGACGCCGCCCGAGGAGCTCTTCAAGAACCGCGGCAAGGCGACGCTGCTCTACGCGCTGCCCATCAACAAGCCGCCGGCGTACCGCGACTACCTCCGCTTCGTGATGGACGAGGGGCTCTTCAAGGAGGCGGTGGACACCGTCAACGCGCTCGCCGCGCTGCCCCGCGACATGACGGTCTTCTTCGCCGACTGCGGCAAGCCGAACGCCTTCTACAACCCGGCCAACGGCAACATCACCTTCTGCTTCGAGCTGGTGCAGCTCTTCGACCAGCTCTACTCGCAGAGCGCGAAGTCGCCCGAAGAGGCGAAGGAGCTCATCCGCGGCGCGGTCTTCTTCGTCTTCTTCCACGAGTTCGGCCACGCGCTGGCGCACGAGCTCCAGCTCCCCATCACCGGCAAGGAAGAGGACGCGGTCGACCAGTTCGCCACCGTGCTGCTGCTCGAGCAGGGCGAGCGCGGCGAGCAGGCGGTGCTGGCCGGCGCGGCCTTCTTCCTCGCGCTCGGCAGCCAGCCCAACAAGCAGCTCGTCTTCTGGGACGAGCACAGCCTCGACACGCAGCGCTTCTACAACATCGCCTGCTGGCTCTACGGCGCGAGCCCCTTCCACCAGGTCAACCTCGTGGCGAAGGGCCTGCTGCCGGCGGCCCGCGCCGCGCGGTGCGGCGACGAGTTCCAGCAGCTGCGCCGCTCGTGGAAGACCATCGCCGACCCGAAGCTCAAGCGGCCGCTCAAGTGACGCCAGGAGGTGCGCCCCCCCGCCGCGCGCACCTCCCCGGCCCGTCAGTGGCAGTCAGGGTGCTGCACGAAGGCGCTCGGGTACTCGGCGATCCACGCGCAGACGTCGTTCGCCAGCGACTCGCGCACGCGCACCGCGCGGTTGTTGCCGTTGACCGAGCCCCAGTACACGCCGAAGACCCAGCCGTTCTGCCCGTCGACGGTGCCGTAGACGGGGCTGCCGCTCTGGCCGCTCGAGCCATCGTGGTCATCGAGGTGGAGCTGGTTGCCCACCATCGACGAGCCGTCGAGCGTCGCGGTATGCGAGTACATCCACCCATCGCAGCGCAGGTCGGCGCGCGGCGACGCGGCGCACCGCTGAGCCGTGATGACCCCGCAGTCCCGGTCGGCCCCGCAGGGGTAGCCGCGCAGCGTCGCAGCCCGGCCGGCGTAGCTCGCGGCGGTGAGCCAGTAGCCGACGCCCATGTAGCCCGACGACGCGACCTCCTGCGTGTCTTCGAGGTAGAGCAGCGCGTAGTCGTAGTCACTGCTGATGCGCCAGTCGCGGAGGTACACGCCGCTCCAGCGGATGGAGCCGTTGAGCGCGGTGGTGTTGTTCTGGCCCGGGTTGAAGAAGCCGCTGGTGAAGAGCGTGCCGTCGCTGCCCAGCACGCAGTGGGCGGCGGTGAGCACGTGTCGCGGGCCGACCTTCGCGCCGGTGCAGCCTCCCCACTGCACGTCTCCGTTCCGGCTGAGGGCCCCGATGACGCGCGTGGGGAAGCTGGTGAGCGTGGTGCTGCTCGCGATGCGCACGCGATCGTCGATCGACGTGTCGGTGAAGATGCGCTGCTCCTGCTGCACCTGCGCGAGCCCGGGCACCGGAGCGGCCACCGGGCCTTCCGACGGCAGCATCGGGCCTGACACGCGCGGGGCGTCGCCGAGCCGGCCGAACGCCTGGCCGTCGGGCGCGACGGAGAGCGCGTCGAAGCGCCGCCCGTCGCGCGCATACCATGCGCGGTCGCGGCGCGCGGCCTCGGCGAAGCGCGCGTCGGCCTCGGGCGTCCTCGCGAAGACCTCGGGCTCGAAGGGGAGCTCCTCCTGCGTGGTGACGAGCGACGTGACGGGCTCCCAGGCCTCGCTCCGCAGCCCCTGCGGGGCGGCCGTGCTGCCACAACCTTCCACCAGCCCAGCGAGCAACAGGGCGCCGATGATGCGCTTCTTCATGTGCGGACTCCTCGGGTTCGCGGGGGAAGGAGCTCCCCCGGCGACGAGAGGGATACGCAGCGCTCGATTCCCGGCGGATGGAGAGTTGTGACGACGGAGGTGAAGCCAAGCGGTCTTCACTCGCGCGCCAGTTCGTGAAGCGGGCGGTTACAAAGCACGCCCCCGGCGCAGCGACTTCACGCGCTTCGCTTCGGGCATGCGGGTTGCTCAGCGGTGGCGCGCTCGCTTTCGAGCCAACCACCAGGAGTCACCACACCATGAAGCGCTTCTCGCTCGCAGTCCTCCTCGCGTCGTCGCTGTTCGCCAGCGTCGCCCACGCGCAGTGCAGCACCCTCGTCCAGTCTCAGCTCAACTGGGTGCGCCAGACGTACGGCAACTCCGTCGTCGTCACCGCGGTGGCCCTCAAGCCAGGGGCGAACAACAACGCCTTCCCGACGGCCCGGTACTTCGTCGCCAGCATGACCACCTACAGCTCGTACCCGGGCTTCTGGTGGAACGGGTACTACGTCGCCGGGTGGACCGGCATCTACTCGACCAGCGCGGGCTCCGAGTACTCGAGCCTGCGGGCCGACTTTGTGTCGCTGCCCTCGGCACCGGCGACGACGCGCTACCAGCCGTTCTCGGCGTTCCAGCCGGCGTCGGTCGACTCCCTCTCGCTCGACTCGACCGGCCGCGTCGACCTCAGCTTCAGCTCCGGCGCGGCGAGCTTCACCGCGACCTCGTGCAGCGGCAACGTGCTGTCCGGCTTCGCGGCTGACGGCACGCTCTACGCGCTCACCTTCCAGCAGATGAGCATCCCGGGCTGATCAATCTCGCGCGGCGGCGTCGGCGAGCACCGGCGCCGCCTCGTGCACCAGCGCGCCAGCGCGTCGCGCTCGAGAGGTGTCGCCCCGACGGCGGCGCGCCCTTCTGCGCCAACCTCGCGAGCGACGCCGCCCACAGCGGCGCCTGCGGAGCCCAGTGTCCGAGCGGCACCGTGTGCGCGGGTGGCACGTGCAGCCTGACCTGCGGTGCGCAGCGTCGACGAGAACTGCTCGGCCGAGCCGAGGTTCGACGCTTCTGGAAGCTCGACGAAGGCGTGCGTCCGGCGCGTCACACGTGGCCGGCCCGAGGAACGCACGCTCGAACGCGCCACGCGCCCCCCTCGCGAGGTCGTCGTCGGTACGCGCGACACTGCGCGGCTCCGGGCGGGCGTCTGGAAGGGCCAGGAGCGGATGCCACCGGATTGCGTCGCGGCCGACGCGAGCCATACGCAATAGGCGCCACAGCAGCGGCCGCGGGCACATCGCTGCCGAGCTGCCGCATCACGTGCGCCATCTCGTGGTGAGCGCGCGTTCAGCTCGAGCCGCTCGCTGCCGCCGTTGGCATGCGGTGAGGATTTCGCGAAGCGGCCTCGATGGGCGCGGGTGGGGCTCGGCCGTGCTCGTCCCGCGTGTGCCCCTCGCACCGCGCGATGAACGCTCACGATGCCAGGTCATGCTCTCGGGGACACCGGGGGGGCCGG
>JBMORD010000041.1:0-26741 GCA_049322495.1 Myxococcota bacterium | reverse complement strand
CCAACGTCGTGCTCCACTACAACCTCGGCGTCATCGCCGAGAAGCAGGGCCGCCTGGCCGACGCCGTCACCGAGTACGAGGCGGCCAACAAGCTCGACCCGAAGCACAAGCCGACGCTCCTCAACCTCGGGCGCGCCTACCGCCTGCAGGACAAGTTCGAGCAGGCGATCGCCCTCTACGAGGCGGCGCTGAAGGACCCGGCGAACGAGTACGACGTCGAGCTCAACAACAACCTCACCGTCGCCTACCGCCTGGCGAAGAAGTACGCCCAGGCCGAGGCCACCGCGCGAAAGGTGCTGGCCCGCACCAAGGACAACCCCGACGCGTACAAGAACCTCGCGCTGATCTACTTCGACCAGGGCAACTTCCGCCTCGCCGAGTTCATCTCCGCCAACGCGAAGAAGCTCGATGACAAGGATCCCGGCGTCTACAACAACCTCGGGCTCATCTACCTCAAGCTCGACGATCGCCGGCTGGCGCTCGGCCAGTTCCAGAAGGCCGTGACGCTCAACCCGAACTTCGCGCCCAGCCTGTTCAACATCGGCGCGATGGCGCTCGCCTACCGCGACTACGACGGCGCCGAGAAGGTGCTGTCGAAGGCCACCGAGCTCGATCAGAACTCCTTCGAGGGCTACCTCGCGTACGCCTTCGCGCTCGACGGGCAGAAGGGCCGCGACCCGAAGAAGGGGCTCAAGGCCGGCGAGATGTTCGAGCGGGTGCTCACCATCAAGAGCGATCAGCCCGACGCGATCTGCGGCGCCGGCTGGGCCTACGCCGCCGACAAGGCCGGCTGGGACAAGGCGCTCGGCTTCCTCGAGAAGTGCAAGGCGCTCCCCGGCACCTCGAACACCGACCAGCAGCTCATCGACAGCAAGGTGAAGGGCATCGTGGCGATGCAGAAGTCGGGTCAGCCCGCCGCGCAGCCGAAGCCCGAAGAGAAGGAGAAGCCGAAGGCGCCGACCGGCCCCTCGCTCCTCGACAAGGTGTCCGACGAGGCGGCCAAGCAGGATCCCGGCACGCCGGCCGAAGGCACCGCTGCACCGGCTCCTGCGCCCGAAGGCGCCGCGCCTGCTCCGGCGCCGGCCCCGGCTCCCGCCGAGACGCCGAAGCCGTAAGTCACCAAGAAGGGTGGGGGTGACAACTACCCCCGAGATCCCTAGTATCCGCCGACTTTTCAGGAACCCACCCCTCCCATGTGGTGTCACAGGGGTGTACGGAGGTTGTCATGAAGCGTGTCGTTGCCGTCGCTCTCGTTGCGTTGTTCGCCACCCCGGTGTTCGCCGAGGACAAGGTCATCCGCGAGGCCGACAAGACGGTCTTCCGCAAGAAGACCACCATCGACTTCACCGACGTCGCCATCGATGGCGAGCTCACCAAGCCCGAGGGCAGCTACTCGGTGTCGAAGAAGAAGACGACCTTCAAGACGCTGATCAAGGTCCGCGACAACTTCAACCCCGAGCTCCAGAAGTCGGTCGAGAACCTCTGAGCATCAGCGGCGAATCCCCCAGCGCCGGCACCACCTGAAGGACAACTCCATGGCGAAGAAGATCACGTTCCAGATCACCAACCCCGACGGCTCGGTGACCGAGTCGAGCAGCGAGCTCGAGAGCATCATCATCGGCTCCGGCTCGGGCGCCGGCGTGAAGGTGACCGACCCCAAGGTCTCGAACCTCCACTGCATGTTCAAGGTCGAGAAGGACGGGGTCACGGTGATCGACCTCGGCTCGGAGAGCGGCACGAAGTTCAAGGACCAGCCCGTCAAGGAGCCGGCCCTCGTGTCGTCGGGTGAGATCGTCTCGATCGGCGAGTCGAAGGTGAAGGTGATCTACGGCGACACCGCGACCGCGAGCCCGCCTCCTCCGCCGGCCGACGCGAAGGCCGAGGAGAAGGAAGAGAAGAAGAAGGGCAAGAAGCACAAGGGCGAGAAGTCGGTGCCCAACGCGAAGGCGCTGGCCGGCACGGGCAAGAACGCCGCCGCGCTCTTCAACGAGCCGCTGCCGGCCGAGGCGATCCCCACCGAGAGCGAGAAGGTGCTCCAGGTCGCGCTGCTGTGGGGCGACACCCTGATCAACGTGCAGCACTTCGGCGACGGCGTGCCGGTGACGATCGGCGAGGGCGCCGGCAACCACTTCACCGTCTTCAACGTCGGCCCGACCTTCACCCTCGCCACCGCCCGCGGCGCGAACGCGGTGGTGAACGTGCCTTCCGAGGCCGGGCTGATCGTCACCAACAAGTCCGACAGCCACAAGTCGAAGGAGCAGCTCAAGGGCGAAGGCAAGCTCAAGGCGGCCGAGGGCGGCGTGCGCGCCGACGCGGTCGAGCTCGCGCTCCACGACCGCGCGCAGGTCTCGTTCGACAACGTCGCGTTCATCCTCCGCTACGTGCGCCCGAGCGCGGCCGTCACGGTCAACACGCTCGAGGAGCACGACTTCACCTTCTTCAAGATCGTCTCCATCTGCCTGATGGCCTTCTTCGCGCTCGTCGCGGCGATGGTGCTGACGCCGATGGGCTTCGGCAGCGAGGGTGACGACATCTTCGCCAACCCGTCGAAGTACGTGAAGATGGTCGTCAAGCCCGAGAAGAAGCAGGAGATCAAGAAGTTCAAGGATCTCTCGGGCGTCGCCGAGGGCGCGAAGGCGAAGGAGAAGGAAGGCAAGTTCGGCAAGCAGGACGCCAAGAAGCAGGACGCGGACCCCTCGAAGAAGGGCGCGCCGGTCGTCGACGCCAACAAGCGCGAGGAGGACCGCAAGAAGGTCTCGAGCCTCATGGCGGGCATGTTCGGCGGCGGCGCGTCGTCGAACGTCTTCGGTCCCGGTGGCCTCGGCACCGGCATCAACAACGCGCTCGGCGGCCTCCAGGGTGGCGCGGGTGTCGGTGACGCGCAGGGCGTCGGCGGCCTCGGCTCGCGCGGCAGCGGCGCTGGCGGCGGTGGCACCGGCCTCGGCCTCGGCGGCCTCGGCACCAAGGGCGGCGGTCGTGGCCGCGGTGGCTACGGCTCGATCGATCTCGGCGGCAAGGGCAAGGACTCGACCCGCGTGATCCCCGGCAAGACCACGGTCGTCGGCGGTCTCGACAAGGACGTGATCATGAAGGTGATCAAGCGCCACCAGAACGAGATCAAGTTCTGCTACGAGCAGGAGCTCCAGAAGAACCCGGCGCTCGGCGGCAAGGTCGCGGTCGCCTGGACGATCGATCCGACGGGTGGCGTGTCGGAGGCGAACGTGAGCGAGTCGTCGATCGGCAACGCGAACGTCGAGTCGTGCATCGTGCAGCGCATCCGCCGCTGGAAGTTCCCCGAGCCGCAGGGCGGCGGCGTGGTGAACGTCACCTTCCCGTGGATCTTCAAGGCGGCCGGTGACGAGGGCGAGGGCGAGTAAGCCCGCTGCTGAGTTCTGAAGTTCCCGCGCGGCGCGGATCTCCCGACGGAGTCCGCGCCGCGGTGCTTTTTGGTGATCGCGGCTTTTCGCGGTTGCGTTTGCGGCCTTCGACGGTATGGTGCCGCGCCCTTTGGTCTGGAGGTTTCGTGCGGAAGCTCGCCACGTTGCTCGTCGCGTCGTTCATCTCGTCTTCGGCCCTCGCGGCCACTCCCTCGGCCGGCGTGCCGCTCGAGGTGCGTCGCGGCCTCTTCACCGAGACCGACATCGGTGGCTTCTTCACCGTCGGCGGTGACAACTCGTACTCGAACCTGCAGACGTACCTGCAGCTCGGCCTCGGCTACCAGCTGACCATCAACGACAGCGCGGGCCTGATCCCCATCGGGTTCCACGTCGGCATCGGCGCGAACGCGCAGAACTGCTGGGCGGGCCTCAACAACGCGGGCGCGTGCACCCAGGCCGACAACTTCACCACCACCTTCCTCAACCTGTCGGGTGGCTACCTGCACCGCGTGGGCACGGGCTACGTGGGCAGCCGGCTGTACCTCGGCGGCAAGCTGCTCGGCGGCGTGACGCTGGTCGATCCTGATCCGGTCGGTGACAAGGTGCTGGTGCGGCCGAACTTCGGCCTCGCCGCGAGCCTCGAGTTCGCCACCTCGCTCGATCACTTCTCGATCGGCCTCGACGCGTCGTACCGCCTGATCATCGGCCCGAACATCAGCGGCCTGATGTTCTTCTTCCGCGTGCAGTACACCTTCTGACGCGCGCGTCGGCGCGGTGAAGTGACGAACGGCTCCGGGTGACCGGGGCCGTTTCGCGTTTGCGGGGCCGTGCTATGGGCGCGCGCATGGACGCATACGGTCTGAGCCGAGTCGTCGGAGAGAAGGGCGTGCTCCCGCAGCGCGCGAAGAAGCTCGATCCCTCGCTGCCGCTGCGCGAGGGCGAGCTGCTGATCGACGTCGAGAGCCTCAACATCGACGCCGCCTCGTTCAAGCAGCTCAAGGACGCGGCGGGGGGCGACACCACGAAGATCGCCGCGGCGATCCAGTCGATCGTCGCCGAGCGCGGGAAGATGCAGAACCCGGTCACCGGCTCGGGGGGAATGCTGATCGGACGGGTCGAGGAGATCAGCCCGAAGCACCCGGCGGCGGGCACGTTGAAGGTCGGCGATCGCCTCGCGACGCTGGTGAGCCTGACGCTGACGCCGTTGGTGATCGACGAGATCCGCGCCGTGAAGCCGGAGATCGACCGCGTCGACATCCGCGGCCGGGCGATCCTCTTCGCATCCGGCATCTACGCGAAGCTCCCCGACGATCTGCCGGACACCCTGACGCTCGCGGCGCTCGACGTGTGCGGCGCGCCGGCGCTCGTCGCGCGCTACGTGAAGCCCGGCATGCGCGTGGTGATGCTCGGGGCCGGCAAGAGCGGCGCGCTGTGTCTCGCGCAGGCGCGCGAGTCGATGAAGGGGCAGGGGCAGCTCATCGCGCTCGACATCAGCCAGCAGGCGCTCGAGACGCTCTCGTCGCTCGGCCTGTGCGACGCCTTCGCGAAGGTCGACGCCACGCAGGGCGTCGAGGTGATGGAGACCGTCTCGAAGCTCACCGGCGGCCAGCTCGCCGACCTGGTCGTCAACTGCGCGTCGGTGCCCAACACGGAGATGGCGTCGATCCTCTCGGTGCGCGACGGCGGCACGGTGATCTTCTTCTCGATGGCCACCAGCTTCACCACCGCGGCGCTGGGGGCCGAGGGCGTCGGCAAGGACGTGCAGATGATCGTCGGCAACGGCTACGTGCCGCGGCACGCCGAGCTCACGCTCGAGCTGCTCCGCCGTCAGGAGGGCCTGCGCAAGCTCTTCGAGCAACGGTACGTGTGACGCCCGGCGGGTGCGCGGCGTGTGGCGCACCACTCGCTGCGTCAGCTGCTGCGCGAAGCTCGCGCAGGCAAAGGCGTCTGGGCGTGCTGCGCTCGACGAGGTGCCGGAGAACACCTCGCTCCGGTGGGACGGCAGCGAGCTGCGAGGGGCGAGCATCGCGCGGACGCACGCGGCGCTCGCGGCGGTCGCCGCGCTTCCGTTTGCGTCAGCCATGCTGAGCGAAGGAGGCGGCGCCTCAGCCAGGTCGGCCCGGAGCCGCTCGCCAGCAAGCACCTCGACGCGGGCGCGGGCGTTCGTGACGGAGTTGGACGCGAGGCTCCCCTTTCGCACGGGAGCCGCCACCCGCTCCCATGCCAGCGCCGCGCATTCCGCTCGAGCTCGATGCGGCGATACATCGCTGGCCGCAGGTGCGCCGGCGACGGAGGGGAGGGACGATCATTTTCGCGAAGTGGATCGTCATCACCTCGAGCAGCGACCTCGAGATGCGCTTCTTCGACGAGTGCGCGGTGCGCGGGAGTCAGCCCAGGCGCACGACGTTCCGCAGGTTCAGCTGAGAGTTCGAGGCTCGCGCAGGGGAGCCACACACTCCGAGGTCGCTGATGCTGCGTGTGTCGGAGGCCGCGTCAGGGCGAACGAGCGGGATGCAGCGCATGACCTGGCAGTGCGAGCTGCCGGGGCGGCAGGACTATCGACCTCCGGCGGCGTGAGCCCGACAAGCGCGGCGTCGTGAACTTCGGTCCCTTCGAAGAGCGCATCCTCGGGCTGCCGTTCCGCGCCGTCGCCCCGGAGGTGGACGAAGCAGGCGGTCGCGCTGCTCGCCGAGCGTAAGGCGCGGGCGGTGCACGCGCGGCATCTGGCGGCCATCGATCCGGCTCGGCCAGCGCGGCGTCAGACCGTGAATCGATCGACGACGCCCGCGGTGCGCTGGAGGATCGTGGTCCACCCGATGAGCGAGTCGACCTTCGGTTCGACCTCCGGCGGCGTGAGCCCGATGGCCGCCATCGATCCCGAGCAGGCGTAGATCTTCGCGAGCCCCGAGTCGCGCACCACGTGCAGCAGCTGGCGGAGCGTCGGCACGCCGCGCAGCTCCATCGTCGCGTTGACGTCGTCGCGCTCGAGATCGGGCTCGTCGAGCTTGTCCTTCACGAGGCGCTCGAGGGCCCACCAGAAGAAGTAGAGCTCCACTTCCCGGCCGACGGCGGTGGCGGCGGCGGCGATGGAGAGCCCCTGGTGGACCGCGTCGTACTCGCCGCGGTGAAGGAAGATGCAGACCCGGCCTGACATGCGGCGCCTTCTACCGTCGGCTTCTCCGCCCGACCACTCGCGCGCGAGATCCGACCGGCAGGTCAGGACTCGCGCGGGCGGGCGCTGCTTTCGGTGTCGAATCGACGCGGAACTGTTAGTGAGGCGGCGACCTGCGATGCACGACGAGACGACAGCGAAGCGGAAGGACGCCCACCTCGACCTCTGCGCGACCGAAGAGGTCGCCCCACGCGAGAACTCCACGCTCTTCGACGACGTGAAGCTCGTGCACTGCGCGATGCCGGAGCTCGAGCTCTCACAGATCGATCTCTCGCTGCCCTGGCTCGGCAAGCGGCTCAAGGCCCCGGTGTTGATCACCGGGATGACCGGCGGCACCGAGCGGGCAGGGCAGGTCAACCGCGATCTCGCGTCGCTCGCCGAGGAGTTCGGCGTCGCCTTCGGCGTCGGCAGCCAGCGCGCCATGGCCGAGCGGCCGGAGCTCACCTCGACCTTCGCCGTGCGCGCCGTCGCGCCGACCACCGTGGTGCTGGGCAACATCGGCATGGTGCAGGCCACCCGCATGGGCCTCGACGACGTGCGGCGGCTGGCCGACGCGATCGGCGCCGACGCGCTGGCGGTGCACCTCAACCCCGGCCAGGAGCTCAACCAGCCCGAGGGTGATCGCGACTTTCGCGGCGGCTACCAGGTGGTGACGTCGCTGGCGAAGGCCTTCGGCGAGCGCCTGGTGGTGAAGGAGACCGGGTGTGGGGTGTCACCCGACGTCGCGCGGCGCCTCGTCGACTGTGGCGTGAAGAACCTCGACGTGTCGGGGCTCGGCGGCACGTCCTGGGTCCGCGTGGAGCAGCTCCGCTCGACGGGCGTGGCCCGCGAGGTGGGCGCGCAGTTCTCGAGCTGGGGCATCCCCACCGCGGCCGCGATCGCTTCGGTGCGCAAGGCGGTCGGCGCCGACACCAGGCTCATTGCCTCCGGCGGCGTGCGGACTGGCCTGGAGATCGCCAAGGCGCTCGCGCTCGGCGCGGATCTCGGCGGCATGGCGCTCCCGCTCTTCCGCGCCCACCAGGAAACAGGAATCGATGGCGCGCGTAAGGCTCTGGAGACGGTGGTGACCGCGCTGCGCTACGCGTTCGCGTTGACGGGGAGTCGGGACGTGGAGGCGCTGCGGCGGCGGCCTCGGGTCGTCACCGGTGCGCTGAAGGACTGGCTGGGAGCACTCACATGAAGCACTCGGAGAAACACATGGCGGACCTCATCACCTCGCGGCTGTCGGGCTTCCACAAGCTGCCGGTCGCGGACCGTCTGGGCACGGTCGGGCGCATGATGCGCCTGTCGAGCGACGAGGTGGCGGCGCTCCAGGGCGCGGCCGGCCTCAGCACCGAGATGGCGAACCAGATGATCGAGAACGCCATCGGCACCTTCAGCCTGCCGCTGGGCCTCGGGCTCAACATGCAGATCAACGGGCGCGACTACATCGTGCCCATGGCCGTCGAGGAGCCGTCGGTGGTGGCGGCGGTGAGCTTCGCCGCGAAGATCGCGCGCGAGGGCGGAGGCTTCAACGCCGAGGCCGACGACCCGATCATGATCGGCCAGGTGCAGGTGACCGGCTACGGCGACGCGTCGGAGGCGTCGAAGAACCTGGTGGCGCACAAGGAGCAGCTGCTCGCGCTCGCCAACAGCTTCCACCCGGCGATGATCGCCCGCGGCGGCGGCGCGAAGGATCTCGAGGTGCGCGTGCTGCCGGCGCCCGAGGGCGCGCGGGGCGAGCCGATCCTCGTGGTGCACCTGTACATCGACACCCAGGAGGCGATGGGCGCCAACCTGATCAACACCATGTGCGAGGGCATCGCTCCGCTGGTGGAGCAGATCACCGGCGGCAAGGTGTTCCTGCGGATCCTCTCGAACCTCGCGGATCGCCGGCTGGCGCGCGCGTCGGTGAAGATCCCCGTGTCGTCGCTGGCCGACTTCGACATGTCGGGCGAGGCGATCGCCGAGGGCATCGTGCAGGCGAGCCGCTTCGCGCAGGCCGACCCGTACCGTGCCGCGACGCACAACAAGGGCGTGATGAACGGCATCGACGCGGTGGCCATCGCCACGGGCCAGGACTGGCGCGCGATCGAGGCCGGCGCGCACGCCTTCGCGTGCCGTGATGGGCAGTACCGGCCGATCTCCACCTGGTCGCTCGAGGAAGGGCACCTCGTGGGCCGGGTCGAGCTGCCGCTGGCGCTCGGCACGGTGGGCGGGCCGATCAAGGTGCACCCGCAGGTGCAGGCGGCGCTGAAGATCCTCCGGGTGACGAGCGCGCGCGAGCTGTCGATGGTGATGGCCGCGGTCGGCCTCGCGCAGAACTTCGCCGCGGTGCGCGCGCTGGGCTCGGTCGGCATTCAGCGCGGGCACATGGCGCTCCACGCGCGGTGCGTCGCCGTGACGGCCGGGGCGCGGGGCGCGCAGGTCGAGCTGGTCGCCGACAAGCTGGTGAAGTCGGGCCACGTCAAGGTGGACAAGGCGAAGGAGATCCTCGCTGAGCTCCAGCGCGAGGCGACGCCGACGTGAGCATCCGCATCTCTGCGTTCGGGCCGGGGAAGGTCATTCTGCTGGGAGAGCACGGCGTGGTGTACGGCCACCCCGCGCTCGCAGCGCCGATCTCGCGAGGCGTGCGCGCGTGGGCCGAGCCCGCCGACGCCACCTCGCTGGAGCTGCCGGACTCGCTGTCTGCCGAGCAGCAGGCCGCGCTGGAGCGCGCCTTCGCGCGCGCGACGAAGAAGGTGAAGCACCCGAAGGTGCACGTGCACCTCGAGAGCGACCTGCCGCTCTCGATGGGGCTGGGCTCATCGGGGGCGCTCTCGGTGGCGGTCTCGCGCGTGCTCCTCGAGGCGCGGACCGCGTCGCCAGCGAAGCCGAAGGACGTCGAGGCCCTGGCCTTCGAGATGGAGAAGGAGTTCCACGGCACGCCGAGCGGGGTGGATCACACCACGTCGGCCCGGGGCCAGATGGTGCTCTTCCGGCGCGGCAGGGCGTCCGTCGTCGAGGCGAAGAAGCCGGTGAAGATCGTGATCGCGCTCGTCGGCCCGCGCGCCTCGACGAAGCTCACGGTGGCCGCGTTGCGCGAGCGGCAGAAGCGCTGGCCGGGCCGCTACCGCCGGGTCTTCGATCAGATCGGCAAGCTGGTGCTCGAGGGCGCGGCGGCGGTGAAGCAGGGCGAGCTCGAGGCGCTGGGCGACGTGATGAACGTGAACCACGGGCTGCTGGGGGCGCTCGGGCTGTCGAGCCCTCCGATCGAGGACATGGTGTACCGCCTGCGGGGGCTCGGCGCGCTCGGCGCGAAGCTCACCGGCGCGGGCGGAGACGGCGGCGCGGTCATCGCCCTGTTCCGTGAGCCCGAGCCGACGGTGATGAAGCTCCGTCAGCAGGGCGTGGACTGTTTCGCGAGCCAGCTCGCCGGACCGAGGACGCTGTGAAGGCCAAAGCCATCGCCCACCCGAACATCGCGCTCGTGAAGTACTGGGGAAAGCGCGACGAGAAGCTGATCCTCCCGCATCAGTCGAGCCTCTCGGTCACGCTGGGCCCGTTGTCGGTCACCACCGAGGTCGAGTTCACCGGCGAGCAGGGCGACGACCAGGTCGAGATCAACGGCAAGGTGGCCCAGGGCACCGAACGCCAGCGCGTGGTCGACACGCTGAAGCTGGTGCGCGCCGAGGCGGGCGCCCGGAAGAAGCTCGGCGCCGCGCGCATGGTGTCGCGCGGTGACTTCCCGGCTTCGGCGGGGCTCGCGTCGAGCGCGGCGGCGTTCGCGGCCCTCGCGGTGGCGGCGCGCAGCGCGGCGGGGCTGCCTCGTGACACGCGCGCGGAGTCGATCCTCGCGCGCCGCGGCAGCGGCTCGGCCTCGCGCAGCATCGAGGGCGGCTTCGTGCGCTGGAATCGCGGCCGCCGCGCCGACGGGAAGGACTCCTTCGCCGAGCAGCTCTTCGACGAGAAGCACTGGCCCGAGCTGCGCCTCCTCGTCGGCATGGTGAGCCGCGAGGAGAAGGAAGTGAAGTCGCGCGACGGCATGCGATCGACGGTCGAGACCTCGCCGTACTACCCGGCGTGGGCGAAGGACGCGGAGCGCGAGGTGAAGGAGATCGTGCGCTTCATCAAGCGGAAGGATCTCGAGGCGGTGGGGGAGATCGCCGAGCGGAACGCCTGGCGCATGCACGCGTCGGCGCTCGGGGCGAACCCGCCGCTCTGCTACCTCAAGCCGGCGACGCTCGCGGTGATCGAGGCGTGCCGTCAGCTCCGTCGCGAGGGCGTCGGGGTGTGGTTCACGCTCGACGCAGGGCCGAACCCGGTGCTGCTGACCTCCGCGAAGCACCAGGCGCGCGCCGTCGAGCTCGTGAGGGCTCACGGCGCGACCGAAGTCGTCGAGTGCTCGCCTGGTGGCGACGCGCGGTTGAGCTGACGCTGAGCCGGCGGGCAGCGCGGTGCTCGTCACCGGAGCGCCGTCGGCCCGGGCGAGCAGCGACTGCGGCAGCGGGCAGCGGGAGATTCTTGGTGAGCTGCGTGCCTTCTTCGGCCGCCAGCTCGACGCACGCCGGACGGGAGACACTCGGCTGGGTCGCGAGGAAGGCGTGTCGCCTGCGTCGGTGCGCAGGCACGCGGCTCCGCACTCTCTTCCCGAGACGTACACGCGGCGATCCTCCGGCGTCACAGCCCGCAGGAGGGGCGCGTGCTGACGGCGTCCTTCGCGCTCCACCTCGTCTCGCGCGTCGGACAGGTGCTGCTCGTTCGCTACTTGGAGCGAGGCACGCGCGTCCGTCCATCGCTCGAGGGTCGCTCCCGCCGCGAACGCACGTGAGGCCCGCCATCGCATTCGAGAGCGGCGTCGACGTGCGTGTCTGCGGCCCCACGTCCGTGGGCGTGCCGCCGCTGCGGACGGGCGACAGTCGAGTGTGCGAGAAGCGCCCCATGCAGCTCTTCGTCCTGGCGTTGCTCGGCGGACTGATGTCGCACCCCGACCTCGGGCTCGCGCTCGAGCTCCCGGAGGGCTGGCGGCTCGAGCGCGACTGCGGCGTCTTCGTGTCGGGCGCGGCGCTGTGTCGGCAGGGCGACAGGCTCACCGCGTGCAGCCCGACCGCAGTCTGCCCGGAGCGGGTGGGCGTGTTGTGGGTGCGCGCTCCCGCGGTGCTCGCGTCGCTCGACGACGAGAAGCGGGAGCTCCAGGAGCGCGACGACGGCGGTGCGAGCTGGGCCTCTTCGCGCGCGCTCCCCGACGGCTGGGTGCTCACCTGGGGCGGCCCGCGATGGCCCGACTCGTACCCGTTCAAGGTGAGCCGGCGCGTCGGCGCGCGGGTCATCGAGTGCTCCGGTGAAGCGACGACGCTCGCGGGCCAGGAACAGATGATCGCTGCCTGCAAGAGCCTCCGAGAGGTGCCGCGCCGATGAACGTCACGCTCGTCAACGCCGTCGAAGACAAGGCTCGCCGGAGCCGGATCGCGCTGGTGCTCGGCATCACCGTGATCATCGCCCTCGTCTTCGCGCGCCAGCCGTCGCTGGGTGGGGTGCCCGGGTCGCTCTGGGGTCTGGCGCTCCTCGCTGGCGGCTTCGTCTTCGCCTGGCAGGGAGGCGTGCTCGCGCGCGCTCACGCGATGTTGCGCATCAACGCGATCCGCCGCGAGGGGCTCGCCGCGACCGAGAAGCTGAACGCGGGAGATCTCGCCGGTGCGCGAGACGCCTACGCCGCGCTCCTGGTGAAGGCGCAACCGCTCGGCGCGTTTCACGCGGTGCACGTGCTGATGTACGGCGTCGCGCGCTTCTGCGAGGGGCACACCCGCGAGGGGCTGGAGCTGGCCTCGAAGGCGATCGACTCGGGTTGGTTCGATCAGCGCCAGTCGCGCGCCGTGAAGGACGCCGCCGAGACGTGGCGCGTGTTGATGCTGCTCCAGGCGGGGGAGCTCGAGAAGGCGAGGGGGATCATCGAGCGTGCGCCCGAGAAGGTGATGACCACGCCGCGCATCGTGCTCGCGCTCGCGGAGCGCGACTGGAGGCTCGCCGCCACGCGCGCCAGCGAGGCGCTCGGCGAGCAGGACTTCCCCGCAGCGGGGCGGCCCACGGCGGCCGCGCTGGGGAGGTTCGCGGCGCGAAAGGCCGGCCTCGACACGGCGACCTTCGACGCGGAGCTGACGAAGACGCCGCTGGGCCCGCTCGCGCGTAAGAACCCGGCGCTCGTTCCTTACCTCCCGTCGGAGTGAGCGCCTGCGGCACACCGGCTTCTGCGGATGCCCGCCCGCGCGTGCTGCTGCGCGAGGAGGGCGACCTGCGGTAGATGGTGCTGCTGGCGGTCGACAACCAGCGCCTGGGCTGAAGCGCGGAGTCGTGCGACGACGACGGGAGAGCGGCACGCGTCCTGGTCGACGCGAGTCGCGATGATCACCACCGACCTCGAGGGGCGCGCGCGTGCGGCTGCAGCGGCGCGTTCAGCGATGATCCACACCTCACCTGCGACGAGCCGCTCCGCACCGGGGCCGCGACGGCGCGGCCGAAGCCGGAGTTCGCAACGCGCCCTGGACCACCTGAACCGCGCCTGCGTGCCTCGCCGTGCGCGTCACACCCATCGCCCACCTTCGCGGTCTCGAACATGTCGACCGACCGACGCCCCGCCGTTCCTCGACCACGCGTTCGTCCGACTCGAGCCGACGACCCGAGAAGCGCCCCGACGTCGAGCACCACGCGGCGAGGATGCGCTCGGCGCGCGGTTCGACATCACTCAGAAGTCGACGCCGCTCGTCCCCGGCTGCGGAACGGTCAGCGACAGCCGCGCCTTCGGGCCGCCGTACAGCTGGCGGTAGATGAAGAGATCGGTGGTGACCTGCTTCACGTAGCCGCGGGTCTCCTTGAAGGGGATCTCCTCGACCCACTGATCGAGCGGCTCGTCTCCGCGCTCCTTCGCCCACCTCGCCACCGAGGACGGCCCGCCGTTGTAGGCCGCGGCCACGAGCGTGGGGTGGTTGAGACGATCCTGCAGCGCGCGGAGGTACCAGGTGCCGAGCCTGATGTTCCACTCGGGCGCGTAGAGCTCGGCCGGGTCTGCGGGTGGGAGCCTGAGCGTCTCGGCGATGCTCTTCGCCGTCGGCGGGATGAGCTGCATGAGGCCGCGGGCGTCGGCGACGCTGGTGACCTCGGGCGCGAAGGCGCTCTCGCGGCGCATGATCGCCCACGCGAGCGCGGGCTCGATGTCGTGCTTGCCGGCCCACGTCTCGACGCTCTGGCGGAACGCGCGCGGGTACATGAGGGCCAGCGCCTCGGGCGTGCGCTGGGTGTACACGGCGCCCCACAGGTGCCGCGCGGCGAGGGCGTGCGCGGTGCCGAAGTCGCCCAGCGACTGCAGCGCGTGGCCCCAGGTGAGGGCCTCGGCCGCTGGCATCGCCGCCACCGCGCGGGCGACCTCCGCCGCGGCGTCACGGAACAGCCCCGTGCGCGCGAGCGACGCGGCCAGCTCGAGCCCGGCAGGCCGCTTCACCACCAGCGGCTTCGGCTCGACGGCAAAGGGGTGCGGTGCTTCGACCTGGAGCTCCGCGAGCCGCTCGCTGGCGAGCAGGCCGTAGAAGGTGCCGCCGAAGCCGCTCACCAGCGCCGTGTACTCGGCCACCACGTCGACCGCGGGGCCGGCGTCAGCGGGCGCTCCGCCGAGCTGCGCCGAGCGTGCCGCCCAGTACAGCGCCTGCGGGACGAGCGACGACTTCGGGAAGTCCTGCGCGAGGGTGAGCAGCACGTCACGCGCCGCAGCGAAGCGCTTCGCGCGCACCAGCGAGAAGCCGCGGAACCAGCGCGCCTCGTCGCGCCGCTTCGAGTCGGGGTGGCGCGTCTCGAAGGCGGTGAAGTCGGCCACCGCTGCGTCGAAGTCGCCCGAGTTCATCGCCAGCCACGCGGCGAGGTAGCCCGCCTCGTCGGCGTTCGGATCCGCCGGCCAGGTGTCGTCGAGCTGCCGGAACGCCTTCCTCGCGCCCGCGTTGTCCTGCAGCCGCATGAGCCGCTTCGCCGACGCGAGGAGCGCCTGCGCGGCGATCGCCGGAGGTCCGCCCGCGGCGATCGCCAGCTGCGCCTGCGCCTCGGCGTCACGCTCACGGCCGCGGGAGAGCAGCGCCTGCCCACGCAGCAGCGCCACCTTCGCGCGGAGCTCCGGCTTGAGCTGCTCGGTGAGCTCGTCGAGGGCCGTCAGGCACCCGCGCGCATCTCCGGCGTTGAGCAGCGCCTGCGCCCGCGAGAGCTGCTCGTCGACCGTGAGCGTCCACGCGTTGGCCGCGACGAGCCGCGCTCTGGCGTCCACCCCGTGTGGGTGTGCGGGAAACCGCAGCGCGAGGGCCTTCCAGTCCCCGCGGGCGAGGGCGGTCAGCCTCGATGCTTCGCGAGCGAGGGCGCGCGTGTAGAGCAGCTCGGGGAGCTTCCCCACGTCGGGATCAGCGTCGAGCAGCGCGCGGGCCTTCGCGGCGTCTCCGAGCTCGAGGAACAGCTCGGCGAGGCGGCGATCGATGCGCGGCTGGAGCCAGCTCGGCGCGGTCTTCCGGGCCTTCTGCAGCGTCTTCACCGCCGCGGCGCGGGCGTTCGACCACGCCTGCGCCTCACCGAGGTACCAGCCGTGGATCGCCTCGAGCCCCTTCGGCGCCTTCGTCGACGCGAGGCGGGTGGTGGCGTCGGCCGCGTTGCCCTCCGAGAGCTCGAGGACGCCCGTCAGCAGCGACAGCCGCGCGAGGTCGGAGCACTTGCGCGCCGCGCACGCGTCGAGCTCACCGCGGGCCTGCGCGGCCACGCCGTCGCGATGCACGCGCACCGCCTCGAGGAGCGCCTCCGACTGCCCGAACGAGGGGTTGGTGAAGACCAGGCCGAGGGTGATCAGCGCCCGCGCGGGCAGTCGCAACAGACCTGTCTCAAACATGGGGACCCCGGTTTGACATCCGTCGACCGCTTGCCGTACACCGCCGCTCGTCCGTTTTCTCACGAGAACGGCTGCATTCGTGAACGGAGTGAATCCGATAAGGATTCCGCCGACTGTCGAGCGGGACCCCCTTTGAAGTCGAAGCGGGGGAACAAGTAGGTCGGCGCCGCATTTTCAGATCCACGTTGAACGCAGTTCGTCTTCGCAGCACAGCAGAGTTGTCGTCCCGGGGGGGATCTCGCAGCACGGGAGGCCGAAACCGCACATGAAGCCGTGTCCGACCGAACTTCCACAGAGCATCAATCCGGAGGCGGGCCCCAAGCGTCTTGGGGTCGAGCACCACCGGAACCTCGACTGCGCGCACTACGACAACTGCCTCGATGAGGCGGTCCGTCGTGGTTGGCAGTCCTTCACCTGCATCAAGTGCCCGCTCTACGCGCTGCCGTCGGCGCAGCAGGCTGGCATCGAGTCGTTCGCCACGCAGCGTCGCGTGGTCTGACCGCAGGTGTCGTCACGGTCGTTTGAAAGTGAGCCTCCCGAAGGGGAGGCTTTTTCATTTCTGGAGCCCGGCGGTTTCAGGCCTTCTTGAGCGTCACCACGCCGCGGCGGATGAGATCCTTGAGGCACTCCTCGATCTCGAGCGGCGAGATGTCGAGGCGGGCGATCACCTCGCGCGGGGCGATCTTCTCTTCGCAGATGAGGCGCGCGCACTCGAGCCACTGCTTGGGGCCGACCTGGCGGTAGACCTCGTAGAGCTGCGCGTTGACCTCGGTCTGCGTGGCGGTCACGAGGAGCGACTCGCGCAGGCGCCGCTCGTTCTCGTTGAGCGTCGCGCACGCGCGCTCGATCTGGATCTCGGTGGCGAGGTGGAGGTTCGGCGCCACTGACGGCGCGGGCCCGGGCACGAAGGCGCCTTCCGCGTGGCGGCTGGCGACGAAGGCGTTGAAGGCCTTCTCTCCCTCGGCGGTGAACTTCCCGGCGACGGCGGTGGCGTGGAAGCAGCGCCCGTCGGCGAAGGTGAGCTGGTAGGTCGCCCAGCCGTCGCGGCACGACAGCACGCCCGTCGCGCGCCGCTGCGCCAGCGTGCGGAGCAGCCACTGCGGCCCCACCGCGTGCACCGCGATGTTCCCCGTCTGGCCCATCTCGAGGAAGGCCAGCAGCATGCGCCGCGGCTCGAGGAGCTTCGTCACCTGGCCGATGATCAGATCGAGCTTGGTGCCCTTCGAGAGGTAGGCCTGCGCGCCCGCGTCGAGGGCGCGGAGCGACTCGCGGTAGTCGTCGTGCGCCGAGAGGAAGGCGATGGGCAGCTCGCGGGTGCGGAAGTCCTCGCGGAGCGCGCGCAGCATGCCCCAGCCGTCGAGGTGCGGCATGTTGAGGTCGGCGAGCACCGCGTCGAAGGGGCGCTGGAGCGCGAAGTCGAAGCCCTCCTGGCCGTCGGTCGCGGTGGTGACCTGGAAGCCGTACTTGGCGAAGAGCGTCGAGAACATCTTGAGGATCGCCGGATCGTCGTCGACGAAGAGGAGCTGGGGCAGCGCGGGGGCCGCGGGGACGACGGCGGGCGCGGGCGGCGCGGCGGGCTTCACCTCGAAGGCGAGCGGCTCGTCGTCTTCGATCACCGCCTCGCCCACCACCACCTCGGCCACCGGCGTCTCTCCGGTCAGCACGTCGCCCACCTCGATCACCACGCCCGCGCCCTCACCGCGGGAGCCGGCGACCTCGTCGAAGGTCCACCGCATCTGCGGCTGGCTGAGCATCGCGCGCACCGCGTCCTGGCCCTGGGCGCCGAGGAAGGCCGCGCGATCGAGCCGGCCGTAGACGAAGGACGCCTTGCCTTCGTTGGCGGTGCGCGGGTTGGTGAGCAGCACGCCGCTGCGGCGCGTGCGGCGGATGTGCTCGATGAAGCGCAGCAGCGTCGCCGCGTCGGCGGTGCCCGAGTTGTGGCCGGTGCGTGCCCCGAGCTCGTCCCACAGGGCCCGCACCACCCCGATGTGCGCGGCGGTGAAGGGCGCGCGCAGCAGGCCGATGACGCCGGTGCGCATGCCCTCGACGAACGGCGCGTCGCTGGTGTCGGAGGTGACGATCACCACCGGGAGCTGCGCCGAGGTCGCGTCGCTCGAGACCTGATCGAGCACCTGGATCACGAAGTCGGATTCGAGCTCGCCGAACACCAGCAGCAGGTGGGGGCGGAGCTGCTTGAGCCCGCCGGCCACCTTTCGGCGATCGGTGACGAACCGGTAGAAGACTCCCTGCTCGTTGAAGGCCTGCGCGATGGCGGTCTGCGCGTTGCGGTCTTCGTCGACGCCGAGGATCACCGGCGGGTTCGGCTGCGTCATGCGCCAAAGAAAACCAGCATTCCCGCCGAGGGGCGATTTTTTCGGGGAGGCCGGTCAGCGGAGCGCGCCGTACATCACGACGATCCAGTATCGGCCGGGGCCGAAGCGGGGTGAGTCACCCTTGACCAGCCCGACGCCGACGACGTCGTTGGTGGGGGCGGCGAGGTTCTTCGACTCCGCGCCGAGCTTCGGCGCGTCGGAGATGAAGACGTCGACGGCGACCGCGCCGAGCTCGTCCATCAGCTCGAAGGCCTTCTCGCTCAGCTTCGGCGCGCCGGGGACGGCGGCCTTCGGGAGATCGGCCTCGAGGGCCTTGCGGGCGTGCGACTGGGCGAGGCTCTCGAGCACCGAGTTGCGCTTGAGGGGCGAGAGGTTCTTGCGTTTCCGCTCGGCGTCGATCGACGCGTACACGCTGCCGAGCGGATCCTTCTCGTCGTCGACGCTGGCGGGGGCGGCGAGCACCTCGACGAGCACCTCGAGGCCATCGGAGCGCTTCGCGAGGCCGAGGCCGAGGCGCCGGTGGCCGGCCTCCAGCAGGTTGTTGCGGTGGCCGGGGCTGTGCTCGATGCCGAAGTGCGCGGCGAGCGGGCCCGAGGACAGGCCGAGGTTCTCGCCCGCGGCGGTGAAGCGGTAGCCGGCCTCGACGAGGCGCTGCTTGAGGGTGCTGCCGTCGGGGGCGACGTGGCTGAAGAAGTTCTCGCGCGCGAGGCGCTCCGCCCAGGCCTGGGCCACGGCCTCGAGGGCGGGATCGGGCGTGACGGCGGGCACCCCGAGCTGGAGGCGCAGCGCGTTGATGCGCGTGAGGAGCGCCGCGCGGGCGGCCTTGTCGTCGGATGGCTCCGCGAGGGCGTCTTCGCTCTCGGTGCGCACCGCGCCGATGTCGACGAAGAGCAGGGCGGCCACCTCGGGCCCGCGGGGACCGGTGGCCAGCACCTCGACGGCGTGTCGGCCTCGGGTCGGGAAGTCGAGCGTCGCGCAGTGGGTGTCGCCCTCGCGCTTCATCGCCAGCCGCTCCACGGACCCTTCGGGGCGGGTGACGAACAGCTCCGCGCTCTGCAGCGGCTCGGCGAGCGCGCCGCACACGCGCTCATGGCGCACCGGCTTCGGGTGGCTGCGCGCGACGGGCGCGAGCTCGACCCGCCGACGCGCGAGGAGGACGATCAGCGCGCCGCGCTCCTGGCCGAGCGCGAGCCCGAGGCCGACGTGCGTCGACGGCTCGGTGCCGAGGTCCTGCTTGCGGAGCTCCGCCTCGAGCTGCTCGAGCGACGCGCGCACCGCGACCACCACCGGGTTCGGATCCCACGCGCCCTGGCGTGAGATCGCGTTGGTGACGTTCAGCAGCCCGGTCGCCTCCTGCACGCCGTGGCTCAGCGCGCGGCGGGCGAGCTCGTCGGCGGCGCGCGAGAGGGCAGGGTCGATCGGCGGGGCGGTGCGGCCGACCGCCTCGAAGCGATCGCGCACCGTGCGCTCGAGGTTGGCCCGGCTCGGGGCCGCGGCGAGGAGGGAGACGAGGAGGAGAGGGATCATCCGACTTCGAGAACGAGCGAGGAGACGGAGGATTCTCCCAGCGCCGCGTTCAGCTTGCGAACAATCGCCTCACGCTCCGGCTCGAGCGCCTGCTGCCACGCCGCCGCGTCGCAGCGGATGACGAGCGCCTTGCCTTCCCAGCGCACGGGGCGTGTGTGCCGGGCGATCAGCTCGCCGACCGCGCGGCCCCACACCGGCGCCAGAGCCCCCGCCGACCCCGTCTGCTTGAGGGCCTGACCCAGCATGTCTGCCAACGACTTCATGAGCGGCGGACCATCTCAGAACATGACGTGAATGTCGCGGTTGACGCGCTGCAACATGGCGAAACCCTTTAGAAAAGAATGTGGCATTTGGCTCGCTCCCGGTTGACCTGACCCTCCCAGAAAGGGAGAGTGCGCCGCCTTTTCTCAGTCGGCTTTTTCCCCACCAAGGAGCATCGAATGACGGCAGTGAATCGCAACCTGCTGTGGGCGGCTTTGTCGCTCGCGGCCATGGGTTTCATGGGGTGTCCCGGTCCGGGTCCGAAGACGGACGGCGGCACGGGTGGCGGCGGCGGCAGCACGGAGGAGTGTGTCGATGACTCGGATTGTCCGGATCCGACGTACTTCTTCTGCAACACGGTGACCTTCAAGTGCGAGCCGTCGTGCCGCACGGCGGCGCAGTGCAACAACCGCCCGCAGCAGTACGCGCTCGACTTCTGCGGCGGCTCGCTCGGCTGCCAGTGTGACGAGGGCAAGTGCGTCGGCTCGCTGTGCTCCAGTGACTCGGACTGCGGCTCGCAGGTGTGCCGCAACGGTGCGTGCGTGGCGCCTCCCGCCGCGTCGACCGTCGCGAAGTGCGCCATCTCGCCCGACTTCCAGGTCTTCCCGGCGGGCGGCAAGGCGAAGTTCTTCGTGTCCGCGTGGGACGCGAACAACAACCCGGTGGTGATCAAGGACGGCGCGACGTGGACCGCCGTCGGCAACGCGGTGACGGGCTCGGGCACGGGCAACTCCGCCGAGTTCACCGCGGGCACTGCGGCCGTCACCACGGCCACCGCGTCGATCCAGGCCGCGTTCGGCTCGGTCAACTGCCAGGCGAAGGCGATCGTCCTCGCGGCGCCGGCGGCGAACCAGCTGGCCGTCTCGGTGATCGACGAGCTCTCGGGCCGTCCGGTGACGGGCGCGAAGGTGGTGCTCTCGCAGACCAACGGCACGATCATTCAGCAGATGGGCGCCGACTCGGTCGACACCGACGCGGCGGGCTCGGCCACGCTGGCCCTCACCGGCTCGCCGGCCTCGGTCACGGTGTCGGTGTTCCACGCTGACTTCTCGTACGTGACGGTGGCGAACTACGCGACGGCGGGCTCGCGCTTCCTCTCGTTCGCGCTGCGCCGCAACGCGCTCGACACCTACGGCGGCTACAAGGGCGGCTTCTCGAACGTGCCCGCGACGTCGAACGTGCACGCGGCCCTCGCTGGCATGTCGCTGGCCGGCTCGATCACCAACCTCAACCTGACGCAGCTCCTCGGCCCGTCGGTCCCGACCGACGTGGTGATCGGCTCGGCGATCAACCAGATGGACGTGCCGATCCCTGCGGGCGCGTTCCTCGGCTTCGGCGATCAGAAGATCAAGGACAGCATCGCGGGCCAGGGCGTCAACGGCGTGTGCGTCGACTCGATGGGCAACGCCGACGAGGCGAAGATCGTCGCGGGCACCTGCGGCACGCGCACGGCGTGGGCGCTGGCGGGCGACGTTCCGCTCGGCGATCTGCCGATCGACGCGGTGGCCGGCGGCCTCGACAACATCAACATCGGCCAGCTGCTCGCGCGCATCGTGCCGATCTTCAAGAAGTTCAACTCGTCGATCGTCCGCGACGTGCAGTTCACGCTGAAGCCGACCCCGGGCGCGTCGATGGGCAACCCGGACTACACCGACCAGTCGCACTACACGACGGCCCAGCACGACTTCACCCAGATCCCGCTGGCGTTCAGCTTCGTCACCAAGATGCCCGAACTGCCGAAGTTCAAGGGCACCTACGTCGACGGTGTGGCGATCATCGGTGGCGCGAACATGCCCGGCCGCGGCGTGGTTCCGCTCGGCATCGGCGTGGGCGTCAACGTCGCGACGCCGATCGACGGGCAGATCGACAAGCTCGACCCGCTCGCCGCCGGCCAGATCGGCGTGCGCATGGCGCCGACGCACCACGGCCTCGAGGGCGCGCACTACGGCCTGCTCATGGCGGCGATCTCGGCGAAGGCGCTGTCTGACGCCTCGGCCGGCATCGGCGCCTCGGCGCTCTTCCCGCGCCTGCCGGGCAACAAGCTGACCTTCGATCCCACGGGCGCGACGCCGATCGACGTGTCGTCGCAGACGTTCCCGGCGTTCCCGGAGGGCGCGAAGTTCAACTTCACCAGCACCGCGAGCGGCGCGCTCGGCGCCCGCAGCTTCGCCCTCGCGGCCGTCACGGGCGTCAACGTGCTGCGCGTCTCGTTCTCGGACAACCTCGAGACCCGCTGGGACGTCATCGTCGACCCGTCGTCGCCGGGCTTCTCGCTCCCGACCGTTCCGGGCGCGCTGCGCGATCGCCTCTTCGACAACGGCAACGCGATGACGGGCAACCGCTCGAGCTACGTGGTGCAGGCCTTCCGCATGGTGAAGGACCCGCTCACCACCGGCTCGCCGGCGATCACCTTCAACACCTACGTCGAGGCCAACGACACCAACGCCGACCGCACCACCGACTTCCTCACGGCGTTCTCGTTCCTCAACTACGCGCCGCCCTCGATCGGCTTCAAGACGCCGTCGGCCAACCCGGCGACGATCGCGGCTGGCTCGAAGCTCGTGCTCGAGGTGAAGAGCTTCGTGGTGGGCACCGCGGGCACGGACGACGGCGTGGTCAAGCTGTCGTTCACCGGCGGCTCGGGTGGCTGCGTCGACGCGGTCATCAACGCCGAGACCCCGATGAAGGGCAGCGGCGAGGTCGAGTACACGCTGCCGACCGCCTGCACGGGCATGGGCGTCAGCATCAAGGCTGAGCTGCTCAAGACCGACGGTGCGACGCCGATCGCCCCGGCCGTGTCGAAGACCATCACGGCGACGATCCAGTAATCGTCATCGGTGCCGTGCCGTGACGCAGGGCTCCTCCTTCGCGGGAGGAGCCCTGTTTCGTTTTGCTCCGGGCGTGCGAAGCGCTCGACCGTCGAAGGACAGGTTGTCGGTCTCGGGGTCGAGGACGGTCTTCGCACTTCCACGCCCTCCGCTGCCTCCGGCGGTTCATCTTGCTCCGGGCGTGCGAAGCGCTCGACCGTCGAAGGACAGGTTGTCGGTCTCGGGGTCGAGGACGGTCTTCGCACTTCCACGCCCTCCGGTTCGTCTTGCTCCGGGCGTGCGAAGCGCTCGACCGTCGAAGGACAGGTTGTCGGTCTCCGGTTCGCGGACGGTCTACGCACCTCCACGCCCGTCCGGCGGACGAATTTCATTTCTCGCGGAGCGTGCGAAGCGCGCGGCTCGCGCGGTAGCTTCCGGGGTTGATGCCGCGCAAGCAGACCACCGCCATCACCGTCATCTCGAAGATCTCCGAGCGGCGGGTGTCGCGCGCGGCGGCGCTGGTGGTGATCCACGGTGAGGAGCTCGGCCGCAAATACGATCTCACCGAAGCCGAGACGATCATCGGGCGGTCCTCGAAGAGCGACATCCAGATCGATCAGGACGCGGTGAGCCGCAGCCACGCGCGGCTGCTCAACGACGAAGGCCGCGTCACCGCCGAGGACCTGGGCTCGACGAACGGCACCATCATCAACGACGAGCACATCGAGCGCGAGTACCGGCTGCGCAACGGCGATCTGATCAAGATCGGGCGGACGATCTTCAAGTTCATCGCCTCGAACAACATCGAGGCCGCGTACCACGACGAGATCTACCGGATGACGACGGTCGACGGCCTGACCCAGGTCTTCAACCGGCGCTACTTCGAGGAGGCGATCGATCGCGAGCTCTCCCGCTCCCGTCGCTACGGCCGCCCGCTCTCGCTGGTGCTGATCGACATCGACCACTTCAAGAAGATCAACGACACCTACGGCCACCTCGCGGGCGACGCCGTGCTCAAGGAGGTCGCCAGCACCGTGCGCTCGCGCACGCGCCGCGAGGACGTGCTCGCGCGCTACGGCGGCGAGGAGTTCGCGTTGCTGCTCCCCGAGGTCGATCAGAAGGGCGCCGCGCTGCTCGCGGAGAAGGTCCGCAAGCTCGTCGAGAAGCACACCTTCGCCTTCGATGGCGAGGAGATCCCCGTCACGCTCTCGGCGGGCGTCGCCACGGTGCTCAAGAAGAGCGAAGACGCGCAGGAGCTCATCCGGCGCGCGGACGAGAAGCTCTACGAGGCGAAGACGTCGGGCCGCAACCAGGTCGCCGTCTAGAAGACGCCTTCGCGCCCCTGCAGCATGTGGGTGAGCATCGCCTCGATCTGATCGCGGATCGCGAGGTTCTTCCGCTCGACCCAGGCCAGATCGTGCTCCGGCTCATCGGGCGCGCCGTCGAGCGAGACCGGCTCCGCGAAGCGGATGTGCCAGCGCGCCGGCAGCGGGGGCAGCGTCACCGGGAGGTACTCCACGCCGAGCGCGCCGGCGGGGATCTTCCCGAGCAGCGGCATCGACTCCTCGCCGCCGATGATCGCCGCGGGCACGATCGGCACCTTCCCGCGCAGCGCGATCTTCACGTAGCCGCCGCGCCCGAACCGGCGGAGCTGGTAGCGCTCGGAGAAGGGCTTCGACAGCCCGTGGAACCCCTCGGGGAAGACGATCACCGGACGGCCCTCGGCCAGCAGCCGCAGCGCGTTCTCAGGGTTGGCCCGCACCGCGCCGAGGCGGTTGGCCAGCACGCCGAGGAACGGCGCGTGGAAGATCTGATCTTCCAGCAGCCAGCGCGACTCGACGAGATCGGGGCGCTCGCGGCGGAGCGCGAGGTGCAGCACCGGGCCATCGAGGGGCAGCGCGCCGGCGTGGTTGGCGACGATGATGAAGGGGCCGCTCGGGAGGTGCTCGGCGCCCTCGACGCGCACGCGCCAGTACTTGTCGTAGAGGAGCTCACCCAGCGGGCGCAGGGCCGCGGCGAGCTGGGCGTCCTTGCCCCAGCGATCGACGTCGGCCCAGCGCGGCGCGAGGCCAGTGGCCGCCTTGAGCGCGGTGAGGAGCCCTCCGATGACGCCCGGGCTCGCCCCGTCAGTGCTCGGCGGCGAGGCGAGCGGCGTCTCGTCGTTCGCAGCTTCACTCGCCTCCAGCGCCTCGGGAGAAGCAGCGTGCGAGGCGGGGCCGTCGAGCTCCTCGGCGACGGGCGTCGCGGCGTGCGGGGCGACCTCGACGGTCACCGACGGCGAGGCCGCATGCGCGGTGGGGCCGTCGAGCTCCGCGGCCACCGGTGCGCCGGCGTGAGGGCTCACCTCGACCACCACCGACGGCGAGGCCGCGTGCGGGGTCGGTCCGCTGAGCTCCTCGGCGATCGGTGACGCCGCGTGCGCGGTCGGGCCGTGCAGCTCCTCGGCGGTCGGAGACCCTGCGTGCGGGCGGGGACCGGCGCTCGGGCGCGGAGCGACGACGGGAGGGCGCGCAGGCGAGGCAGCGGGCGGGCGCGCGGCCGAGGGCAGGGGCGTGGACACCGGCTTCTCGGCGATCGGCTGCAGCACGGGGCGCTTCTTCGCGCCGGAGGGCTTCGTGGTGAGCTCCGGCGTCTGGGGCCGCTCGCGGAGCGGCGCCGCCGAGGGCGCACCGGCCTTCGCTTCGCGCACCGCCGCACCGCGCGCGAAGGGATCGTTGCCCAGCGCGCGGGGCTTCTCGGCCTTCGGAGGGGTCGACTTCTTCGGCGTGGCCTTCTTCGACGGCTTTCGGGTGGCCATCAGGTGCTCCTCTCGCGCATCGAGGCCATGGCCTCCTGGAACGGGACGCGGGGCACGAAGCCGAGCGCCTTGCGCGCGCGCGTTCCGTCGGCGATCAACGAGTAGCGCAGGTAGTCGAGCAGCGGCACCGGCACCGAGGCGACGCCGGCGGTCTCGAGCACCTTGATCGTCGCGCGCAGCATCGGGCCTGCCATCGGCACCGCGCGCGCACCGGACAGGCGCACGACGGTCGAGAAGGGCGCGGTGCCCTCACCGACGATGTTGAACGTGCCGCGTGCCTTCGTGGTGAGCGCGAGGTGGAGCGCCGTCGCCGCGTCTTCCTCGTGGATCACCTGCCAGAGGGGATCGAAGCCGAGCACGGTGGGCACGAAGCCGGTGCGCAGGAGCCGCGTGAAGGGGTTGTCGGCGTGCGCCCCGACGATGGGCGCGAAGCGGAGCACCAGCACGTGGACGTGCGGGTTGCGCTCGGCGAAGGCGGCGATGTGGTGCTCGACCTCGACGCGATCGGTGACGAAGCGCACGCCCTCACCGCGCAGCGGGTGCTGCTCATCGAAGAGCGCCGGCCCGTTCGCCAGCGCGCCGTAGAGCGCGGTGAGCGAGGGGATGATCAGGCGCTTCAGGCCCACGGCCTGCGCCGCCGCCAGCACGTGCATCGAGCCGATCACTTCGAGCTCGTGCGCGAAGGCGGCGCCGTGCACGCGCGAGTTCACGAAGGCGAGGTGGTACAGCACGTCGAGGCGCTGCTCGCGGAAGGCGCGGGTGAGATCCTCCTCCATGCCCGGGCGGGTGAGGTCGACGCGCACGTAGGTGCTCTTGCGGCCGAGCTGCTCGGGCCGCGCGATGTCGAAGACCACCACGTTGTCGACGAGTGGATCCGCCTCGAGCCGGGGCAGCAGGCCGCGGCCGAGATCCGATGAGATGCCTGTGACCCCCACGCGCATGCCCGGTGGCGAATACCTCAATCATCGGGCGCTTGAAAGCCGCGCGGGCGCGGAGGAAACCGGTGCCGTGCGGTGGCTCCCGATCGTCGTGTTGCTGGTCGCTGGCGTGGCTTCGGCCCACGACGCCGACGTGGTCTACGTGCTGGCGAAGCAGGGACCGGGCCGCCTGGTGGAGACGGTCACGTTGACCGGCGCCTCGCTCGCCCTGCTGGTGCCGATCGACGCCGATGGCGACGCGCTGCTCACCCAGGCGGATCTCGACGCGAAGCAGAAGGCGCTGCGCATCGGCGTGTGGGACGAGATGCCGCTCTCGGCAGGCGGGCGCCGGTGCGCGGTGCTCGAGACGCGCGCCTGGCTGCGCGAGGGCTTCGTGGAGCTCGAGGGCACCTTCGACTGCGGGGAAGGGGAGCTGCGGCAGGACTTCCGCTTTCTCCGCGTGCTGCCGGCGAACTACCGCGTGGTGCTCGGCAGCCAGCTCGAGGGCGAGGCGGCGGGCCGGGGCTTCGCTCAGGGCTCGATGACGTCGGTCACGGTGCCGCGGCCTCCTCCGCCGGGCGCGTGGGACGGCTCGCAGTTCCGCGCGGGCTTCGATGGCGGCGTGCGCCGCGGGCTCTCGCTGCTGGGGGGGTTGATGCTGCTCGGCGTGTTGCTCGGCGCGGGGAC
>JBMORD010000040.1:0-27285 GCA_049322495.1 Myxococcota bacterium | reverse complement strand
CCTCGAGCTTCGTGTCTCGTCTCTGCGCCGGAAGGCGAGGGTCGGCTGGTCGTGCCCGCGCGCGGCCAGCGCCTCGCTGCGCGGGTGGGTGTGCCTCTCGTCTCTGGGCCGGAGGGAGAGCTCGCGCGCGGCCAGCGACTCGCAACGCGGTCACGGGCGAGCGTGCCTCTCGTCTCTGCGACGGGAGGAGAGCATCGGTTGCTCGTGCTCGCGCGCGGCCAGCGACTCGCAACGCGGTCACGGGCGAGCGTGCCTCTGGTCTCTGCGACGGGAGGCGAGCATCGGTTGCTCGTGCCCGCGCGCGGCCAGCGTCTCGCAACGCGCTCACGGGCGGGCGCGCCTCTCGTCGCTGCGACGGAAGGCGAGCATCGGTTGCTCGTGCCCGCGCGCGGCCAGCGACTCGTAACGCGGTCACGGGCGAGCGTGCCTCTCGTCTCTGCGACGGAAGGCGAGCATCGGTTGCTCGTGCCCGCGCGCGGCCAGCGTCTCGCAACGCGGTCACGGGCGGGCGCGCCTCTCGCCTCTGCGACGGAAGGCGAGCGTGGGCTGGTCGTGCCCTCGCGTCGGCGGCGTCGCGTTCGAGTCACGCGTCTCGCAGCGCGGCGTCTCGTCTCTCTGTCGCCCATTTCTCGGCGCGATCCGTGGTCGCGCTGGCGCTCCTCGTGAGCGGCCTTTGGGGCTCCGCAGCGCTCGCGCACGAGGGCGAGGTCGTCGATGCCGGCGTCCCGGAGCGCACGACGGTGGTCCGCGGAGCGCGCGCGGTGCACACGCCCTCGGAGACGATCGTCGCGCCCGACGTGGTCCGAGCCGCGCCGCGGGCGGGTGCGACCGAGCTGCTTCGTCTCGTGCCCGGCCTCGTGGCGTCGCAGCACTCGGGGGAAGGGAAGGCGCAGCAGCTCTTCCTCCGCGGCTTCGACGCCGTGCACGGGCAGGACGTGGAGCTCAACGTCGCCGGCCTGCCGGTGAACGAGGTCTCGCACCTCCACGCGCTCGGCTACGCCGATCTCAACTGGCTCGTGCCAGAGGCGGTGCGTGAGGTGCGAGTCACCGAGGGCAGCGCCCGCGCGTGGCAGGGTGACTTCGCGGTGGCGGGAACGGTGCGGTACGAGCTCGGCCTCGAGGAGCCCGGGTTCACCTTCGCCGTCGGTCGCGGCTCGTTCGGGCGCACCCGGCTCTTCGGTGGCTTCCGTCCACGCGAGAGCGAGACCTCGTTCGTCGCCGCGGAGTACGTGGAAGGCGACGGCTTCGGCCCGCAGCGCGCATTCCATCGCTTCTCGGCGCTCGGACAGGCGGTGCTCTCGCTCGAGCGGCTCAAGCTGCGCGCAGTGGCAGGGAGCTACACCGCGGGCTTCGCGTCACCGGGTGTGGTTCGGGATGACGCCTGGCAGTCCGGAGCGGCTGGCTTCTTCCAGGCCTTCGGCCGTTCGCAGGGCGGCGCCGCGTCGCGACACCAGCTCCTGCTCGGCGCGGAGGTGTCGCATGGCTCGGCGCGCACGAGCGTCGAGGCGTTTGGGCTCCTGCTCGAGCTGCGCCTGAGGAACAACTTCACCGGCTTCCTCCGCGACGCCGCGGGGGACGGTCTCGAGCAGACGCAGCAGTCCGGCGTGCTCGGGGCGCGCGTGACGCACGTGCGGCACCTGCACCTCGGCGCGCAGGTGCTGCTGCTCGAAGCTGGCGCGTCGGTGCGACACGACCGCATCCGCCAGGCGCAGCGCGGCTACGACGAGGCTGACGGGCGGCTGCGTGAGCCGGTGCTCGACGGCGCGGCGACGCGCTTTCGCGAGGCGATCGAGGTCTCGCTCGCTCAGACGATGGCCAGCGCGTGGGCGGAGCTGGCGTGGGCTCCCGGAGCGTGGCGGCTGATGCTCGGGGGCCGCGTCGACGTGCTTCACGTGAGCCTGCATGACGCGCTCGCCTTCGCGGGGGCGGGCGCGGATCGCACCTCGGCCGGGCCGCGCGCGGGGCTCAAGGCGGGCCTCGAGCGCGGGCTCGGAGAGCACGTTCGCCTCTTCCTCGCCTACGGCGATGGCTTCCGCTCGCCGCAGGCGCGCCAGCTCTCCGACGGTGAGCGCGCGCCCTTCGTCGCGGTGCACGGCGGAGAGCTCGGCGCCCGCTTCGAGACGTCGCGCGTGACGGCGAGCCTCCTCGGCTTCGCGAGCTGGGTGCAGAACGACTTCTTCTTCGACCACTCGGTGGGCACCACGTCCTTCGTGGGCCCGACGGTGCGCGCCGGAGGTCAGGCGGCGCTCACGGCGCGGCCGGTCGACGAGCTGGTGCTCTCGCTCAACCTCACCGCGGCGCAGGCGCGGCTGCTCGAGAAGGACGCGCTGCTGCCGTATTTCGCGCCGCTCGTCGGCCGCCTCGATGCGTCGTGGCGGCGCAGCTTCGGCGCGTGGACACCCTTCATCGGCGTGGGTGCGACGCTCATCGGTCCGCGGCCACTGCCGTACGACGAGTTCAGCCGCGCGGTGTTCCTGCTCGACGCGCGCGTGGGCTCGCGCCTCGGCCCCGTGGAGCTCGCCCTCGACCTGCAGAACGCGCTCGATGCGCGCTGGCGCGATGGCGAGTTCGTCTACGCCTCGAAGTGGGACGCGGGCCCCACGGTGAGCCTGCTGCCGGCGCGTCAGTTCACCGCCGGCGCTCCCCGCACCGTCTTGTTCACCCTGGAGGTCCACCTGTGAAGCACCCGGTCCTGTCGTTGCTCCTTCTTCTCGTCGTGGCGTGCGGCGGCACGGAGCGCACGCGCCGCTCCTTCCCGGTCGAGGTGACGGCGAAGAGCGCCGCCCTGGTCACGGACTCCGGGTGGGCGGTGACGCTCACGAAGGCGACGCTGCACCTCGAGGCGCTGCGCTTCTTCGAGGGCAAGGTGGCGCTCGCCCGTCGTGCGCCGTGGTGGCGCGCGCTCGTCGTGTCGGACGCCTGGGCGCATCCCGGTCACTACGTGCCGGGCGAGGCGCTCGGTGAGCTGGTCGCCCCGCTCGACGTCGATCTCCTCGCGACCGCGCCGTTGTCGTGGGGCACCGCGAGCGCGGTGACGGGCGACTACGGCTCGGCGCAGGTGACGCTCGGCGGCGCTGGCCTCGTGCTCGAGGGCGTCGCCACGAAGGACACGGCGCGTGTCGAGTTCAGCACTGCGTTCCTGCCTCCAGCTGCGCTCGAGGGCGTGCGCTTCGAGCAGGTGATGACCACCGCCGCAGGCACGGTGCAGGTGCTGGTCGATCTGCAGGCCGTGCTCTCGCGTGTGGACTTCGCCGCGGTGGGCTCGGGCGCGAAGCCGTTGGACCCCTCGAGCCCTGCGTACAACGGACTGGGGCGCGGCGTGGAAGACACGACCGCGTGGGTCCTCACCTGGAAGGAGTCCTCACGATGAAGCGGTCGATGCTGCTGTTGGCAGGAGTGTTTGCGAGCTGCTCGGGGAGCGGCACGCTCTCGCTCACCACCTGGGGTGAGGCCTTCATCGAGCAGGAGATCCCCTCGTCGGAGTTCGAAGACGGGTACTCCGTTCGCTACACGAAGTTCATCGTCTCCTTTCACGACTTCACGCTCGCGACGAAGACCGGAACGAAGGGGCCGACGCAGAAGGCGCCGTACCTCGTCGACGTGACGAAGCGGGGGCCCGTGGAGCTGGAGAAGTTCGAGAGCGTCCCCGCGCTCAAGTACGACGCCGTGAGCTACGCCATCGCGCCCGCCTCGGCAGACTCGGTCGGCGTCGGGGCCATCGCCAGCGCCGACGTCGAGGCGATGAAGATGGGCGGCTGGTCGATGTGGGTCGAGGGCACGCTCAGCAAGGCTGGCGTCACGAAGTCGTTCTCATGGAAGTTCGAGCTCACGACGCACTACGAGAACTGCACCAACCCCGACTTCGGTGAAGGCGCGACCGTGCCCACAGGCGGCACCGAGACGGTGGAACTCACCAACCACGGCGATCACCTCTGGTACGACGACCTGCAGTCGCCCGAGGCGAAGCTGCGCGGCACCGCCGTTGCGAGCGCCGACGCCGACATGGACGGGGTCATCACACAGGCGGAGCTGGCGAACGTGCAGCTGACGACGCTCCCGCTCGGCCAGTACGGCACGGCGGGCGCGGGTGGGGTGAAGACGCTCGCCGACTTCCAGCGCGCGCTCGTGCGCTCCATCGGCCACTACCGCGGCGAGGGCGAGTGCGAGGCGCGCGCTCGCTGAGCGGTCCGCGCGGCCCGTGCGCAGCTCGTTGCGGAACTGGCGCTCATCGTCGAGCTGCGGCTGCGGCGTACGCTGCGCGTGCGCCGGGTCACCATGACGTCGGGCGCGAACTGCGGTAACCACCGCGCGATGATGGCGCGGACGCTTCTGGTCGGGTGGCTGCTGTGGCTGAGCGGGTGCGCGGAGAACACGTCGGAGCTGACCGGCCGCTCGAGCGGCGAGTTCTGCTGGTGGCGCGGCACGCGCTGGGAAGACGGCGCGCCGTTGCTGGTGCGCGGGGCCGGTGTTCCGCTCGGCCGCGCGCGCGCGCGCTGGGACGGGGAAGAGTGGGCCGGGGCGCGCACCGCGGGCGCGCTGCGTCGGCACGGCGAGCGCGTGCTCTACGAGGGCACGTGGACCGGTGGTGGCTTCGTCCTCGAGGCAGAGGTCGACGCCACCCGCAACGCGCTCTTCCACGCGTGGGGGCCGACCCGCATCGTCGGCGGCCTGGTCCACCGCGGCGCGCCGCTCCAGCTCGTCGATGCGCGCCTCGGCGGCGTGCTGGTCGCTCCCTCGGAGGCCGCGCTCGCGCTCTTCACGCCGCGCGCGTCACCCATCTTCGAGCTCGGCTGTGAAGGGCTCTCGCTGTTGAACCCGCCCGAGGACGACGGGCCGCGGCTCCTCGCGCGCGCCGGGTTCAAGCCGCTGCGCGAGGTGCGGCTGCGCAGCGCCATCACCACCCCGGAAGGGCAGTGGACCCGCGCGGCGACCGAGGTGCCGGCGTTCGTCGTCGAGCAGGCGCAGGAGGTCTCACGCGTCGCGGTGCCCGTGAAGGGCGTGCTGTGGGTGGACTGGCTCGACGACACGCAGCTCGCCCCCGCGCCGGAGCCGGCAGACGGCGAGGCGCCGCGGCAGCTGGCGCCAGCGCGCGCGCCGACCGGCGTACTGCGCCAGTGCGACGAGGAGGTGCCGCTCTTCGTCGAGCTGGGCGACGCCCGGCGAAAGGTGGGGCACCTGCAGAGCCGCGCACGCTTCATCGTTCGCGGGCGGCGCAGCGAAGGGATGCTCTCGGTCGTGCCCGCCGTGCCCTGGCTCGAGCTCGCGGCCGACGTGGAGCTCCTCGCCGCGGCCAGCGCGGTGGCGCGGTGTGACGAGGCCGGTGCGCAGTGACGGCCTCGACGGACTCCTTCGCGGCGTTCCGGCACCCGGGCGTGGCCCGCTTCGCGCTCGGCCGCTTCCTGTCGGCCATGGCCACCACCTCGGTGTCGGTGGCGGTCGGCTGGCAGCTCTACGAGCGCACCGGCTCGACCTTCGCGCTCGGGCTCGTCGGCCTGGTGGAGGTGGTGCCCGTCGTCACGCTCGCGCTCCCCGCGGGAGTGGTGGCCGATCGCTTCCCGCGGCGCACCGTCGCCATCGGCGCCCACCTCACGCTCGCCGCCTGCTCGGCGGCGCTCATGGCCCTCGCGCTCTTCGACGGGCCGGTGTGGCTGACCTACGTGGTGCTCTTCGTGCTCGGCGTCGGCACCGCGTTCCGCGGCCCGTCGGTGGGGGCGATGCTCCCGCAGCTCGTGCCGGCCGAGCACTTCCGCAACGCCAACGCGTGGTTCTCGAGCACCTACGAGCTGGCGTCCATCTCCGGCCCGGCGGTCGCCGGCTTCCTCATCGCGGCGGTGAGCGGCGCGCAGCTCGCGTACGGCTTCGCCCTCGTCGCGCACCTCGGCTTCGTGGGCATCCTCCTCTCGCTCCCTGCGCGCCCGGCCGCGCTCAGCGGCAAGCGGCAGGGGCTGGCGGATCTCCTCGCCGGCTGGCGCTTCGTCTCGGGCACGCGCGTGTTCCTCGCGGCCATCACCCTCGACCTCTTCGCGGTGCTGCTCGGCGGGGCGGTGGCGCTGTTGCCGGTCTACGCGAAGGACATCCTCCACGTCGGGCCGGTGGGGCTCGGCTGGCTGCGCGCGGCGCCGGCGCTGGGCGCGATGTCGATGGCGCTGCTGCAGACGCGGCTGCCGCCGTGGCGCAGGCCGGGCGTGGTGCTGCTGCTCACGGTCGCGGGCTTCGGCGTGGCCACGGTGGCGTTCGGCCTCTCGACGACGATGTGGCTTTCCTTCATCGCGCTCTTCTTCACCGGCGTCTTCGACAACGTGTCGGTCGTCATCCGCGCGACGCTCGAGCAATCACTCACGCCTGATTCGATGCGCGGCCGGGTGTCTGCCATCCACTACGTGTTCATCGGCATGTCGAACGAGCTGGGCAGCTTCGAGTCGGGCGCGACGGCGGCGCTGGTCGGCCCGCTGTGGTCGGTGGTGGGCGGTGGCATCGGCACGCTGGCGGTGGTGCTCGTGGTCGCGCTCGTCTTCCCGCAGCTGCGTGCCCTGCCGCCGCTGCACCAGCTCCAACCGCTCGACGCCCCGGAGTAGCGCATGTTCTCGATCCTCGTTCATGGCGGCGCCGGCCCGCGGCGCGATCAGGAGGACGGCGCGGGCGCGAAGGAAGGCTGCCTCGTCGCGGCGCGCGAGGGCGCGCGGGTGCTGGCGGCGGGCGGCTCTGCGCTCGACGCGGTGGAGGTCGCGGCACGCGTGCTCGAGGACGATCCCCGCTTCAATGCGGGCCGCGGCGCGGTGCTCAACGCCGACGGCGAGGTCGAGCTCGACGCGTCGATCATGGAAGGCGAGCAGCTGCGCTGCGGCGCGGTGGCGGTGGTGAAGACGGTGCAGAACCCCGTCTCGCTGGCGCGCGCGGTGATGGAGCACAGCCCGCACGTGCTGCTGGTCGGCGACGGCGCGGATGCGTTTGCCCGCGCGCGCGGCATTCCAGCCATCGCGCCCGGCGCGCTGGTGACGGAGCACCAGCGTCTGCGCTGGCTCGAGCGGCGGCAGGCCACGCACGGCACCATCGGCGCGGTCGCGGTCGACGCGCGCGGGCAGGTCGCGGCGGCCACCAGCACCGGCGGCACGGCAGGCAAGCTGCGCGGGCGCGTGGGCGACTCGCCGCTCATCGGCGCGGGCACGGTCGCCGATTCGCGCGTCGGCGCCGCGTCGTCCACCGGCCTCGGCGAGTTCATCGTGCGCGTGGGGCTCGCCCGCACCGTGCTCGAGGCGCTCCGCCGCGGGCTCCACCCCGACGCGGCCGCGGCCGAGGGCATTCGCGAGCTGGTGCGCATCGGCGGCGATGGGGGCGTCATCGTCGCGCGCCCCGACGGCGAGCTCGGCTGGGCCTTCTCGTCGGAGCGCATGGCCGGGGCGTGGATCCGCGACGGCGGGCGCGAGGGCGCCTTCTTCGAGCCACGGGTCTCTTGAGACACCGAAACGAGGAAAAATACGCTGGTGTTGTCTGACTTGGGTGCTAAGTCTTCTCGTGTTGTCTGTGTAAGAGCAGTCCCATCCCCCCGAACGAAACGAGAAGAACGCATGTCAGTCGACAAGTTGTTGCGCGAGATGGTGGCGGCCGAGGTGGAGCAGGCGTTGGCTCCGGTGCACGCTGCGCTCGCGGAGCTGCAGGCGAACGCGGCCGTGCTGGAGCGGATCGCCGCGGCGCTGGGCCAGCCGATCAAGCGCGGCCCGGGCCGCCCGGCGAAGGCCTTCAAGGTCGCTCCCGCCGCTCGCAAGGGCCGCAAGGCCGCTGCTGATTCCGAGGGCAAGCGCGCCTGCGCGGTGCAGGGCTGCGGTCGCCCGGCGCGCAGCAAGGGCTACTGCGCGGCGCACTACCAGAAGTTCCGCATGCTCGATCGCACCGGCCGCCTCCCGTCGGACTGGGTGCCGGACGCGCCGCCGAACTCGGTGAAGAACATCAAGCTCCCGCGCGGCCGCGCTGGCGCGAAGGCGCTCGCCGAGCTCAAGAAGAAGTAAGCGAGCCTCGGTCGTTGCCTTGACGCAGCCCGCCACACGCACCGTGGCGGGCTGCTTTTCTTTTGGGCTCTGCTCGCACATGAAGCGGCCCCATGACTGGCAACCAGCGCGAGCTCGAGAAGTCGATCCACGTCGATCTGTCGCGGCAGGAGACGTACGGCGGGTACCTCCAGCTCGAGCGGCTGCTCAACGCGCAGACGCCGCGCTCGTCGCAGCACGACGAGATGCTGTTCATCATTCAGCACCAGACGAGCGAGCTGTGGATGAAGCTCATGCTGCACGAGCTCGACCTGGCGCTCGCGTGCGTCCAGCGCGACGAGCTGCAGCCCACCTTCAAGGTCTTCGCGCGGGTGGCGCACATCCAGCGGATGCTCTTCGAGCAGTGGGCGGTGCTCGAGACGATGACGCCATCGGAATACAACACCTTCCGCGCCGCGCTCGGCCGCAGCTCCGGCTTCCAGAGCTACCAGTACCGCGGCATCGAGTTCATGCTCGGCAACAAAGACGCGAACCTGCTGCTCCCGCACCGCGACACGCCGGAGATCCACGCGTGGCTCGAGAAGCGGCTGCACCAGCCGAGCCTGTACGACGAGTTCCTCCGTTACCTCCACCGGCACGGCTTCGCGGTGCCGAAGGACAAGCTCGAGCGCGACTTCACGAAGCCGTACGAGAAGAGCGAGGCCGTGGTGCGGCTGTTCAAGGAGGTCTACGAGCAGCCCGAGAAGCACTGGGCGGCGTATGAGATGGCGGAGAAGCTGGTCGACGTCGAGGAGCGCTTTCAGCTCTGGCGCTTCCGTCACATGAAGACGGTGCACCGCATCATCGGCCACAAGATGGGCACCGGCGGCAGCTCGGGCGTGGCCTTCCTGCAGCGCGCGCTGGGGCTCACCTTCTTCCCCGAGCTGTGGGACGTGCGCACCGAGCTCGAGCAGCAGGCGTGAGCGTCAGAAGTCACGCGACCAGACCGCGTCGGCGCCGAAGCTGAGCGCGTCGCCGGCGTAGGCCTCGAGCGTCACCGCGCGCGTCATCTGGAACTCGAGCCGGCTCGAGAAGACGTTCTCGCCGCGCTCGCGCCGCGCACCGACATGCACGCTGCCGCCGAGGAACAGCGTGTCCGAGAGGTACCAGCCGACGTCGAGCTTCACGCGCTGGAAGTCGTCGGAGGTCTCGAAGTTGAAGAGGTCGAGCGGGAGCTTCTTCGCGATGACCGTCTTGAGCTGGCTGGCGGCGAGCTGACCGACGACCGAGGCCGCGGCGCCCGGGGTGATGGTCGCGCTGCCGCTGTTCTTGAGCGTGCGCCGCCCGGTGGCGAGCACCGCGTAGAGGTCCGACTCCGGCATCGGCGGCTCGCTGGTGGCCTTGAGGGCCACGTCGGTGCCCTTGCCGGTGACGGTGACGGTGATCTTCACCTGCTCGCGCTGGTTGACGTGGAGCGCGCTCACGTTGACCAGCGGCTTCGTGGCCGGGCCCGCGAAGCGCGCCTCGCTGCCCTTCTGCACCGAGAACTCGCGGCCAATGACCTCGATGTTGCCCTGGATGATGCGCGCGTCGCCGAAGAGCTGCGTGCCGTCGTGGTACTCGACGCGGAAGCCTTCGCTCAGGCCGAGCTCGATGTTGAGGTCGGAGCTCTTCACCCACAGGTTCCGCGGCGCGTCGAGCACCGCGCGCACCGTGAGCCCCTCGTCGGCGGGGGCCGTGCTCTCGGTCTTCGCCTGCTCGCGCTGGCGCTTCGTCGGGCGCGCGCCGCCGCGGAGCACGATGACGTCCTTCGGGCGCTGGAGATCCTGCAGGTCCTTGCGCTTGACCTCCGGCAGCTCGACCTCGACGCGCGGGAGCGAGAGCGCGTGCACGTCGACCAGCGACGAGGTGGCGTCGCCCTCGAGCTGGTAGCGCAGGCTCACCGTCGCGAGGAGCTGATCGTCGTTCACGATGGGGAGCTTCTCGGTGCTGCCCTGGCTGGTGAGCGCCCACGCGCCGGAGCGTTGGCGCTCGGCGTGGGCCACCAGCTCAGCCTTGCCGCCGCCGCTCTTGAGGGCGAGCTGCTTCACGTCGACGACGTCGTTGGTGGCGTGCAGCGAGAGCTCGAGGTCGCGGTAGTCGCCGAGGCCCGCGAGCGCGAGGCGGCCCCGGGTGAGGGTGGCGTCACCGACGAAGCCCGGCTCGCCGAGCGTTCCGTGCACGCGCCCGGTGAGGTCGAGCCGCCCGCCGACGATGCGCAGGAGGTCGATGCTCCCCGAGAGGAAGCCGAGGTCGAAGTTGCGCGCCTCGAGCGAGAGGTCGACCGGCGCGCTCCGCCACGCGAGCCCGCGCTGCAGCGACGAGAGCCGCACGTCGAGCCCGGTGGTGCCCTTGAGCTTGAAGTCGTCGCGGCCCTGCCCCCCGAGCGCCACCGCGTAGCTCTGCTCGACGCCGGTGCTGCGGAGGTCGAAGCGCGCGCTCCCCAGCGCCACGCGCTCGAAGCGGAGGTTGGTGACGGTGCCGGTGAGCCGCGCGGTGGGGGCCTCGAGCGTGCCGCCCAGCGCGAGGGTGGTCGACACCACGCCCCCCGGCGGCGTCTTCCCCTCGGCGGCCGCGGGGAAGGCCTGGGCGAGCTCGAACGGCTGGAGCGTCAGCAGCCCCTCGAGCGCCGAGTCCTTCGCGGCGTCGATGACCGCGTCCACGCCCTGGCCCTCGAGCAGGGGCGCGAGGAGCGCGCTCGGGGTGGTCGCCACGGCCGAGGTCAGCTCGACCGCCGGCTTGCCCGCGAGCGCGCCGCTGCCCGTCAGGCGCGTCTTCGTGTCGTCGGCGCGCAGCGTGAGGTCGAGCCTCGCCTGCTTCAGCGGCGGGAGGTTGACGTCGACCAGCGCGAGCGAGAGCTCACCGGTGGGGCGGTCCGCGGGCCCGTGGAGGGCCCCGGTGAGCGTGGCGCGGCCCGAGAGCTCGTCGTCGACCACGCCGCCCAGCTCCGCGAGCCGGTGCACGTCGACGTCGGCGTCGCGCAGCGTCAGCTCGAAGGGCTGGGCGAGCAGCGTCGCGCGGTCGAGCCGGAGCTTGCGGAGCGCGGAGAGCGTGAGCGGCGTGGCCAGCGTCGCCTCGTGGTGGCCGCCGACCGCGTCGAAGCCCAGCGTGAGCCCGAGGCGGCCGTCCTCGGCGTTCGCCGCGCGCAGCACCACGTGCTCGAGGGCGGGCAGCGGGCCGTCGGAGGCGGGGGTGAGCGCGGGCGACTCCGCCGTCACCTCGAGCTTCGGCTGGTCGCCGGTGCCCGAGAGCGTCGCCCGCGCGCCGAGCACGCCGTGCAGCGGGAGCTCCTGGCCGAGCAGCTTCGCGAGGCGCCGGGTGTCGAGGTCACGCAGGGTGACGCTCGCGCTCGCGCCTTCGGGCAGCTCGTCTCGCAGCGCGAAGACCGGCACGTCGAAGGTGCCGTCGAGCGCGCCCGCCTCGCTGGCGAACTGGAGCTGCCCGCGGGCGCGCCCGTCGTTCCAGTCGCCGGACAGGGTGAGGTCGATGCCGCCCAGCTCGAGCACGCGGGCGCGACGCACCTTCGCGCTGAAGTCGATGGCCGGTGCGCTCGGGCGGCCGCGGGCGGTGACGTCGAGCACCTCCAGCGTGCCCTCGAGGCCCCAGCTCGCGGGCGCGACCACGCGCGGGAGCTTCGAGAGCTCGAGCTGCTCTGCGTGGACCTTCGCCGCGAGGCGCGACGCGCGCATCGTCAGCTCACCGCTGACGCGCCGTGACCCGTCGTGCAGCGCGAAGGGCGCGACCTCGATGACGTCGCCCCACACCACGCGCGTCGGCGCCTCGAGCGACCAGGTGGCGTCGGTCCAGGTGAGCTCCGCGGTGTCGAGCCGCGCGCCGCGCGAGTCGCGATCGAGCACCCCGACGACGTGCACCTTGAGGTCGCCGAGGCCGCGCGTCGCGAGGTCGAGGTCGAGCTCGCGGCCGTGGGTGTAGAAGTCGAAGGTCACCTCGTCGAAGGAGCGCTCGCCCACGCGCAGGCGCTTCGCGTGCAGCAGCACGTCGGTGTCGAGCGGCTTCGTCACGTCGGGCACGTCGGCGTCGACGTCGAGCTGCTCCACCTGCACGCCGGCGACGGCGAGGCTGGTGAGGCGGCCGATGACGGTGAGCGCCGGCTGGGTCGGCTTGCCCTTGAGCGTGGCGCGCAGGGTGCCGTTGCCCGAGAGCCCGCCGGTGTCGACGCTCGCGAAGCGCCGCAACGCCCCGTCGAGCTCGCGCAGGTCCTTCGCGTCGAGCCGCGCGTAGAGCGAGAGCGCGTCTCTCGAGCCGGTGCCGCGCGCGTGGAGGCTCACGCCCGGCGCCACCACCTCGGCCGCGGTCAGCGTCGCCGCGCCGTTGGTGGCCGTCGCTTCGAGCGAGGCGGTCGCCAGCCGCTGGCCCTTCGCGTCCCAGGTCGCGGTGAGCGTCAGCCCGCCGCCGAGGGTGTCGGGGCGCCAGTCGGTGAGCGCGCCCTTCGCGTGGAGCTCGAGAGAGGAGGGGAGCGAGGCGCCCAGCAGTTCCTGGAGGTCGAGGCCGGTGCCGTCGACGGAGAAGGACTCGGCCGCCGAGCGCGTCAGGTCGTACTTCGCGCCCACCTGCACCTGCGCGCGCCCCGCCCGGAGCTGCAGCGCCGCCTGCGACGCACCGAGCACCCCCTTGCCGAACACCGTCTGCTTGAGCGGGTAGGCCGGCACGAAGGCCGACACCTCGCGCGGCGCCGCGACCAGCTCGTCGAGCGTCAGCTGCAGCGACGGTAGCTCCACCCGCCCGCGGAGCCGCGTCTCGCCGAGCGACGCCTCGACGTCGTATGCCTGCGGACCGCTCGTGGTGCTGGCCGTCACCTTCGCGAGCAGCTTCTCCTCGAGCGGAGCGGTGAGGGCGGACTCGAGCTCGAGCGCCCCATTCACCTCGAGCGGTTCGAGCTTCACCTTCGCGTCGCCGTGCGCGGCGAGCTTCGAGGCGACGACGCGGCGACCTTCCTGATTCAGCTGGAGCAGCCCGTTGACGAGCCGGACCGCGTCGAGCTCGAGCCGCCAGCGGTTGCGCGTCTCGTTGGCCGGCGTGGGCGGCGACGGGCCGGCGGTCTTCGCGGCGAGCGCGCGGCTCAGGTTCCAGCCGCGGTCGTCTTCGCGGAGCAGCAGCATCGGCCGGAACACCTCGACGCGCGTGAGGTGCACGCGTTGCCCGGCGAGCGCGGGGAGGTCGACGTCGGCCTCGAGGCGATCGATCGACGCCACCAGCTCGCCCTCGGGCGTGAAGAGCTTCAGGTTGCGCAGCACGAGGTGCCCGCCCTGGAGCTCGATGGCCTCCGCCTCGAGCCTGCCCGACAGCGCGTCTCCCGCGGCGGTGAGCACCTTCTCCTTGAGCAGCGCCTCGCCCGCGGCGCTCTGGAGCCAGAGCCACGCGCCCCCGACGAGCGCGAGCGGCAGCACCACGAGCAACAGCAGCAGCACCAGCCACCGTCGGCGGCGTCGCTTCGCGAGGGCGGCGCGGGTGTCCTCCATCAGAAGGCCTCCCCGATGGAGACGTGCGCGCTGCACACGTTGTCAGGCGCGCCGGCGTACGCGGCGGGCGAGCTGCCGTAGGTCCACGGTGAGGTGAGCGGCAGACCGGAGCCCACGCCGAAGAAGCAGCCGGGGAGGCTTTGCACTTCCTTCACCTCGCCGCCGTCGGTGCCCGAGAGGTTGCTCACCCGCTGCGCACGGCCGACGAAGGGCAGGCGGAGCCCGAGGTCGATGCGGATCGGCCCCAGCGGCGTGCGGTAGCGGACCCCGAGGCCCACCGCGGCGTAGAGCGCGCTCCCCCAGTCGGTCGAGGGGCCGAGCGGGCCGGTGGTGACGAGCCCCCAGTCGTTGAAGAGCGCCAGCACCCAGTCTTCGTTGAGCGCCCACCGGAGCTCGAGCGCGCCCTCGAAGAGGCCGGCGCCGCCCAGCGGGAGCGTGGTGCCCTTCGTGTAGTCGGCGAGCTGCACCTTCGGGCACCCGGGCTGGCCGGCGCACCGCGGGTCTTCCTGCGACTCGCCGAGCGTGGGCACCGCGACCAGCGGCGAGAGGCGACGGTTGTAGAAGCCGCGCATGTTGCTGCCGCCCGAGAAGTAGCGCACCACGATGGGCGTCTCGTTGTCGGGCGCGAGCAGCGTGCCGAACTTGAGGCGCGCCGCGACGGTGAACTGCTTCTTCGCGCCGAAGCTCAGGTAGCCGCGCGCCTCGGGGGTCACCTTGAAGAAGGGCGTGATGCGGTCGGTGTTCGAGAAGCCCGCGGCGGCGTCGAGGCTCAGGTAGTAGCCCTCGCGCGGCTCGAGCTTGTTGTCGCGGCGGTCGTACTCGGCCGTGACGTCGAAGAAGCCGACCATGCACACCTGGGGAAACTGCGGGCAGTTCACCGCGGCCGAGGGCGCCGACTCGCGCAGCTCCACCGGCGTGTAGAGCAGGAAGCCGTTGATGTTGAACGACGGGAAGATGGTGAGGTTGGTCAGCGGACGCCAGATGACGCCCAGCTTCCCCTCGAGCGAGTCGTAGTTGAACGTCGAGTCGAGCGTGCGCTGGAGGTCGACGCTGCCCTGGAAGGACAACGTGCGCAGGGCGAAGACGCGCGGCACCTCGTACTCGGTGTACAGCCGCCACGTCGGGCCCCACTTCGAGAGCGGCGCGTTGCGGGCCACCTCGACCACGTTGGGCAGGAAGGCGACGCCGAGCTTGGCCTTGAAGGTGAGGCGATCGAGCCGCGAGTCCTTGAGGAAGAGGCGCGAGAGCCCGAGGTCGCGGTCGGTGTACTCGAAGATGCCGCGGAGCTCGTTGCGCACCAGGTCGCCGCCGAGGCCGCCGCCGAGCCGCACCGAGTGGAACGGCGCCTCGCGCACGTCGACCACGATGGGCACCGTGCCCGCCTCGCGATCCGGCGCCCCGCGGTTGACCTTCACGCCGGCGAAGACGCCCATCTGGAAGACGCGCGCCTGGGCGCGGGCGAGCGCGCTCTCGGAGAACCAGTCGCCGGGCACGAGGTCGGGGCCCGCGGTGTCGGCGATGAGCCGCGGTGGCACCTTCGCGTTGGCGTCGTTGGCCACGAAGGTCTTGCCCAGCTTGTAGCGCTGGCCCGGCGTCACGGTGAGCAGCAGGTCGACCTTCGCCGCGTCGGCGTCGACCAGCGCCTCGCCCACCACCGCGGCTTCCGCGAAGCCGGCTTCGCGCAGGCGCGCCACCAGCATCGCCTTCGCGCGCCCCCAGCTGTCCTCGAGGAAGATGTCGCCCTGCTGGAGCGGGAGCTCCTTCACCAGCTCCTGCTGCAGCTCCGCCGGGAGGGCCTCGAGCCCCACGATGGCCAGCGTGTCGACGCGCACCGCCTCGCCTTCGCGCAGGCGCACCAGGAGCTTCACGTGCTGGGGCCTGGTGTCGGTGACGACGTCTTCCACCACGCGCGCCTGGTAGTAGCCGTTGGCCTCGTAGAAGCGCTGGATGCGGCGGAGATCGGCCTGCCACGCGATGGGGTCGAACCACTCCCGCGGCCACAGCCACGGCGCGACGTTCGACAGCCACGGCGACTCGTTGGTGACGACCTTCTCCTTGATGTCCTTCTCGGAGAGCTGCTTCTCGCCCTCGATGACGAACTCGTCGACCTCGCGGGCGTCGGGTGTGGGCGGAACGGTGGCGCAGCTCGCGTACACGAGCGTCAGCCCGACGAGGAAGAGCAGCCGCGCCACGCTGACGTTCTATACTCGGGGAATGTCCTGGACGTGTCCGAAGTGCGGTGGCCCGGTGCAGCGCGGCAGCAGCGGCACGGCGCAGGCGGCGGCGGGCCTCGTCGGTGCGTTGATCTACGCGGCGTTCGCGCCGTTCTCCTGCGCGAAGTGCGGGAAGCTCGAGAAGTCAGCCTTCCCGCCCGAGGTGCAGGCGAAGATGACGCGGAACTCGGTGCTGCTCGGCCTGGGAGGCGTCGCGCTGTTCGGCGCGGTCATCGCCATCCTCGTCGCGGTGAACTGAGCGACCTCAGCCGCGCCGCGTCTCGTTCGCGAGGCGCGTCAGCCAGTGCGCGGTGCGCTGGAGCGACTCGTCGGTGGCGAGCTGCTGCACCTCGGGGCGCATGCGGTAGGCCCAGTTGTGCGGCCCGACGGTGCCCGGGGTGTTGGTGCGCTCGGTCTCGCCGAACACGTCCTGCCACGGCAGCACGCAGAGCATCGACTGCGCGTTGAGCGCCGCGCGCAGCAGCGCCTCGTGGAGCTCGAAGCTCCAGGTCTTCGGCGGCGCGTGCTGGAAGCCGTGGAGCTCGGGCCAGGTGCGGCACACCGTCTCGCGCTCCCAGTCGGGCGCGCCTTCCCACCACTGGCGCATCGTCTCGGTGTCGTGGGTGCCGGTGGTGACGAGCGAGACCTCGGGGTAGTGCCGCGGGTCGCGGTACACGCCATCTTCGCGGCTCCAGCGCATCACCTGGTAGCCGGGCAGGCCGAGCATCGCCAGCACGTCGCGCGCGAAGCGGGGGATGACGCCGAGGTCCTCCGCGACGATGCCCGCGCCGTCGCTGAGCAGGCGGAAGTTCTTCTCGCCGCGCGCGCGCTGCGCCGGCTCCTGATCGGGCACGAAGCGGCCCCTGGGCGTCTGCTCGTCGCGGATGTACTGGCGGAAGTAGCCGATCGCGTGATCGATGCGGCGCAGGTCGTAGGTCGCGGCGGCGTGCTTCGCGCGGCGCCGCAGCCAGGCGTCGCCGTCCTTCGCCAGCGCCTCGAAGTCGAACCACGGCAGGCCCCAGTCCTGCCCGTCGGCCGAGAAATCGTCGGGGGGCACGCCGAGCCGCGCGTCGCGGCGCAGGTACTGCGGGAAGCACCAGCAGTCCGCCGAGTCCTGGCTGATGATGAACGGCTCGTCGCCGCACAGCACGATGCCGTGAGACTTCGCCGACGCGCGCACGCGCTGCCACTGCTCGTGCGCCACCCACTGCAGCCACTGGTGGTAGCGGATGCGCGAGAGGTGCTCGCGCCGCGCCGCCTCGAGCGCCTTCGGCTCGCGCGTCGCCAGCCCGTCCGGCCACTCCCACCACGGCTTCTGGGCGAAGTGCTCCGAGAGCGCCGAGTAGAGCGCGTAGCCGTCGAGCCAGTCGCACTGGCTCAGGCACCACGCCTCGAACTCACGCGAGCGCGCGCTGGAGCCCGCCTTCTCGAACGAGTGGAACGCGCGGCCGAGCGCCGCGGTCTTCACCGGGAACACGAGGTCGTAGCGCACCGTCGCAGAGGCGCGCGCCTCGTCGAGCATCCGCTGCTCCTCGGGCGTGAAGCGCACGCCTTCCGGCAGCCAGCCGAGGTGGATGAAGAGCGGGTTCAGCCCGAACGCAGAGCGCGTCGAGTAGGGGCTCGGGTCTCCGGGCGTGGTCGGCAGCAGCGGGAGCACCATGAGCAGCTTCTGCGAGGCCTGGCGCATCCACTTGAAGAGCGCGTCGAAGGCCTCGAAGTCACCGACGCCGACGTCGTGCGCGCTGCGGAGCGAGAAGACAGGCTGCAGAAGTCCGGAGATGCGGCCAGTGGGCAACATGGAGCCGCTGTCTACACGGCCCTGTGCGCAGCGCGAGAGAGTTCCGCCTGTCACCGTGCGGTCACGCGCTGGCGCGTCGCTGGCCTTTGGGCCAGTTGACCGTCCGCCCACGCGGTCTGACGTTGTCTTCATGCGCAACACACTCCTGCTCGTCGCCTCGTGCGCGGTGGTCGGCTGCACCGGTCTCGTCTCTCCGATGCCCGATGGAGGCTTCGACGAGGAGGACGGCGGAGGCGACGCGGCCGTGGAGTTCGACGCGGGCGCGGGGCTCGACGCTGGGCACGACGCGGGCGTGATGGACGCCGGCCTGCCCGATGCGGGCCTTCCCGATGCCGGCGTCACCCCTGACGCGGGCGTGGTCGACGCAGGCGTGGTCGACGCAGGGGTTGCCGACGGCGGCGTGAGCTGCCCCGCCGACGCGCTGCTGTGCGAGTCGTTCGAGAACGGCCTGCAGGGCTCGCGCTGGCGCATCAACGGCAACGCGGCGGCGCTCACCATCGACGAGAGCACCACCGCCATCGACGGGCGCCGCTCGCTGCACCTCCGCTACGGCACGCCGTTCGCGAACACGGGCGAGCAGGCCGTCGAGCTCCTCACGCCGCCCACCACGCCGGACGATCGGCTCTACCTCCGCGTGTGGCTGCGCTTCGCAGACCTCTCGCTCCCCGGCGCGCACCCGTCGTTCGTCGACGTCACCGATGGGCGCAACGAGGTGGGCTTCGGGTCGATCATCAACGACTGGGCGATGATGGGCTGGGGCTTCTACGGGGGCGGGCTCGACGACGCGCGCATCTGGTACGAGGGCGGCGGCTGGCACCCCGGCGTCGAAGACGGCGACGCCACGCCCAACACCGAGCAGAGCCTCCGCGCGCGGGAGTGGTTCTGCTTCGAGGCGATGTACTTCGGCGATCATCAGGGCGCGTCCGACACGTCACACCCGGGCGAGCAGGTCACGGTGTGGATCGACGGCGTGGAGATCCCCCAGCTCGACCTGAGCGACGCGCTGTGGACGGCGTCTCGCGGCTCGGCGCCGCCGGAGCACTGGTCACCCGTCTACGACCGCGCGCGCTGGCGCTTCGGCCTCGAGAGCTTCGGCCCGGCGAACGTGGGCCTCGAGATCTGGTTCGACGCGCTCGCCTTCTCTCACTCGCGCCTCGGGTGCCGCTAGAAGAGGCGCGTGCTGGCTCCGCTCCCGCTCTCATTCTCGGCTCGCGATCCGGAGCGCGTCGCCCGCGCGCTGCTCGGCCAGCTGCTGGTGCACGTGGTCGACGGCACCCCGCGCGTGGGGCGCATCGTCGAGACCGAGGCCTACCTCGGCCCGCACGATCTCGCGTGTCACGCGTCGAAGGGCCGCACCAGGCGCACCGAGCCGATGTTCGGGCCTGCGGGCCACGCGTACGTCTACTTCGTGTACGGCATGCACCACTGCGTGAACGTGGTGACGGGGCATGGCTCGGCGGTGCTCCTGCGCGCGCTCGAGCCGGTGACCGAGGGGCTCGGCCGCTGCGACGGGCCGGGGCGGCTCACGGCGGCGCTCGGGCTCTCGCTCGTGCACAACACGCTGCCGCTCGATCGCGCCCCGCTCTTCCTCGCGGAGGGGACCGCGGTGCCCGCGAGGCACGTGGAGCGCACGGCGCGCATCGGCGTCGACTACGCGAAGGAGTGGGCGAAGGCCCCGCTGCGCTTCTTCGACCGGCGCTCGGAGCACGTCAGCGCTGCGCGTTCATCCGCTCGGCCGCGAAGCCGCACTCGGTGAGCGTGCAGGCGTCGCCGACGACGGTGCAGCTCTCGTTCGAGGGCAGCGCCGGCGCGCTCGGCCCCTTCACCCGGAACATCGGCGTCGTCTGTCCCGCGCGCACGCACCGCACGACGAAGTGATCGCGGAACTGGCTCAGCGTGCGGCCGGGTTGATCTGCCGCGCGCCCGCCCGCGTTGCAGTCGGCGATCTGCTGCGCGTACTGCTGCTTGCAGTTCATGCACTGCGCGTCGCTCGACTCGCCGAGCATCACGAGGTCGTCGTTGCCGCACACCGGGCAGAACTTCTTCTCGCAGTCGACCGACGGCCGCGCCCCGCCGGGCCGCGGAGGCGTGGTGACGCGCGGCGGTGGCGTCGTCGCGGGTGGCGTCGGCTGGGTCGACGGCCTCGACGGCGGCGGCGTGACGCTCACCGGGGGCGGCGGCGGCTGGTTCATCTGGCGCAGCACGTCGTTCATGTTGCGCAGCAGCTGGTTCCACATCGCCTGTTCCCGCGCGGCCTGCTCGCTCCGCCGGCGCAGCTCGATGGCGCTCCGCACGTCCTGCACCGTCTGAGGGTTGACGCGACAGCCGGCCGCCTGCACGCGCTGGAGCCGCTGCACGGCCGACTCGAGCCGGCGGGCGTTGAGGTCCTCGTAGACGGCGGTCTCGGCTCGCAGGCACGCGAGCTCCCGCTGCTGGGCGAGGCTGCGCTCGACGACCTGGCGCGCGAGGGGCGCGAACTCGCACGCCGCGGCCTCGGTGGTGATCTGCAGCGCGCGCTGGAGATCTCCCGCGGTGAGCGCCGCCCGACAGGCCTGATCCGCCGCCGTGCACGAGAGGCACGCCCGGCCGCTCACGTGGAGCGCGGCGCCCGGCGGACACACGCACAGCACGGCGCGCCGCCGCGGATCGTAGCCGGCGACGCTGCCCGGCAGGCGCGAGCAGTCGGTGCGGCTGAGCAGCTCGACGAGCTCGGCCTCGGTGGGCTGCGTGTTCTCCGCGCGCGTGGCGCAGTTCGAGCCTTCGGTGAGCAGCGCCTGCACCCGCGCGGCGAGCGCCTCCGCGCGCGTCGCCGCGGCGACCGATTCGTCGGCCTTCGCGCGGAGCGGGGGGATGGCGTCGAGGCGCCCGAGCGCGGCGCTGCGGCGGGGCTCGAGGCGCTCGAGCTCCGAGGTGAGCCGCTGCCCCTCGCGCTCGAGGCGGGTGACGGAGCTCTCCACCCGCGCGCCGCACTCGCGATCGCGCGTCGCCGCCTCGTCCACGCGGGCCAGCCAGTCGGCCAGCTTCCGCTCCTCATCGTTCGTCGGCGGGGGAGTCAGGCGCCGCGCAGCGGCGTGGCTGGCCCGGGCCCGCACCGCCAGCGCGTCGAGCGCGGCGCGGCGATCGCCGGTGGCGCGGAGGTCGACGCGTGCGTCCTCGAGCCTGGCGAGGAGCGTGCGCTGATCCGCGGCGACCGGCGTCGCCTGCTCGAGGGCGTGCAGCTCGCGCGCGACGACCTCGAGCTCGCGCGAGGTGCCCTCGGTGTCGAGCAGCGCGGCGCCCGAGGCCTGGCCCTCTCGGCGCGCACGCTCCGCCAGCGCCTGGAGCCGGGCCCGCAGCGGCGGCACCTTCGTCGGCCCGCTCAGCGCGCACAGCTCGCGCGACACCTGCTCGGCCTCCGTCACCAGCGCAGCCAGCGCGAGCCCCGCACGGTCGATCTCCGCGTCGGCCGTCGTCAGCTCCCGCTTCAGCCCATCGAGCCGCGCTCCGCGTGCCTCGGCGAGCTCCAGCCGCGCGCGCCAGCTCTCGAGCCCGGCCTCCGCTGCCCGGCGCGCGCCGTCGGCCTCGCGCACGTGGTCCGCGGCCTCGGCGCACTTCGCCGCCGCGGCCTGCTCGAGCTGCCGCGCCTCGAGCGCCGCCTGCTCGAGACAGTGCAGCGCGTCGGCGACGGTCGCGGGCGCCTCGCACACGTCTTCGCCGGTGCGCGCAGGGCCCGCCTCGAGCGGCAGCACCACCCGCGCCGACGTCACCAGCCGGCCGTTGGCGTCGAGCGCCTCGGCGACGACGGTCACCGAAGCCGGCGCTCGCTCCGGGTCTCCCTCCGACTTCTGCACCGCGCTCTCGGCGACGGGCTGGCCGTCGAGCCGCCACTGCACTCGGAACGGCTCGGGGTGCTCCGTCGTGCCGCTCGCGAGGAGCTTCGCCCGCACGCCCACCTCTTCGACGAGGAGCCGTGAGGCGCCGCGCGAGTCTTTCGCGAGGCGGACGAGTGGCGCGGCACGCAGCTCGAGGCGCGGCTCGATGACCGGAGCTTCCTGCTGCAGCGCGCCGCGCGCGAGGTCGGCCATCACGCCGTGCGCCGCGCGGGCGGTCGGCTGGGCCAGCCGCCACTCCTCGCCAGCCACCTCGTCGCGCCGGGCGGCCTGCGCGAGGAGCTCGAGGTTCCGCGCGTGCTGCGCCTCGGCCGCCTCGAACCGCCGCTTCTTCTCGTCGACGTAGTCGCTGATCAGCTGCCGCACGAGCTGGGCGCGCAGCTCGTCGCTCCACGCCTCTTCCATCATCCGCCGCACGGCGTTCACGTCGGCGCTCGCGAACGGGCCGGTCGCGTTCCACCAGTCGCCGACGTGCTTGCCCATCACCACCGGGAGCAGCTCGCTCTCGAGCCCGGCGAAGCTGGCTGGCATCTCCGCGGGCTCCGCGCCGCCGCCGTAGCGCCGCTGGAAGGCCTCGACGAGCCGGGGGCGGAACCAGTCGTAGACCGCCTGGCGGCGCTGCTGGAGCGTGAGGCGGCCCGCCGGATCGAGCGGCGCGAGCAGCGACGGGCGCGCGGTGTTGCCGCCGCCCTCGTAGGCCAGCTTCACCTTGTCGCGCTTGAGAGGCTCGAAGAGCAGGGCGCCGCCGAGCTCGACCACCCCGCGCGCCGAGCCGAGCACGAGCACCACCTGCCCGTACCCGGGGATGGTCTGGGTGAGCGCGATCTGCGCCACCGCGCCAGCGCCCCCGCCGGAGATGGACACCACCAGCCCGAGGATCGGCGCGTTCGACACCGTCTCCAGCGCGGCCGTCTCCAGCACCTTCGCGTTGAGCTGCCCCTCCTTCACCCACACCGTCAGCACGGTGGCCACCGAGTTCGCCTTCGTGATGCGCGACATCCACACCGGGCCGAGGAGGTGCTGGTTGGTGTCCGCCGTCGCGCGCCGGAACGCGTCGAGGTGCACGCCGAGCCGCTCACCCGCGGCGAACTGCAGCGCGTCGACCATGCGCGTCTGCGCGTAGTCCTCCAGCGCGTTGCCGGTGGCCAGCGTCTTCCCCGCCCGCTCGGACACGCGTCGCCAGCCGCGGGCGGTCGAGTCCTTCGCGAGCGCGTCCCACGCCGACAGCACCTCGTTCGCCGCCTGCTCGCGGTGGCTGAGCGCGCGCTCCGCGTCGTCATCGCCCGGCAGCGTCGCCTCGCGCTGCTTCGCGATGAGCCGCTCGACGATCTCCACGTCGGCGCGGAGCCGCGGGTTCGACTCGGCGAGCTTCTGCTTGAGCGCGCGCCGCGCCGGCTCGTCGAGCACCTCGAGCGAGTCGCGCACCTCGAAGAAGGCGGCGAACTGCAGCTTCTCGAGCTGCTCTGCCGTCGCCTCGACGCGGCGCTCCGTGCCGTCTTCGTCGATGACCGTCACCCGCTCGGTGCGCTCGGGCGCGTACCAGTCCTTGAAGCGCGGCTCCGCCGACAGCACCACGTTGGACAGCAGCGCGAGCCGGCAGGCGCGGGTGAACAGCGCGCGCGCCTCCTTCACCGCCCAGGCGTCGTCGAGCTTCAGCTCCGGCCCGGCGGTGCGGCGGAGGAAGTCCACCAGCGGGGCGAGCGCCTGCGCGTCGGTGAGCGTCTGGTGGCGGTCGTGCGCCAGCCGCACCAGCCGCGCGACCTCGTAGGCGGCGAGGAGCTTCTCGCGCGTCTTCCCCGAGAGGCCGAGGCTGGGGCTGGCGTACAGCGCGCCGAGCACCGTGCCGCGCTGGTCCGCGTCGAGCTCCACGAAGGGAGCGCGCTTGTTCGCGAGCAGCCGGCCGACGCCCTCGTCGAGGCTGCGCAGGAGGTACTTCGCCTCGAGCACGAGGTCGCCCTCGTGCAGGTTCCACATGTGGAGGTTGCCCACCGCCGCGCCGAACGCGTGCCGCGGCTTCACCTCCGGCCGGTAGAAGTAGAGGGGCACGTCGGCGGCGTGCGTCGGGCTCCGCGTCACCGCGCCGCGCTCGTCGGTCGACAACCAGGTGAAGGTGGGCTCCTTCGCGGTGACGCTCCGGCGCATCACCTGCTGCACGAACGCGCCCTCGAGGAAGTAGGCCTCGCGGTTGGCCTTGAGCAGCGAGCGCCCGGTGCGCAGCCGCACCACGAAGTCGGACACCGAGTGCTGCTGCCGCCAGTCGGGGATGGTGGCGTCGTAGCGATGGGCGACGATGTCGAGCTGCGACGCGCTGACCTCCACGCCGTACCGCGTGCGCGACAGCTCGCGGAACAGCCGCTGGTACTCCTCCACCAGCCAGCTCGCCTTCACGTCCTCCGACAGCGGGTAGAGCGTGAAGTCGATGTCGGTCGCGGCGGTCTGCTTCGCGGGGTTGGTCGAGGCGCCGAAGTCGTTGACGCCCAGCCCGCTCTGCTTCGTCTTCTCGCGCACGCGCCGCGCGAGCTCGTCGAGCACCTCGGTCTGGAACTGGCTGCGCGCCGCGCCGAGCTGCAGGCTCGTCGCCTCGTCGATGCCCTGGCCTTGCGCGCGGCCGAGGAGCGCGTGGACCGAGTGGTGCCCGCCGCGCCCGGCGGCGGCGTAGAGTCGGAGCGTGTCGGCGATGCCGAGGGGGCCGGGGCCTCTCGTCTCGAGGAAGCGCAGCACCGCGCGCTGGCCCGCCTCGATCTCCGCCAGCGTCGGCGGCGTGCTGCCGTGCGCCGCGTCTTCGAATGGTCCCTTGCCGCTCGCCTGGTCCGCCGCGCCCCGGGCCTCGAGCGCGAAGCGCACCCGCGGGACGCTCGGCTCCTCGGCCCACGAGAGCAGCGCGGTGAGCAGCCAGGCGAGCGTGCACCAGCGACGCATGGGGCATCGTGGTGCACCGTGTGTGCCCCCTCCATTCGAGGAGTTCCGCACAGCTGGCGCTTGCCGCGGCGCAGGTTGTGCGGAATCAGCGCTGACCGCGCGGGTTGTCGGGCCGTCGCGAGAAACAACCGGGGGCGTGGGCCGTAGGAGTTCACAAGTGCTTGACCCTTCAAGACAGAAGGTCCACGGTCCGCCGCCCGTGACGACGCTGCCCGACGACAGCGAGCTGCTGGCGCGCGCTCAGGCCGGCGACGTCTCCGCGTTCGAGGGCCTCGTCGAGCGCCACCGCTCCCGCGTCTACGGGCTGGCGCTGCGCATGCTGAACTCGCAGGACGACGCCGCCGAGGTGCTGCAGGAGGCCTTCCTCTCGGCGTACCGCAACCTCCCGAACTTCCGGGGCGATTCGCAGTTCGGCTCGTGGGTCTACCGCATCGCCGCCAACCACGCCCTGATGCGCTTGCGGCACCGCAAGGTGGTCAGCCAGGTCGAAGCGCCGCTCGAGGAGCCCGCCTTCAACGACCGCGGCAGCCTCGTCGATGAGGTCGCCGACTTCAAAGACGCCGAGCGCGACGCGATGGACGGCGAGCTCCGGCGCGCCATCGAAGAGGCGACCGCCCGGCTCGGCGATGAATACCGCGAGGTCTTTGTCCTGAAAGATCTGGAGGGGCTGTCCTACGAGGAGATCTCCGAGCTGGTCGGCGCCTCCGTGCCGGCCATCAAGAGCCGGCTGCACCGCGCACGTCTGGCGCTGCGCGCGGCGATCGATCACTTCTACGCCGACCGCGTCTGACTGTCCGTGTGTTCAGTGATTGGCAGGCCCCTCCGAAACTCCGTTGCATCCGCGCGCGTTCGGCCACAATGAAGGCGCACGGAAGCCGGTCGCCCTGATGAGTCATCACTCCACCTGCCGTGAAAGCATCGCGTTGATGCTCGAGTACCTCGACGGGCAGCTCACGCCCGACCTCAAGCAGAAGCTCGAGGAGCACTTCAGCGGCTGCAGCCCCTGCGAGGAGTTCCTCGCGAGCTACAAGGCGACGCCCAGCGTCTGCCGCAAGGCGCTGGCGAACAAGATCCCCGACTCGGTCGCGCAGCGGCTGACCGACTTCCTCCGCGCCGAGCTCAAGAAGCCCTGAGCATCGGTCGTTCGACCGACGGTCAGCCGACCGACCTCGATCTTCGACCGATGCCGGCGCGGTGACGGTGCGTGCGACCGTCTCGCGCATGAACCAACCTGCGTGGACGAAGACCCGCGTGCTGCTCTCGAGCGCGCTCGTGTTGTCGCTGGCCGCCGTCGCGTCGGCGCTGCTCCGACCGCGCCCCGTGCTCCCGAAGAAGGACCCGGTGATCACCGTCACCGACGGCGTGCGCCTCGAGGGGCGCATCAGCCACGTCGCGGTCGCCGAGACCGGCACCGACCTCTTCGCCGAGTACACCGTGACGCTCGAGCCGGGCGCGCTCGAGGCGCCGCGGCACGTCGCCCTCGCGCTGGTGATGGATCGCTCGGGCTCGATGTCCGGCGAGAAGATGATCGACGCGCGCCGCGCGGCCCACCGCATGGTCGAGCTGCTGAACGACGGCGACGAGCTGGCGGTGATCTCCTTCGGCAGCGACGTCACCGCCGGCGCGCGGCGGGTGGTCGACGCCACCACGCGACCGCTGTTCCACCGGGAGATCGACGGCATCGAGGCGTCGGGCGCCACCTTCCTCTCCGGCGGCGTGGAGGCCGGGCGCGCGGCCCTCGCCGAGGCCACCGGCGCGCGTCGCCTCGTGGTGGTGAGCGACGGACACCCCACGCAGGGCCTGGTCGACGCCCCGGCGCTCGCCGACCTCGTCGGGCAGGTGCACGCGCAGGCCATCACCGTCACCGCGCTCGGCGTGGGCGCCGACTACGACGGGAACTTCATGCAGCACCTCGCGGAGGTGGGCGGCGGCATGTACGGCTACCTCAAGGACGCCAGCACCCTCGAGGAGGTGCTCGGCCAGGAGGTGAGCGCCGCGCGGCAGGCGGTCGCGCGCAACGTCTCGCTGCGGCTCTCGTCGCAGGACTTCACCTTCGTCGACGCGCCCGGGCGGCACCTGCGCTTCGTCGGCTCCGACACGTACGAGCTCCCGCTCGCCGACCTGCGGCCGGGGCTGTCCACGCGCGTGGTGGTGCAGCTCCGCTCGACGCCCTCGGTGGCAGGCGAGCTCGCGCGGCTCGACGCGACGGTCCGCTGGCGCCCGGTCAACGCCTCCGAGGCGCGCGACGCATCGGTGGCGCTGCGCTCGGTGGTGGTCGACGGCGCGCGCGAGGCCGAGGCGACGCGCGACGAGCCGACCTTCGCCCGCGGGCTGATGGCGGCCGGCAGCCTCAAGATGCTCGCCGCCGCGGCCGCCTTCGAGCGCGGCGACGAGGCGACGGCCAACGGGCTGCTCGACAACGCGCGCTCGCTGTTCGGCATGAGCGCCGACGCCCTCTCGGGCCAGGCGGAGGTCGAGGCGACGCGGGCCGACTTCCGCAACGCCGATCGCGAGCAGCGCAAGCGCATGTCGCGCAGCCTCGAGAAGAAGAAGCTGAGCGACTTCGGCCGCGCCAACGAGGGCTACTGAGATGACGACCCGCCAGATGACGTGGAGTCGCGTCGGCTTCCTCGAGCCCGCCTTCGTCGAGCGGCTCCTCGTGCGCGGGGCGCTCGTCGGCGGCCTCGGCGCGCTGGTGGGCGTGGCGGCCGAGCGCACCTCGCGCCAGGCGTGGAGCGGCAGTGTGGTCGCCGCCTTCGCCGTCGTCCCGCTCCTCTTCGCGCTCCCGCGGCAACGGGCGACGCTCAGCGCGCTGCTGCTGGGGGCGCTGGGCTTCGCGCTGCTCGTCGTCGGGACGAGCGCTTCGACGCTGCCCTTCGTGTTCGCAGTGCCGCTCGGCGCCATGCTCGCCCTCGAGCCGATGTCCGCGCCGCGCAAGCTGCTCGCGCTCGTCGGCCCTTCGCTGGGCGTCGCCTGGGCGCTGGTCGCCGCGCGCTGGCTCGGCGC
>JBMORD010000039.1:0-27623 GCA_049322495.1 Myxococcota bacterium | reverse complement strand
CCGACGGAGCGCGGCGCCCGAGGGACGCGGCGATCTGGGCGCTCTCGGTGCTGGCGCCGGAGCGCGCCCGGCAGGTGCTGCCGCCGCTGCTCGCGCAGGCCGACATCGGCGTGCTCACCGCGGCCACCGGCGGCCTCCTCTCGCTGCCGGGGCCGGAGCACGCCGCGGCGAAGCAGGTGCTGGGGGGCCTCCTCGCGCGCGGGGTCGACGCCCCGCCCGCGGAGCGGCGCGAGGTGGCGCGGCTCATCGGCCGGCTCGGCAAGCCGGAGCTGGCGCGCTTCCTCACCGCGTACCTCGACGACAGCGACGTCTCGGTGCGCCGCGTGGCGATCGAGGCCGTGGGGCAGGGCAAGTACCTCGCGCTCGCCCCGCGGCTCCTGCGCTTCCTCTCGTGGCGCGACGATCGGCGCATCGCCCGCGAGGCGCTGGCGACGCTGGGCGACGGCGCGGTGCCGCTGCTGGCCGCGACGCTCGATGATCGGAGCCGGGCGCGCTCGCTCCGGCTGCAGCTGCCCCGTGTGCTGCGCCTCATCGCCACCCAGGCCGCCTTCGACGCGCTGCTGTTCTCGAACCCGCAGGACGAGCCGGCCGTGCACTACCGCGTCGGCATCGCGCTGGCGCAGCTCCACGACGAGCACCCCGAGCTCAAGGTGGACGAGGCGCAGCAGCTCGCCGCCCTCGGGCGGCGGCAGGCGCTCTCGCTGGCCCTGCTCGAGCCGTACCGCGACTGCCGCGCGGCGCTGGGCGAAGACGCGCTGCTCACGCGCGTGCTGGCGGATCGCCTCGATCAGGCGATGGAGCTCAGCTTCTGGCTGCTCGGGCTGCGCCACGACGCGCGGGGGTTGCGGCGCGCGCACGCCTTGTTGATCGGCACCGACTCGCGCCGCCGCGCGTGGGCGTTCGAGCTCGTCGACAACGTGCTCAGCCCCGAGGAGCGCGAGCTGGTCTCGCACCACCTCGAGGCGCACCACCGCACGCTGCCCTTCGGCGCCGCGGCGCGCTTCCCGCAGCACCTCGACGCGCTGTGCACGTCGAATGACTTCATCCTGAAGGCCTGCGCGCGGGCGGTGGCGCGCCGCGCCGGGCGCTGGCCTGCGCCGTACCGGGAGGACGAGATGAACGAGAACGTCGTCAAGCGGCTCTTCGCGCTCGAGGGCGTGGAGGTGTTCGCGCGCTCGGACGTGGACGATCTCGCGGCGATCGCCGCCGTCGCGAAGGAGCAGAGCTTCGCGAAGGGCGAGCAGGTGTACGCCGAGGGGGACCCCGGCGACGCGCTGTACGTCATCGTCGAGGGGGCGATGGAGGCGCGCCGCGAGGGCGAGACGGTGCTCACCATGAAGGCCAAGGAGTCGTTCGGGGAGACCTCGCTCTTCGATGGCGCGCCGCGGGTCAACGAGGTGATCGCCATGGCCGACAGCCGGGTGCTGGTGATCGACCGGCGCGACTTCCTCGATCTGCTGGCCGACCGCCCCGAGCTGCTGGCGGGCATGTTCCGCGTGCTCAGCCGGCAGCTCAAGTCGATGGTGGTCGAGGTGGCGAGCCGCCGTTCGACGACCGGCGAGATGGCGGCGGTGGGGGGCCCGCCGGTGGAGTAGCCTGCCCACCCGTGAAGACCATCGCCCTCATCGCGCGGCCCCGGAAGGAAGAAGCGGTGGCCATGGCGCGGGAGATCATCGCCGCGTTCCCCGAGAAGCGCTTCCTGGTCGAGCCTCACCTGGGCGAGTCGCTCGGCGTGGAGCCCTCGTCGCCCGACGCCATCGCGCAGTCGGAGCTGGCGGTGGTGCTCGGCGGCGACGGCACGCTGATCCACGGCGCGCGCGTGCTGCGGGGCAGGCCGGTGCCGATCGTCGGCGTCAACCTCGGCTCGCTGGGCTTCATGACGGAGATCCCCGTCAACGAGTGCATCATCACGCTCCGCGACGTCTTCGACGGCAAGGCGCGCGTCGACTCGCGCATGAAGCTGACGTGCCGCCTGTTCCGCGAGGGCAGCGTGCTGCTGGAGGACGAGGTCCTCAACGACGTGGTGATCAACAAGAGCGCGCTGGCGAAGATCGCCGCGCACGAGACGTGGCTCGACGGCGCCTACGTCGCGACCTACCTCGCCGACGGGGTGATCTTCTCGACGCCGTCCGGCTCGACCGCGTACTCGCTCTCGGCGGGGGGGCCGATCGTCCACCCCGCGGTGGACTGCGTGGTGGTCACGCCGATCTGCCCGCACGCGCTCACCCAGCGGCCGGTGGTGGTCCCGGGCGATCAGATCCTCAGCGTGCGGCTCACCAGCGACCTGCAGGACGTCTACCTCACCGTCGACGGCCAGGTCGGGTTGCCGCTCAAGAAGGGCGATCGCATCGAGGTGCAGAAGTCGCCGCACCGGCTGCTGCTCGTGCGCAACCCGCGGCTCGACTACTTCGCCATCCTCCGCCAGAAGCTGCACTGGGGTGAGCGGTGACCGCGCGCGCGTGAATCGCCCGGCGCGCGGGTCCGTCAGCCCGGGCATGCGCACGGTGATCCTCCTCGCGTTGATGACGTCTTCCCTCGCCGCGCTGGCCCAGCCCCGGCCGCACCACGGTCGCCACCGCGAGCGGCGCTGGAACGACGAGCGCCCGACGCGCGTCGACTTCTCTCGGGTGCAGCTGGCCTGCGAGGGGGCGTTCTTCTCGAGCCTCGATCGGCAGCGGTGCCTGCAGCTCGCGAGCCGCGTGCGCTTCGAGGCGACGGCCACCATCGAGGCGTGCCGCGCGGCGATGTTCCACTCCAGCGATCGCCTGGACTGCCTCGAGGCGACGCTCACAGACGGGGCCGACCTCTCGCGCTCGGTGGCCGCCTGCGACCGCGCCTTGTTCTCGGATCGCGACGTCAAGCAGTGCGTGCAGGCGATCGGGTGGATCGGGCGCGATCTGTCGGCGAGCGTCGAGACGTGCGATCGCGCGGTGTTCTCTGACGCCGAGGTGAGTCGCTGCGTGCAGGCCGTCGCGCAGTCGGGCCGCGAGCTCGCGGGCGTGGTCGAGGCGTGTGACCGCGCGGTGTTCTCCGACGCGGCGGTGATGCAGTGCGTGCAGACGGTCGCGCAGTCTGGTCGCGATCTGTCCGACGCGGTGACGGCGTGCGATCGCGCGCTGTTCTCCGACGCAGACGTGCAGCGGTGCGTGGCGCGCATCGCGTCGTCGGAGCGATGCCACGGCGCGCGCTCGGCGGAGCTGGTCAGCGCCTGCGACGCGGCGATGTTCTCCGACGGAGACGTGCAGCGCTGCGTCGACGCGGCGGTGGAGCTCGGGCCCCGCGCGGCCGAGGTGGTGCGCGCGTGCGATCGCTCGCGCTTCTCGGACGCGGACGTGCTCGCGTGCGTCGCCGGCTTCGGTCAGTAGGGCAGGGTGTTGCCGCCGCCACCACCGGTGAAGGCGAAGGCGCCGAGATCCGCGCGGCCGTTCTTGAGCCGCGGCTTGCCGGTGACGTCCTTGCTGGTCGGGCCGAAGGCTGACGGGTCGGCCGCGCCGACAGCGGGCGACTTGTCAGACAGCAGGTACGGCTCGGTGCCGGTCATGACGAAGGCGGCCTCGGCGAAGCGGTTGCCGTTGCCCTCGAGCTTGCTCCACGGCGGGAGCAGCGAGCGGGTGACGGTGAGCGCGCCGGGCAGCTTCGGCGAGTTGAAGACGCAGACCGGCCCCTCGGCGCGCTCGGAGACGATGCTGTTGCTGACGCTCACCGTGGGGGCGCGCGTGGTGGTGCCGCCGACGTGGATCGCCCCGCCCGCGCAGCCGTCGCCCACCACCTTGTTGTCCGCCAGCGTGCAGCCGGTGAGCTCGACCTTCGCGCCTTCCTTCACCAGGAGTCCGCCGCCGAGCACCGCCGCGTTCTGGATGATCGCCGAGTCTTCGAGGCGGAGCTCCGCCGTGCCGTCGACGAGGATCGCGCCGCCCTGGCGGCCGGTGTTGGCCTCGAAGCGGCAGCGGCTGACGCGCGCCTTCCCGTCGTGGAGGAACAGCCCGCCGCCCCCGTAGAGCGGGGCCTTGTTGAAGCGGAAGGTGCAGTCGGAGAGCTCGAGCTGCCCTTCCATCAGGGCCACGCCGCCTCCCGCCTCGGGGGCGTTGCCGCCGACGATCAGGAAGCCCGACAGCCGCACCAGCCCATCGGTTGCGACGCGCACCACCGAGCCGGAGTGCACGCCGTCGAGCACCACCTGGCCCATCGCGAGGAGCGTGAGGGGCTTGGTCAGCTCGAGGTTGACGGTGTAGCGACCCGCGGGGACCTTGAGCGAGTCACCCGGCTTCGCGTCACGGACGGCCTGAACGAGATCCACGGCTCAGTTCCCGACGTCGACGCCCTGGTAGAGCTTCGTGAAGTCGGTGAGCTTCATCTTGAAGATCCCGTCGTCCTTCCCATCGCTGCCGTGCTCGTGGCTGCCCCACGGGTTGCGGAGCTGCACGTACTTGGTGCCGTTCTCCTCGACCGCGCCGAGCACCGTGTACACGTGCCACGCGTAGACCCCGGTGCCGGTGTAGTCGACGCCCGAGTCCTTGCCGTGCGTGGGCGCCGTCATCGGCCGGTGGTTGGCCGCGCCGCGCTGGATGGCGGTGAAGATGGTGTTCGCGTCGGTGTACTTGTTCGACGACCAGGTCGAGGTCTTCCCGGTGAGAGCCGTGGCGACCTCCGCCGCGTAGCCGCCGTTGCCGATCTTCTCGTAGTCGCCCTTCCACTGCGCGTAGGCCTTCTCGATGACGCTGACCCACAGCTCCTTGCCGTCGCGCGACTTCGCGTAGCGGACGCCGCCGAAGCTGCTCTGCGCGAGATCCTTGTCGACGGTGATGTCGACGGGCTTCATCGCGCCGCCGTACTGCTTCTCGTAGAAGCGCACGGTGAAGGTGCCATCGGCGTTCTCCTTGATGGCGTTCTTGATGGTGTCGGGGTTCGCGTGCGCCACGGCCGAGAGCGCGCCGACGAGGTAGCAGTCACCGATCGAGCCCTGCACCACGTCATCGAAGCTCACGCCGTCGACGAAGAGCTTGCCGTCCTGCACCGGCTTCCAGGTGGTGTCGGTGGTGTGCTTGGTGAGCACCGCCGGGTCGGCGATGGTGCGCGGGCCGGTGGTGACGGGCGGAGCGGGCGGTGGGGTGACGTTGGTGCTGCCGAGGAACGTCTGGAGATCCTTCCGCGCCGACGAGCCGAACTTGTCCGCGTGCTGCGTGAGGAGCGCCTGGAGCTCGCTCTTCGTCTCCGCGGTCATCGGCTCGGCCTTCGCCTGGCGGATGAGGCTCTGCATCTCGCTCTGGGAGATGCGGTTGTCGCGAAGCGCGCGGCTGATGGAGTCGGTGATCTTCGAGGGCATGGTGCGTTCCTGGAGAGCGGGCGGAGGCGGGAGATTACCCTCCGATGTTGATCGAGTTGTAGAGCTTCATGAAGTCGTCGAGCTTCATCTTGAAGATGCCGTCGTCCTTGCCGTCGGCGCCGGGCTCGGTGCGCCCCCACGGGTTGCGGAGCTGCACGTACTTCACGCCCGCCTCCTGGCTCGTGCCGAGCAGCGTGTAGGCGTGCCACGCGTAGACGCCCGTGCCGGTGTAGTCGACGCCCGAGTCCTTGCCGTGAGTACCCGCGGTGACCGGCTTGTGCGCAGCCACGGCGTCGGAGAGCTGCTTGAAGATCCGATCCGGCGACGAGGAGCTGGTCGAGGTCCACGTCGGGGCCTTGCCGGTGAGCGCCTCGAAGACGGTGCCGGCGTTGCCGCCGTTGCCGATCGCCTCGTACCCGCCCTTCCACTGCGCGTAGGCCTTCTCGAGCACGGTGACCCAGGCTTCCTTCGCGTCGCGCGCCTTGCCGTACTTCGGCGTCGCGCCGAACTCGACCGGCACGTCGCTGTCGACCTTCACCGTGACCGGCACGTACCGCGCGCCGCGCTTCTCGAAGAAGCGCACGTCGTAGGTGCCGTCACCGTTGTCCTTGATCGCGTCCTGAATGGCCTTCGGGTTCTGCTGGGCGACCGCGGAGAAGGCGCTGACCATGTAGCAGTTGGCGATCGAGCCCTGCACCACGTCGTCGTACGAGATGCCGTCGACGTACAGCGAGCCGCCCGAGCCGACCGGGTTCCACGCCACCGAGGTCGCGTGCTTGCTGAGCACCGTCGGGTCCGCGAGATCGCGCGTGGCGGTGGTCGTCGCGAGGAACTGCTCGAGCGAGCCCTTCGCCGCCGAGTCGAACTTGTCGGCGTGCTTCGTGAGGAGCGCGCTGAGCTCGGCCTTGAGCTCCGGCGTGAACTTCTTCTCGGCCTTCGCCGTGGAGATGAGCTCGCTGACGTCCTGCTGGCTGATGCGGCGATCGAGCAGGGCGCTGGAGATCCGTTCACCGATCTTCGAAGGCATTTTCGAGAGTCCTTTGGGGCGCTTGGGGCGTACGACCACATTGTCGTACCTGTGGGCTGAACAGTTGCGTCAAGGGGCGGGCTACACTCGCGAGACCCCATGCGTCGCGCACTTTTTCTGAGTGTTTTCGGGCTGTTGCTGATCGCCTGTCCCGAGCCCGCCAACCCGCCGCTCGACCGCTGCGCGGGCGTTCGGTGCGCTGGAACCGCGGTCTGCAACGTGACGACGGGGCTGTGCGAGGCGGTCATCCCCGACGGGGGTCGAGACGGGGGAAGCGATGCGGGGCTCGACGGGGGACTCGACGGTGGCGTCGATGCGGGGACGGACGCCGGCCTCGACGCGGGGCCCGGAGATGCGGGGCGCGATGCGGGCGCCGATGGCGGCAGCGATGGTGGCCTCGACGCAGGCGTGGACGCGGGGGAGGTCGATGCCGGGTGCGGCTCGGACCTGGACTGCGGTGGGGGCGTGCTCCACTGCGACCCATCGACGCGCGAGTGCGTGGAGTGCTTCGAGCGCGCCCAGTGCCCTTCCTCGGTCGTGCCGGTGTGCGATCTGCGGGTTCGCCAGTGCGTGGGCTGCGTGGCGAGCTCCGACTGCGCAAACCCGACGCCGGTGTGCGACGCAACACAGCAGTGTGTGCCCTGCAACACGAGCGCGGAGTGCGGGCTGGGGCGCGAGTGCAGCGCCTCGACCTTCGAGTGCGTCCCGCTCAATGACACCTGCGCGACGGCGAAGTCGATCCTCGCTGCGGGCACCGGCCAGTACATCCTCGCGCTCGAGCCTGCGCAGGCGCTCGACGACACCGCCGGAAGCTGCAACGCCGTCGGCCCGGAGCTCGTCTACACGTTCACCACCACCACCGTGCAGCAGCTCACGGTGAGCGTCGCGCCGCTCGCGGGGAGCAGCGCACGGCCGGTGGTGTACCTCCGGAGCGCCTGCGGCTCGGGTGAGGTGGCGTGCGATGCGCCGACGACGGGCTCGGCCTCGCTCGCGGTGAGCAGCCTCGCGCCCGGGACGTGGTTCCTCTTCGTCGAGTCGGCCAACGCCGCGCCGGGGCGGGTGGCGATGACGGTGACGCTCCAGGCGCCGCCGATGGTGGCGAGCAACGACACCTGCGCCGCGCCAGCGGTGCTCGCGGTCGACGGGGTGAGCTCGACGCGTGCGGTGGCGATCGGCACCACCGCGCTGGCGACCAACGGCAGCACCTCCGAGCCTTCGTGCAGCGCCAGCGCCCGCTCGAGCGGCGCAGATCTCGTGTACGCCTACACGCTCGCGGCGCGCAGCAACGTGACGGTCGTCGCACGGCCGGTGAGCGGCTCGACGCTCCACCCGGTGGTCTCGGTGCGGACCGCCTGCGCCGGCGGCGCGGAGCTGGCGTGCCAGGCGGCGTCGAGCGCGAACGCCGTGCAGGCGTCGCTGAGCGGCCAGCAGCCCGGCACCTTCTTCATCTCGATCGACGCGGCCGACGGCACGGTCGGCTCGTACCTCCTCGAGGTGACGGCGGTGCCTCCGTCCGAGAACGACACGTGCGCGAGCGCTCTGCCGCTTTCCTTCTCGGGAGCGACGGCGACCGCTACCGGAGACACCACGTGGGCGACGAACGGCAACGCCCTCGGCGACGCGACGCCGAGCTGCAGCGACTCGGCGCGAGGCACGGGGCGTGACGTCGTCTTCTCGTACACCCTCACGCAGGCCCGGGACGTCACGGTGTCGGTCACGCCCACTGGCGCGAGCCCGAGCTTCCAGCCGGTCGTGTCCGTGCGCGGCGCGTGTGGCGACGCGACCGCCGGCGCCGAGCGCGGGTGCGTGAGCCCGCTCGCCGCAGCACAGGCACGGCTCACGCTCGTCAACCAACCAGCGGGCACCTGGTACGTGTGGGTCGACTCCGCGCAGGACACCGCCGGCCCCTTCCAGCTCGAGGTCGTCACCGCGCCGGCCACGCCGCCGCCGGCCAACGATTCCTGCTCCGCGCCGGAGCCGCTCACCTTCATCAACGACGTGGCGACGGTCAGCGCCTCGACGCAGCAGGCGGCGAACGACAACTATGCTGGAGACGTCTCGCCGACCTGCAACCCGAGCTCGAAGCAGAGTGGCCGCGACGTGGTCTACCAGTTCACGCTCGCCCAGCCGCGCGACGTGACGATCGACGTGGCCCCGGCGATGGGCTCTTCGCTCATTCCGGCGGTGTACCTGCGCAAGTCGAGCTGCACGAGCCAGCTGCTGGCCGACGAGGTGGTGTGCCTCGCGGCGCAGGGCGGAGTGCACACCGTGCTCACCGCGCTCCCCGCGGGGACCTACTTCCTGTTCGTCGACTCGTCCGGCGGCACCGCGGGCGCCTTCACGGCCACCGTGGCGCTCGGCGCACCGACTGCTGCACCTGCGAACGACTCATGTGCGGGCGCACAGCCGCTCGTCTTCACCAACAACGTCGCCACGGTGAGCGGCTCGACCTTCGGAGCGACGAACGCCAACTCGCCGACGGACAACGCGCCGGCGTGCGGCACCGACTTCATTCCCCGGCGGTTCGGACGGGATCTCGTCTACTCGTACACGCTCACCGCTGCGCAGGACGTCGATCTCACCGTGACGCCCGGCGCTGGCGCCTTCGTACCCGCGGTCTACGTGCGCGCGCCCAACCAGTGCGCGAGCTTCAGCGCCGGCTTCGAGCTGGCGTGCGTGGCGCAGACCTCGTCGCAGCCGGTGCGCGTCTACCTCCCCAACCAGCCCGCGGGGACGTACTTCCTCTTCGTCGACTCGAACTCCTACGGCACCGGCGACTTCTCGCTCTCGCTGACGAAGCGCCCGGCGACGCCGCCGCCGTCGAACGACACCTGCGCAGCGCCGGCTCCGGTGGCACATGGGGCGACCGGCGTGACCGGCGACACCTCGGTCGCCAACGACAACCTCTCCGCCCTGACCTACTCGGCCGCCTGCCGCCGGCTGTTCTTCGACGGCCGCGATCTCGTCTTTGCGTACACCGCGCCAGCGACGGGCACGGTCACCGCGACCGTCGTTCCGGAAGCGGGCTTCAACCCCGCCTTGCTGCTCCTGCAAGGGAGCTGTGGTGCGGCGCAGTGCGTGCGTTTCGCAGATGCAGCAGGCGCGGGCGTGCCCGAGTCGTTCGCCTTCCCGGTGGTGCAGGGCGAGACCTGGTACCTCGTGGTGGACAGCGCCAACCGCGAGGTGCCCAACGCCTTCGGCCGCTTCACGCTGACGGTGCAGTAGCCGATTCCTTCGGGGCCGCTTCGAGACGAGCTCCTCCGCAGATCCGCGACGGAGCGGCTCGGCCCCGTGTCTCGGCGACCGGCGGCGGATTCTGCTCGTCGTGATGCGCGAAGTTCGACGATCCAGCGGTGCTGATGCGGGCGTCGTCAGCGCCGGCGATGTCTCGGCGACCGGCCGCGGTTTCCGCTTGTCGTGAGGCGCGACGATCCAGCGGCGGCGTTTGGCTGGGGCCGTGACGGGCGATGTCCGGCGCGGAGATGTCGCAACGACCGGCCGCGGCTTCTGTTCTTCGTGATGCGCGCCGACGCTCCCAGTGCGGCGGCGTTCGGCGACTGAGGCGTCGTGACGGGCGATGTCCGGCGCGGAGATGTCGCAGCGACCGGCCGCGGCTTCTGTTCTTCGTATGCGCGCCGACGATCTCAGTGCGGCGGCGTTCGGCGACTGAGGCGGTTCTGGGCGTCGTCGGGCGACGGTCCGTCTGTGCGGCGACGTCTGCGACGTGGCGGCGTGCGTTGTCGTGACCGCCAGCGGCGCGCCGGTCTGCGACGTCGTGAAGGGCGACTCCGTCAGTGCCGGTCCGACACGGCTGCTTCTGTCGTGACTGCGACGCTCCAATCCCGCGGCTGGGCCACGCGCCCGCGCAACGTGGCCGTTGCCCCGCCGGTCGCGGAGGTCCTCGTCAGTAGTGTGGCGGCCGATCGTTCCGCGAGGCGTCGACCAGCCCCGGGTCCGCCGCCACGCGATCTTTGAGCACGCGGTACAGATCCTTGAGCGCGTCGAGCTCCTTCTGCTGGGACCAGATGACGTCCGACAGCTCCGAGACGGTCTTCTCGAGGTAGGCGCACTTCACTTCGAGGTCGGCGAGGCGTTGTTCAGACATGTGTTCCTTCCCAGAAGCGCGGCTCACCCTCGCGGACAGGAGCCCGGGCCGCGGAGTCGTGGGGGACCTCCCCGGGGGACTGGATGACGGTCGAGGTGAGACGCACGGGCAGGGCGGTTACCACGACACATCGCGTGCAGGAGAGGTCTGCTCGTGGTACTGGCACGCTTTCCGTTTCGCCCCCGAGACTTCAGTGACCGATACCGCAGTGAAGATGTTGGCGCCTGACGACGACGGCTCCTGGCTCAAGCCGTTGAAGGCGGAAGTTCAGCCCACCACGTTCCAGAAGGGCCGGCAGTACGCCGAAGCGCGGCGGGTGTCGGGCCTGGCGCGCACCGACGTGGGCATCGCCGCGACCGTCACCGGCAGCGAGGGGCAGAAGTACCAGGTGCAGCTCGCGCCGACCGACGAGGGGGCGATCGAGTCGCTCTGCAACTGCGAGTCGTGGAACAAGTACGGCTCGCACTGCAAGCACGTGGTCGCGGCCGGCCTCGTGTACCTGGCGCGCGTGCGCGCCCGGGCCGAGAGCGCCGCCGTCGCCGGGCCTGCCGGAGCCGCCAACGACGCCGATCCGGTCTCGCTGCCCGCGCTCGCCAAGCTCGAGAACTGGCTCGGTCTCTCGGCGCTGCCCGATCTCGAGTTCCACTATCGCCTCACGCCCGCGCCGGCGGCCACCGGCGGCCGCATCTGGGTGGTCGACGTGCGCCGCGCGGATCAGGCCGCGAAGGGCCCGGTGCAGGTCAAGCGCATCCTCACCCAGGGCACGCGGGTGGCGCCGGCCGACGAGCGCGTGCTCGCGCAGCTGTCGAACCACGAGGTCCGCTACGACTCGAAGGTGGTGCTCAACGACGAGGAGCTCGCCGACGTCTTCGAGGTGATGAGGGCGCGGCGGGTGATCTACCGCGGCACGGCGCTCCAGTTCCCGCACGAGCCCGCGCGGCCGATCATCCGGCTCCACAACACGCCCGACGGGGCGACGGCGCGCATCGAGATCGGCATGCCCGACGAGTCGTCGGTCTCGCTGAAGGACGCGATCATCCTCCCCGGTCGCCGCACGTGGGCGATCGTCGGCCAGGCGGCGTACCCGCTCGAGCCCGACTTCCCGCCGCGGCTCCTGCGCAAGTGGCTGCTCGAGCCGTCGATGTCGTTCCCCACCACGCAGCTCGATCGCGTGCTGTCGTTCTTCGCCGCGCACCTGCCGCGCTACCGGCTCTCGCTCCAGGCCGACGGCATCGACGTCGACGACACCACCGAGCCGCACTTCGTCCTCACCGTCGAGGGGCGCTCCGACTACGTCAAGGCGCAGCTCGCGGCGCGCTACGGCAAGTCGGTCACCGTGCCCGTGTCGGCGGTGGCGCAGCACCTCGGCTACGCGAGCGGCGCGACCGACGAGGGGCGCAAGCTCTACCTCCGGCAGGAGGCGGTCGAGAAGCACGCCGCCCGGCAGCTCCTCGATCGCGGCTTCAAGTTCGACGAGGCCACCCTCAGCTTCGAGACGCACGGTGACGGAGCGATCGGCTTCTGGTCGCACGGCCGCAGCGAGCTGCCGAAGGCCTGGGAGATCTACGCCGCGCAGCCGCCGAAGGTGAAGGTGCGCGCCAAGCTCAAGCCGAAGATCCGCGTCAACATGACGTCGGTGAACTGGTTCGATCTCGACGCCGAGTTCACCACCGAGGACCAGTCGGTCGACCTCGGCGCGGTGCGCATGTTCCTCGAGACCGGGCGCAAGTACATCCCGCTCAAGGACGGCACCTTCGCGGAGGCCGATCTCGACGAGCTCAAGCGGGTGGCGACGCTGCTCGAGGAGGCGGGCGCGCTCCCCGGCAAGACCCGCACGCGGCTGCCGCTGTTCCACGCCACCGCGCTCGATCTGCTCGCCACGCTCGGCGACGTGGAGATCGAAGGCAAGGCCCGCCGGGCGATGGCCGAGCTGCGGGAGATCGACGGCATCCCGCCGGTGAAGACGCCGGAGGGGCTGCAGGCCGAGCTCCGCCACTACCAGGAGGCCGGCCTCTCGTGGCTGTGGTTCCTCTTCCGCCACGGGCTGTCGGGCGTGCTCGCCGACGACATGGGTCTCGGCAAGACGGTGCAGGCCCTCTCGCTGCTGCTCAAGATCAAGCGGGAGCAGGGGAGCCACCCCAGCCTGGTGGTCGCCCCGACCTCGGTGCTCCCCAACTGGGAGCGCGAGATCGAGCGCTTCGCCCCCGAGCTCAAGTTCATCACCTGGCACGGCGCCGATCGCCGCGAGAACGTCGAGCAGCTCAAGCACACCGACCTGGTGCTGACCTCGTACGCGCTCATTCGCCGCGATCTCGAGGAGCTGCGCAAGCTCAACTACCGCACGGTGATCCTCGACGAGGCGCAGAACATCAAGAACGCCGACTCGGCCACCGCGCAGGCGTGCAAGTCGATGGCGGCCGATCACCGCATCGCGCTCACCGGTACTCCGCTCGAGAACCGCCTCACCGAGCTGTGGAGCCTCTTCGACTTCCTGATGCCCGGCTTCCTCGGCAACGCGGAGTCGTTCCACGATCGCTACGAGCACCCCATCACGGTGCAGGGCGACGCCGAGACGCGCGACCGCCTCAAGAAGCGCATCCACCCCTTCATCCTCCGGCGCCTGAAGACCGAGGTGGCGAAGGATCTCCCGCCCAAGACCGAGGTCGTCACCTGGGTGGACATGGACGCCGGGCAGCAGGCGCTGTACCGCGAGGTCCTCGAGGAGTCGAAGCGCAAGGTCTACGACTCGATCGACAAGGTCGGCTTCGCCAAGTCGCGCATCTCGATCCTCTCGGCGCTCATGAAGCTGCGCCAGGTGTGCTGCGATCCGCGCCTGCTCAAGCTGCCGCCCGGCACCTCGCTGCCGCCATCGGCGAAGCTCGAGCGCTTCAACGAGCTGGTCGACGAGCTGGTGAAGGAAGGCCACCGCGCGCTGGTCTTCAGCCAGTTCACCGAGATGCTCGAGATCCTCACCACCACCGCCGACGAGAAGCAGCTCAAGTACATGTACCTCGACGGCCGCACGAAGGACCGCATGGGCAAGGTCGACGCCTTCAACGCGCCCGACGGCCCGCCCGTGTTCTTCATCTCGCTCAAGGCCGGCGGCACCGGCCTCAACCTCACCGCCGCCGACTACGTCATCCACTACGATCCCTGGTGGAACCCGGCCGTCGAAGATCAGGCCACCGACCGCACGCACCGCATCGGCCAGACCCGCGCCGTCTTCTCGTACAAGCTGATCACCCGCGGCACGGTGGAAGAGAAGATCCTCGGGCTCCAGCAGCGCAAGCGCGAGCTCGCGGCGGGCGTGCTCGGCACCGACCAGGACATCGGCAAGGCCCTCACCGAGCGCGACGTGGAGGACCTCTTCAAGCTGGAGTAGGCGCCAACCCCGCGAAGGCGCTGGCTTTCTGGTACTTGTCAGTGCCTACTGATAGGGTGTTCAGTATCTCGAGCCCGACCTCGTGTCGGAGGGACGACGATGCTGATCACACTGAGACTGAAGAACTTCGCGGTGGTGGAGGAGGCGGAGGTCGGCTTCGGCCCCGGCCTCACGGTGCTGACGGGTGAGACGGGCGCCGGAAAGTCGATTCTCATCGACGCGCTGAGCCTGTTGGTGGGCGGGCGCGCGGAGGCCGACGTCATCCGCGCGGGCGCAGACGAGGCGATGGTGGAGGGCCTCTTCGAGCGGACGCAGCCGATGAGCGAGCGGCTGGCCGAGCTGGGGCTGCCCGACGATGGGCCCGAGCTGAGCATTCGCCGCGCGTTCGGCCGCCAGGGGCGCGGGCGGGTGCACGTCAACGGCGCGCTGGTGACGGTGGGGGTGCTCCAGCGGCTGATGAAGGGGCAGGTCGACATCGCCGGCCAGCACGAGCACATGGCGCTGCTCGACGCGGCGCAGCACCTGGCGCTCGTCGATCGCTTCGGCGAGGTGGGCGAGAGCGAGGCGATGACGCGGTACCGCGCGACGTGGGATCGGCTGCGTGACGCGAGCGCGCGGCTCGAGGCGCTGGGCGGCGACGAGAGCCAGGTGGCCTCGCGCATCGACTACCTCTCGTTCCAGCTCGAAGAGATCGAGCGCGTCGCGCCCCGGCCGGGCGAAGACGTGGAGCTGGAGACCGAGCGGAAGCGGCTGGCCTCGTCGGAGCGCCTGCGGCACGGCGCGGGCACCGCGGAGGAGCTGGTGTCGACGCGGGACGGCTCGGCGGTGGAGCTGCTGGGGCGCGCGGTGCAGCTCATCGGCGAGGCAGAGAAGCTCGACCCGAGCCTCGACAAGGTGCGCGAGGCGATGCTGCGCGCCCAGGCGGAGCTCGACGAGGCCTCGCGCGGCCTGTCGCGCTACCTGAGCGGGCTCGACTCCGATCCCCGGCGGCTGGAGGAGGTCGACGAGCGGCTCGACGCCATCCGCCGGCTGTGTCGCAAGCACGCCGCGCCGCTCGAGGGCGTGCTGGGCAAGCGCACCGCGCTCGCCGCGGAGCTCGACGATCTCAAGCACCGGGCCGAGCGCCGCGCGGAGGTCGAGGCCGAGCGGCAGAAGGCCGAGGTCGAGGCGCGCGCGGCCGCGAAGGCGCTGGCGCAGCTCCGGCAGGAGGCCGCGGCGCGCCTCACCGAGGCGGTGACGTCGGGGCTCACGCGCCTGGCGATGGCCCGCGCGAGGTTCGAGGTGGAGTTCTCGGAGGTCGCCCTCTCGTCGAGCGGCGGTGACGCGTGCCAGTTCCTCTTCAGCGCCAACGCGGGCGAGGTGCTGCGGCCGCTGGCGAAGGTGGCCTCGGGCGGCGAGGCCTCGCGCGTGATGCTGGCCATGAAGTCGGCCCTCGCCGGGAGCGACGCCTGCGTGTGCTCGGTCTTCGACGAGGCCGACGCGGGCATCGGCGGGGCCGTGGCCGACGTGGTGGGCCGGCTCATCAAGGACATCTCGGGTCACCGCCAGGTGCTGTGCATCACCCACCTCCCGCAGGTGGCCGCCCACGCCGACGCGCACCTGCGCATCGAGAAGGGGGAGGTGAAGGGGCGCACGCTGTCGGTGGTGCAGGCCCTCGAGCCGGGCGAGGAGCGCACCCGCGAGCTGGCCCGCATGCTCTCGGGCGTGGAGGTGACCGTGGAGGCGCTCGGCGCGGCCGAGGCGCTGCTCCGATCGGCGCTGCGTCAGGTGAAGCCACGCCGTCAACGGAAGAAGTCGTCGGGTTCCGAAGAGCGACGCAGCGCGTGAGAGGCGGGGGCCCGGGCGCACTTCACGGCAATTGGTTTGTTGCCGGGTGTCGTGGGTGCGCCTAACCTGCGCGACCGTGTCGAAGACAGCTGGCTCGCGACTGAAGGCAGTGTCGGCCGGGCTCACCGACGTCGGTCGGAAGCGCAACCACAACGAAGACAGCTACCTCATCGACGAGGAACTACAGCTGTACGTGGTGGCCGACGGAATGGGTGGGCACGCCGGTGGCGGAACGGCCTCGCGCATCGCGGTCGAGACCATCGACCAGGAGATGCGGGCGGCGCAGAAGCAGCCGGACAACCCGTTTGGGGGTGACACGCCGCTGCAAGACTCGCCGCTGCCCGAATACCTGCGCTCGGCGGTCGAGAAGGCCTGCGCGGCGATCTTCAAGGCCGCCCAGGACGACCCGCGCCTCGCCGGCATGGGCACCACCACCATCACCCTCTGCGTGAAGGGCGAGAACGCGATCTTCGCCCACGTGGGTGACAGCCGCGCGTACCTGATCCGCGGCGATCTGATTCAGCAGGTCAGCGAAGACCACTCGCTGGTCAACGAGCAGATCAAGGCGGGGATGATCACGCCCGAAGAGGCGAAGCACTCCCGCTACAAGAACATCATCACCCGGTCGGTCGGCTTCGAGGAGGAGGTGCAGGTCGACGTGATGGGCCTCGTCGGCAAGCCCGGCGACTTCTTCGTCCTCTGCTCCGACGGCCTGGCGAACCTCGTCGAAGATCGTGAGATCCGCGACGTGGTGTCGAGCACGCCCCTCAAGGAGGCGCCGAAGAAGCTGATCGAGCTGGCGAACGAGCGCGGCGGTGACGACAACATCACGGTGATCGTCGTCACCCTCGTCGAGTCCTAACTCTCAAGAAAATCAAGTTTTCTGTTGCGCGGGGGTGACCTGATCGACGAGGGTCGCGCCGGTTTTTCTGCAAAAGGGGTGCGCGTAGTGGCTTCGAACGAAAGCTTCACCCTGATCGTCGTCCCTGACCGCCACGCGGAGGTGAAGCGCTATCACCTCAAGAAGGTGTGGCTTTTCCAGGCTGCGGCGGTGGTGGCGGTGGTCGCGCTGATCGGCTTCGTCCTGACGGGTCACTATTTCTCCGTGGTCTCGGAGGCGCAGCAGAACCCTGCGCTCCGCGAGGAGAACCTGAAGCTCAAGAGCGAGCTGGCGGTGATCCGTGAGCAGCTGGAGCACGTGGGTCAGACGCTCGATCGCGTGGAACGTTTCGATCAGAAGTTGCGGGCGATCACCCTCCTGAGCGACCCCCAGCGCAACCTGGCGATGGGCCCCACCGAGCAGCAGCCGCTCCCTGCGGGCGGCGAGAACCAGTTCGTGCGCAGCAAGGACGCCGAAGGCCCGCAGGTGCTGGGGCAGAAGCTCGAGAAGCTGTCCGCCGAGGCGGCGCGCCAGGAGCAGAGCCTGCAGGAGCTCCAGGCCTACTTCCAGGATCAGAAGTCGCTGCTCGCCTCGGTGCCCTCGGTGTGGCCGGTGCGTGGCTGGGTGACGTCTGACTTCGGTTCGCGCCTCGATCCGTACACCTCGGAGCGCGTGATGCACGCCGGCCTCGACATCGCGGGCCCGCACGGCAAGGCGATCGTCGCCCCCGCTGACGGCACGGTGGTGTTCGCCGGCCTCGAGGGCGGCTACGGCAACGTGCTGGTGATCGATCACGGCTACGGCATCAAGACGCGCTTCGGCCACCTCGCGTCGATCCGCGTGAAGGCGGGCGAGCGCGTGAAGCGCGGCGATGAGATCGCGGCCATGGGAAACACCGGCCGTTCGACCGGCCCGCACCTCCACTACGAGGTGCGCGTCAACGGCATCGCGCAGAACCCGCGCAAGTTCATCCTCGACGAGTGGTGATGAGGTAGACCTCCCGTCCATGAAGATGGTGGACGTTGGAGAGAAGCAGAAGACCGAACGGATCGCCGTCGCCACCGGGCGGGTGCGAATGAGCTCGGAGGCCCTGGACAAGATCCGCGACGGCAAGGTCGAGAAGGGCGACGTCATCGCGGCGGCGCGTCTGGCTGGCATCATGGCCACCAAACGCACGCCCGATCTGATCCCCCTCTGTCACCCCATCGCGATCTCGGGCGTCGAGGTGGAGGTCGCCCCGCTGGTGGTGGGGGTCGAGATCCGCGTCACCGTGAAGACGGTCGACCGCACCGGCGTCGAGATGGAAGCCCTCACCGCCGTCTCGGCGGCGGCGCTGACGGTGTACGACATGCTCAAGTCGACGGATCGCGGCATGGTGATCGACGCCATTCAGCTCGAGCACAAGAGCGGCGGGCGCTCGGGGGTGTGGACGCGACGGGCCGCCGGCGACGCTGCGCTCAAGAAGAAGCGGAGGCGCTGATGTTGCTCTGGGCGCTCGTCTCCACCCTCGCGGCCTTCGAGCCCGATCCCCTTCAGGCGGGCAAGCCCTGGGTGCTGCGCGGGCACACCGACGTGGTGGTGGCGATGGCGTTCTCGCCGGACGGCCAGTCGATGGCCACCATCGCGCGCGACAAGACGCTGCGGCTGTGGGACCTGTCGACGGGCGGCGTGCGGCATACGGTGACGTTCCCCCACGAGCAGCTCAACGCGGTGGGCTTCTCGGGTGATGGGCGGTGGGTCGCGGTGGGTGATCTCGCGCTCCAGGTGAGCGTGGTCGAGGTCGCGACCGGCAAGGTGCACCGCACGCTCGCGCACCCCGACGCCGCGGGTGAGGTGGCCCTCGACCGCGAGGGCGCGCTGCTGGCGGTCGCGGGCGTGGGCGACACCGGCGCCGTCTACGAGCTCGCGTCGGGGCGGCGGCGCTTCGAGTTCCGCGGGCGGACCGCGCAGTTCTCCGACGACGGGAAGCTGCTCCTCACCGCGCGCACGAGCGGCCTGGTGACGGTGCTCGACTCGAAGAGCGGGAAGATCGTTCGCTCGATCGACGTCACTCCCGACAAGCCGCTGGCGTGCATGCGGGGCGACGCGTCGCTGGTCGCCACCTGGGCGCCTGCGGGGCTCGACGTGAAGGTGTGGAAGGGCGAGCTGAAGGCGCCGCCGCAGCTCCTCAAGGGGCCGGTGGCCGATCTGGGCCGCCCGCAGGCGCGCGTCACGGGCGTCGCGCTCTCGCCGGACGGCAAGCGCGCCCTGGTGGGGGGCGGCGATGGGCTCGTCAGGCTCTGGGAGCTCGACGGTCCGCGCGTCGAGCGGGTGTTCGACGTCGAGCGGAGCGCCGGCGTGGCCTGGGCGCGCGCTGGCGGGTGGATCGCGGTGATCGACCGCTCGCTCGTGAAGCTGTGGAAGCCGTGACGCTGTCTCAGCGCCACGTCTCGTAGAGGAGCGCGGCGAGCACCAGCGAGTGGGTGATCTCCCCGCTGCGCACGAGGCGCGGCACGTCGGCGCGGGGCACCAGCACCACCTGAATGTCCTCGCTCCCGTCCTGCTTGCCCTCGTGCACGCGCAAGCACCCCTCGGCGAGGAAGCTGTGGAGCCGGTTGTTGAAGATCGCCGGGTTGGGGTGCGAGACCCCGAGCGGGGTGACGCGGTCCGGGCGGAAGCCGGTCTCTTCCTCGAGCTCCCGCGTCGCCGCCTGCAGCGCGTCTTCGCCGGGGTCGAGCATGCCTCCGGGGATCTCCAGAGTGTTGCTCCAGGTGCCGAAGCGGAACTGGCGCACCAGCACCACCTCGCCCTCCGCGGTGAGGGGGATGACGTTGACCCAGTCGGGGGCGTCGATCACCGTGCGGATGTACGGGGCGTCGTTGCGCGGATCGCGCACGTCGAGCGTCTTCGTCCGGAAGATGTGGAAGTCCTTCTCGGAGCGAACGCCGACGCGGGTCCACGCGCGTGGGTGCTGGTGCGAGCTCATGGGGTGCTTGTAGCGCGAGGGCTGGGTTATGAAGGAAGCGATGACGCCGCTTGAAAGTGCCGCGGCCGTGGTGCTCCTCGAGTTCCAGCAGTCCTACGGGCTGGGCTTCGTGGCGCCCAATGGGCGCATCGTCACCTGCTTTCACGTCGTGGCTGACGAGCGGGAGATCACCGCGCACCTCGCCGACGGACGGGCGCTGCCGGTGCGCGCGGTGTGTGCGCTCGATCTCCGGCGCGATCTCGCGGTGCTCGACGTGGGCCTGCTCGACGCGACGCCGGTGAAGGCGCCGTCGGCGCGGCTGGCCGAGGAGGGGCAGAAGGTCTTCATCTTCGGCATGGTCTCGGGCGAGGCACGCGCGCGCTGGGTCGAGGCCACGCTCGCGTCGGTGCAGGTCGTCGGGGCGACGCTCTCGGTCTACGTGCTGTCCGGCGCCATTCCGCCCGACGCCTCGGGCGGGCCGCTGATCGGCGCTGACGGCACGGCGCTCGGCGTGGTGACGGTCGCCGAGACGGACGAAGGCGTCGCCACGCTCGCGGTGCCGTGGCGGTACGTCGAGCCTCTGCTGCGCCAGAACCAGGAGCTCCCGCTCTCGGCGCTCTCGACGGAGGGCAAGCGCCCGCCGCCGCGCGCGATCCCCGAGCACCCGCTGTCGCTGCTCAATGGCTCCGCCGTCTCGGGGCTCGAGGCGACGAGCGATCAGCTGGGCGAGGCCATCCGCCAGGGCGCGCCGGCCTACAACGAGGGTGACGTCGCGAAGTGCTACGCGGTGTACGCCGACGCCGCGCGGCGGATCATCAACACGCGTGATGATTGCCCGGGCGTGCAGACCGCGCTGCGGCAGGGGCTCGAGCGCGCGGCTCGCCTGCAGGACGTCGATCACCGGGCGTGGGCGATGCGCGACGCGTTCGACGGGCTGCTGATGGTGATCGAGAAGTACCTCCGCGCGCGGGTCGGGCCGGGGCGGAAGCCGGGCAAGCCGACCCTGCTCAACTGAGTGCAGCTCGCGGCCGCGACAGGACTCTGTCGTTCACGAGCTGTTGCCGCCCTTCTCGACGACGAGGCATGACCGCGCTGACGCTCTTCATCTCCGGCGTGCGAGCCGTCAGGGGGCGGGGGCCTCGGCGACCGACTTGAGCTTCGCGAGGCTCTCAGCGAGCGCGGCGCCGAGGCGCTCTTCGACGACGTTTCGAAACAGGCCCCCGACCAGCACCGGGAGCGTCCCCTCATCGACCCAGATGACCTCGGTGCCCTCGGCCGTCCGCACATAGCGGATGGTCGCGCGTGAGTTGGGGTTCGGCGACTCGATGGCCTGGGCGAGGGTGACGCCCGTCTCGGTGGAGGCCTCGACGATCTCCAGGGTGCCCTGGCCCATCTTCGGGCCCATCCACGTCCAGCGGGCGCCGACGCCGCTCGCCTCGCCCTCGTAGATGTTGCGGAGCGCCGGATCTCGGGCCTTCGTCCAGACGGTCCATTCCTGCCAGCGCTTGAGATCCTCCACGAGCGGGTGAATGCGCTCGGGCGGCGCGGCGATCGTCACCCGCTGCTCGACGCGCCAGGTGCGGGGCAGGGCCGCGCCGACGGCCGCGCCCGCGAGCACCAGCACGATGGCGGCCTTCGCCCACAGGTCGGGCGCCTTGAGCTTCTCGACGAGCACGGGGCCGCGCTCTATGCCAGACAGCACCCATGGCGCGCTACGACACATCGAAGGTCGAGATCCTCGTGTTCACCTTCAAGGAGGGGCTCCTCTCCACGGTGGCGCACGATCTCAAGCTGCGCGTCACCCGCGGGACGATCGACGTCGACGAGCGTGAGGCGAAGTGCGAGCTCGAGGCGGCGTCGCTCTCACTGGTCTGCCCGATGAAGGACGGGCACGAGAACCCGACGGCGATCCCCCGGCTGATGTACGGCGAGGTCGAGAAGAACGCCCACCGCGAGGTGCTCGACGTGATCCGCCACCCGACGATCCGCTTCGCGTCGACCAAGGTGTCGGAGAGCGAGATCGTCGGCCAGCTCACGCTCCACGGGCAGACCCGCGAGGTGCGCGGGCGGCGGAACGGCAACCAGGCGGAGTTCTCGATCGATCAGCGCGACTTCGGCATCAAGCCGTTCAGCGCGATGCTGGGCACGCTCAAGGTGAAGCCCGTCGTCACCGTGCGCGCGACGCTCACGGGCGCTTGACCGCGGGGCGGATCAGCGTTCGCTCGTCGTCTTCGTCGTGCTGCGAGGCCATGTCCTGCAGCCGCTGGTTGGTGACGCGGAGGCGGCGCGAGAGCTCCCGGCACAGGTTCTGGAGCACCATCACGTAGCCGGCGACGTCGTCCTGGTAGAGCCGGTAGAGGTCGCGGTTGCCCAGCGAGAAGAGCAGCGAGGGCTTCTCGGCCACCACCGTCGCCGAGCGCTTCTGCGGATCGATGAGCGTCATCTCGCCGAAGAACTCGCCGGGGCCGAGGCGCACCATCTTGATGCGGTGCCCGTCTTCGCCCTCGCGGTAGACGACCACCTCGCCGTGGCGCACGAGGAACATCGCGCGGCCCGAGTCGCCCTGCTTGCAGACCTCCTCGCCGACCTCGGTGCGGTGCTCGCCGAGGAGCGCGATGATCCGCTTGAGGGTGGGCTCCTCGAGCCCGCCGAACAGCGCGATCGACGGGAGCCACTGGAGGAGGTCGGCCTCGTTCTTCATACCACCCGAACCTTGGTGAGCTGATGCACCGCTTCGCCGAGCCCCTCGAGCGTGAGGGGGTACATCGGGAAGATACGCCGAAGCACGTCGATCGTCGTCTGCCACCAGCCAGAAGGCTGCTCCGGGTTGAGCCACGCCGACGATGGGAAGTGTTCGCGCAGGCGCATCATCCACATCACGCCCTCGATGCCCTCGTCGTCGCGCCAGCCCGAGACGCTCATCAGCTCCCACGGCGCCATCAGCGCGTCGCCGACGACGATCAGCTTGTAGCGCCGATCGGTCTCCGCGAAGAGCTGGGCCAGCGTCACCGCGTCGCCGAGCCGGGCGTCCTTGTAGACGCGGCCGTAGACGCAGTTGTGGAAGTAGTAGGTGCGCAGCTCCTTGAAGTGCGTGGCCTTCTTCGCCGCGGTGAACAGGCGCGACACGAGGTGGGCGTAGGGGTCCATCGAGCCGCCCACGTCCATCAGGAGGATCACCCGCGTGTTCGACTTGCGCGGCGGGCGGGTGATCACCTCGAGGTCGCCGAGGTTGCGCGCGGTCTTGTCGATCGTGCCGTCGAGGTCGAGCTCGTTGGCCTGCCCCTCGCGGGTGAAGGCGCGCAGCTTGCGGAGCGCGAGCTGCATCTGGCGCACGTCGAGCACGAGGTCGTCGCGGTACTCGCGGAAGTTGCGCTGGCCGGCCACCGCGACCGCGCTCTTCATGCCGCCGCCGCCGCCGATGCGCATGCCGGGGCGCGCCGCGCGGCCGGAGTTGCCGAAGGGCGAGGTGCCGGCGGTGCCGATCCACTTGTTGCCGCGATCGTGCCGCTCACGCTGCTCGCGCAGCCGCTGCTCGAGGAGCTTCTCGAGCTCCGCCTGATCGAACTGCTGGAGAAGGGCGCGCTCCTCGGGCGTGAGCTCCGGCAGCCGCTGCGCGGCGCTCTTGAGCCAGTCGAGGAGCTGCTCGTGGAGCTCGATGGCCTTGCCCTCGATGCCCTCGAAGACCTTGCCGAAGGCCTCGTCGAACGCGTCGAGGTGCTTCTCGTCGTGCACCAGGAGCGCGCGCGCCACGTAGTAGAACCCGTCGAGCGAGCTCTCGTGCAGCCCGGCCTTCAACGCGCCGGCGAGCGCGACGGCCTCCTGCGTGCCGACCGGCACCTTGCGCGCGCGCAGCTCGTAGAGGAACGGGATGAACATCTCAGGCCCTCGTGCGCTTCTGGCCGCCGAAGGTCTCGGCGAAGGCGAGCAGATCCTGCTCGCGCTTGAGGAGCGCCCCGAGGAACGGGAGCTCCTGATCGAGCTTGAGCGTGGAGACGCCGGTGGCCTTGAGCGCCGCGATCCAGTCGACCAGCTCGCTCGTCGAGGGGCGCTTGCGCAGCCGCGTCATCGCCCGGAGCTCGTAGAAGATCTGCAGCGCCTGCTCGACGAGCTTCTCGGACAGATCGGGGTGGTGCACGCGCACGATGCGCCTCATGAGATCCTGCTCGGGGAACTCGATGAAGTGGAACACGCAGCGCCGCAGGAACGCGTCGGGGAGATCCTTCTCGTTGTTGGAGGTGATGATCACCACCGGCCGGTCCCTCGCCACCACCTCGCGATCGGTCTCGATCACCCGGAAGCGCATGCGATCGAGCTCGTGGAGCAGATCGTTGGGGAACTCGAGGTCGGCCTTGTCGATCTCGTCGATGAGCAGCACCTTGCGCTGGGGCGCGGCGAACGCCTCTCCGAGCGGGCCGAGCTTGATGTACTTCTCGATGTCGCGGACGTCGTGATCGTTGAAGCGCGAGTCGTGGAGCCGCTGGACCGCGTCGTAGACGTAGAGCCCGTCCTGGGCGCGGGTGGTGCTCTTGACGTGCCAGGTGAGCAGCTCGAGGCCGAGGGCCTGGGCCACGGCCTCCGCGAGGAGCGTCTTGCCGGTGCCCGGCTCGCCCTTGACGAGCAACGGCCGCTGGAGGGCCAGCGCGCAGTCGACGGCGGAGCGGAGGCTTTCACTGGTGAGGTACGAGTCGGTGCCCTTGAAGCGCATGGACTCGACGTTAACCGGCCGTGGGGTAGCCTGCTCACGCCTTTCGAGGAGGGACCCTTGCTCAAGTGGAAGTTGATGCTCACCACGTTGCCGTTCGTGATCGCCGTCACGGGGATGAAGGCGATCCTCGAGTTCGGAGCGCAGTTCGCGGGCGTGGTGGAGTTCGGCGACGTCGGCGTGGTGCTCACCGGCGCGGTGTTCCTCACCGGCTTCCTGCTCGCGGGCACGATGGCCGACTACAAGGAGAGCGAGAAGCTCCCCGGTGACGTCGCCACCACGCTCGAGACCATCGAGGAGCTCTTCACCCTCGCCGCGGCGCAGCGGCCGTCGCTCGATCTCAAGGAGCTGCGCGGCCACGTGCTCGAGCTCACCGACGCGATCCACGGCTGGCTGCTCAAGAAGCGCTCCACGCCAGAGGTGTTCAGCGCGATGTCGAAGATGAACGACACCATCGTGCACCTCGAGAAGAGCGGGGCGGGGCCGTACGCCTCGCGCGCGGTGCCGCAGCTGCTGATGGTGCGCCGCGCCGTCTCGCGCATGGACGTCATCAGCCGCACCGGCTTCCTGCCGCCAGCGTACGCGCTGCTCGAGACGCTGCTGGCGATGATCCTCGGGCTGCTGATGGTGGCGAAGTTCAAGAGCACCGTCGCGGAGTTCGTGCTCGTCCCCTTCGTGTCGCTGGTGAACATCTACATGCTGCGGCTGATCCGCGACATCGACGACCCGTTCGACTTCGCCCCCGACGGCTCGAAGCGCGGCGGCGCGGAGGTCGATCTCTTCCCGATCACCGAGTACCGCGAGCGGCTGGCGTCGCGCGTGGGCTGAGGCTCAGTCTTCGAGCTCGAAGGACGCCCGCGCCCGTGTGGCGTGGTGGGCGAGGTACGCCTGGAACCCGGCGCGGGAGTCGAGCTTGAAGTCCGGCAGGCGCGCGAGGGGCTCGGGCGCGAAGTGGTACTGCTCGATGACGAGGCTCGCGCGCACGCCGTCGGCGCCATCGAACGCGAGCACCTCGTGCAGCAGATCACCGCGGAAGTGCACCGAGGCGTTCTCGCGAGGGGCGAGCTTCGCGCGGCGCAGGCCGTCGTCGTTCCACAGCACCAGCTCGCCCCCGCGCGCGGGTGGGACCGAGAGGTAGAGCACCGAGACGAGCTCCGGCACCGCGTCGTCGACCCCGGAAGGCTTCCGAAGCGTCGCGTCGACGTGCGCGCCCACCGTGCCGCCTCGAGAGACGAGCAGCAGGTTGAGGTACCACGCGTTGGGGATGCGGCGGAGCGTCCGTCTCCACCAGGGCGTCAGCGCGCGGATCGCCGGCGCCCCGAGCGTGGCGTCGAGCCACGGCGCGAGTGCGGGGAAGCGCTCCACGAGCTGCGCGCGGCCGGCGTCCTTGAAGACGACCGCGAAGCCACGGCTGGCCTCGAAGGGGCCGTTGAGCGTGGTGCCGCCGACGAGCGGGGACTCGACGAGCGCGTGGCGCAGCGCCTCGAAGTCGGGGCGCGGGAGCGCATCTCTGCGGAATCGGTACTCGCGCACGGCGTCATGCTGCCGCACCCGCCGGAAACTTGCCTGTCTCGAGCTGTAGCGGAGACTCCGGGCGTGCTCATCGAGCGGCAGAAGCGTGCGTCGCGGGTACGGTTCAAGCACCCGATCCGGGTGGTGACGCTCGGCGAGTCCCCGCGCGTGTTGCGCACCTGGACCGGCAACATGTCGCGCCGTGGGCTCTTCCTGCGCATGCCGGAGCCGTTGCCGAAGGGCACGAAGGTCGCGCTCTCGCTCGAGGCCGGCGGCCGCGCGCTCGCGCTCGCCCAGGCGGAGGTGGTGTGGGGGCGGGGGGAGAACTCGTTCTCCGAGGACGTGCCGGGGTGCGGCGTGCGCTTCACCGAGTTCATGCACCCGCGGGCGCAGGAGCTCGTGGGCTACCTCGTCGACAACCTCGATCGGGGCAAGCCGCTCCAGCTCGCGCCGCCTCCGTCACGGTGGCGCGCGTACGTGCCGCTCCTCCCGGCAGGCGTGGTCGTCCTCGTGCTCGGTCTCATCGCGGTCGTCGCGCTGGCCTCCCCGGCGGCGCAGGTCTCAGACGCGGAGGGGCCGGACGCCACCGCACTGTTGGCGTCGACCGCTGAGCCTTCGGGCGAGCCTTCGCTCGCAGCGCCGACGCCCGCGAAGTCGGAGTCCGCTGTCGAGCCGACGCCGACGCTGCCCAGGGAGCTCGAAGCGGCCGCTGCGAAGTCTGAGCGCACCGTCGAATCGCCGGCCGAACTCGTCGTCACTGCGCGGCCCGAAGCGGCGGCGCGCGCGAACGTGGAACCGTCGGGCACCGAGGCGACCACCGCGAAGTCCGACATGGCAGAGCTCGTCGCCGCGAGGGCCGAAGGTGCGGCGCACGCGAACGTGGAGACGTCGCGCGACGAGTCGACCACCGCGAAGTCGGAGCAGCCGATCGAACCGTTGCGAGGCCAGGCGCTCGCCGCGAAGCCGGCGCCGGCGATGGAAGCGTCGCGAGGCCAGGCGGAGCCGACGACCGAGCCATCGGGAGCCGAGCCGAAGCGCGCCGCGCATCTGGAAGCGGCGGCCTTCGCGGAGTCGGAGCCGGCCATCGAATCGTCGCGAGGCCGGACACTCTCTGCGCGGTCCGCAGGGGGCTCCGCGAAGGCGGAGCCGGCGATGGAGTCGTCGCGAGGGCTGACGCTCCCCGCGCGGTCCGGTGCGGAGTCGGAGCCGCTCATGGACTCGTCGCGAGCGGAGAAGCCGGCGGTCGCGCCCCGCGCAGCGCCCAGAGCGGGCGCCGAGGGGCACGTGAAGCTCCCCGACGGCGCACTTGCCTCGCTCGGCTGGCGGAGCCACGGCAAGACGCTCGAGCTGACCTCTTCGCTGCCCGTCGCGCGCGCGTTCGTGCTCGAGGGGCCTCCCCGCGCGGTCTTCGACGTCTCCGGCAAGGCACCGGCCAGGAGTCATCAGCTCGCCGCGGGCTTCCCGCATGCGAAGGGCGTCCGCGTCGGCAAGCTGCCGGGCGGGACGCGAATCGTCGTCGACCTCGATGCGCCGCCGCGCTCCACGAAGCAGAGCGGGGCGACGCTGGAGCTCCAGTTCGCCGAGTGACGCCCGAAGCAGTTGGGCTCTTCGTCGAGGGCGATCTCCGGTAGGAGGTTCCGCGTGGACCTCTCGCCGCTCACCGTCGCCGGACTCTCCCTCGTGGCGCTCGTCGCCGGGCTCGTGGACGCGATCGCCGGTGGCGGCGGTCTGCTCACGGTCCCCGCGCTGCTCGCCACCGGGCTGCCGACGCCGATGGTCTTCGGCACCAACAAGGGCTCGGCGGTCTTCGGGAGCGGCGCGGCGCTGCTGCGCTTCTGGCGCGCGCGGATGATCGACGGCCCGCGCGCGCGCGTGCTCTTCCCGCTTGGCTTTCTCGGCTCGTGCGTCGGGGCGGCGCTGC
>JBMORD010000038.1:0-3703 GCA_049322495.1 Myxococcota bacterium | reverse complement strand
GGATTGCAGAAGTGAAAAGCGACCCGCCCGGTCAGCGCACACCCTGCTGGCGGAGCACGACGGTCCTCACCTGGTCGCCCTCGGCGAGCAGCACCGCGCCGGTCTCGGGCGCCTCGAGCGCGCGGAGGATCTCGGTGAGGCGGGCGCTCAGCGGGAGCACGGTGGCGCCGCGCACCGGGAGCGCCCCGACCAGGTGCTGGCCGGCGCCCAGCGCGTCACGCAGCGCCTCGCCGGGGATGACGCCGGTGGGCGTACCCTTCGCGTCGACCACCACGAGCCAGGCGGCGTGCATCGCCTTCATGCGCTTCCAGGCGTGCTGCGACGACTCGCGCTCGGAGGCGAAGTAGAGGTCGCGCGCGGGGGCGTTGAGGAGCTGGAGTTCCATGACGCGCGCGATCCAGAGCAACGCGCGCGCCACACGTGTTTCCCGTGGGCTGTGGTGACGGCCCGCGGGTCGGCGCCCACTCAGCGGAAGGCGATCGCCCGCACCTCGTCGACGGTGGCGCGGTCCTTTCGCAGCAGCGACGTGCGCGCGTACTTGTGGAACACGCGGCGCGCCGCCCGCTCGTCGGTGGCCGTGCCGTAGCCGAGGCGCTTCGAGAACGAGGTGAGCACCTGCCAGAGGAAGGCGGCGCGATCGGTCCAGTCGCGCCAGGCGTGCTGCCCGGTCGGGTCGGTGGCCAGCTCGGCGAGCGCGCCCTGGAGCTCACCGTAGAGCTCGTTGAGCCGCGGCTTGAGATCGCCGGGCGCCTCGGCGAGCCCGCGCTCGAGCTCGGCGAAGAGCACCTCGTGGCCGCTCTCCTTCTTGAGGGCGCGGAAGGTGTCGAGCACGAGGATGTTGGTGGTGCCTTCCCAGATGGTGAGCACCTGGGCGTCGCGCAGCACGCGCGCCACCGGCCAGTCTTCGATGTAGCCGTTGCCGCCGAGGGCCTCGACGCCCTCCGAGGCGAGGCTCACCGCCAGCTTACCCAGCACGTACTTGAGCAGCGGCGTGATCATCCGCAGCGTGCGGCGCTCTTCTTCGGTGGCGCGGTTGGTCTCGACGCGATCCATCAGCTCGACGCCGCGGAACGACCAGTTGAGCGCCAGGCGCTGCTCGCTCACCATGTCCATCAGCACCTCGGTCATCAGCGGGTGCTCGATGATCTTCTTGCCGAAGGCGACGCGCTCCTCGGCCCACTCGAGCGCCTCGATCACCGCGCGGCGCATCACGCCGACCGAGGCGATCGCGTTGTAGGCCCGCGAGAGGTTGAGCATCTCGGCCATCTGGTGGAAGCCCTCGCCCGGGCCGCCCAGCAGGTACGCGGTCGCGCCCTCGAGCGTCACCTCACCCGAGGGGAAGCTGCGCTCGCCGAGCTTCTCCTTGATGCGGTTGACCCGGTACGCGTTGCGCTGGCCGTTCTCGAGCGTGCGCGGCAGCACGTAGAGGCCGAGGCCCTTCGTACCGGGCGGCGCCCCCTCGGGCCGCGCGAGGATCATGATCACGTCGGCGTCGACGTTCGAGCAGAACCACTTGTCGCCCCACAGCTTGACCTCCTCGCCGGGCACGCCCTTGCCGCCCTTCGCCACGGTGCTCACCGTGCCGACGTCGCTGCCGCCCTGCTTCTCGGTGAGGAACATCGCGCCGGTGTAGAGCTGCGCGAGATCGACCGAGGCGAGCCGGGGAATGAAGCGCGCCTGGAGCTCCTTCGTGCCGTGCTTCTGCAGCAGGCTCGCCGCGCCGTCGGTCATGCACACCGGGCAGTACATGCCCGCCTCGGCCTGCGCGAAGAGGTACCCCAGGCCGAAGGTGAGCGCCTTCGGCGCGTCGCCGCGCTCGGGGGCGAGCTCGGGGTTGTAGGTGCCGGCGACGATGCCGCCGCCGTAGCCGACGCGCTGCAGCTCACGGTAGCTGTGGTGGTAGTCGATCTCGTCGATGCGGTTGCCACTGCGATCGTGCGTGACGAGCTTCGGGCCGTTGCGATCGGCCTCGGCCGCCCAGCGGCAGCCCTCGTTGGCCGCCACCTCGCCCATCTTCGACAGGCGCGGGCGGGCCTTCTCGTACGCCGCGCCGAGCTGCCGCTGCATGATGCGGGTGAACGCCGCTTCGGACTCCAGCCAACCGGTTCGTCGGGTCATCGTCTGTCTCCTCGCGCTTCCAGCAGCGCATCCCACGTCTTCGTTACTTCGGTTTCGCGGTCGAGCACCACCCGCACCACGTCGGCGCCGAACTGCGCCTCCAGCGGCGCGAGCGAGCCGGGGGCGGCCTTCGACTGGAGATCGGCGAGCGCCGCCTCCGCCTTCGCGCGCTGCTCGGGGGCGAGCTGGGCGAGCCCGGCCTTGAACTGCTGGAGCGCTTCGGCGCCGGTGATGCGCGCCACGCTGCGCTCGGCGACCACCGCGGCCACCACGGCTTCGATCGCGTCGGCCTGCGCCTCGGTCAGCCCCGCGTCGGCGAGCAGCGCGGCCTCGAGGCGCGCGCGCTGGCGCAGCTCGAGCGCTCCGCCGTCGCGGCCCGAGAGCTGCGCGACGGCGCGCTGCCACTGGAGCCAGGCGTCGAGCCGCGCGGCGGTCACCGGGGGCGCGGCCTCGACGGGAGCGGCCACGACGCCCGCCTCGGCTTGCGGCGCCCGCGGGGCCTCGGGCGGACACGCGCAGAGCGCAGCGCACCAGAGACCACACAGCAGACGGGAGCCGGACGTCGTCACCGCGGCATGGTCTGCCCATCGTCCGGGCTTCGCAAGGGTGTCGCGCAGGCGGACCGCTTCTGACAGGCTTCGAGGCGATGCGAGTCATCTTGATCCGCCACGGAGACGCCGACGCCGACATCCCCGACGGTCTGGAAGACGACGCGCGCGCGCTGACGGCCCGGGCCCGCCTCGCCCTGCCGGGCCACTTCGCCCCGCTCGCCCCGCGCATCGGCACGCCGAACGTGATCTTCATGAGCCCGCTCGTGCGCGCCGTGCAGACCGCGACGCTGCTCGCGCAGGCGCTCAAGTACGAAGGCCCGCTGAAGACCCACCGCACGCTCTTCCCCGACGGCCCGGTGGGCGCCATCGAAGCGCTGCTCTCCGAGCGGCTCGGCGAGACGGTGGTGCTGGTCGGCCACCAGCCGTCGATGGGCTCCACCGCCGCGCACTTCCTCGGGCTCGGCGCCTTCCCACGGCCGGTCCAGCCCGGCACGGTGATCGGCATCGAGCGGCCCGACGAGCACCTCGCCGCGGGCAGGCTGCTGTTCTACGCCGCGCCCGGCCAGCCCGTCGTCGGCGCGCTTGACACTCCCTGATGCGGGCGTGAGAGAGGCGGCATGGACGCCGCCTACTCCGCCGCCGTCGCCGCCTTCTTCAAGCGCCTCGTCGCTGCCGTCGATGCCGTCGATCCCGATCTGCTCGAGTGCGACGCGACCGGCGACATGGTCACCATCACCGCGCCGAAGTCGGGTCAGAAGGTGATCGTCAACACCCAGCGCGCGGTGTCGCAGATCTGGGTCGCCGGCAAGGGCGAGGGGGTCCACTTCTCGCGCGGCGCCGACGGCCGCTGGCTCGACGACAAGGCCCGCGGCCTCGAGCTGGGCGCCTGGGTCGCAGAGTGTGTGCGCGACGCCTCGGGCGTTCAGCTCTGGTGACGCCCCCGCGGCAGGAATGACCTACCCGGTCGTTTCCGCCGACCCCGCAGCCGATCCTTCGAAAGGGTCGAAGTCACACCGAAAGAACCGCGGCACCGG
>JBMORD010000037.1:0-27636 GCA_049322495.1 Myxococcota bacterium | reverse complement strand
TCGAGTGACCCGCTTCTCGGGGGGGTCGTCAGTACTGTCCCTTCGGGTACTACCTCCAGCGGGGCCGACGCCTGCGCCCCGGGGTTCCGTTGAAAGTCAGTGCGCCGCCTCGTGGCCGTGCTCGTCGTGACCGTGGCCGTGGTGGCCCATCGCGACGCCCTGGCCGATGAAGAGGCTGGTGAGCAGCGTGAAGAGGTACGCCTGCAGGATGCCGACGAAGATCTCGAGGCAGTAGATGGCGATGGCCAGCGGCACCGAGACCGCCGCCGCGCCGACCGTCCACACGAAGATCAGCGAGAGCAGGAAGAACACGACGAGGTGGCCGCCGAGCATGTTCGCGAAGAGACGAACGAGCAGCGCGAAGGGCTTGGTGAAGAGGCCGATGATCTCGACGGGGATCATGATGATCCACAGGAAGGCCGGCACGCCGCCCGTGAGGTGGGCGAGGTAGCCGCCGAGGCCCGCCGCGCGGATGCCGGCGATCTGCGTGAGCACCCAGGTCAGCACCGCGAGCGCGGTGGTGACGGTGATCACGCCCGTGCCGGTGAACATGCCGGGGAAGAGGCCGAGCCAGTTGATGGCGAGGATGAAGAAGAACAGCGACATCAGGTACGGCACGTACCGCTTGCCCTCTTCCTTGCCGATGTTGGGGATGGCGATCTCATCGCGCACGAAGAGCGCCAGCACCTCGACCACGTGCGAGAGCGTGCCCTTGGGCACACCGTTCTGGTCGCGCTTGCGGCCGAGGAAGAGCACCGCGAAGAGGAGCGCCGTGGCGAGCCACATCATGAGGATCGCCTTGGTCGGCCGCAGGTCGTAGCAGCCGTGCAGGAACTTCCCGAGCGAGGGGAAGCTGGCGAAGGCGGGCTCCGCGTGGCCGTCGCACGCGCCGGGCGTGGTCTCGAACTTCAGGAAGCCGAACGCGTCGGCGATGTGGATCGCCGGCAGGTGGTACGGCGGGAAGGGGATCTCGTACTCGAACTCGGTGTCGTCGGCGACGTGGTGGAGGATGAAGTCGGCCGTCTCCTTGTTCTTGTCGACGGGCGCGTTCGGATCGCCGTGACCGCCGTGCTCCTCGTTGGCGAGCACGGGGAAGGAAGACAGCGCGAGGAGGACGAGAACCAGCCGCTTCATGGAGTGACCTCGGAGGACTTCACCGGGTTGTTCGCCGCAAGGAGGGTCCGCGTTTCGACCACCTGCTGCGCGAGAGAGACGACGAAGAACGAGATGACGAAGGCGAACGGAGAGAGGTCGCTCTGCTTCATCGCGACCGCCCCCACGCCCACCGCGATGAGCCGGAGCAGGAAGGCCAGCCCCTGACCCGCGAGGAGCCCCTTGAGCGCCGCGGCGCCGGTGAGCCCCGAGGGCGCGAGCAGCGTCTTGACCACCAGCGCGAGCACGCCGAGCACCGCCGAGACGAGACAGCCGACGAGCCACGAGGTCTGCCCGGCCGCGTCGAGCGGCAACACCGGCACCAGCGCGGCGACGAGGCCGCCGAGGGCGAGGGTGAGCGGGAGGGTGACGGTCAGCTTCTTCACGGTTTCTTCTTGCTCTTCTCTTGCTGCATCAGGCGGTTGGCCGTGCGGATGAAGGCGTAGAACCCCACGCCCGCTCCCACCATCCCTCCGACGATGAGGCCCCACGGCCCCCACTCCATCCACCGATCCACCCCGTACCCCACCGCCACCAGGAAGAGCACCGAGCCGGTGAATTGCCACACCGCGTTCAGCCACGGCGCTGCCGCTCGATCTGACTTCGCGAGCGGTGACAACCCATCGTCGGGGTCCTTCAAGGCGCGCGCCGCGTACCAGACGAGTCCCGGCCAGACAACGCAAAAGCTGATCGCCTCCCGAAGGTCATCAGCGCGCCTTCTGGCCTGCCCAGAGTCCACGCTGATGGCCGGGCTTGCAGCGCGCGCGCGTGGGACGTACGCGGAGGCGATGAAGAAGCTCCTGCCGAAGATGTTCCTCGGGCTGGCCGCCCTGCTGCTGCTCGCCCAGGTGATCCGCCCCGAGAAGACCAACCCCCCGGTGACGGGAGACGTCGGCGCGCCGCCGGAGGTCGCCGCGGTGCTCCGCCGCGCCTGCTACGACTGCCACTCCAACGAGACGAAGTGGCCCTGGTACTCGAACGTGGCGCCCATCTCGTGGCTGGTGGTGCGCGACGTCAACGAGGGCCGCAAGCACCTCAACTTCTCGGAGTGGCAGGCCTACGAGCCCGGCCGGCGCGCGCACAAGCTCGAGGAGACCGAGGGCGAGGTCGCGGAGGGCGAGATGCCGATGGCGATCTACGTCCCGCTCCACCCCGAGGCGAAGCTGAGCGAGGCCGACAAGCAGCTGCTCATCGAGTGGGCGAAGAAGCGCTGAAGGTCAGCGCGGCGCCTCGGTCGAGCAGGGCAGCACGTCACAGCTGGTGACGTAGACGCCCTTCGGGCCGGAGAGCTCCGAGCGGGTGCGCCGGCGCGGGTCCATCAGCGCGCTCTGCGAGTCGAGCACGTTGACCTCCACCGCGAGGTCGACGCACTCCACCAGCACGAGCGGCACCGCCGGCCGCCACCACACCCACGCCACCGCGCAGGGCACCTCGGCGGGCGTCGAGGCGAGGGTGGTCGCGTCGACGACCGCGAAGCGACCCCCGCCGTGCACCGCGACCAGCGTGCCTTCGGCGTTGACCACGAGGTGCACGCCGCGCTGCATCGGCAGCTCGCGGGTCGCCGAGACCGCGCCGCTGCCGTCGAGCGACACCAGCCTCCCGTCGCCGTCGACCGCCACCACGCCGCTCGCGGTGCCGGCCATCGCGGTGGGCGCGAGGGCGCCGCGCTCGACGAGCTGGCCGTGCTCGAGTCGCAGGAGGCCGCGCGGGCCGCCGTCGAGCGACGCGCTGGCCACCCAGAGCGCGCCGGTGCCGTCGTACGTGCCGAGGGTGACGCCTCCGAGCGGGTGCACGGTGGGCGTGGGCGGCGTGCCGGCGCACTCCACGAGCCGCGAAGAAGACCACGCCGTGGCGCGCGTGAGGTCGCGGCTGACGGCGAAGCCCAGCCGCTCGGGCACCGCGCCCAGCAGGCAGGTGTTGAGCGCTCCGAAGACCGGGTCGGTGCTCGGCGAGGTCGCGAGGTAGGGGATGCTCGTGACCGAGAGATAGAGGATGCCCCCGAGCCCGACGGCCAGCGCGACGGTGAGCGCGAGCGTGAGCGCCTGCAGGCGTCTCGCCCGCTGCCCCGGCTGTGGGGAGGGCTTCACTTCTTCACGCGCGCCTTGAGCTTCTTGGGCCGGCGGTCCTGCGCGGACAGCAGCGCCTCGAGCCGCTCGGGGAGCGCGTCGAAGGCCACGCCGATGCGGCTGTAGATCGACAGCTGCGGGTTGCCCGCTTCGGCCCACGCGACGGTGCCGCGGAAGGGCACCTCGGCGTCACCGACGAGGAAGAACCCATGCACCTTCGAGCCGGGCAGGAAGACCTGCGGCAGCTCGGCCTGGAAGCCGCCGCGGCTGACGTCTGCAGAGAGCGCGGGCAGGCGGCGGCCCAGCGAGAGCGGGAGGCGGAGCGAGCGGCGGAGCGTGTGTCGGCGCGTCGTCATGCGCGACACGGTGACACAGGCCTGTCGCGCGTCGAGTTTTTGGCCTGGAGGTCAGCCCAGATCGTCGTCGAGATCGAAGTCGGGCACCTTCGCCTCGGCCTGCTTCATCTTGCGCTTGACGAAGGTGTCCTCGACCGCGCTCGACGGCTTCGGCGGCGGCCTCACGCCGGCCTTCGTCGCCGCCGCGGCGCGCCCGAGCGCGGAGTCGGTCAGCGAGAGGTGGCGGAACTGGGCCTGGAGCCGCTCGGGATCGAACGTCGGCGGCTCCTCGGCGGGGGGCTCGGGCGGCGGCGGGGCGGCGGGCTTCACCGCAGGGTGCGAGCCGGAGCCCGGGCGGAAGGCCGCGTGGGTGCCGGTGGTGGGCTTGAACGCGGGCTGCGTGCCGGTCGTCGCCGAGCCGCCGGGCTTGAAGGCCGGTTGGCTGCCGGTCGTCGGGCGGAAGGCGGGCTGGGTGCCGGTGGTGCTCCCCGGCTTGAAGGCGGGCTGCGTGCCCGTGGTCGGCCGGCTCAGCGCGGGGTGCGCGCCGGTGGCCGGGCGGGGCGGGGCGCTGGGCCGGAAGGCGAGCTGCGCGCCGGTCATCGGCTTGAGCGTGGGATCCGACGCGGGCACGGGGCGGTCGGGCGCGCCGGTGACCTGGAGCGCGCGCCGGGTCAGCGACGAGGTCTCTCCGGTGGACATCTCGTCGAACGGGAAGAGCTCCGCAGGGGGCTGGGGCGGGTCTTTCGGGTCGTTCGACATCGCAGCCCAACGCTAACCGGGAAACCGGGCGCGTGGGAGGTGGGTCGACCTCCCGGCGGGTGGGTCGTCACGGCGGGGCGACGCGGCGCCGCCGCACGAGCAGCGCGCCGAGCGCGAGCAGCGCGAAGGGCTCCACGCTGGTGCAGCCGCAGCCGGTCCTCTGGCGCGGCGTGACGACGAGGGCGACGAAGGCCGGCTCGCTCGAGGTGCTCCCGTCGAGGGCGACGACCTTGAAGGTGAGCTGCTCGGCGATCTCCACCTCGGGCGCGACGAAGGTGACGGTGGCCGCGAGCGCGTCCTCGAGCGTGACGGTCACTTCACCTTCCTGCGTCCAGGCGAAGGCGAGCGCGTCGCCGTCGGGGTCGGTGCCGTTGGCGGTGAAGCTGACCCGTTCCCCCGCGACCACCGTCTGCGGGCCGCTGGTCGACGCGATGCTCGGCGCGCGGTTGACGTTGCGCACCGTGACCGTCATGTCGTTGCTCGCCATGCCGCCGCGCCCGTCGCTCACCGTGACGCGGAAGCCCAGCACCGCGCCGTCGGTCGGCACGTCGGGCGCGAGGAAGGTGTTGCCGTCGAGCGCCACCGAGGGGCCGCTGGTCTGCATCCAGGTGAAGGTGAGCGGATCTCCGTCGCGGTCCATCGCGGTGCCGGGCACGAGCGTCACGAAGTCGCGCTCGGCGGCGGACAGGCCGGAGGTTCCGCTGAGCGTCGGCGCGTGGTTCGCGCACAGGTTGCGGTGCGCCACCAGCTCGGTGAAGGGGCTCTGGGTGAGGCCGGTGACGCGCACGTCGTCGACGCTCCAGCCGCTCGCGCCGCCGGACTGATCGGCCCCGATGATCCACCGCAGCCAGATCGTCCGGTTGGCGTACTGGGTGCCGAGGTCGACGGTCACGTCGTGCCGGTTCATGTTCGCGCCGACGAAGCCCGCCTGACCGGCGAGCGGGTTGTCGGTGTCGGCCAGCAGCGCGCCCGGGTACGCGGGCGTGAGCGCGCTGGGCGGCACGGCCGTGAAGTGCTCGCCGTCGGTCGACACCTCGAGCCGCCCGCCGTCGAAGAACTGCATCGCGTTCTCGAAGCCGTACTGATGCGCGAAGACGACGCGCAGCGGGCCGGCTCCGACGGGCAGCGGCGGCGTGGTGGCGGTGGTCGTGCCGCGGCCGCGCGGGTTCGGGCCGAAGAGGCCGTGTGAGGTCGGGGTGATGGTCCGCACGAACCACACGTCCTCCCAGGGGAAGTCGCCGTCACCCGCGAACTCCCAGCCGGTGGCGCCGCTCTCGAAGTCTTCGGTCGACGACGGCACGAGATCGGCGTTCAGCCGGAGCGCGGCGGTCGTCTCGAGCCGGTTCTGCAGGAAGGGGAGCCGGGGATCGATGAGGGTCATCGTCAGCACGGTGCTCGTGAGACCCTGCACGGCGCCCATCGTCACCGGCGTGGTGAGGGTGACGGTGGTGAAGGGCTCGGTCGGCGGAACGGTGAGGGGCGCGGGCGTCACCTGGAACGCGGCGAGGCTGCTGGCCAGCGTGAGCGTGGTCTGCGTCATGCGCACGGTGCCGACGTTCATCAGGGTGACCCGGAGCGTCCCCGTCTCGCGCGAGTCGAGCTGACCGTCGGCGTCACAGTCGTCGTCGGTGTCGTCGACGGACACCGACACCAGCCGGTAGTTGCCGCCGGCGCCGGTGAAGTCTTCGGCGAGCGGCGTGTTGGTGGTCGAGCGGCGATCCGACGACTGGGCGAGCACGCCGAGGCCGCGCTGCGCGAAGGCGTCGACGAAGAGCGGGAAGTCTTGCGTGGGGCTCTCGGCCGCGACCACCGCCAGCAGCGCGTCGCGGGCCTCGAGGAACGTCGGCAGCACCGGCGTGGCGACCAGCGAGGCGACGAGGTAGCGGCCCATCGCGGTGCGCGCCTGCTCGACGGTGACGCCCGGCTTGCGGAGCAGCTGCACCTGCGCGTCCCACAGCATGCTGGCCCACACCTCGCCTGCGTTGTGGAGCTCCGCGTTGTTCGCCCCGCCGCCGAAGGCCCTCGGGGCGGTCGCGGGCAGCGGCACGTTCGCGCCGACGTGCTTGAAGGTGAGCGGGTTCTTCGCGCGGTCGGTGGAGTACGGGTAGCGCCGCACGCCGAAGTAGTGGGCGGGCAGCGGGCTGCCGTCGAAGTCGAGCCCGCCGCGCGACCAGCCGCCGATGGCGTAGACCCCCTGCCACTGGTCGTTGCCCGCGCGGCTCTGCTCGCCATCGCGCAGCGAGGCCCAGAGCGCGAGGAAGTCGCTCCAGCCTTCACCCATCGCGCGCGCGGGCGAGTTCGCCAGGCCCTCGGAGTCGCCGATGAGGCGGTTGGTGAGGAAGTGCCCGTACTCGTGCACCACGACCGTGGTGTCGAGCGCGACGTCGCGTTCGCGGGCGCCGGCGGGGCGTTGCAGACGCGCGTCGAGCGTCGCGCCGCCCGCCAGCAGCTCGCGCAGCTGCGTGCCGGCGTCGGGCTCGACACACGTGGCGACGAGATCCGGCTCGGTCAGCGCGAAGCAGCCGTCGACGTTGAGCACCAGCGCGGCGACCCCCGCGTCCTTCGCCGCGGCGTAGCGGCTGGCCACGCTGCACCCGGTGCCATCGACCAGCACCACCTCGCCCGCGTACTGCGCCGGCATCGACCAGGGCTCGCAGCCCGCGAAGCCGCCGTCGCTGTCCTGCACGAGCCGCATGCGCCCGCTGACGTCCCACGAGCGCGAGAGCGTGACGGCGGGCGGCGCCGCGAGGAAGGTGCCGCCGTCGGGCAGCGCGGCGGTGGTGACGGTGAGCGTGCTCGGTCGCCCCTCGTCGAAGAGGAAGAGCGACAGGCGCCCGGGCGCGCCGTCGGCTGGCGTGCGCATCGTCGCGTTGTTGCGGCCGTCGAAGTCGTGCACCTCGACGTTCATCGCGTCTCCGCCCAGCCCGCCGCGGCCGTAGTTGTCGTTCTGGCCGTTGCGCGCCTGCTCGTCGAAGCCGAGGTCGTACAGCGCGTCGTGGACCCAGTTGGTGACGAAGAAGGCGTGTGTCGCCGAGGCCGCGTGCTGCGTCGGGGACGCGTTCGCCGGCTGCGCGAGATCGTACGCGTAGTCGAACGTGGCGGGGCTGCTCGGGGGCACGAGGGCGTCGCCTGCGTCGAGGCCGTCGGGCGCCGCGAGGTCGGCGTAGGCGTGCACGTTGTTTCCCGCCAGCTCGTTCGCGCCGGCGGGGAGCCAGGAGTCGCTGGTCGAGATGCCGCCGTGGTCGAGCGTGACCAGCGTGGGGGCGATGGCCGCAGGCGTGAAGCCATCGGGCACGCCCGTGGGGTGGGGCAGCGCGACGTCACCCACCGGCGCATCGAGCGGGCGGATCGGCGCCGAGGCGTGTGCCCACACGCGGTAGGTGTGGGCCGCGCGGGCCTCGAGCTCGATGAGCGAGAGGACCCGCCCGTCGGCTGCGCTGATCACCGCCGCGTGGAGCGAGCCGCCGAGCTCGAGCTCGAGGTGCCAGGCCGGCCAGAGCGCCTCGGCGTCGTCGAAGTACACGCGGCGCGCGCGCGGAGGCGACTCGAAGCCGCCCGCGCTCGCGTGGTGCGACCAGCCGCCCGCGCGCGTCTCCTTCGTCACGAAGGCGGCCGCGTCGACCCAGCGCCCGGTGAGGTGGCGCGCCGCGGTGGCGAGCGCGGTCGCGGCGTCGAGTCGGAAGTCGGCGCGGGGGCGCGTGAAGGTGCTCAGCGAGCCGGTGAGCGCGATCAGCTCGTAGCGGGGCGTCATCACCACGTCGAGCTCGTCGCGGAGCGCCGGCACGCCGTCGAGCGCGCGAGCGAAGCCGACGATCACCGCGCCGCCGCGATCGTGCACTTCGGACACCGTGAGCCGCGCGACCGTCGCGCCGTCGAGCCGGTAGAGCGACGCGAAGCGGAGCAGGTGCGTGCGCGCGGCCTCGGCGGGCGTGAGGCCCTGCTCCTTCGGCGAACGCGCACCGGGGAACCGCTCTGCCCAGAGCATGGTCGGCACGCCGCGGCGCGGCTCGATCGCGGTGACGAGGCTGCGGTCGAGGAGCGCCAGCGTCTCGGCGTCACGACCGGCTCGCAGCTCGAGCGACTTGTCGTTGTCGAGCCAGGCGTCGAACTCGGGCGGGGCGTCGGCGGCGGACAGCAGTGCAGCGACCAGCAGCAGCGACATGCGGGTGCTCCGGGCGTCGGGGGAAGCGCGGAGCATTGCACAAAGGACGTTCGGGCCGCCTACAGTCCGCGCCGTGATGAGCACCACCCTCTTTGCCGCGACGCTCGCGGCGCTCCGGTCACGAGCGCGCCGAGCGCGGGGGCGCTGGCAGCGACCTCGGCAACGTCTCGCTCCAGAGAACGACGAGCGCGTCCTCGTCGCGCTCCCCAGCGGCGACTTCAAGGTCGTGCGCGGGTTCGACTGTTCGCCGTAGGCTCGCGCGCTCATGGCCGAGCTCTCCTTCAAGTGTCCCAACTGCGCCGCGCCGCTGCGCGCGGCGGACGCGGCGCGAAGCGTCGAGTGCCAGTACTGCCACACCGCCGTCGCGCCGCCGTGGGTGAAGCCGACGCCTTCCGCCGGACCAGCCCGGTCGCCGGCGCTGCCGCTCGCCGGCGCGGCCGTCGTGCTGGTCGTCGGCGTGACGACGTGGCTCTTCGTAGGCCGGCAGCCGTCGCCGCCGCCGCCGAGTCCCGCCGTCGCGCCCACCGAGCCGGTCGCTCCACGCCCTGCGCCGCCCGCGCCGCCGCCGCCGAAGCCCTCGCCCGTCAGGCTCGTGCTCAGCTTCGGAGAGGCCGGGAGCAACGAGTCTCAGCTCACCAACCCCACGAAGCTCGCCGTCGCCAGCGACGGGAGCATCTTCGTCGCCGAGTCGAACACCGGCCGCGTTCACCGCTTCGCCGCCGACGGCTCGCACACCGGCCTGCTGCTGCTCGAGCCCGACAAGCTGACGAAGCAGCTCGGCGTCTTCGGCCTCGCCGCCGACTCGAAGGGCTACCTCTACGTCAACCGCGTCGGCGACATCGTCGTCTACGACGTGAAGTCGCTCGCGCTGGTTCGCACGGTGAAGGGGGACTACCCCGACACCTGGTACCACGGCGGGCTGGCGGTCGACGCCGCGGGCAACGTGCACGGGCTGGTCGATCGCACGGGTGACACGTACCTCGTCACCACCAGTCCGGCCGGCAGGCAGCTCAGCCGCAAGCGCGTGCACGCGAAGGACCTCGCCATCGACGGGCTGGGCAACGTGGCGATGAGCAACCCGGGCGACGATCAGCTCGACCTCTTCGACGCGAAGGGCGAGCTCCTCAGCCGCGCCGCCGGCGTGAAGGACCCCGGCCCGCTCGCCTTCGACGGTCGTGGCCACGTCTTCGTGGGCACCAGCACCGGCATCGCGGTGGTCGATCTCAAGGGCGCGGTGAAGCTCGAGCTCACCGAGCGCGCCGACGACCTCGCCTTCGATGCGCAGGGCCGCCTCGTGACCCTCACTGGCGCGCGAGTGCAGCTCTCCGAGGTGACGCTGCCGTAGGCGCTCACCCCTTCGGGGCGAGGAAGAACTCGGTCGGGCGGCTGACCAGGCGCTGCAGCACCGCGCGCAGCAGGTGGAGCTGACCGCGCACGCCCAGGCCGCGGGCGCGCAGGGCGGTGACGATGGCGAAGGCGAAGCTGACGGCGAAGTTGATGAGGCCCACCATCGGCACCGAGAGGAGCGCGAGCAGGAAGTCGGGGCGCGTGAAGACGCCGGGCCCGAGCGAGGCTGCGGCGTAGGTGAGCTGCCCGGTGACGAAGGTGACGTGGCGCACCTCGAGCGGCACGCCCACCAGCACGAAGAGCATCGGCATGAAGCCCAGCAGCAGGCCAAAGCCGACGTTGCCGCCGAAGCCGCTGATCTGCTCGGTGAGGAAGCGCGCGATGCGCGTGGTGCGCGGCGCGCCGAACACCCGCCGCAGCAGCCGGCTCGAGGCGATGGCGCCCGGCAGCTCGCGCAGCACGAACCAGTTCTCCACGCCGCCGGCCATCAGGCTCGCCACCCACAGCCACACCCCGGTCATCGCCGCCGAGAAGATGGTCGCGCTGCGGATCGGGTGGTGGATCCGCACGATCTTCTCCGCGTAGCTCGCGTCGAGCACGTGGTGGCCGAGCAGGGCGTCGAAGCCGAGCGCGATGGCCAGCGCGAAGGGAATGACGATGAACACGTTGCCGAGCAGCGCGGCGAACTGCGTACGGCTGGCGCGCGCGACGAGGTCGACCAGCGGCCCGAGTTCGGGGCTCGTCTCTCCCTTCTGCGCCTCGATCGCGCCGGCGATGGTGGCCGCCGTCATCGACGGCTGCTTGGTCGCGAGGGCGAAGTGCAGCAGCTGCATCAGCACGAAGCCCCACGCGTAGTTGAGGCCCACCAGCAGCGCGTCGAAGAACGGCGGCGCGTGCGCGAAGCCGACGAAGAACTTGGTGAAGACCATCAACGCAGTGACGGCCCCGCCGCCGGCAGCGGCGTCGAGCATCTGCCGCTGCTCGCTGCGGGTCTTCGTGACGTAGTGCTCGCCCGACGTGCCCGCCCGCTCGACGACGCGCCGCGCGAGCAGCCGGGTGCTCGAGCTCCACAGCGCGGACAGCGAGCGATCGTCGACGGTGCCGCGCACCAGCGCGCGCTCGAGCTGCGCCTGGGCGAGCTGCCGGCCCTCCTCGAGGCCGAAGAGGAGCTGCGTGAGCTGCGAGAGCCGGGTGAGGAGCGCCTGCAGGAGCTCCAGGCGGAAGACGAGATCGATGCTGATGCCCGTCGCGTCGAGCGTCTTCGACACGTCGCGCAGACACTGCGAGCAGGCCTCGAGGGCGGTGCTCACGCGCGCCAGCGGCACCTGGCCCGCGAGGAGCCCCGAGGCCAGCTCGGGCAGCGCGAGGAACGGCGAGCCCGAGACGGTGAGCGCCGGCAGCCGCTTGCGCAGATCGTCGCTCACGCCCTGCATCGCGATGCGCGCCGCGAGCAGCAGCACGGCGTCGCGCATGCCGGGCTCGAGCGCGCGGCGGACCGCGTCGGACTCGAGGCCTGTCGCGCGGAACAGCTGCTGCCGCGTCGCCAGCGGCAGCGTGAGGAACCAGTCCGCGCGCGCGCTGGAGTCGATGAGGCGCCCGAGCAGGCGCGACACCTCACGACCCACGGGCGGCGCCGGCAGCACGTTCTTCGAGAAGCGATCGGTGAGCTCGCGCCAGAAGCCGAAGTGCGTGGGGATGCCGGTGTCGGTGAAGAGCAGGGTGGCCGAGCTGGCGGCGAGCACGCGCACCACCGTCGCGCGGAGCCGCTCCGAGAAGGCGGGGATCTCTTCGGCGGCGGTGAGCAGCAGCCGCAGCCGCGTCGCCTGCGCGTCTTCGCCCTCGCGCGCGCCGGGCACCGCGCCGCGCTCGAAGAGCCAGTCGACGAGATCCTCGAGCCACTCGACGTCGGCTGCCGCCTCGGCGGTGACGAGCGCGTGCAGCCGCCTCAGCACGCGGTCGTTCGAGTCGCTCGACCCGAAGCGCGTGACGAAGGTGTTCCTGTCGAGGAGCAGGTTCACGGTCTCGGACTTGTAGGCACCTGAGTCGTTCACCGCCACCTCGCGACCTCCGATTGTCGCCCGTCGCGCGCCGCTCGTTGCGTCAGCGGAACGCGTGGAGCAGCCACGGCAACAGGCGCCCGTCGGTGACGAGCTGCATGTGATCGAGCCGCTCCGACTGCACCGCGACCAGCTTCGCGCGCCGCACCGGGGGCGCGAGCTCGTCGTAGAGCCACGGCAGCGCGTCGAGCTGCACCGCGGCCGCGTGCTTGCGCGCCAGCCACTCCGCGCGCTGCTGCGTGTCGAAGCCGACCAGCACGAGCTGGTGGCCGTCTCCGTCGAGCCACTTCTTGAAGTCGCTCTCGTTGCCGTACAGCCCGTCGACCAGCAGCACCTGCTTCACCTGCGGGTGCTCGAGCCAGCCGGCGATCGTCTTGTACGCGCCGGAGTGGCCCAGCAGCACCACCGGCCCGTCGGGCCGCTTCACCTTGAGCCGCTTCTCCACCGCGACCAGCAGCTCCTCGAGCTTCGGCCACACGATGGGGTCGCTGCGCCAGCTCCGCGCCTCAGGGGCGATGAACAGCGCGTTGCGCCCGGAGTCGCGGAACTGCGAGACCAGCTGGTGGTCTCGCACCGCGCCGTCGATGCTCGTGTAGAAGCCGTGCACGTAGACGATGGTGACCGCGGTCTCGCGCCGGTAGCTGCGCGGGCGCCACACGTGCACCGGGCCCGCGTCAGCCGTGCCGAAGCGCACGTAGCGGCCGTCGTCGAGGAGCTGATCGACGAACTCCGACGCGACGGTGCGCTCGATGAGCTCGCGCGCGGGCGTGGTCGGCTCGACGCCGCCATCGGGCTGCCCCGCGTCGGGCGCCTGCGCGAGGCTGAGCAGCAGCGCGACCGCGAGCACGCGCTACTTCGACGCCTTCCGGGTGATCAGCATGTGCTTCGACAGGTTCTTGTCGAGGTAGCCGTAGCGGAAGGCGAGCGGCTTCGCGTCCTTCCACAGCTTCACGAAGTCCTTGTTGTACTCCGCGTTCGCCCCGAGGAACGACTCGGCGAAGGTGCCGTAGGCCTCCTGCACGAAGCCCGCCTTCGTCGCGAACTTCGGCGGGATGCCCGTCGAGTCGCTCACCATGAACACCATGTTGTCGAGCAGGTACTGGCGAATGGTCGAGAAGTTGTCGCGCCACAGCAGGTAGCTCGCGGCCTTGGTCATCGCGCAGATCGGCGAGCGGGCCTTGAGGTAGCCCTTCATGCCCTCGTCCTTGCCGAAGTGATCGTCGTCGAGGTTCTGCGCGAAGTGCCGGTGCACGATGCGGTCCTTCTGCGGGTCGCCGCCCTTCTTCACCGCCACCAGCTCGAGGTTGTCGAAGGCCTCCGAGAAGTCGGGCGCCACCCACACCTTGTGGAGCAGCTTCGCCTCCTTCTTCTCGAGCGCGTCGAGCTCCGCCCTGCCCAGGTAGCGCAGCGAGCCGTCGGGGTTGGTCTTCACGTACTTGAGGCTCACCGGCTCGTAGCCGTGCACCGCGAGCGCGATGAGGAAGAACGAGAGCTGCCCGGGGAGCTCGCCGCGCTGCCCCTTCATCAGGTTCTCGGTCTTCGAGTCGTTCGCGGTGAGCAGGCCCGACGACGTCGAGCGGATCAGCTGGAGCGAGGCCTTGAGCTGCTTGCTGGTGATGCCCTTGAGCCGCCGCGGATCCCCGGCGTGCTCGAGCGACATGGTGGTGATCTCCTTCGCCTCCGGGTACGTGGTGAGCGCGCTGATCAGATCGCCGCCGCCGAAGGGGTACACCACGGTCGTCGGCAGGCCGGCCGGCTTGAGCCCCTGGATGAACGGCGACGCCTCCTTGATCCACGTCTCGCGGTACTTGTCGGCGCGGCGGTGGAGCTCCTTGCAGTGCTCCTCGACCACCTTCGCGTCGAGGCCTTCGGGGAGCGCGTCGTCGTTGCCGCACGCCACCACGCGGTAGAGCAGCTTCGCCTCGGCGGTGAAGTCGAGCGCGTCGTCGGTGGCGGGGGCCTGGGAGAGCAGAGCGAGGAGCGACAGGGTCAGCATGGACTGGCGCGCTTAGCACCTGATCCGCTTTGCGGTGCGCTCCTTTCGGCGTTGGGGCTAGAACCCACGCCCCGTGACCGCAGACCTCGCTGACGGTGAGACGGTGCAGGTGAAGGGCTCCGGCTCTTCCGTCTACACGCTGAAGAACAACGGCGGCGTGTACTCGTGCACCTGCCCGGCGTGGATGCACCAGTCGCTCGGCATCGAGCGGCGCACCTGCAAGCACCTGCGCGCCTACCGCGGCGACGAGGCCGAGACGAAGCGGCTGGGCTCGGCGCCGCTCACCGGCAAGCCCGCGCGGCCGAAGACCCCGAAGGCGCCCGGGGAAGCGGCGGGCGACGACGACGCCGAGGGGCCGCCGGTGCTCCTCGCGCACAAGTGGGAAAACGACGTCGAGCTCACCGGCTGGTGGATCAGCGAGAAGCTCGACGGCGTGCGCGCCTACTGGGACGGGCAGCGCTTCCTCTCGCGCCTGGGCAACGAGTTCTTCCCGCCGAAGTGGTTCGTCGAGCGCTTCCCGAAGACGCCCCTCGACGGCGAGCTGTGGGGCGGGCGCAAGCTGTTCCAGCGCACCGTCGGCATCGTCAAGCGCCAGGACCAGTCGGAGCTGTGGAAGGAGCTCAAGTACGTCGTCTTCGACGCCCCCTCGCACGGCGGCGTGTTCGAGGAGCGCGTGGCGTACGTCGAGCAGCTCACCCGGGAGCTGGGCATCAAGTGGCTCGAGGCCGTCGAGCACATCCGCTGCGAAGACCTCGATCACCTCCGCCGGGAGCTGGCGCGCGTCGAGGGGCTGGGCGGCGAGGGCCTCATGGTGCGCCAGCCGCGCAGCCGCTACGAGGCGGGGCGCTCGAGCACGCTGCTCAAGGTGAAGAACTTCCACGACAGCGAGGCGCGGGTGATCGGCCACGTGCCCGGCGCCGGCAAGCACAAGGGCCGCCTCGGCGCGCTGCTCGTCGAGCTGCCCGACGGCACGCAGTTCAACGTGGGCACCGGCTTCTCTGACGCCGAGCGCGAGAACCCGCCGAAGCTGGGCGCCATCATCACCTTCCGCTACCAGGAATTGAGCAACGCCGGCGTGCCGCGCTTCCCGAGCTTCGTCGGCGAGCGCATCGACGCGAAATTTCACAGTTCGCCCGTGCCGGGGGTCAGTGTCCGGCGCGTCGAAGCCATCAAGCCGTCGTCGCCCGCAGTCGTCGCACCCGTCGTGCAGTCCGTCGCAGCACCCGCCCCCACGCCGAAGAGAGGGAACATGTCGCTCCGCCGCTTTGAGATGACCGATGGTGACACGCGCTACTTCTGGGAGATCGAGACCGTCGGCTCGAAGCAGAAGATCCGCTTCGGCACCTTCGAAGAGAAGGACAAGCTCTTCGAGGACGACGACGAGGCGCGCGAGAACAGCGAGAAGAAGATCTCCGAGAAGCTCGGCAAGGGCTTCAAGGAAGTGAGCTCCGGCGGCGCCGCCGCGGCGGCGAAGAAGAAGAGCCCGTTCGACGATGAAGACGAGGACGAGGACGACGCCCCGAAGGCGAAGAAGCCCGCGGCTGCTCCCGCCGCCGCTGCCGCGCCTGCTGCTCCGGCCGCGGCGCCCGCCGGTGGCAAGTCGTCGAAGTCGGGTGACTCCGGCGCGCGCTACTTCGAGTTCGTCGAAGGCAGCTCGTCGAAGTTCTGGGAGATCAAGGTCGAGGGCAGCACCTTCTTCACGCGCTACGGGAAGATCGGCACCGACGGCCAGACGACGCAGAAGGACTACGACAGCGACGCGAAGTGCCAGGCCGAAGCGAACAAGCTCATCATCGAGAAGACGAAGAAGGGCTACGTCGAGAAGTAGGCCGCTTCGCAAAACCTGCGCTCCGTGAGTTTCGGATTTTCGGAGCGCGGCGGTTTTCCTGTGGTGATCGATCGCGCCGCTGACCTAGCGTCCGCGCCGCTTCAGCAGTGCCCGGAGGGGAGCACATGGCAGCAGAGCGTCCCGACATCACGCTCGAGGATTTGAAGACGCTGGCCCGCGGCCAGGCGCCTGACCTCGCGCAGGCCATCATCCAGTTCGCGGCGCAGCACACGCCCGATCCCGAGACGCTGCCCGAGGGCGCGCTCACGCCGTCGAAGTTCGAGCAGCTGCTCCGGCAGGCGCAGGCCGAGTACCGCGAGGCGCAGCGCCGGATGAAGGTCGCGCTGCTCTGGCGCCGCTACCTCACGCAGCCCGAGCCGCCGCCCGCCGGCAAGTACCTGCTGGCCGACTTCCTCGTCGAGCTCTACCTCCAGGGCGGTGAGCCGACGCGCGCCGCGCTGCTCGAGGTGGTGCGCACCGCGCCGCTCGATCGCGGCCTGTGGGGCGGCATCAAGCGCATCTACAAGCTCGCCGAAGACCGGCAGGACGCGCTCTTCTTCGGCGCCATCCTCGCGCGCCTCGAGGCCAGCAGCTCGTCGCAGGCCGTGACGCGCGGCACCATCGTCTACATCCAGCGGCGCGGCTGGCGGTACCTGCGCAACCTCGCGCGCGCCATCCCCGAGCTGTACCCCGTCTTCGCCAGCGCCACGCTCTCGCAGCTCCCCGCGAGCGCCGCGCTGTGGAGCGGCGTCGCCTGCAGCCGCATCATCTACGCGCGCGAGGAGCGGTACGAGAACGCGTGGAAGCTGAACCCCGACCCGTTGATGGTGCTGCTCGAGACCGCGCAGCAGAACGACGTCGCGAAGTTCGCCATCGACAAGCTCAAGAAGCACCACCCGCAGCAGCTGCGGCAGACGAACGCCGCGTGGCTCTCGCGCCTCGCGCAGCGCCCCATCGCCGCGGTGCACGAGCTGCTGGTGGAGATCCTCCAGAACAACCCCGAGCTCCACCCCGCGAAGCTCGAGGGCCTCGGGCTCAAGGGCGCGGTGCTGTCGCTGCTCTTCTCGCCCTCGGCGGCGGTGCGGAAGTACGCCGTCGAGTACGCGCGCGCGCACGCGACTGATCTCCCTCCGCACGCGCTGGTCGACTACGCGCTCCGTGGTCAGGCCGAGACGCGGGCCTGGGCCATCTCCGCCCTCGAGGCCCTCAACCCGAAGGCCATCGGCCTCGAGCTGTTCGCGAAGCTGCTCGGTGAGCAGGGCACCTCGGCCTTCGCCGCCGCGCGCCTCGAGCAGCACTTCGATCGCGCCGAGCTGACCGACGCCTTCTTCGTCGAGCTGGTGTTCGGCACCGGCACCCAGCGCGACTGGGCGCGCAAGTACCTCGCCGAGCGCGTGAAGCAGAGCGAGCCCATCGCCGCCTTCATCAAGGCGCTGTTCGCCGACCCGCGCCGGCAGGACCCCGCGCAGGCGAACAACCTGGTGCGCTTCACGCGCCAGCTCCTGCCGCTCGTCGCGCCCGAGCACCTCGGCGCGCCGTGGCTCCTCGCGCTGCTGTCCGAGCAGGCGTTCCGCGCGATGGCCGACGAGCAGCTGCGCCGCGCGAAGACGCTCCCCGGGCTCGACGTCGAGCAGCTCAAGGGGCTGGTCTTCGACCGCACCGTGCGTGAGCTCGCGCTGCACCTGCTCTCGACGCACGCCAGCTTCAAGCTGATGGGCCTGCCGTGGCTCCTCGCGCTCGCGCGGCGCACCGACCCGACGCTCTCGGGCTTCGCCACCCGCACGCTGCTCGGCCAGGTCGACCCGAAGGACTTCGGCGACGGCGACCTCGACCGCGGCGTCGCCCGGCTGCTCGAGCTGGCGACCGGCGCGAAGGAGCCCGACCCGGTGCGCGTCTTCGCGCAGACGTACCTGCGCTGCCACCACCCGACGGTCGGCCCGCTGCAGCCCGAGGCCGTCGCCCACGCCCTCAAGCCGAAGCTCACGCTCGCCCAGTTCGCCGCCGAGCCCTTCTGGAAGGCGCTCTTCGACGCGCGCGCCGACGTGCGCCGCTTCGCGGTGACCATCACCCGCGCCGACCTGCGCCGCTGGGGCTACCACCTCCGGGTGTACGAGCTGGCCGACAGCGAGCACAAGGAAGTGCGCAACCTCTGCCTCAACGCGCTCGAGAACGCCGGCTCGCCGACGGCCGACCAGGCCTGCACGCTCACCGTCGAGGAGATCGACCCCGCGCAGGTCTTCCGCCTCACCGAGAGCCGCATCCGCCAGAGCCGCGAGGTGGCGATGGAGCTCATCGCCAGGCACTACGGCCGCCTCGGCGGCCCGGAGCGCCTCGCGTGGCTCATGGAGAGCGCCGACCGCAGCGTGCGCACCATGGCGGTGCGCATGCTCTGGGAGCGCCACCGCCCCGCCTCGCTGCCCGAGGGGTGGAAGCCGAAGGGCCCGGCGAAGCTCCCCGAGAGCGCCGGCCGCTTCGCGAACGTGCAGGTGCTGCAGGACTTCCTCCGCACACTGCTCTTCGGCCTGCCGCCCGGCCGCTCACCCGAGGCGCGCGAGAGCGACGGCCCCCGGCGCGTCACCGGCGCCCAGGAAGCGAAGCGTCGCGCCATCGACGCCGCCCGGGCGCTCGCGGTGGAGGACGAGGGCTTTGCGCGGGCGGTGTCGCCGCTCTTCCTCGAGTTCTCCGGCAGCATCGCGCGCGGCGAGTGGCAGGCGTGCCTCGCGGCGCTCGCGACCGTGAAGGTCGCGCACCCCCACCTCGATGTCGGCCTGAACTTCAAGGCCTGAGCCTCAGGGACACTCCATGGCTTCCTACGTCATCGGTCACCTCGAGCAGATCCGCGCGCTCGCCGCCACCGGCCGCACGCTCGCCATCGGCGGCACGCGCCTCGACGGCGTCTCGGCCGTCACGCTCTTCGACGCCGGCACGCGCAAGGTCACGCGCACGCTCGCGCTGCCCTCGCACACCGCGGCGCTCGCGTTCCACGACAAGCACCTCGTGGTCGGCGCCATCGACGGCAAGCTGTACCGCTTCGACTTCGCCAGCGGCGAGGCGGCGGGCACCTTCGACGCGGCCCACCCGGGCGGCGTCACCGCGCTGTCCGTCTCGGGCTCCCTGCTGGCGAGCACCGGCGTCGACGGCCGGGTGACGGTGTGGGACGGCGGCACGAAGAAGTACGAGTTCCACGCGAAGGGCCCGCAGCGCGCGGTGGCCCTCGACCTGGCGAACAACCGCGTGGCCGCGGCGGGCGACGACGGCGTGGTGCGCGTGTTCACCTTCGGCGCGAAAGACGCGCGCGAGATGGAAGGGCACCGCGGCGCGGTCACGGCGCTCGCCTTCACCCCGCGTGACGGGCGGCTCGCGTCGACCGGCGACGATGGCACGGTGCGCTTCTGGTACCTCGAAGGCGCGGTGGAGTGTGAGGTGCGCGGCGAAGGCGACACCGGCCACGCCGGCGGCGCCACGGCCTTCGCCTTCCTGCCCTCGCCGAAGGACGACGCGAAGGACACCAGCGATCGCCTCGTCTCGACCGGCCACGACGCGAAGGTGCGCACCGTTCGCCTCGACGACAAGAAGCGCAGCAAGACCTTCGACGTCGACGGCGTGCAGCGCGCGCTGGCGCTCGTCGAGAGCGACCCGCGGCGCGCCTCGGTGGAGATCGTCGTCGGCGGTGACAGCCGCAAGCTGACCTTCATCCCCGTGGGGCTCGAGGGGCAGCTGCCCGACGCGGTCGACGTCGGCCTCGACGGCTTCACGAACTACGCGAACCAGCTCAAGACCGCGCAGCGCGCGGCGAAGGAGCAGCTGGCGAAGGACCTCCCGAAGCTGGCGGAGGCCGAGGCGGTGCCGCTGCTCGAGACGCTCGCGGGCGATCGCGAGACCTCGGTGCGCCTGACGCTGGCGAAGACGCTCAAGAGCCCGACGCGGAAGGACGCGCGGCCGCTCCTGCGCACGCTGGTGAAGGACCGCGACGTCACCGTCGCCCAGGCGGCGCTCGAGGCGCTCGCCGCGACGGAAGACCAGCCCTTCTTCGCGTGGCGCGAGGGCACGCGCGCCACGGTGCCCGCGGTGCGCATCATGGCGCTCAAGGCGCTCGCGCCGCTGTACCCCGCGGTGCCGCTGGTGCCCGCGCTCGCCGCCGGCGCCCTGAAGGACCAGGACCCCTCGGTGCGCCTCGCCGCGCTCGACGCGCTCCAGGCCATCTTCCCCGAGGGCGTCGAGGCGCTGGTGACGGGCTTCGAGAAGGGCAGCCCCGACGTGCGCGCCGAGGTGCTGGTGCGCGCGCTCTTCTCGGGCAAGCTCTCGCAGCTCCAGAGCATCTCGGGCCGCGCGCTCGACGACGAGAACGCCCTCGTGCGCCAGGTCGGCTTCGTGGTGCGCGTGCTCGAGCGCCCCGCGACCGCCGCGCTGCTCGAGAAGATGCTCGAGCTCCCGGAGGTCATGCGCCGCGCCAACGGCGGCAAGGACCCCAACCCCGAGCAGCTCGCCGCGCTCAAGGCGAAGCTCGGCCTCACCACCGCCTCGAAGGAGGTCACCCAGGACGACCTCACGCCGCTGCTGGTGGCGATGTCCGCGCGCTCGACCGACATCGCCAGCCGCGGCGCCGCGGGCCTGCTGTGGGCCGCCGGTGACGTGCGCGCCGTCTCGGCGCTGCTCCAGCTCTCGCGCGAGGAGCCCGCCGCCCACCGCGTGTGGGTGGTGATGACGCTCGCGCAGCTGTCCGACCCGCGCGCCCGCCAGCGCGTGGCGTCGATGGTCGACGACGTCGACGCGTCGGTCCGCGCGGCCGCCGCCGAGGCGCTCACCCGCCGCAAGGACGAGCAGGGCCCGCTGGAGTTCACCGGCATCCTGCTGCGCTCGGCGTTCGAGGACATGCGCAAGCGCGGCCTCACGCGGCTGGTGGGGCTCCAGGCGAAGGACCGGTCCGAGGAGGCGGAGACGCTGCTCGGCCACGCCCTCGAGGACGAGGCCGCGTCGGTGCGCGCCGAGGCCTTCAAGACGCTCTGGGCGTGGCACGAGAAGGACCCCATGGGCGCCATCGACCGCGCGCTCACCGGCCGCTTCGCCGACATGCGCCTCAACGCGGTCAAGCAGCTGGCCATCATCGGCAAGGCGCCGACCGACGACGACCAGCCGGCGCCGAAGGGCGTGCCGGGGTGGATCCTCGAGCGGCTCGAGAAGTCGGTGGTCGATCGCGACGCCGCGGTCGGCGAGGCGGCGATCGTCGCGCTCTCGCGGCTGCTCGGGCGCGAGGCGGCGAAGCCGTGGCTCAAGGGCCTCGAGTCGGAGTCGGTGGCGACGCGCATCCTCGCCGCCCGGCGCAGCGCGCAGCTCGCCGGCAAGCCCGAGGCGGAGCAGCTCCGCTCGCCGCTGGTGAAGGCGCTCGCCGACCTGTCCATTCCCGTGAAGCTCGCCGCGCTCGAGAGCGCCGACGCCCTGGTGAAGGACGACCCGGGCCCGCTCACCGCCGGCCTCATGGCCGACGCGCTCGAGGTGCGGGTGCGCGCCGCCGAGCTGCTCGCCAGGCGCGGCGACGAGCGCATCATCGAGCCGATGCGCGGCTTCGTGCTCGACACCGAGCTCAAGCTGCGCCACCCGCCGGCGTTCCTCGAGCCGCTGCGCGCGCGCGCGGTCGGCGCGCTGGCCACGCTCGGCAGCCCGCGCACCGCGGCGGTGTTCGCCGATCCGCTCCTCAAGGACGAGAACCCGGCGGTGCGCGAGCAGGCCGCGCGCGGCCTGTGCAACGCGGGGCACGAGGGCCTGCTGCTCGACGCGCTGTCGCACGCCGACGTGGCGGTGCGCAGCTGGGCGGCGGAAGGCCTCGCGCGCCTCGGCGACGATCGCGGCCTCGCGGTGCTCACCGGCACCCTGAAGGATCCACACCTGCCGATCCGCGAAGGCGCGCTCCGGGCGCTGGTCGCGCTTGGCCCCGCGGGCGACAACGCGCTCTTCCTCGGGCTCGACGACGGCGACAGCTACCTGTCGGACACCTTCTTCGCGACGCTCCTCGCCCGCGACCTCCGCGCCGCGCGTGAAGGCAACGAGCCCGAGCTGCTGACCGCCGCGCTCTCTGCCGGCCGCCCGGACGTGCGCTACGCCGCCGCGCGGGCCCTCGAGCTGCGCGCCGACGTGAGCGCGTACACCGAGCTGCTGATCAACGCCGTCAGCCCGCCGAAGCCCGAGAAGGTCTCGGACATGAAGGACTGGCCCGAGGAGGGCGAGCGCGAGCGCGCCGCGATGCGCCTCGTGCAGCTGCTGGGCGCCGACACGCCGCAGGCCCGCTACGCCGCCGGCCAGGCGCTGCTGCTGCGCCGCAAGCCGCTCGAGTTCTTCGAGGAGGTCAAGCGCGTGGTGGCGATGCGCCCGGCCTCCGAGACGCTGGTGCCCGACACCAACCAGCGCGGCCGCGCGAGCACCGACGCGGTGGCCAGGCGTGACTGGCTCCGCAAGCTGTTCGCTGGCGCGTCGTCGAAGGTGACGAACGTCGACTCCAAGGAGCTCGAGGTGCGCCGGTGGATCGCCTTCGGCGCCTACGTCGGGCTGTTGCGCCTGTCGAACCCCGACGAGACGGTGCGCCGCGTGCGGCGCGACTGCGTCGATCGGATGATCGAGATGGCGAGCGCGGGCAGCCCGAAGCCGGTGTCGGTGGTGCCGGCGCTCGTGCGCGCGCTCGACGACGAAGACTCGCTGGTGCGCAAGAAGGCGTACGCCGGCCTCGCGAAGCTGCTCGAGGCGACGCCCGACGTCGCGCTACGGCACGCGCTCGCGTCGGCTTCGGCCGACGTGGGCCTGCTCGCCCTCGAGCAGCTCAACGCGCGCGGCGAGGCGGCGCGGCCGTGGTTCGTCGAGACGCTCTCGTCCAACGTGCCCGAGGTGCGGCAGAAGGCCTTCGAGCTGCTCGAGCGCAGCCACGGGCCCGGCAAGCTCGACGCGCTGATGGCCGCGCTCGCCAGCCCCCACGCCGACCTGCGCCTGGGCGTGCTGCAGAAGCTCGCCGCCAGCCAGGACGCGCGCGTGCTGCCCGCGCTGCGCAAGGCGCTCGAGAGCGATCGCGACGACGTGCGCCTCCTCGCGGCGCAGCTGCTGGCCGAGCGGAAGGACGACGCCGCGGTGCCCGCGCTCGCGGCCTTCCTCGTGCCCGACGGCCCGTCGCTCGCGGCGGCCCGCACCGCGCTGGCGAGCTCGGCCACCGACGCGGCGGCCATCGCGCTCGCCACGCACCTGCAGGAGCTCGCGGCGCTGCCGCCCGCGGCCGACGCCAGCGCGCAGAACACCCTCAAGCGCGACGCCCTCGCGGCGCTCGCGTCGACGCGCCGCCCGGTCGGCCTCGAGGCCATCCTCCAGCGGCTCGAGGATCCCGCGGCCGACGTGCGCATGGCCGCGCTCCAGGGGGCGCTGCTGCTCACCAACCACCGCCGGCCACCGCCGAAGGGCGCGCCCACGCGCGACTTCGAGAAGGAAGAGAAGCGTCACCCGCGCAACGCGCAGGGCGTGCTGCAGGCGCTGCGCGCGGCGATGAAGGCGAAGGACGCGGCGATCCGCTGCGCGGCGGCGCGCGAGGCCGACATCGGCGTCGAGCCGGAGCACGACGCGCTGCTCATCTCGCTGTTCGGCGATCGCGACGTGGCGACGCGGGTGCAGGCGGTGGCGAGCTACGCGAAGCGCGTCGAGAAGCACGGCGCGCCGCTCGCGCCGCTCGAGCAGGTCGTCGCGCAGGGCGCGCGCGAGCTGATGCTCAGCGCCGCCGAGGGCCTGGCCGCGAAGCAGCACGCGGCGTCGCTGCGGCCGCTGCTGCTCTTCACCCGCGCAGGCGAGGTCGAGGAGCAGAGCCGCGCGGTGCTCGCGCTCGGCGCGTCGGGGCAGGTGCGCGCGCTCGAGGAGCTCGAGGTGCTGGCCTCGGGGGGCACCGAAGAGGCGCCGGTCGACCCGCTGGTGCGCGGCTCGGCCATCGAGGCGCTCGGGCGGCTGTTCCGCTCGCTGACGGAGCTCGACAAGAAGAAGCGGGTGCTGGAGCTGGTCGAGGCGGCGGCCCTCGAGGGTGGCTTCCGGCTCGCCGGCGTGCGCGGCCTCAAGTGGGTCGGCGACGATCGCGCCCTCTCGAAGCTGCAGCAGATCGCCGCCGACGAGGGCGATCGCGACGTCGAGGTGCGCAAGGAGGCGATCCGCGCGCTGGCGGTGCTCGCCGACCCGTCGAGCGAGAAGGTGCTCGCGCGGGCGCTGCAGCAGTGGCAGCTCGCCGAGACCGCGCTCCAGGCGCTCGAGGCGTGCTTCCCGAACGATCCGCTCCGGGTGGCGATGAGCGCCGCGTCGAGCGACCTGCCGAACATCTCCGGGCCGGCGCTGGCGTACCTCCTCGCCGAGGCGGAGCCGGCGCCGCTGCTCGAGCGCCTGGCGAACCCCAGGCTCAAGCCCGAGCTGCGCAAGAAGGTGAAGTTCGGCCTCGGGCGCCGCGAGTCGCTGCCCACCGACGCGCTGGTGAAGTTCACCGCGAGCGAGTTCCCCTCGGTGCGCGACGACATGGCGTGGCTCATGGCGCGGCACGCGCTGGCGGGCGTGAAGCTCACCAGCAACGAGCTCGTCGAGCGCACGCGCGCGCTGGTGGCCGCGGCCACGGCGACCGCCACGCGCTGGTCGAAGAGCGTCGGCACCGACAAGCAGGCTGAAGAGAGCGCCTTCCTCCGGCTGCTCTGGGCGGCGACGCTCCACGAGGCGCGGCAGGTCGAAGAGCTCGCCGCGAAGTCGCTCTCGGGGGGCGCGCCGGCTCCGGCCAGCGTGCGCGCCGAGTCGGCCCGCGTGCTCAAGGGCGCGGGCGCCGGCGCGGTGCCGGTGCTGGTGAAGGCGGTCGGCGACCTCGACGCGGGCGTGCGCCGCGCGGCGGTCTCGGCGCTCAACGCCACGGCCCCTCAGCAGGCGGTGGCCCTCATCGAGACCAGCAAGCCGCTCGACGCGCTGGCCTTCGACGCGCTCAAGGGCGACGCGATGCACCTCGCCACCGAGGCGGCGCGCGCGGTGATGATGCCCAAGCTCATCGGCGCGAAGGACCCGTCGGTGCTCATGGCCCAGGCCGAGAAGGGGGCGAGCGAGGCGGTGCAGCTCGCGGCGCTCGCCGCGCTCGGCCGCATGGGCGGCGAGGCGGTCGTCACCTTCCTCGCGAAGCTCGCCTTCAGCGCCGGCGGCGGTGACGGGGAAGACGACGAGGGCGAAGACGAAGAGGCCGAGGAGGAGGAGGAGAGCGACGAAGGCGACGAAGACGAGGAGGACTCCGGTCCGAGCCCCGACGTCTCGATGCCCGGCGCCCGGCGCTTCGAGTACGAGGAGGACGACAGCTCGAAGTTCTGGGAGGTGGTGGTCGTCGACAGCACCTGCACCGTGCGCTTCGGGAAGATCGGCTCGGCTGGCCAGAAGAAGCCCAAGAAGCTCGCTTCTCCGGAGGCCGCCCAGAAGGAGGCCGACAAGCTCATCAAGGAGAAGACGGGCAAGGGCTACGTCGAGGTGAAGCCGAAGGGGGTCAAGCCGCTCAAGGTCGTCGAGGCGAAGGACGATGACGAGGGCGACGACGACGCGCCGAAGAAGGCCGGCGAGCCGTGGGGCACGCCCGAACTCCGCAAGGCGGCGTTCCGCGCGCTGCGGCGGGCGCAGCGCACCAACCTCCGCCGGACCAACGCGCCGAAGTGGTTCACCGTCGAGCAGCTCACGCAGCTCGCGAGCAACCCCGAGCTGGCGGAGCAGATGATGCCGGCGGCCCCGAGCAAGCCGGCGCGCGCGGGCGGCGACGATGACGACGACGGCGGTGACGAGGACTACGACGAAGACGAGGAGGACGCCGAGGATGACGAGTGAGCTCCCGGTCTTTCCCCGTTCCTTCCTGGAGGCTGCATGACTTCCGTTCGTGACGTGAAGGTTCAGTACGCCGGGCCGAGCGCCCTCAAGGCCGGCGAGGGCCGGGCCGAGGTGTCGCTCGCGCTCGACGGCACGCGCGGCGTGGTGGGGCTGCGCGGCACCGTGAAGCAGCCGGCGCTGTTCCGCGACGCGCTGATGACGGCGTTCGACGTGCTCGGCAGCGACCTCCGCTACAAGCGGAAGGATCTCGCGGTCTACCTCGCCTACCTGACGAAGCAGGGGAAGAAGGCGACGAAGGAGATCTGGGAGGCCCAGAAGGCCTACCTCGAGCAGCAGCTCGGCAACGAGGAGAAGCCGCAGCAGGTGCTCGAGCCGGTGCTCACCGTCAGCCCCGACGAGCTCTCGCTCGAGGTCTTCTCGCGCGACGAGTCGAGCTACGCGCGGCTGTCGCTCCCCTCGGCGCTCTTCGACGGGCGCGAGGCGGCGCACGGCAGCGCCACGCTCTCTCTCGACGAGCAGTTCATCGCGCGCTTCGAGCGCATGCGCAGCTGGCAGCCCGTCGCGCTCGACGCGAACAACCGCGGCGCGGCCGGCCCGGGCCAGACGCGGCAGGTGCCGTGGGCGTGGCTGCGCAACTTCGTGCAGGTGCAGTCGGCGGCCACGCTGCCGGCGGCCGTCGCCGAGCTCGCGCCGATCGACCTCTACAACCTCTTCTTCGTGCTGCGCACCCGCGCCGCCCGCAAGCCCCCGCGCGGCATCCGCTTCGAGCTGGTGCCCGGCGCGCAGCCGCGCATCGTCGTCGAGCCCTTCGACATCGTGCTCGAGTGCCACGGCGCGCCGTACGCCGGCAAGGCGCCGCGCGTGGTGCGCATCTTCGGCCGCCAGCGCCTGCTCTCGCTGGCGCGCGCGCTGCCGCACGTGAAGTCGGTGAAGGTGCACCTCATGGGCGCCGGGCTGCCGGTGTTCTGGGCGCTCGACTTCGGCGAGGGCCGCGGCAGCCTGACCGTCGGCTACACCGGGTGGACCGACTCCGGCTGGTCGTCGGCGTCGGCCTTCGACGCGCTCATGCCGCCCGCGTCGGCGGAGGCGCTCGCCGAGAAGGCGCACGGCGTGCTCACCGCGCGCGGCCCGACGAGCTTCGACGAGCTGGTCAAGGCGCTGGGGGCGAGCCCGAAGGAGGTGCGCGCGGCGCTCCAGCTCGAGTGCCTCAAGGGCCGCACGGTGTACGACCTGGTGAAGGGCCAGTACCGCCCGCGCCAGCTGCTCGACGCGCCGATCGACGTCTCGCTCATCCGCTTCGGGGGCGAGCGCGAGAAGCTCGCGCACCGGCTGCTCGAGGGCGCGGGGAAGGTCGAGCTCAAGAAGGTGCACGACCTCGGCAGCGAGGGCACCGAGCTCTCGGGCGAGGTGCTCGATCTCGAGGCGCGCCGCTCGTTCTCGCCGAGCTTCACGCTCGACAACGAGGGCCGCGTGCGCGGCGCTGGCTGCACCTGCCTGCACTTCAAGCGCGCCGGCCTGCGCGAGGGGCCGTGCGAGCACCTGCTCGCGCTGCGGCTGTTCCACCAGCGCCGGCAGCTCCACGATGAGGCCGCGCGCCTGACGCCCGAGGGGCGGGCGCTCATTCGCGCCGAGACGCGCACCTTCGTGCGTCGCCAGACCGGCCAGGAGCTCGTCTACCGCGTGTCGCTCGACGAGAAGCTGGTGCGCGTGCTGTGGGGCCCGCGCAACGAGGAGCCGCGGCAGCAGCGCACGTGGTTCGACTCCGATGCGCAGGCCCGCGACGCGTACTTCGCGCGGCTCGACTCGCTCGCGCGCGAGGGCTTCATCGACGCCGACTCGCAGCTCGGCTGAAGAGACTTCACTTCAAGAGACGCCAACGAAAGGAGCCGCTGAACGAGCACACACGTCACGTCATCGAGGGAGGTGTCGAGGAACTTCAGCCTTCGCGCTTCAGTGCGCAGGAGCGGCGCTGCGCCGCTCTGGAGAATGGTCCGACACACTCCGCAAGGTCGCCTGTTCTTGGCTCTCCTCGCCCGATCGACGTCGGGAAGAGGCCTGAGCTGAGACAACCGCGCGAACGCGGTTTCAGGCCTC
>JBMORD010000036.1:0-3718 GCA_049322495.1 Myxococcota bacterium | reverse complement strand
ACTACGTGGGGATGAGCTGAGGGGCGATCTTCTCGAGATCGCCGAGGCTCGTCACCGTCACCACCTGCGTCACCGCGCGCGCGTAGTTCGGCATCTCGCTGTCACCGAAGCCCCAGTTCGAGCGCGGCTCGGTGCAGATCCAGATCACCCGCTTCGCCTTGCGCTTGAGATCCTCGAGCGCCGAGACGTGCGGGGCGTTGAAGTTGTTGCGCCCGTCACCGATCACGAAGACCGTCGTGCGCCGCGACACCGCGCCCAGGTAGCTCTTCGCGAAGGTGGCCAGCGTGTGGCCGTAGTTGGAGTTCGACGCGAGCGAGATGACGTCACCGCTGAGCGCGGCCTCGAGCGCCTCCTCGGGCTTGCGGTCCTTGAAGTGCTTCGTCACCTCGCCCAGCTCGGACACGAAGATGAAGCTCCGCACGCGGTTGAAGAGTGACTGCAGCGACCAGGTGAAGAGCAGCATCAGCCGCGAGGCGTTGCGCACCGAGTCCGAGACGTCGCACAGGACGATCACGTCGGGCCGCTGCGGCCGGCGGCTGCGGAACTGCGGCACCATCGGCACGCCGCCCGCGGTGAGGTTCTTGCGCAGCGTGCGGCGCGGGTTGAGCTGGCCCTTGCGGCGGCTGCGCTGCCGGCGAATGAGGCGCGCCTTCAGCTTCTCGGCGAGCGCGCGCACCGCCCGCTGCGCGACGTCGACCTCCTGCCGCGAGAGCGTGTGGAGCAGCTTGTCGCTGACCCCCACCCCGGCCTTGCGGAGGCGCGCGTTGCTCTGGCGCTGCACCTCGAGCCGCGCCGCGTCCTCGACCTTCCGCAGGGCCGACGAGAGGTGTCGGGAGACGACCTCCAGCCCCTGCGCGCTCATGCCGCGCGCGGCGAGCTCCTGCCCGATGCTCTCGATGTCGGAGCGCATGCGCTCGGCGCCCGCCGCGGTGAGGAGCCGCCGGCTGAAGAAGCCCGTCTGGAGCGCGTTCTGAATGCGCGAGAAGTCGAGCTGGAGCGACGCCTGGCGGAAGAGCTGCGCCAGGCCCGCCCGATCGCCCTTGAGCGCCGCCTCGGTCAGCGGCGACATCTGCCCGGCGAGCCGGTCGAGCATCCAGACGATCATCTTGAGCTCGTCGCCTCCGAGGAGCCCCTCCTCCTCGATGCGCGCCAGGAGCGCCTTTTCGACGTCCTCCAGCGTCTTCGAGGCGCCGGAGAAGAAGAAGTCGAACGCCCGGTCGAAGACCACGACGTCCTGCGCGCGCTTGCAGAGGGTCGTCTTGAGCGTGGCGCGGGTCAGCTCCCGCTCCTCCACGCCGAGCTCGGCGAGGGCGCGCACCGCGTCCTTCGCCTCGGAGATGGCGACCTTGAGGCCGTTCTGCCTGAGGACCTCGACGAACTCGACGACGCGCTGCTCCACGGGGCGTGCGTAGCACGACGAGGGAGACGCGCGCGCGAACCAGTGCTGAGATCTCCGCATGCCCCCCCGGCTCCTCGCTCTCGCCTCGCTGCTGCTGTTGACCTGCCAACCCACCGGTACGCCCGAGCTCGTGCTCACCGCGACGCCCACGGAGATCGCCGACAACGGCGAGGAGACGACGCTCCGCGTGCTCGCGCTCGACGGTCAGGGAAAGATCGGCAAGGGAAAGGTGAAGCTCACCTCCGCGGCGGGCTCACTCCGCTCGGGGGTGGAGCTCGAGCTCGACGCGTACGGCGTCGCCACCACGCCCTTCTCGTGCGCCATCGCCGACGACCCGCTCTGCCACGATCGCGTGCTCGTCCTCGCGCAGTGGGTCACCGAGAAGCCGGCCGTCGAGGCCTCGGTGCGGGTGCGCATCCTCCCGCCGCCGCCGCCCCCCTGGGAGCGCGACGTGGTGTGGGATCAGCGGGCCTCGCCGACCTCGTGCAGCGGCGTCACCCCGCCCGGCCCGCAGCCGTGCACCGACACCTGCCCGCGAGGGTTCACCTGCGTCGAGGGCCAGTGCCTGCTCAACGGTGGCTCGGGCGGGCTCCAGTACACGCTCCGCTTCACCAAACCAGCCGACGTCGATCTCCACCTCGTCGAGCCGATCCCCGACGGTGGAACCTGTGAGGTCTTCTACGGAGACGTCAACACCAGCGCCAAGCCGTCGACGTGCGGAGCCAGGAGCTCGCTGGACCTCGACTCCAACGCCGGCTGCCGCCTCGACGACGTCCGGGTGGAGAACATCATCCTCCCCCCAGGGCGCCCCACGCCCGGCATCTACACCGCGCGGATCGACCTGTGGTCCGCCTGCATGTTGATGGAGCCCATCCCCTGGGAGCTCCAGGTGCGCGCCGGGAGCATCTCGCGCTTCTACTGCGGCACGTTCATGCCCGGGGATGCCGACCAGGGAGGTCGGGGCAGCGGCGTCACCATCAGCACCATCATCGTGCCCCCGCCCGCGCCGTGACGCTCGTCGACGCGCTCTGCGGGCACGACGACCCGGTCGTCGCCTTCCGTGCCCGACGGCTCCTCGCGCAGGAGTCCGAGGGCGCTCCGGCGATGCAGAGACTCCGACGCGCCATCGGCGCTTCGACGATGGCGAAGCAGCTGCTGAAGGGTCTTCGCCCGGCGCGGCTCAACCCGTATCGCAAGTGGCAGGGCCCGCACTGGACGCTGTATTCGCTGGCGGAGATCGGCTTCCCACCGGGCGACGCGGCGCTGATCCCGCTGCGAGAGCGCGTGATGGAGTGGATGTTCGCGCCGAAGTTCCTGAAGCCGCCGAGCACGCTCCTCATCCCCGCGCAGCCCGAGCGTCCGCGGCGCTGCGCCTCGATGGAGGGCAACACCATCTGGTCGCAGCTGCGGCTGGGCCTCGTCGACGAGGCGCGGGTGCCGCTGCTCGTGGACCGGCTGCTCGCCTTCCAGTGGCCCGACGGCGGGTGGAACTGCGACAAGCGCCCGGGCGCGCGGACCTCCTCGGTGCAGGAGACGCTCCTGCCGCTGCGCGGCCTCGCCCAGTGGGCCCGCACGACCGGGGACGCTCGCGCCGGGAAGGCCGCGCGCGCCGCGGCGGAGTTCCTGCTGACGCGCCGCCTGCTGTGGCGCCAGCGCGACGGCCACCTCATCACGCCCGAGTGGGGCGGCCCGGTCGACCTGGTGCACTACCCGATCCGCTTCTATGACGTGCTCAGCGCGCTGGTGGTGATGACCGAGCTCGGCCTCGTGCGAGACAGGCGCTGTGACGACGCGCTCGCGCTGCTCGAGACGAAGCGGCGCGCCGACGGCACCTGGGCCGTGGAATGGACGAACGTGAAGCAGGCCGACCACGTCGTGAGCCGCGGGACCTGGGCGAACTGGGGCCCGCTGCGGAAGACACAGGGGAACCCGCTGGTGACGATCGACGCGCTCCACGTGCTGCGCGCGGCGGGCCGGACGTGAGCCCGCTCAACGGCTGAAGGCCATCACCGCCTCGACGTGGTGCGTCTGCGGGAAGAGATCGAAGAGCTGCAGCGCCAGCGGGCGGAAGCCGTGCTCGTGGAGCTCCGCGGCGTCGCGCGCGAGCGAGGCGGGATCGCACGCCACGTACACCACCCGCTGCACCAGGAGCCCCGACGCCCACGCGCCGACGCCCGGCGCCCCGGTGCGCGGCGGGTCGACCAGCAGCCGGTCGAAGCGCTCGCGCTCGCGCACCAGCCCGGTGGCGATCTTCTCTGAGTCGCCCTGCACGAAGCGCACGTTCGTCACCCCGCGCTTGAGCGCCGCCTTCTGCGCGAG
>JBMORD010000035.1:0-27932 GCA_049322495.1 Myxococcota bacterium | reverse complement strand
CTCCTGCGCACGCGCACTCCATTGGAGCAGCGACGCTCCAGAATCGACCACTCTCAGCGCTTGAGAAGACCGTACTTCCCGATGGCGTAGAGCGCGCGCACGCCGTCCTTCCAGCCGATCTTCTTCCCTTCCTCGTAGGTGCGGCCGAAGTAGCTGATGGGCACCTCGTACACCCGCACGTTGGCGCGACCGACCCGGGCGGTGAGCTCGGGCTCGATGCCGAAGCGATCCTCCTCGAGCGTGAAGGACTGGAGCACCTCGCGGCGGAAGGCCTTGTAACAGGTCTCCATGTCCGTGAGGTTGAGGCCGGAGGTCATGTTGCTGAGCAACGTGAGGGCCTGGTTCACCACCGCGTGCCAGAAGTAGAGGACGCGCCGGGTCTCGCCGGTGAAGCGGCTGCCGAACACCACGTCGGCGTTGCCGTCGGCGATGGGCTTGAGCAGCCGCGGGATGTCGCGCGGGTCGTACTCGAGGTCGGCGTCCTGCACGACGACGACGTCGCCGCTCGCTTCCGCGAAGCCACGCCGGAGCGCCGCGCCCTTGCCCGCATTCTTCGGCTGGAAGAGCACGCGCACCCGGTTCTCGTTGCTCGGCGCAGCCCCCTCGACGGCCGCCAGCCCACGCTGCGCCAGCTCCTGGAGCCACTCGCGGCTGCCGTCGGTGCTGCAGTCATCGACGATGATCAGCTCCTTCGCAAAGTCGACGGCCACCACCCGGCGGATGATCTCCGGGAGGGTGCGCATCTCGTTGAACACCGGCATCACGAGGCTGACGAGCATCGCCGTGAGTATCGCCCACCGCGCCGCACGGTCCATCAAGTATGAAGGCGCCATGCACGCACTCGCGCTGACCGTGGCGTTGATGTCGTCGAGCGGTGGACTCCTCGCCGAGCACCTCCCGCGCGGGGTGCGGCTCCTCGAGTCGCCGACCACCGCCGCGGGCACCGTGCTGGGCGCCGCGCCGCAGCTCGACCTCGAGGCGATGTCGCGCACCGAGCTCGAGATGGAGCGGCTGCGCCTGGTCGACGATCGCCGCAGCGTCGCGCCGGGCATCATCTTCCTGGTGAGCGGCGGCGTGACCTTCCTGCTCGGCTCCACGCTCCTGCTGGCCGACGTGCTCGTCGCCGGAGCGATCATCACGCTCATCGGCGCCGGCGCGGTGGTGGCGGGCATCATCCTCCTGGTGAGCGCGGTGAGCCACAACGCCCGCAACACGGCGAGCCTCAGGCGCATCGAGCAGCGCATCGGCACCCTCGAGCAGACCGGCCCGGGCGGCGGCGACGCGCCGCCTCCTCCTCCGCCGCCACCTCCAGCCGGCGTGTGGCGGGAGCTGCCCGCGGTGCCGCAGCTGGTGGTCGCGACCTTCTGACGAGCCCGCTCGTGTAGAAGCACCGCATGGCCGACCGCATCGCCGACTTCTTCGCCGAGAAGACCGCTCGCCGGGCGCTGGCGCTGACGCTGTTCCTCGCGCTCATCCTCACCTTCCGCCACCTCGCGGTGCTGCTCGTCTTCTTCGTGTCGTTCGAGCGCGGCCTCTTCTTCTCGGCGGGGGCGCTCTCGCGGCGCTTCAAGTGGTCGCGCCTCGCGTCGCTGTCGGCGGTGCTGGCGGTGGCGGCGCTGGTGCTCGGCCTCGGCGGCTGGCTGTCGGCGGGCCGGCTCGCGACGCTGGTGGTCGAGACGCGCGAGACGCTGCCCGCACGCATCGCGGCGGTGCGTGAGCACCCGTGGTACCAGCAGCTCCAGCAGCACCTGCCCGACTCGGAGGACCTCGCGCAGTCGGCCGAGCACTACGCGGCCGACGTGGCGAAGTCGGCGGCGGCCATCGGGCGCATGTTCCTCTCGGCGCTCATCGGCCTCATCCTCGCCATCGTGTACTTCCTCGACGAGGAGCGCATTCGCGCCTTCCGCGACTCGCTCGCGCCGCGCTCGATGTTCGGCACGCTCGCGCGGTGGTTCGAGCACCTCGCCGAGGCGGTGAGCCTCACGGTGCAGCTCCAGCTGGTGGTCGCGGCGCTCAACACCGTGCTCACCCTGCCCGTGCTGTGGCTGATCAGCGTGCCGCACGTGCCGGCGCTGATGGTGCTCATCTTCCTGTCAGGCCTCATCCCCGTGGTGGGCAACCTCATCTCGGGCGCGGTGCTGGTGGTGCTCGCGTACCAGGTGAAGGGCTGGCTGGGCGTCGGCCTCTTCGTGGTGCTCACCTTCGTGCTGCACAAGATCGAGTCGTACTACCTGAACCCGCGCCTCACGGCCCGCCACGTGGCGCTGCCCGGCTTCGTGCTCATCCTCTCGCTGCTGGCATGGGAGCACCTGCTCGGCTTCGCTGGCCTCTTCGTCTCGTTCCCGTTCCTGTACCTCGCGGGGAAGATCCGCGCCGAGTTCCACGCCGAAGACGCACCGCCCGCTGCCGCCGAAGCGCCGCCCGCGGGCTAGGCTGCCGCCCCATGCCGACCGCGGACGAACTCATCCTCCAGATGCAGCACCTCCAGGCGCAGGCGAAGAACGAGCTGGAGGCGCGCGCCCAGCGAGCCGGCCTCGATCGCATCAAGACCGCGACGCAGAAGCTCGCGTGGCAGGCCCAGCAGGAGGTCGACGAGTGCGAGACGCTCGAGCGCGAGGGGGAGGCGCGGCTCGAGCAGCTCCGCGAGGGCGGCGTCACCCGGGAAGAGGCGCCGGAGTACGTGGCGGTGAAGGCGAAGCTCGACGACGCGAAGAAGCGCGTGGTGAAGGCGCGCGCGCAGCTGAACTTCGCGCTCGACCGCATGGAGCTCGTCGAGCGCCGCGAGTACGAGGCCTTTCACGCCGAGGTGCGCGCCGAGACGCACGCGCAGCTCGCGGAGGACCCGCTGTTCAACAAGGGCTGACGTTCAGAAGCGGACCGCGAGCCCGCCGTTCTCGCCCACCGTGAGCGCCACGCCGTCGCGATGGCGAGCCGCACCGCGCCGACGATGATCAGCGGAATGCCGACCGCCCCGAGGATGATGCCGAAGCCGAGCGAGCTCCAGCCGAGCGCCGTGTAGACGGTGCGCGTGGTGCCCGTCTCGGGAATGGCGCTCAGCAGCGCGTACGCGCCGAGGCCGCCGAAGACGCCCCCGAGCGCGGTGAGCACCGAGCCGGTCACCACCTGGCGCACCGCGCGGTAGGTGTCGAAGCCGTTGGCCAGCACCGGCTGGAGCACCTGCTCCCGGGGAAGCAGGTGCGCCGAGTAGAGGCCTGACTGAACGGGCGAAGCGGCGAGCGACACCAGCAGCGTCGGGAGGAGCATGCGCCCCAGCATCTCACGAGCGCAGCCCGCCCGACGCGACGCGCCCCGAAACACGAGAGGTGGCCCTCAGTGACAATCGACCAGCACCGTCGCCACCGAGCCGCTCGCGGCGCGATCGCACGCCTCACCGTGGAGCCGCAGCTCGCCGTTCATTCGATCGAGCCACTCCCAGCCATTCGGGCCCTCCGGCACCACCGCACCGTCGACCTCGACCACGAAGGTGTCGTTGAGGCCGAGCCCGTTGAGCAGGTACGTGCAGCGCGCGAGCTGCGCGGTGATGCGGGTGAGCGCGTCGGTGAGCTCTGCCTGGCTCGCCACCGAGTAGTAGCGCGGCGTGCCCGCCCGGGGCACTCCGCCCGCCACCGCCATCGCGTCGAGCGTGGAGGCGAACTGGTTGAGCTGCGAGCCCAGCCCGATGACGTAGGTCGGCACGCGCGCAGCATCGAAGAGGTCGCGGATCACCAGCACCGTGCGGCTGTCGTCGAGGCAGTTCTCCGGCGAGTCGCAGTTCGGCTCGAAGGTCGGGCGGCTCGTGCAGACGCAGGTCGCGTTGTCGAGGCGGTCGTTGCAGTTCGGCGCGCCGTCGGTGGCGAGCACCAGCGCGCGCGCCGCCGTCGCCGTGTGGAGCTGCGCGAGGTGCGCCGCGGCGAGCGACACCGCCTGCGAGGTCGGCGTGCCGCCGCGCGGCGGAGCCCGGCCGAACAGCCCGAGCAGCGCCGCCGCGTTGCCCCGCGCCGGCGACAGGTCGACCGAGGTCGGCGCGTCACAGCTGAAGGTGAAGGCCGACGGGTAAAGCAGCGCCCCCATCGCGATGCGCTGATCATGCGGCGGCAGCGCCGTGGCGAGGCTCGTCTGCAGCACGGCCCAGCGGCTGAGGCCGCCGTCGTTGTTGCCGTCGAGGTCCTCGTCCATCGAGCCTGAGCGGTCGACCACGAACATCACCGTGGGGACGGCCGGAACCAGCGGCAGCGGTCGCGGCAGGCACGGCCCCGCGTCGAGCCCCGCATCCACCCCAGCGTCCACCCCCGCGTCGAACCCGGCGTCGTGGCCCGCATCGAAGCCGGCGTCGACGCCAGCGTCGACCGTGTAGCGCACCAGCTCCGTCCGGCCGCAGGCCGCGACGCTCACCACCACCGCCACCGCGAGCACGAGTCGCACACGCCGAACTGAGCGCGGAGCTGCCCGCGCCACAACCGCCGTCGCCTCCATTCTCGCAGCGGTAGTCTGGCTTCTGGACCGCACCAGACGCATCAGCGCGGCTGTGCGCGAACTGCCGGACCGCCGCCGAATTGCGCAGCCTTTGCGCAGCGCCGCGTCGTTTCAAAGGGAAGCGCATGGATCACGCTTCTTGCAGCGCGGCCCGCGCATGAAAAACACGCGCAAGGTGTACGGCCTGCACGAGCTGAACGCCGTGAAGAAGGTCGCGAAGCAGTGGGACGACGTGAAGGGCCTGCTCGGAGGCAAGGGCGCGAACCTCGCGGAGATGACGCGGCTGGGGCTGCCGGTCCCGCCGGGCTTCGTGGTGACGACCGAGGCGTGCCGCGAGTACCTCAAGAAGGACACGCTGCCGAAGCAGTTCTGGGCGGAGGTGGATCAGGAGCTCGCCGCGCTCGAGAAGCGCACCGGCAAGAAGTTCGGAGATCCGAAGGCGCCGCTGCTCGTGTCGTGCCGCTCGGGCGCGAAGTTCTCGATGCCCGGCATGATGGACACCGTGCTCAACATCGGGCTCACGCCCGAGGTGACGGAGGGCATGGCGGCGCTGACCGGTGACGCGCGCTTCGCGTGGGACTCGTACCGGCGCCTGGTGCAGATGTACGGCGGCGTGGTGATGGACGTGCCCGACGAGCCCTTCGAGAGGGTGCTCGGCGAGGCGCGCGCCAGGCGGGGCGTGGAGAACGACGCCGACCTGCCCGCGGAGGATCTCCAGACCATCACCGCGCAGTTCAAGGACATCGTGCTCGAGCACGCCAAGCGCCCGTTCCCCGACTCGCCGAAGGAGCAGATGCGCCTGGCGATCGAGGCGGTCTTCAAGTCGTGGAAGGGCAAGCGCGCCATCGACTACCGCAGGGCGGCGGGCATCCCCGACGACCTCGGCACCGCGGTGAACATCGTCACCATGGTGTTCGGCAACATGGGCGAGGGCTCCGGCACCGGCGTGGCCACCACGCGCAACGTGTCGACCGGCGAGCCCCAGATGGAAGGCGACTTCCTCGTCAACGCGCAGGGTGAAGACGTGGTGGCCGGCACGCGCACCACGCGGCCGATCAGCGACATGGCCAGCGCGCTCCCGGCCGCCGCGAAGGAGCTCGACCGCATCGCGAAGGTGCTCGAGCAGCACTACCGCGAGGTGCAGGACATCGAGTTCACCATCGAGCGCGGCAAGCTGTGGATGCTGCAGACGCGTGACGCCAAGCGCACGGCGCGCGCCGCGGTGCGCATCGCGGTCGACCTGGCGAAGGAGAAGCTGATCACGAAGGAAGAGGCGGTGCAGCGGGTGAAGCCCGAGCACGTCGACTTCTACCTCCACCCGCAGTTCGACCCCGAGGCGGTGAAGAAGGCGCGCGGCGACGGCCGCCTCATCGCCACCGGCCTCAACGTCTCGCCGGGCGCGGCGACGGGCATCCTCTGCTTCGACGCCGACACCGCCGAGAAGGTGGCGAAGGAAAAGAAGGACGTGATCATGATTCGCCCGGAGACGAAGCCGGACGACGTGCACGGCATGCTCGCCTCGAAGGGCATCATCACCAGCCGCGGCGGCCGCACCAGCCACGCGGCGCTCGTGGCGCGCCAGTTCGGCAAGCCGGCGGTGGTGGGCGTGATGGCGCTCGACGTCGACGACCAGGCACGCATGGCCGAGGTGGCGCGCACCAGGACCGTGCTCAAGGAAGGCGACGAGGTGTCGCTCGACGGCACCACGGGCGAGATCTTCCTCGGCCGCATCGAGACCCGGCAGCCCGCGCTCGACGACCCGTACCTCATCGAGCTGCTCGGCTGGGCCGACAAGATGAAGCGGCTGGAGGTCATCGCCAACGCCGACTACCCGCGTGACGCCGAGCGCGCGCGCGAGCTGGGCGCGAAGGGCATCGGGCTGTGCCGCACCGAGCACATGTTCTTCGAGACCGACCGCCTGCCGCTGGTGCAGAAGCTCATCCTCGCGAAGGAGCGCGAGGTGCGCGACGAGGTGCTGGCGCAGCTGCTGCCGCTCCAGCGCGCCGACTTCGACGGGCTGTTCCGCGCGATGGACGGCTTCCCGGTCACCATTCGCCTCATCGACCCGCCGCTGCACGAGTTCCTGCCGCGCCGCGAGACGCTGATCCGCGAGGTGACGGAGCTCGAGACGCGCCTCAAGTTCTGCCCCGGCCCGCTCGACAAGACGGAGATCGAGAAGCAGCTCGCGCTCAAGCAGCGCATGCTGACCGCGGTCGACTCGCTCCACGAGGAGAACCCGATGCTCGGCCTGCGCGGCGTGCGGCTCGGCATTCACATGCCGGAGCTCGTCGCGATGCAGGTGCGCGCCATCTTCGAGGCGGCGTGCAAGTGCACGAAGGACGGCGTGAAGGTGCTGCCGAAGGTGATGATCCCCCTCATCGCGCACACCAACGAGCTCAAGATGGAGCGCACGATGCTCGAGGAGGTCGCCAGGAAGGTGATGACCGAGCAGAAGACGAAGGTGAAGTACCAGTTCGGCACGATGATCGAGATCCCCCGCGCGGCGCTGACGGCGGATCAGATCGCCCAGGACGCCGAGTTCTTCAGCTTCGGCACCAACGACCTGACGCAGACCACCTTCGGCATCTCGCGCGACGACGCCGAGACGGGGTTCCTCACCGAGTACATGCAGAAGGGCATCCTCACCGACAACCCGTTCGCCACGCTCGACGAGACGGGCATCGGCAAGCTGATGGGCATGGCGGTCGGGCTCGGGCGCAAGACGCGCAAGGGCCTGTATGTCGGCATCTGCGGCGAGCACGGCGGCGACCCGAAGAGCATCGACCTGTGCCACCGGCTGGAGCTCGACTCGGTGTCGTGCAGCCCGTTCCGCGTGCCGGTCGCGCGGCTCGCCGCGGCGCACGCCGCGCTGCGGACGCCCGCGAAGAAGAAGAAGTGAAGGCTCACTGACGAAGGGGGAGGCGGCGCGCAGGCTCCGAGGGCTGCGCGCCGCTGCTTTTTTCTCAGCCCCGTCGGCTGACGAGGTGGAGCACCTCGCCGAACTCGCCGCGCCGGCCGGTGAGCGAGAGCGCGCCGCCTTCGACCTCGGCCAGGAAGAACTCGCCGTACTCGAGCAGCGGCCCCGCGGCGTAGATGGTGATGTCCTTCTCGCGCGCCAGGGCGCCGAGCTTCTGCGCCACCTCGCGCGCCACGCGGCCGTGGAACGGGTAGTACAGATAGAAGATCGACCCGCCCGACAGCGCCACGTCGCGCACGTCGGCCGACTCGAACGACACGTTGCGCAGGCCGAGCCAGGCCGCCGAGCGCCGCGCCTGCTCGGCGTAGGAGACGTCGATCTCCACGCCGCGCACCGCGGTGACGGTGCTCGCCGCGACGGTGAGCGCGAGCTTGCCGCTGCCCGAGCCGAGGTCGAACACCACGTCGTCGCGCCCCGGCTCGAGCACCGAGAGGAAGTCGGAGATGCGCGCCGCGCGCGTGGCGAGGTTGAGCAGCGCGAAGGGCATCGGCGTGGCGAACGCGGCGCGGCGCGAGAGATCGAACAGCGCGTCGAGGTAGTCGTCGGCCGGCGTGCCCGCCCCCTCGGCGTGGCGCGCGAAGCCGAGGCCCTGCCAGTGCGCGCGGAAGGAGCTCGGACCGACGGCGCCGGTGCGGAGCCCGTCCGCGCACCCATCGCCCGCGCGGGCGAGCGCGAGCGCGACCTCCGCCTCACGCTGCTCGAAGCGCCCCCAGGTTGCGCGGGCGTCGGGCGTGGTCTCGACGTCGACCGCGAGCAGCGACGGCTCGACGTTGTCGCGCACGAAGTGGAGCTGCTCGCGGAGGTGCCAGAGCGCGCCGAGCGAGTGACCGCCGAGCTCGCCGGGAACCAGCAGCGCGGCGACACGGTCGATCCACCACGGGCGGGCCATCGGCGCACCGTAGCCGAGTCGTCACCGCGCCGCGCGCTCGAGGTCCTCGCGGAGGCGACGCACCTCGGGGACGCGGGGGTCGTCGGGGTGTCGCTGCTCGAAGGCCGCCGCGACCTCGGCCGCCTCGGCGAAGCGGCGCGCGTGCGTGAGCGTGCGCAGCAGCGCGAGGCGAACCTCGGGGGCGAAGACCCCGTCGGGCCAGCGCGCCAGCGAGCCGTGCCACTGCTCGAGGGCCCGAACCTCGTCGCCTCCGCGCGCGGCCAGTCGACCGAGCTCGAAGGCGGCGACCTCCGCGGTGAGCGAGTCACCTTCGGCGAGCCGCTCGAGGCACACCCGCTGCCCGGAGGCCGCCCCGCTGCACGAGGCGAGCGGCTCGGCAGCGTGCGCCTCGAGCGACGCGGGGATCTCCGGCGCCGCGCGCCAGAGCGCGGTCTCGCCGGCGCGGAGCACGCGCTCGTCGGCGCCGCTCCGCACGAGCACCTCGCCTTCGAAGACGGTGACCAGCGTGCCCTCGACGAGCACCTCCGCGGCGAAGCGCGCGCTGCTGGTGAGCACCGACACCTGCGGCGTCTCGAGCGCGACCGGCGCCGCCTTCGTCGTCTGGAGTCGCCCGCGCGTGAGCTGCACCCCGCCGTCGAGGCGTTGTTCCCAGCGCGCATCGGGGGCGGCGAGCAGCACCTGCTGCGGCGTGGGGCGCAGGCCGCGGCCGGCGAGCACCAGCAGCACGCCCGCCGCCACCGCGGTGAGGAAGGTGCGCCAGCTCGGCCGCGCTGGCCGCGTCGCCCGCTCGAGCACCTGGTCCCAGGTCCGGGCGAGCTCCACCGGGCGCGGCGCGATGGCCGACGCCTGCTTCACCGCCTCGACGGCCGCGCGCTCCTCGGGCGCGGCGTCGGGGCTGCGGTTCCACGGGAGCGGCGCCTGACTCATCGCCCACCTCCCTCGAGGCGGTTGACCTCAGCGGCGAACTCGCGGCGCGCATAGAAGAGGCGCGACCAGACCGTCTTGAGGGGAATGCCGAGCGCCTGGGAGATCTCCTCGCCCGAGAGGCCCTGCAGCTCGTAGAGCACGAAGACGTCGCGCTTGCCGGCGCTGAGCACCTCGAGCGCCCGCTCCACCAGGCGCGAGGCCTGCTTCTGCTCGAGCGTCCGCGCAGGTGACTCGGCGCTCGCCTGCTCCGGCGCGTGCTCGAGGCCGAGCCACCGCTTCCACGTCGCGGTGCGCCGGCGCGTGGCCGCCACCTTCGTCGCCACGCCGAACAGCCACGCCACCGGCGACTGCGCGCGCGCGAGGTCCGCCGACTTCCTGAGCGCGACGACGAACACCTCCTGGAGCAGATCTTCCGGGTCGAGCCCCGGCCCCGCGAGGCGCTGCAGCGCCAGCCGCAGGCCCGCGGCGTGCGCCACGTACAGCCGGTGCACGTCGCTCAACGAGAGCTCGCTGGTGCCGACGGCGCTTTCGACGCGGAAAGACATGGAGGCAAGGCAGTGTGCCGCGAACGCCGAAAAGCTTCACGGCCAGGCGAGCGCCACCCCTGCGAGCGCGTCGACCTGCCCCGCCCCGAGCGTCACCGTCGGCCCGCTCGAGATGACGAGCGTATCCACCGGCAGGCGCAAGGCCCCGGAGACGCGGAGCAGGAGCTGCAACGGCCCGACGAGACGTACCCACACCGACACCGCGGCGGCGGGCCCCGCACTGAAGAGCGACACCGCGCGGTTGGCGCTGAAGCCCGCCGCCTCGACGACGAGCCGCGACGCGCGGACGCCCACCGCGAAGTCGAAGTCGACGCGGCCGGTGGTGAGCCTCCAGCGGCCCGAGAGCGTGAGCCACTGCAGTGAGAGCGACAGGAGCCCCGGAGACGCCGTCACCGACGATGCTCCGAGGAGCGCCCCATCGAGCGTCACCCCCGGCCCGTCGAGCCCCACGTCGACGACGAGCGCACCCGCGGGGGCGACGGTCGGCGCGAACAACGCCGAGAGCCCACCCGAGACGGCGACCCGCACGCGCCACGGCGATGCTGCGGGCTCGGTCACGTGCGCGTCGACGAGAGGCGAGGCTGCCCGCGGCTCCGCGGCGCTTGCCAGCTCGGGCGCAGCACTGCGGGCGGCGTCTCCGTCGGACACAGCCTCCTCGCGCTGCGTGCGGCCCGCCAGCTCGGCTCGGTCGGCGAGCGGGACTTCGCGGCCGCCGTCCGAGACTGCTCTTGGCGCGCCGGCTTCGCGCAGCTCGTCGCGGGAGCCGTCGGAGACACGCCTCGCGGCGAGTTCACGCCCCTCCGCGCGGGCGCCTTCGGACGCGTCGCGCGGTTCGCGAGGCCCGGCGACTTCGCGGCCGCCGTCAGAGGCTGCTCGTGGCGCGACGACCTCGCGCAGCCCGTCGCGGGCGCCGTCGGAGGTACGAAGCGCGGCGACTTCGCGGCCGCCGTCAGAGGCTGCTCGTGGCGCGACGACCTCGCGCGGCTCGTCGCGGGCGCCGTCAGAAGCTGATCGTGGCACGCCGACTTCGCGCAGCCCGTCGCGGGCGCCGTCGGAGGTACGAAGCGCGGCAACTTCGCCGCCGCCGTCAGAAGCTGCTCGAGACGCGACGACTTCGGGCCCCGCTGCGCGAGCGCCTTCGGACGCGGCGCGCGGTTCTCGCGACCCGACTTCGCGAGCGACGTCAGGCGCGGCTCGAGGCGCGGTGACTTCGCGCGGCACGCCGCGTGACGAAGCGGGGGCGCGTTCATCGCGGAGCGGCGCGCTCCGCGTGGTCCCATCGGAGGGAGCTCCCTGCTCACGTTGCGCGGCCGCGACCTCAGCGCTGCGCGGGGCGCCGTCGCGTTCCACGCGGGGAGAAGACGCCGGCGCGGGGAGCTGCGCGCTCATCGCCCACTCGCGAATCAGCGTCACGAGCGCGTCTTCGACCCCCTCACAGCTCCTGCGACGAGGGATGGTGCGCACGAGGAGCTGCCCATCGGACAGCCTCCGGGCGCGCAGCCGAAGCCCTCCCACGACGGTCGAGACGTCGACGTCGAGCGCCGGCGCGCTGGAGACCTGCACCCCTTCGCGCGCGAGCCGATCGACCAGCGCGCGCGGATCGACGCACGGGCTCTGCGCCGCGACCGACAGAGAGATGGCCGGCGCCGCGCCGAGCAGCGCCGCGAGCACGAGCGCGCTCATCGCCGACGCCCGGGCCTCATGGAGAGAGTTCGTCGATGCCCACGCACCGGGAGGGATCGTACGCCACGCTCGAGCGTCGGAAGTCGGCGTTCGTCAGCTCGCGCGTGCCGCTCGCCGGCACCAGCCCCGCGCCATCACTTCGCGCCGCGGCGCAGGCGGTCAGCCACGTCCCGGGGTCGGCCTCGAGGAGCCCCCGCGGTGACGCGCCAAACCAGACCGTGAACAGGCTCGCGCCCGCGGGGAGCGCCTGCGTGGCGGGCGTCTCCACCAGCGGCGCGTTGCTCACCGTGAAGTCGTAGCAGATGGTCTGGTCCGCGTTGCGCACCGCCTCGGCGACGGAGACGCGCATCCCCAGCGCGTCAGAGAACGCGCGGTCGGGCACGGTCGGCGCCGAGCCGCGCAGCACCTCCTGCAGGTCGGTGACGCCGTCGCCGTCACCGTCGGTGTTGCCGACCGGCACGAGGGGGGAGAGCCCGGCGCGCACCTCGACGCCGTCGGGGAGCCCGTCGCGATCGCTGTCGACGAGCGTCGCGCTGGTGCCCAGCCACGCCTCCGCGAAGGCCGAGAGTCCGTCGCCGTCGACGTCGCGCGCGACACAGCCCGGCAGCGTCGCGTTGCAGCCGCGCGCGTCCTGCACGAGGGGATCGAAGCCGTCGCCCACGCGCCTCAGCTCGAAGAGATCGTCGAAGCCATCGCCGTCGGTGTCGGCGAGGAGCGGGTCGGTCTGGCGCGCCGCTTCCTCGTCGTCGGGCAGGCCGTCGCCATCGGCGTCGACCGCCCACGCGCCGTTCCACGCCACGGCGCGCTTCGGCTGGACGAAGAGCTGCTTCACCACGTCTTCCGCGGCGAGGGACGGGCCATCGAGCTGGGTGAACGACACCTCGAGCACGCCCGCGTCGTCCGCGTACTCGGTGAAGGAACCTCCGCCCGCCGTCGCCAGCTCCCGCAGCAGCCAGCGCGCGGACGTCTGCGCGAAGCCGTACACCTCTGCGACGGGCACGCTCACCGGCCCGGGCCAGCGCAGTGCGGGCCCGAAGAGGTCCGCGCAGACGGGGCCGCAGGCAGTCATCGCGCCGGCGTTGCTGAGCAGCGCGGTGTGCACCTGCACCTCACCCACCCAGTGCTGACGCTCGAGTTCGAGCAGGCGCGCGACCCGCGCACGGAGGTCCACCGTCTGGTTGCGCGCGGTGCCCGCCACGAAGCCGGACACCGGGTCGGGGTCCTGTGGAGAGAAGGTGTTGCACCAGCTCGACTCGTCGGGCCACACCAGCTCGGGGTGGAGGTCGTCGGCGAACGTCGTCAGCGTGTCGTTCACCGCGCAGCGCGGACGGGGCGGACCATCGGTCACCAGGAGCACCACGTACTTCGTGCGGGAGAGCGACTCCGGGGCGGTCTGCTCGAGCGCCTCGACGTCGGCGGTGACGAGCGAGACCGCGAAATCGAGCGCGCCCTGCAGGTCACTGAGGTTGCCGAGCTCCGCCTGGAGCTGGTCGACGCGCGTCGTCAGGAACGCCGTGTCGGGCCTCGCGAAGCGCACTCCCGGGGACGACGGGAAGACGCCGCGCGGGTTGGTGTCGAACGGCACGAGGGCCACGCTCACGTTCGGGCGCTGCGCGAGGCTGGCGAGCACCTGCTTGAGCGCGGTGAGGCGCGCGGGCTGGGTGCGGCCCGGAGGCACGCTCGCCGCCTGCTCGCAGAAGCCCGGCGAAGCCTGCGCCCCGGGCGGGTCGGTGATGCACATCGACCCCGACTGGTCGAACAGCAGCACCACCTTGAGCGGAAAACCCGCCGGGTCGGGCCGCCCCGTGCAGACGCGGCCGGCAAGCGTGACGGTCGGCGCGGGCGTGCCGGCGTCGAGCCCTCCGACGACGGTAGACCGACAACCTTCGAGAACGATGACGGAAAGCGCGAAGAGCGCACGCATGGGTGCGCCTGTTGTGCCCGGCTTCCAGAAAAGCTTCATTCTCTGCACTCGACGGGAGCCTGTGGTGTTGTCCCGGGTCATGAAGACCCGCGCCCTCTCCATCGCCCTTCCGCTGTTCATCGCCGCGTGCGCCGAGGCGCCGCGGGAAACCGGCACGCTCCTCGAGAACCACGGCCCGACCGCGAGCCGGGTGCAGGGCCTGCTGCGCAGCGGAGAGGGCCCCTACGTGAAGGGCCAGGTCGAGTCGCTGCGCGCGCTGTACGACGCGGCCCACGTGAAGAGCGTGGCCTGGTCGGCGTCGGCCGGCGCGCTCAGCGCCCGCGGCGAGCGCGTGACGTGGACGCTCCCGGCCGCCGACACCGCGGAGCTCACGCTGACCCTCACGCTCGACGACGGCGCGGAGGTGGTGACGCCCTTCGGCTTCTCGCTCGTCGAGCGCGCCGAGAACCCGCGCGTCGCCCGCTCGGCGTCGGAGGCGCTGCTGGCCACGCCGATGCCGGTGCTCGACGGCGGCGTGGCGGAGATCTCCGGCGGCGCGTGCGAGGTGGAGTACGACTCGGGCGCGAACGTGCACCTCGCCTTCACCACCGGCACGCACCCGGCGGTGTACTACGGGCGGTGGAACGGCTCGGCGTGGACCCTCGAGGTGATGGACGCCATGGGCTTCAACACCGGCGGCCTCGTCGGCCCGACGATGGTGCGCCTGCGCGTCGACGCGAGCAACAACCCGCACATCCTCTACCTGCGTGACTCGCAGCTCTGGTACGCGACGAAGAGCGGCAGCACGTGGACGCGCGAGCGCGTCGACAGCGCGACCAACCCGCTCTACTCGACCGACAGCGACAGCTCGTTCCTCGCGCTCAACGCCATGGGCCGCCCGACCGTCGGCTACCAGACGTACCCCAGCTACAGCCGCCAGGTGCTCGCCACGCGCACCGCGCCCAACACGTGGACGGCGACGTTGCCCACGTACAGCATCGCTGGCACGAACTACACCGTGCGCGGGCGCGGCGACCTCATGTTCGACGCGGCGGGCACGCTCTACTTCCCGGTCTACGTGTCCGGCTCGACCACGAGCGCCTCGTACCTCGGCTCGTGGAACGGCACCGCCACTGACGCGCGGGCGGTGGCCACCAACGCGTCGGGCTGGGACCTCGCGGCCGCGTCGGGCGTCTGGGCGGGCGCGAACCGTCTGCTCTACCGCACCGCGGCCGGCGTCTACGACTTCGCGCTGGCGACGCCGCTGGCGAACGCCACCTACACCTGGTCGCCGAACGAGCAGTCGGGCGCGGGTGAAGGCGACCTCGCGTGGAACGGCCGCCCCGTCGTGCTCCACCACCACAGCGGCGGGAGCCTGGAGCTGGTGACGCCGCTGGCGACCGGCTCCTCGTTCTGGACCTGGACCCAGCTCGGCTCGAGCAGCGGCGTGACGGCCTCGGTGGCGGTGCACCCCACCACGGGCGTGCCGAGCATCTGCTACCAGGCGAACAACCGCGTGATGTTCCAGTGAGGCGCGCCATGCACTCCCCTCGACGCGTTCGGGGGCAGCGCACAGGCGTCGTCTTCTTCGCCGCCCTCTCGCTCGCCCTCGGGGCCTGCCAGTGCGCAGGGACCAACCAGCCGCCGGAAGTGGCCATCGACTCGCCGCGTGACGGCGAGGTGCTGCGCGGCGCCGGGCCGTTCTCGCTCGTCGGTCGCGTGACCGACCCCGACGAGCTCATCGGCAACCAGAACATCGTCTGGAGCAGCGACCGTCAGGGCGTGCTCGGCAACGGCGCGGTGGTCTCGACTCCGCTGCTCGCCGGGGCGCACCGGCTGCGCCTCCACGCGGCCGACTCGCAGGGCGCGACGTCGAGCGCGGAGATCTCCGTGACCGTCGTCACCGACGTGGCGACCAACACCCCGCCGGTGGCCACCATCGACGCGCCCGTCAACGGGGCGCTCTTCGACGAGGGCCAGCCCATCACGCTGCGCGGCCACGCCACCGACGCCGAAGACGGCATGCTGGGCGGCGCGTCGCTCGCGTGGACCTCCGACGTGGCGGGCGCGCTCGGCACCGGCGCCGAGCTGGTCTTCAACAACGCCGCGCGCGGCCGGCACCGCATCGTGTTGACCGCCACCGACAGCCGCGGCGAGTCGGCCGTCGCCACCATCGAGCTCGAGGTGGTGCTTCCGGGAACGAACCGGCCTCCGAGCGTCACCATCACCGCGCCGCAGAACGGCGCCACGCTCACCCTCGGCGCCGCGACGACGCTCACCGGCTCGGCCACCGACGTGGAAGACGGCCCGCTCTCGGGCGCGGCGCTCGCGTGGAGCTCGAGCCGTGACGGCGCGCTCGGCACCGGCGCGTCGCTGGCGGTGACGCTCACCCAGGGCGTGCACGTGCTGACGCTCACCGCGACCGACAGCATGAGCGCCACCGGCACCGCGTCGGTGACGGTGTCGGTCAACGCGCCCAACAACCAGCCGCCGGTCGCCACCATCACCGCGCCGGCGAACAACACCACCTTCTTCCACGGCACGAGCCTCACCCTCACCGGCACCGGCGTCGACCCGGAAGACGGCCCGCTCTCCGGCGCGGCGCTCGCGTGGAGCTCCAGCCGCGACGGCGCGCTCGGCACCGGCTCTCCGCTCACCACCTCGACGCTCACCGCGGGCGATCACGTGGTGACGCTGGTGGCGCGCGACTCCGGCGGGAACACCGGCACGGCCACGCTCACGCTGCACGTGCTGCCGATGAACGCCGCGCCGACGGTCGCCATCACCGCGCCGGCGAACAACACCCAGGTCGTCGCGGGCACCCCGCTCACCTTCACCGCCACCGCGAGCGACGCGGAGGACGGCGTGCTCGGCGGGGCCGCGGTGCGCTGGAGCTCGAGCCTCGCGGGCGCGCTCGGCACCGGCACCAGCCTCACCACCGCCTCGCTCGTCGAGGGCGTGCACACAATCACCGTGACCGCCACCGACTCCGGCGGCCGCAGCGCGAGCGCGTCCATCACCGTCACCGTCACGCCGGGCGCGATGAACCTCCCGCCGGTGGCGCGGCTCACCGGGCCGACGCAGGGCCAGGCGACGCAGACGCTCACCTTCGACGGCTCGACCTCCAGCGACCCCGACGGCACCATCGCCGCCTGGCGCTTCGAGTTCTCCGACGGCTCGCCGGCGGTGACGGGCATGAACCAGACGCCGCACGTCTTCGCGGCCGCGGGCACGTACACGGTGACGCTGACGGTGACCGACGACCGCGGCGCGACGGGGACCACCAGCCTCACGGTGAACGTCTCGCCCTTCGTGCGCGTGCCGGTGGTGGTCGACGTGACCGACGAGAACGCCTCGGCGGCGTGCGGGCTCGCGGCGCGCGGCACCACGCTCCACGTGGCGTGGTTCAGCGCCCGGCACCCCACGCTCTGGTACGCGACCTACAGCGGCGGCACGCTCTCGAAGGAAGTGGTCGACTCGCTCGGCTTCAACCTCGGCGGGCGCATCGGCGGCGCGGTGCAGCTGGCGCTCGACGCGAGCGGCACGCCCCACGTGGTGTACCTCCGTGACGACCAGGTCTGGTACGCGAAGAAGGTGAGCGGCGCGTGGGTGCGCGAGCGCGTCGACACCGCCAGCCTGCCGGTCTACCTCTCGGCGGGCTCTCCGCCGGCGCTCGCCCTCGAGAGCAGCGGGCGCGTCGGCGTCGCGTACGAGACCTACTCCAGCTACTCGCGCACGGTGGTGGCGTTCCGCGCGCCGGGCGGCGGGTGGACCCAGGCGATGGTGCCCGTGACGGGCCTCGGCACCGCGTACACGGTGCGCCACCGGGGCGACGTGCTGTTCGACGCGGCGGGCCGGCTGCTGCTGCCCCTCTACGTCTCGACGTCGACCGTCACCGGCTCGTACCTCGCGTCGTACGACGGCACCGCGACCGAGGTCTTCTCGCTCGGCGGAGCGCTGCCCGGGCTCACCACCGCCTCGTCGCTGGCGTGGGCGGGCACCAACCGGCTCTACCTGCTGGGCGGCACGGGGCTGTTCGACATCACCGTCGGCGCCCCGCTGTCGAGCAGCAGCGCGCGCATGTCGTACCTCGAGGCGAGCACCACCTCGCAGCACGGCGTCGCCGCGACGTCGACCGGCGCGCCGCGCATCGTCATCAACCACGGCTCGACGCTCGAGAGCGTGTGGCCGCTGAGCACGCCGGGCTTCTGGGACCGGTTCGACCTCGGCGCGACCGACTCCGGCCTCATCGACGCGGCCGTCGACGGCAACGACGACACGCGGGCCTGCTTCTTCCGCGCGGGCAAGCTGGTGCTCTACTGACTCACTCTTCGCTCGCCGACGAGCCGCCGAAGCCCTCGATGATGCCGCGGTTCTGCGGCACCGTGCACGGGCACACGTCGTAGGGGCACGCGCGGGGGGCGCTCCACAGCCGCAGCGTTCCGTCGAAGACGTTGCCCAGGCGCGCCTCGCCCACGCGCTTGCCCGGGTAGCAGGCGAAGGCGTCGCCGCGCGGGTGAATGATGAAGTACTTCGAGCCCGCGTGGCAGGTGCGGCCCTTGAGCGCGAAGCCGCGGTTCATCTGCGCCGGCCCCACGAGGTCGTCGAACGCCTCCGAGATGCGCCGCGCGTCGGCCTCGTCGTAGCTCACCGCCCGGCCGTCCTTCCGCATGAGCTGCGGGTAGAACTTGAGGCCGGCGGCCTCGAAGCGCGCCCGGCTGCGCGCCACGGTGTCGACGGTGCCCGGCACGACGACGCTGTTCACCACGAAGGTCGCCTTCGGCCACGAGGTGAGGCGCGCCTTCACCGCCGCGGCCTTCTCGAAGAACTCGTCCTCCGTCGTCTCCTCGCGGTGGAGCGAGCAGCTGAAGGTGCGCAGCGCGGGCCCCGCGGCGTCGATGAAGTCGAAGAGCACGCGCAGCGGCGCCGAGAGGTTGGTGAGCACCGACACCCGGTGGCCCTTCGCCGCGAGCCGGCGCGCCACCTCGGGCAGCCGCTTGAGGAGGAACGGCTCGCCACCCGAGAGCTTGAACTCCCACGAGCCCTCGAGGCGCTCGAGGGTGGCCAGCGCGGCGTCGAGCTCCGCGTCGCTCGGCGCGCCGAGGCCCGGGGCGTGCTTCTGCACGCAGTACGAGCAGCGGTAGTTGCAGCCGCCGACGATGTTCCACGAGACGGTGGCGCGCGGTTTCACGGCAGCAGGCCCTCCTCGTGGAGCGCGCTCAATTCCTGCTCGGCGGCGAAGTTCATGTCGTGCTTGCCGCAGCGCGCGCACGCGGGGAACAGCTCGTTGCGCCGCACGCGCTCGCGGAGCGCCTGGTAGCGCGGGCTGCGCCACACCTGCTCGAAGGGCCCCTCGTCGACGTGCCCCGCCTCGATGGGCGCGCAGCAGAAGAAGACGCGCCCCTCGACCGAGATGCGCGTGTAGAGGAAGCCCGCGAAGCAGCGCGGCAGCGGCCCCTCGCGCTGGCCGCGGAGCTGCTGCTCGAAAGCCGCGAGGTTCTGTCTGACGCCGCCGAGCTCCTTCACCCGCCGGCGCGCCGCGGGGAGGCCCGTGTCGAGGAGCCACGCGCGCTGCAGCGGCGTCAGCGCGAACCTCTCGGTGCCCGCGGGCACGTCGCCCACCTTGAAGCTCGCGCGCGCGCCGAGCCGGTGCGCGAGCTCGACCATCGCCACCAGCTCGTGCGCGTTGAGGCCGTTGATGACCTGCACCAGGTTCACCTGCGTCACGCCGCGCAGCAGCTCCACGCCGGCGAGGAGCCGCTCGAAGGTCTCGGGCGGCTGGTTGGGGTGGTAGGCGGCGTAGGTGCGCGGCGAGGCCGAGGCGGTGTTGAGCAGCACCTGATCGACGCGCAGCTCGCGCAGCAGCGCGAAGTCGGCGAGCGTGCCGTTGGTGATGAGGGTGACGCGCAGCCCGCGCGCCTTCACCTGCCGCAGAAAGTCGGGGAGCTGCGGGTGTGAGAAGGGCTCGCCGCCGCCCGAGAGCACGAGGCGCTCCACGCCGGTGGCGGCGACCTCCGCGAGCACGCGCGTGAAGAGTGCGGGGTCGATGCGCCGGCGCTTCCACTCGACGCTCTTCGGCGCGGCGAGCCCCGGCGCGTAGTTCCAGCAGGTGACGCAGTCGAGGTTGCAGGCGTTGGTGACGTCGACGTGCACCGTCTCGGGGCCGGTGAGCGGCGTGCCCTCGAGCCAGCCGCGGAAGCGGTCGACGTGGTGGGCGGTCATGCCCTCACCGAGAGGATGACCTTCGCCGCCTCTTCGGCCCCGTTCTTCGCGACGTACGCGCTCGCCGCCTTCGCCATCGCCTTGCGCGTCGCCGGCTCGAGCACCGCGGCGAGCGCCGCCTCGAGCGAGGCCTTCGTCAGCACCGGCACCGCGCGCCCCGCTCCGGCCCGCTCCACCTCGTGCGCGCGCTTCTCCTGGTCGTCGAGCACCCGGGCGAAGGGCACCAGCACCGAGGGCACGCCCGCGAAGCAGAGCTCGTGCACGGCGTTGTACCCCGCGGCCGTCACCGCGACGTCGAAGGCGGGCAGCAGGTCGAGCGCGGGGTACACGCCGCTGACCACCAGCGCCCCCGGCACCACCGGCGGGCGGCCCTTCTGGAGCGGCCCCGAGCCCACCACCAGCCGGTGCCCGGTGCGCAGGCCCCTCACCACCTCCGCGGTGAGCGCGAGCGCCGCCGCGCCTTCGGGGTCTCCGCCGCCGCCGAACGACGCGTAGACGAGGCGCGCGTCGGCCTCGACGCCGAGGCGACGGCGGGCCTCCTCGGGCGAAGGCAGCTCCGCGCGCTCGCGGATGAGGATGGGCCCGACCGCGCGCAGCTTCGCCGGCTCGGGCACCGGGCCCACCGCCCGCGCGTCGAGGTGCGGGACGATGATCGCGTCGTACAGCGGCAGCGTGGCCTGCATCAGCGCCGAGCTCGCCGCCTCCTCGCGCTGCTCGCGGAACACGAAGACGTTCTTCTGCCTCCACCGCAGCACGGGGATGAGCTCCTCGAAGCTCCCCGTGGGGTAGGTGTCGACCACCAGCACGTCGGGCTCGAAGGCCGCGAGCGTGTTCCACGTCACCGTCTGCGCGAGCTTGAGGTAGCGGCGCTTCTCGAGCCCCACCTCCTCGCGGATGGTCTTCGACGGGAGCTTCACCGCCGCGAAGCCTTCCCGGTAGATGACGCCATCGGCCTCCGAAGACGTGAGGAAGAGCACCTCGACGTCGCGCGCGAGCCGCCGCAGCGCGCGCGCGATGGACAGCAGCCGCGTCACGTGGCCGAGGCCCAGGCCGTTGACGGCGTAGAACGCGACGCGCATCAGCTGTGGTCGCTCCACGAGCTCGAGGCGCTCCGACGCGCCGCGGCCGAGCGCGCCGCGGCCGCAGCCGCAGCCGACGCCGCCTCGGCCTCGGCGAGCGCGTCGACGTCGAGCACCCGCGCCGCGACCGCGCCCAGCGCTGCCCCGCCGAAGCCCGCGCCCGCGAGCATCGCGAGGTGCGAGACGTCGGCGCCGCCGCGCGAGAGCGCCCCCAGCGGCACTTCCTTCGCGTTGCCCTGCTCGGAGTACGCGAAGGTGTACGGGTCGAGGCCGCTCACCGTCGCCCAGTGCGCCTCGCCCTGGCCGGTGTCGACCATCGTCACCTTCGGCGCGTCGTTGCTCTGGGCGCGGCGCGCGCACGGCAGGCACGCCGAGACCTCGGTCGGCTGCCCGCGCACCTTGAGGGTGAGCGACTGCCGCGACTCGGGCGTGGGCAGCGGGCGCGCGCAGAAGAAGCAGCCCGCCTTCGGGCCGAGGGCCACGTCGAAGGCCGCGCCGTGGCGTGCGCGCAGGCGCTGCTCCGCGAGGTCGAGCGCTTCCTCGAGGCGGAGCTTCGCGCCCGCGAGGTCCTTCGCGTCCGCGTCGCCGCGGAGCAGCCGGCGGAGGTACTGGAAGTTGGTCGCCGCGCGGTCGAGGTGCGGGCGCGCCTCGGGGTCTTCGCCGAGGCTCATCGCGTGCTCGAGGCGCCCGAGGCGCGGGCCGGCCTGCTGCAGGGCCGCGCGGTACGGCGTGACGTCGACCCGGGGCCGAGGCGGCGGCGGAGGCACCTGCTGCGCGCCGGGCGAGCGGAGGCGCTTGACGATGCGCAGCACCACGGTGACCAGCCCGACGAGCAGCACCGCGCAGCACGCGAAGCCGAGCAGCGCTTCGCGAGCGTCCCGCGCAGCATCGGGACCGGGCGGCGCCGTCGAGGGCGGTGAGAGCTGGCCGAGCTTCTCGCGGATCTCGTCGCGCTTGTACTCGGGGTCGAGGCGCTGCGACTCGAGGAACGCGGCGCGCGCCTCGTCGTCACGCTTCAGCTTCCGCAGCGCGAGGCCGCGGTTGTACTGCCAGCGCGCCTTCTCGGGCTCGAGCCGCGCCGCCTCGTCGAACTTCGCGAGGGCGCCCGCGTAGTCCTTCGCGTCGTAGAGGACCTTGCCTTCTTCGTAGACCGCCAGCGCGGCCTCGGGCTGCGAGGCCTGCGCGAGCGCGACGAGGGCGAAGAGGGCGAGCGACGCGGGGACGAGCCGGCGCATGGCACCTCAGGGCAGCTGCGCGGTGCAGCCGCCCGACCAGCTCGCGGTGCAGTCGAAGTCGGTGCCCTCGGTGGTGACGGTGCCCTCGGGCCAGGTGATGGTGGCCGCGCGCCACACGTGCTGCGGCACGATGTCGCTGCGCTCGAGCACCGTGGCGCCCCTGCCCTTCACGTTGATGATGAGCTGCGCCTTGTTCATCGGCGCGCCCGAGCCCCAGTGCTCGACCATCACGTGGAACACGCCGCTCTCGGGCTTCGCGAGGAAGACGTTCTCCGGGCCGAAGTCGCCGGTGTCGTCGACGTCCTTCTTCGGGTTGTCGCTCGCGTCACCCTGCACGCCCCAGTCGGGCTGCGAGCTGATGCAGGTGGTCCAGGTGCAGTCGGTGGGCTGGTTGATGCGCCCGCCCGGCTTGATGAGGTGGAGCTCGAGGTCGTCGGCCTTGTCGTCCCAGCTGAGCGTCACGCGAACGTCGGCGTCGACGCAGTCGGTGGTGATGACCTTCTGCACCAGCACGTACTTGCCGGCCGCGTTGTTCCACACGCACTTGACCAGCTGCTCGCCGCAGAAGAGCGGCGCGTTGGTCGAGAAGCTGCCGTCGCTCTGGGTGACGAGCGTGCCGACCACCTCCTCGCCGTTGCGGCCGCGGATGTAGAACTGCCCGTTGCCCACCGCGTTCTGCACCGTGCCCTCGAAGCGCGTCGAGGTGACGGCGCCCGCGTTGAGCTCCTGCTTCGCGCCCGGCCAGTCGGGGCAGTTGCTGCAGCGGTACACGCCGGGCGTGTTGTACTCGGGCGCGATGTCGAGCTTCGAGGTCGACTCCGGGTTGCACGCCGCGAGCACCACGAGGGACGGGAAGAGCAGGAGACGGTTCATGGTGGCGAGATGGTCCGCCGGCCTGTGGTGCTTTGCAACGACACCGTGATGCGACTTGACGGCGCGCGCGAGTCGGAGCACGAGCCCCGCGATCCCGGCCGAACTTCCTCGGCCCCCCCACGGAGCAACCCACCCATGCGCAAGACCCTGACCCTCGCCACGCTGACCTTCGCCCTCGCGTTCACCGGCTGTGAAGACAAGGAGAAGAAGGCCGCTGAGGCGAAGGCGCTCGCCGAGAAGCAGGCCGCCGAGGCGAAGGCCGCCGCCGAGAAGGTCGCCGCCGAGGCGAAGGCGAAGGCCGAGAAGGAGGCCGCCGAGCTCGCCGCGAAGGCGAAGGAGGCGATGGAGACCCAGAAGAAGGAGCTCCTCGGCAAGGTGACCGAGGCCCTCACCGCGATGGACGCGAAGTTCGCCGAGCTCAAGGCTTCGTTCGACAAGCTGCCCAAGGCGGCCAGGGCGAAGGCGCAGCCGGCCATCGACGCGTTCGAGGCGGCCAAGACGGCGCTCACCACCGCGAAGACCGAGGCCGAGGGTGCGTCGGAGCCGAGCGCGTTCGGCGACATCGCGACGAAGGTGACCGCCGCGCTCGAGGCCGCGCAGAAGGCGATGGCCGACGCCGAGGCCGCGGTGCCCGCGAAGAAGAAGTGAGCCGCTCCGCATCCTGAAGCACCTCGCCCCGGCGTTCTCCACGAGCGCCGGGGCGAGTCGTTTTCGGCAGGCGCCGCCGCTCAGTGGAAGCTGAACAGCGAGCCGCCGTCGTACGAGACCGCCGGGCCGGTCGGGCCATACGGGAAGAGGGTCTGGCTCCCCGCGTCGGGCGCGTAGAGATCGTAGACCTTGGTCATCGAGCCGGTGGCGTAGACGACGCCCTGGTACGGCACGGTCCACACCGTGCTCGAGCCGTTCTCGATGGCCCACTCGAGCGCGTAGTCGCGACGCAGCTTGCCGGCCTCGTCGGCGATGTCGGTGAGGTCCATGTTGAGCTCCGCCCAGCCGTACCAGTGCGCGTAGTCGGGGTTGAAGTGGTACGCGCCCTGCCAGGCCTTGACGTTGTCGTACTTGTACATCTTGAAGAACAGCCGCTCGATGGCCGAGAGGTTCCGGTAGAGCTGCGTGCCCGCGAGGACGATCTCCGCCGCGGTGTCCGGGTTGGGCGGGCGCACCCAGCCGCTCGGCGCGGGCTCGAGCAGGCGGTCGTAGTTGAGGGCGTAGACGATGTCCTTCGCCTCGTTGACCACGCTGGTGACGTTGCGGTGCAGGCCATCGGCGATGTCGAGCCGCTCGGTGGCGAACGAGGCCGCATGGCAGGTGGTGCACACCGCGACCATCTGCGCGCGCCGCGCGTTGAGCACGGCCAGCGGGTCGGTGACCTGGACGACGCGGCCCGGCTTGTCGAGCGGGTAGTAGCTCGAGCCCGGGTCGGCGCCGGCGTCGGCCGGCAGCGTCATGTCGTACGGCAGCGCGGGATCGAACGCCGGGTTCGGCGCGAGCGTGCTGCCGTTGAGCACGTACGGGAGCTGACCGCCACGGCGAATGCTGACGTGCGACGCCTGCCCGCCGACCGGGCCCCACGCGAGGCCGAAGCTCAGGTCATGGTCGGTGTACACGCCACCGTCCGCCTTCGTGCCCTTGTTGGGCATGTGGCAGCGCGCGCACGAGGGGCCGACCGTCTCACCACGCGTGGCGTTGAGCACACCGTGCTTCGAGGTCGAGTACATCTCCCACTGCGCGTGGTCGGGGCCCATGTGGCACGTGGCGCACGACACCGGCGCGCGCGCCTGCTTCGCGTCGAAGAGGTGGCGGCTGTGGCACGAGTCGCACGACTGCTCGACGTTGTGACACTGCGTGCAGGTGGCGACGCCGCCGGAGCCCGCCGCGTTCGCGCCGGTGGTGCACGGCGGGAGATCGTCGTAGCGGCCGGACTCGTACACCCGCTGCATGCCGATGGAGTGACGGTTCGCCTGATGGCCGCGGTACTGCTCCTGGTGGCAGCCGGCGCAGGTCTCGGGCGCGGTGCGGAGGCGATGGTCAGGCCCGAAGTCGTTGCTCACCGCCGTGTTGCGCAGGTGGCAGTCGGCGCACGCCACGTACGGCGCCATGGTGCTCGCCTTGTAGTCGGCGATGAGCTGCGGGTTGGTCTGCGCGTGGCAGGTGATGCAGGGCTCGCTCGCGGCCTTGAAGTCGTGCAGCACGAGGTCGACGTTGGTGGTGCGGCCGGCGAGCACGCTCACCGTGGCCTTCTTCGCCGTCGCGCTCGCGTGGCTGAAGGTGAGCTCGTAGACGCCGGTCGGCAGCTCCGCGAACGAGAACACGCCCGCCGCGTCGGTCGTCGCCGCGAGCTGCACGTCAGGGCTCAGCGCGATGGTCGCGCTGGGCGCCACCGCCTTCGTGCTCTCGAAGCGCACCACGCCCGCCAGCGTGCCGGTGCTGACGCCCGGAGCGCCCGCATCGCCCTGCGGCCCCTGCGCGCCGGTCGCACCGGTGGCTCCCGTCGCGCCAGTGGCCCCCGTCTCTCCCGCCGCGCCCGTCGCGCCGGTGGCGCCAGGGTCACCCTTCGGCCCCTGCGGCCCTTCGGGGCCTGCACAGCCAAGCGAGAAGACGAGCACCGCGGCCAGGAGCAAGTGAGGTCTCATGCCCCGCGCGCGCCGCAAGACGTGGGCCAAACGCCTCAGCACAACTAATTCAAAGACTTGTCGAACTTAGACCTGCGAATTGAGTTTCGTTCTGAATCAGCGTGAATCACGCAGGCTCGAACCGCTCGACTGACCTCTTCGAACAGGACCCGTTCGCTGAAATCATGAACGCGCGCCGTCGGCGCGTGACCAATCCCGGCCACCTCAGGTCTCATCGCCGAACCTCACCTCCCCGCAGGAATCCCCCATGAAATTCCGGTCGCTTCTCGTCTTCGCTGCCCTGGTCGCCGTCGGTTGTGGCGGTTTGATTGGGGTGGAAAACCCCGCTGGCACTGGTGGAGGCACCGGCGCTGGCTCCGCGGGCGGGGGCGCTGCCTCCGGAGGCGGGTCGGGCACGGCGAGCGACCTGCCGTGCGACGTCGCGGCGCTGGTGAGCGAGTCGTGCGCCTCGTGCCACAACGGGAGCGGCGGCGTGGTGCGGCTGATGACGCGCGACGACTTCGCGGCGGCGTCGGCGGCCGACGCGACGAAGAGCTACGGGCAGCGCGCGGTCCTCCGCATGCGGGCCACGGTGGGCGCGATGCCGCCCGCGCCCGCGATGCCGGTGGCGAGCGCGAAGGTCGACGCCTTCGAGGCGTGGGTGAACGGGGGGCTCCAGGCCGGCAGCTGCCAGGCGGGCACCGATGGAGGCACCGACGCAGGCACGGTGACGCCCTTCGACGGCGGCATCGCCGGGCTGCCGTGCGACGTGTCGGCGATGGTGGCGTCGAAGTGCGCCTCGTGCCACGGCGCCCCGCCTTCGCACGGCGCCTCGTTCGCGCTGCTGACGCGTGAAGACTTCCTCTCGCAGTCGCCGAGCTCCGCGGGCGTCACCCTCGGCGCGCGCTCGTCGGTGCGCATGCACGCCACCTCGAACCCCATGCCGCCCGTCGGCAACCCGGCGGTGACGAGCGCCGAGCTCACCGCCTTCGACGCGTGGCTCACCGCGGGCATGCCCGAGGGGACCTGCGGCGCCATCGACGCGGGCGTGCCCGACGCCGGCCCGGCGCCGACGACCTGCGCCAGCAACAGCTACTGGACCGGCGGGAACAACGAGTCGCCGAACATGAACCCCGGCATGGCGTGCCTCACGTGTCACCGCGCGCAGGCGCCGAGCAAGGCCTACACCTTCTCCGGCACCGTCTTCCCCTCGCTCCACGAGAAGGACCGCTGCAACGCGCCTCCGCCGGGCGGCGCGCAGATCCAGATCATCGACGCGAACGGCAACGTGGCCGTGACCATGACGGCCAGCTCTCCGTCGGGGAACTTCCACTCGGCGCGGGGCCTGAGCATCGCGCTCCCGTACACCGCGCGCGTCACCGCCAACGGTCGCACGGCGACGATGACCACGCCGCAGATGAACGGTGACTGCAACTCGTGCCACACCGAGCAGGGCACCAACGGCGCGTCGGGCCGCATCGTCTGGCCGTGACGCTCGACGCTCGCCTGCGGGGGTGCCAAGTCTCCGCGGGTGAGCCACCCCGAAGAAGCCACGCTGGCCGCGCTCGCCGAGGGCGCGCTGAGCGGCGACGCGCGCGCCGGCGTCGAGGCGCACCTCGAGCAGTGTGACGGCTGCCGCCAGCTGGTGGCGCAGCTCCTCAAGGCGCTCGGCGACGAGGGCGACGCACGCGGCCCGCACCGCGGCCAGGTGGTCGGCCGCTTCGTGGTGCTCGAGCCCATCGGCGCGGGCGCGCTCGGCGAGGTCTTCTCGGCGTGGGACTCGACGCTCGAGCGCGCGGTGGCGCTCAAGTGGCTCTACCCGTCGCTGCTCGGCGAGACGGCGAACGCGCGGGCGCGGCTGCTCGCGGAGGCGCGCGCGGCGGCGAAGGTGCAGCACCCGAACGTGGTGACGGTGTTCGAGGTCGTCGACTGGGCGCAGACCCAGGTCATCGTGATGGAGCTCGTCCCTCACGCGCAGACGCTCCGCCGGGCGCTTGCGGGGAAGGGCTGGCGCGAGGCGACGGCCCGCTACGTCGACGCGGCGCGCGGCCTCGAGGCGGCGCACGCGGCGGGCGTGGTGCACGGCGACTTCAAGCCCGACAACGTGCTGCTCGGCGAGGGGCGGGTGCGGGTCTGCGACTTCGGCCTCTCGCGCGCGCTGCCCGCGCCGGCCCCCGGCACGGAGTCGAGCTCGAAGCGCACCTCGGTGTCGGGCACGCCGGCCTACCTCTCGCCCGAGCGCTGGCAGGGCGCGGCGGCGACCGCGGCGACCGACGCCTTCGCGCTGTGCTGCTCGCTGTGGGAGTCGCTCACCGGCGAGCTCCCCTTCCGCGCGCGCGAGACCGACGCGCGCCTCGCGGAGATGAAGGAGGGCCCGCCCGCGCCACCGCCCGGCGTGATGCCGCCCGGGCTCGAGGCGGTGCTGCGCCGCGGCCTGGCCTTCGAGCCGGCGGCGCGCTTCGCCTCGCTGGCCGCGCTGCGGGAGGCGCTCGAGGCGCTGCTCGCGCCCCGTCG
>JBMORD010000034.1:0-28327 GCA_049322495.1 Myxococcota bacterium | reverse complement strand
GAACGCTCGATCGTGTCGGCCCACGCCAGCGCGTCGTCCACCGGGCGTGCCGCCTCGCGTGCGTGAGCGACCGCGCGCTTGCGCGAACCGAGCGGTTCGCGGCGGAGACGGGACGCGGACGCTCCAGCGCGCCTCTCACAGCGCAAGAAGCGCCAGCACCTGTGCAGCGTCTTGCACACGACCTCTCCCGCAGACCTCGGGCAATCAGCCAGATGGAGGTGGCCGCCGGCTTGCTGTGCAGGACGGCATGCACACCACCCTGCTCCTGATCCTTCTCTCGCGCGGGCCTCTGCCCATTCCCGATTCCGCGTGGTCGAAGCCCGCCGAGGTCCGGGCCGCGGAGCAGCAACAAGCGCTCGAGCGCGTGCACGCAGAGCAACAGCCGCAACCAGAGACCGTCGCGCAGGCGGCTCCCCCGGTGAGCGTCCCACGCGCGCTCGAAGACCGACGCATCGGTCTCTCCCTCGGCGTCGGCGCGCTCATCGGCTGGCCCAGCCTCGAGGTCGAGGTGCTCCCGGTGCAGCACGTCGCCGGCTACGTCGCGGGCGAGGCGTCCCTTCTCGCGCCCGGCTTCGGCCTGCAGGCGGGCTTGCGGCTCCGGCCGATGAAGGGGCTCGTCGGACCGTGGCTCGACCTCCACGTGCGGCACTCGCGCTTCCGGGGGCTGACCTTCTCGCTCGAGGAGCAGTTGAGCCCGGGCGCCGCGGCCGGCTTCAGCATCCAGAGCCGCGGCGGCTTCCTCTTCAGTGCAGGTCTGGGCGCGAGCTTCCTCGTGCAGACGAAGCAGACCCGCTGGGGCGTCGGCGTCGCCGAGGCCGGCTCGCTGATGATCCCCTTCGTGACCGCCGACACCAGCTCGCAGTTCGGCGTGCAGCCGGAGCTGAAGCTCCAGGTCGGCTGGGCGATCTGACTCAGTCGTGTGGCCCGATGAGAAACCCGCCGTCGCGCCACCACACACCGAGCGTCCCGCCGGTGGGGAAGCTGCGCACGAGGAACCGTCGCCCCCGCGCGCACTCGGTCACTGCGCGGGCCAGCTCACCTTCCGCGAGCGTCTCGAGCCGCGCTGACTCCTCCGCGGTGACGGGAACGACCAGCCAGGTCTGATCATCTTCGCCGCCCTGCCAGTCGATGCGCTCGGTGAAGACGCTCACGAAGCGCTGCCCGCAGGGGCACGCGGTCAGCTGCAGCGAGAAGTGTGACTCCTCGACGAGCGCGCGCAGCCGGGCAGTGCGTGACGCCGTCCAGGCCGTCGCCGCGTCGTCACCGAAGCACCGCGAGCAGCCAGAGGAGGGACTCATGCGCGAAGCGAGTCTACGGGGAACCCGGGTCAGGGTTCGACGAGGAGCGCCTGCGTGCACGGGTCCCGGTAGAACGCGCCGATCGCGGTCGACATCTTCACTCCATCGATGACCGAGCCGTTGTACTGCGGCGTGTCGGTGGTGCCGTGCTTGATGTCGTCGGGGCTGAACACGCTGTGCGGTGGCGGCGCCGCGCGGAGCTGACGCGCCATCTCCTGACCGAAGCCGAGCCGGTATGCCTCGACCGCCGGGCCGCTGACGTCCGCGAAGCCAGCGCCGAGCATCTTGAGCTGCACCTGATCTCGCTGCGACTGGCGCACGAAGACCGGCACGTCGAGAAACCCACCGGAGAAGAGCGTCGAGGCGAGCCGGCACTGCGCGCGCCCGAACGCATCCGTCGCCGCCGCCTCGCACGAGAGGTCTCCGCGCCCGCCCCACGTCGCGAGATCCGACATGAAGGACACCTGCCGCGGCGTCGGGCGCGCGGTCGTGGGTTGACCCGTCGCCGGGTCGAAGTCGGGGTAGTCGAGCGCGAAGGCCGCGTCAGCGAGCGCCACCATGCGAATGCGCGCCGGGAGCTGCGCGCGCACGTCATCGACGACCGCGAAGAGCCCGAGCCCGCCGGCGGAGCTGCCCGCGAAGAAGACCTCGTCGGCCTGCGCGAACCCGAGCGGCAACAGCGTTCGGATGACCGCCGCCAGGTTCGCGCGCCCCTTGAAGGCGAAGCGGCCGATGCCGGCGTCGCTCGTGGCGTCGGTGTCGCCGCTCCATTGGTCGCTCGAGCAGTAGTGCAGCTGCACGAAGTTCGCGTCGTAGAAGTCGGGGTTCACCGTCGGGTCTGCCGACTTGAAGCCATCGAGCACCGGCGTCGCGTGCGGCGAGCCCTCGGTGTAGCCGCGGCTGCTCATCAGTCCGGGGTCGGTCAGCGCGCGCGCGGTGCAGTCGACGTCGTTGCCGCAGCTCCCGCCGCCTTCGAGGAAGAGGAGCCACCGGCGCGTCCCGGCGCCGACACCCTGCCGCGTGATGAACGCCGCGGGCGTCCCGTCGTTGCACTTCGCGTCGGGGAAGAGCGTCGGGTTGACGAGGTGCTCGCGCGGCACGTTCGGGTTGGTGGCGACGGTGTGCGTCAGCACGACCGGCGCGATGGCGCAGGTGCCCGCGTCCGAGAGTCCCGCGTCTGAGAGGCCGGCGTCGAGGCCCGCGTCTGAAGAAGGCCCCGCGTCTGAAGTGCCTGCGTCGAAGCCCGCATCGGAATCGAGCCCGGCATCGCCTTCGACGACGGGCGATGGACCGGAGCAGGCGGCGAAGAAGACGAGGAGGATGCTGCAGAGGCGCATTCCCGGCTGAACACGCCACCGTCGAAAGAGTTGCGGGAGCTCACCACGCGCAGGTGGTGCGCAGGCGTTGCACGGCGGGGTTGAGCGGGTCGGTGCGCTCCAGCTCCCGCGCGAGCCGGCGCGCCTCTTCGACGTGGCCCGTGCCACACCACACCTGCACCTGCATCGCCCGCGCTTCGCTGCGCAGCGCCGGCGGGCTGAAGCGTCGCTCGTGCTCGGCGAGGAGAGCCTCTGCGTCGGACCATCGCTGCGCCTGGGTCGCGGCGAGCACGCGTCCCAGCAGCGCCAGCTCTTCGGCGAGCTCCGAGGCCGTCGGGCGTGGGGCGCGCGCAGGCGACGGTGCGTCGACGCCAGGTGACGGCCGCACCTCGGTCTTCGACTGCGGGACCTCGGGCGTTCGTGGCTCGACCTCCGGCGGAGGAGCCGGAGCGGGCGGCGGCTGGACCACGGCGGGCAGCGCGACGGGCCGCCTCGCTTCGACGACGGGCCGCTCCACGGAGGGCTTCGCGATGGGCGCGGGCGGCTCCACGACGGGGGGCTTCGCCGCGAGCACGACAGGCTGCGCGGGCTTCCGCTCGGCGGGTGGCGGAGGACTGGGCGTCGACACCTTCGGCGCGGTGCTGCGGACCACCAGCAGCGTCGCTCCCGAGCCCAGGGCCGCCGACAATGCGCCGACGAGCACCAGCTTCCCCATCGACGCCGACGCGGCGGCGGCCATCGATGACGTCGTGACGCCCGCGACCACGCCGTACCGCAGCCGCGCGCGGCGCCCCGGGTCGAGCGTGCGTCCGCTGCGGCGCGCCGACGCGACCAGGTCCTTCGCTGCCGAGTTGAGTTCGTCGCTCACACTGCCTCCTCGGCGCGCTGGTGCGCGACCACCAATGCGTTGATGTGCTTGCGCGCGAGCCGCAGCCGGGAGCCGACGGTGTTCACGCTCACGCCAGTCATCTCGGCGATCTCCGGAGCGGTCATCTCTTCCAGCTCGGTGAGCACGAACACCGTGCGCTGCTCGTCGTCGAGCGTGTCGAGCATGCGCAGCAGCAGCCGCAGCGCCTGGGCGTCGGCGAGCTGATCATCCGGGCTGCGGAGCTCCGGCGCGCTCGGGGCGCGGCTCAGGCGCGCGTCGTGTCTCGCGTGGCTGCGCCGGTGCTCGCGCGCGACGCGAATGCTGATGCCGCCGATCCACGTGCGCACCGATGACGCGAAGCGGAACTCCGCGCGGCGCCGGTGCAGCGTGAGGAACACCTGCTGCACCGCATCGTCGAGGGAGCTCGCGTCGACGCCGAGCCGCGACAACGTGCGGAACACGAAGTCGACGTGCTCGTCGTACAGAGCGCCGACGTCGAGCTCGCTCACCAGCGCCACCCCGCCGTCAGTTGCAGCTCACTGGCCAGCAGCGGCGTGGTGAAGACCGCGCCCTCGCCCGCCGGGAGCGTCGGCCGCCGCAGGTTCACCCGCAGCCCCGCCAGCGCCCCGAGCTCGAAGCCAGCGACCACCGCCCACGCCCCGCGGAGCTGCGCCGACGTCGAGAGCACGAACGTCTCGGCCGACGTGGTCTCCGAGGCCGCGCGCCAGCTCCCGCCAGCGAGCGCGAGGCAGGGACCACCGTTGAACGCGCCGAGGCGCGCGTGGGCGCACCCGGCGAGCTGCAGCTCGACCAACCGGTGTGCCTGCACGCGCGACGAGAGCGGCGCCGGAACGCCGAAGCGCGCGTCGATCGCCACCCGCACCGCGCCGAGAAGCGCCGAGACCGAGACCACCGCGCGCGGCTCGGCGAGGGGCAGCGAGCCAACATCGAGCGCCGCCCCCGCACCGAGCGAGACGTGCCTCGTCGGGGGCTCCGCTGGCGGTGGCGCTGCAGTCTCCGGCTGCGGAGACGGCGGCTGTGCCGACGTGGGCTGCGCGCCGAGCTCGAGCACCAGCTGCGCCGCCTTGAGAGCCTCCTCGCAGCTCGCGGCCTCGACGCGTCGCAGGCCCGCCGTGGGCTCGAAGAAGAGCACCGTCGCCAGCCACACACCTGCCTTCTCGCGGACGATGACCTCCGCGCGGCCTTCGCCCGAGTGTGCGAGCGCTGGCGCGGGGCACTGCTCCGGAGTGTCCCACTCGACCTGGAACGCGAGCGCGCTCGCGGGGAAGAGCAGGGCCAGCAGGGCGAGACGCGTCATGGAGTGAGGGCGTTGGGGGTGAAGCGGAGCGTGGAGCTGTCGACCTCCGAGAGGATCACCTCATTGGTGATGGCGCGCACGCGTTCCTTCATCAGCCGGAAGTGGGTGAGGCGGCCGCTGTTCACCAGCACCAGGCTGTCGCTCGTGGAGCCCTCGAGCGTGAAGACGGGCAGCTCGAAGCCGGGCTGCGTCGTGGTGACGCTCGAAACGGCGAGCGGAGGCGTGCGCATCAGGCGCGACGGGAAGGAGAGCGGGCGCATCAGCTCGAGCATCCTCCACTTCGGCACGAACGGCTGCGACTCGGGGGCGCTGCGCGTGGCGGCCCAGAGTCGACCGGGCCCGAAGCCGACGATGGCGGCGACGTCGCGGTACTGGCACTCCTCACAGACGCCGCTCGTGCACTTGCAGAGCAGGTCGTTCCAGAACTGCTCTCCCTCGCGGTAGACGAAGCCGCTGCCGCTGGCGTGCAGCGGCCAGCTCTGGCTGGCGATGGTGGTCCCGTCCCAGGTGAACTCGATCAGCTCGGTGGTGCTGCCGCGCAGGGTGCTGCCGGGCTTCGTCTCGCCGAAGTTGGTGACGCCCACGTCGAAGAGGCGCGGCTCGATGCGCGCACCGACGAGGTCGGGCCCGTTCGGTCCGTCGAGGCGCAGCTCGATGCCCGTCGCGCCGATGGACCAGAGCTCGTCGCCGGCGACGGCGACGTTCCTCCCGCTGAACCGGGTGCGCACCGCGCCGGAGGAATCGAAGACGATGATCTCCCCCGTCTTCGAGCAGACGAGGCGGTCGTGCGCGGTGACGGCGAGGGCGGTGCAGTCGTTGATCGGCTCGGCGAAGGTGCGCACCGTGCCCGCGTCCAGGCGCTGCTGGTCGTAGACCTCGAACGACGTCATCTGCACCTCGCCGCCGGTGCCCGCGCGGATGATGTACATCCCCGCCGGCCAGTTCGCCGAGATGCGCGTCCCGACCGAGTCTGACTCGAGCTCCACCGGGAACATCGCGCCGGCCCCATTGAAGACCTGGATGTCCTGACGGCACCCCGGCAGGAGCACCGCTGACGGCCCCTCGGGTCTCCCGTCGGGCTCCGCCAGCTTGCAGGGCGCTGGAGACCAGTCGATACCCGCGTCGTGCGGGAGCTCGCAGCTCGCGTCGGACTCCATCGCCGTCGTCCCTGCGTCGGAGCCCCCATCGCCGAGGACGTCGAGGGGGACCAGACAGCCCGACAGCAGCACCACCACCAACACCGGAAGGGTTCGCATGCCCATGAGTGGCCACCTCCTCGCGATTCAGTCACTCGACGTGCACGAAATAGACGGGCCCATGAGACCAGGCGGGCGGTCGGCGTATCCGTTCCGGCATGCGCTCCCTGCTCGTCCTGCCTGCCCTGCTCTTCATGACCGCCTGCGGCCCCGACCCCAGGGACTCCTTCGTCGGCAACTGGGAAATGAGCGGAAAGACGACGACCGACCTGCTGGTGGGCGGTCAGCCGCAGAACAAGACCTCTCCCTCGACGCCCGGGCTGTATGCGCTCGAGCGCTCGAGCACGAGCCCCGGAGAGATCGTCTGGCAGACCGCGGGCTGTGACTGGTCGGCCGAGGTCACCACCGACCAGAGCTTCACCGTGAATCGCAACGTGTGTCCGCCCTCCAACGGCTCGTGCGTGCTGACCATCACCGTCACGCAGGGCACCGGAACGCGCACGGGCAGCAACCTGGCGATCAACGCGCGCGGCGACGTGGTCGGGAGCTGCGGCGCGAGCGCCGTCACCGGCACGGTGCTGTTCGAGCTCACCGGCACGAAGAAGTAGCGCCGCTCAGCCTGACGCCCGCAGCGCGTCGAAGCTGAGCTCGAACCGGGCGAGGTACTTCCGCAGCCGGTCGGCGTCGTTGCTCGACTTCTTCTCGAGCCGCGACCTCGCGAACAGCTTCCGCCCCGCGTCCGACGCCGAGCGTGACGTCGCGCACACGCGCACCACCTCCGCGAGCTGCACGCGATCGAAGTCGTCGAGCTGCTCGAGCCGCGCGCCCAGCAGCTTCGAGAGGTGCTCGTCGTCACGCTGCACCGTCGGGGCCCACGCCCGCCGCAGCCGCGACAGCTCCTGCTCGACGAGGGCGGTGGTGATGCGGCCCCCCTCGGCGAGCGTGGCGAGCCTCGTGACCGACGCGTTGAGGTCGCGAAAGTTGCCCGGCCAGCTCGCCTCCGAAGAGGTGCCGAACGCGAGGTACTTCTCGCGCGCCTCGCGGCTCCAGCTCACCTGAATGCCCAGCGAGGTGCTCGCGCGCTCGGTCTCGTACTCGAGGTTCGGCGCGAGGTCCTCGCGGCGCTGCGCCAGGCCCGGCAGCGCGAAGGTCCACAGGTTGATCCGCGCGAGGAGATCCGCCCGGAACTCGCCGCGCGCCACGGCTGCCCCGAGGTCGCGGTTGGTGCCCGCCAGCAGCACGAAGTCGCTCGTCACCTCGCGATCCGCGCCGACGGGGAAGAAGACCTTCTCCTCGAGCGCGCGCAGCAGCATCGCCTGCTCGTCGAGCCCGAGCTCACCAAGCTCGTCGAGGAACAGCACGCCCTGGTGCGCGCGCAGCAGCAGCCCCTCGCGCACGTTCGTCGCGCCGGTGAACGCGCCACGCGTGTGCCCGAACAGCGCCGCCATCGCCTGCTCGCCGTGGAGCGTCGCGCAGTTGACGTGCACCAGCTCGCCGCTCACGAGGTTGCGCGAGCGCTTGAGCTGAAAGATGCGCCGGGCGAGCTCCGACTTGCCCGCGCCCGTCGGCCCGAGCAGCAGCATCGGCGCGCGCGTGCGGAGCGCCACGTGCTCCATCTCGTCGATGAGCCGGTTGTACGCCGCGTTCTTCGTGGCAATGCCCTGCTTGAGGAACGAGCGCGCCTCGGTGGCTTCGAGGCGGAAGCGTGACGCCAGGCGGTCATAGCGGCTCAGGTCGAGGTCGATGATGCTCCGCGAGCCTGCGGGCCCCGGCGAGCGCTTGTTCGGCGGCCCGGTCTGAATGAGCCGCGCCGGGAGGTGGCGCGACTCGGCGAGCAGGAAGAGGCAGATCTGCGCGACGTGCGTGCCGGTCGTGATGTGCACGAGGTAGTCCTCGCGCTCGGGGTCGAACGGGTAGCTCCGCGCGAAGTCGTGCAGCGCGCCGTACACCTCCTCGAAGTCCCACGGGTCGCGGAGCGGCAGCTTCACCGCGTTCACCTTCGTCTCCGGAGAGACCTGCACCAGGTCCTTCGAGATGAGCTCCGCGAGCGCGGTGAACTTCGGGTCGTAGAGCAGCTCGAAGCGGCTGACGACCATCGCCGGGTCCTGGCAGACGGCGACCGTCGGCCTCCACCGCGACCACCTCCGCGCGCCCGTCTCGCTGTTGTCGAGGGTCGGCCCCAGCATCCCGATGACCACCAGCCGCTTCGCCATGAGACGATTCTCTCGGCGACGAGAGAGAATTCTCAAGCATCAGCTGAGCCATGCCAGCGCGAATGAGCCCATCGTCAGCGCTGCGTGAGTCGCCAAAGTCGCGACCCGGTCAGCGGGCCACTCATCAGTACCCATCGTCGGGACGCAAACGGTCGTGGTACGCCACCCACGCAGCCACGAGGAGGCCGAGAAGCTCACTGTCTGCGAGATCCTGCAGGACGACGAGCGCGGCACGCGCCTGAGAGATGGTCCAACCGGCCGAGTTGAGGGCGCTCCACGCCAGTCCAAGCTCACGAGTTGCGAGCGCGCGCTCGAACACCTCGCCCGGGCTCGCAAACCTCGGGAGGGCTGCGGTGCGAGCACCGAGTTGGAGAAGAGATTCACGAGGCGCCAGCCCCTGCAGGTTGTTCTGGGCGACGCGCGTGAAGTCGAGCGACACCTGTAGTTCGGCCAGGGCTGACGCCCGCTCCGCGTCGAGCTCAGGGTTGTTCTCCCAATCGATGATGGCGAGATAGCGGAGGAGGTCCTCGACGTCGGTGCAAACGACTCCGCCTTCGTTCGGAGCCTCGACGATGTAGTCGCCGAAGCACACCTTCGGCTCGGAGAATGGCATCAACCAGGCGCCGGTGGCGAAGGTGTGTCTGCCGACCAGCGGCACGAAGCCCGGAGGAAAGACCGCGACTTCGGGCGGTTGGTCGACCACACCAATCACCACGTCGCCAAGGAAGATGCGCCGCAATCGACCGGTCGGATCGATTCGGTCGAGCACTGGCAGGTACCGTTGCACGCCTGCGTGGTAGCACCGCCGACAGGAGCCGCGATATCGTTCTTCGCTTTAACACTCACTGCGCATCGACCACGAATCAGACGAAAATCGATAGACACACTCACACTGGCCGATTTCTATACGCAATGTTCGGACAGTTTCCAGTCGCGCGGGACTCGTCGATTCGAACCATCGACTTCAAGGTTGGCGACTTCTCTTCCCGGATCGCCATCGCAAAGCACGCAACCAGACCGGAACTCTCGATACCTTCGCGATCTCAGGTGGGTCGCCATGCATGCCTTCTACATCGAAGACATGGACACCTCCCTCAATATCCCTCCAGCCGTCATTCTGCCTGACGAGACATACAGAATCCGATGGATCATTCCGCTGAACGCAACGGAATTGCTGCACAGAAAAGAGAGTCTGGAGTCCTTGCTCGAGTACCTCGACAGCAGCAACCGAGACAGGTTTGACGCACTGCTCAACATCAAAGGGGACACGGCGTAAAGGACTGCGGCCCAGGCCTCATCAGCCGCAGCCGGGCGTGCCCGGGTCGGCGTTCATGCACCGCTGCGACTCCGGGTACATGAAGCTCCCGGCGCACGCGGGGACGATGGGCGCCGCGCTGCTCTGCTCGAGCGGCCGCACCGCGCGCATGCACGCCGTGAAGGTGCCCATGGTCGTGTCGGTGCCCAGCGCCACGTCACGCGCGCTCGTGTCCTGCAACAGCGCGTAGCGCGCCATCGCGTGCAGGCGACGGAACACGCCCCAGTCGTCGACGCCGTTCCACACGTTCTGCGGGTTCGGCAGGAACGTGTTGCGCGTCATCGGCAGCGTGTGCGTCGCGTTGAGGCCACACCCGCACACGTCGGTGCGGATCAGCTGCCAGCTCTTCTCGACCGCGGCCGGGAGCAGGTTCCAGATCTCCTGCACGGCGATCTGCTGATCATTCGTGTCGTCGTCGGCGTAGACCTGCACCACCACCTTCGTGTTCGCCGGCAGCGTGTCGTACGCGGTCCCGAACGAGTACCAGGGCGCCATGATGAACGCGAAGCGGCCGTTCGCGCCCCAGCCCTGCTCGACGAAGCCGCGGCGCGCCAGCTCCGGCGTCGCGCCGCCGCCGAAGGAGTGACCGAAGAACCCCACCCGCGTGAGGTCGAACACCGCGCCCTCGTGCGCGACCGCCGCGAGGAAGCCGCTCCAGAGGCACGAGTACCGCAGCGCGACCCGGTTCTGCCCCGGCGGCGTCAGCGGATACGGCACGTGCACCACCGCGAAGCCGTTGCTGGCCAGCAGCTCGAAGAGGTCGAGGTACGAGCCCGGGTCGGTCGCGCCGAACGCGTGCGAGAAGAAGAGCACCGGCACGTTGGTCTGCCCCGTCGGGCGGAAGATGCTGACGTCACCCGGCGCGACCGGCGACGGGTTGGTCACCGTGTCCACCGTCACCTGGTGCGGACCACGCGTCCCCGCGCTCCCCGCAGGCAGCGCGCTCACCGCCCCCGACTGACAGGCCGTCGCCAACGGCATCGCCGCGCAGAGAGGAAGCATGACGCCGCCATCGGTCGAGCCGCCGCCACCGCCGGTCGCAGCGCCGCCGCCACCAGTCGCAGCGCCGCCGCCGCCAGTCGCCGAGCCGTCACCACCTCCGGTCGCCGAGCCGCCACCGCCCGTCGCGGAACCTCCGCCGGTCGACCCGCCATCGTTGCCACTCGGAACCTGGCCACACGCACTCACCACGAGAAGAACCACCAGAAATCGGAACATGGACGCTCTGAACACCACCCGTTCCGAATGGTTGCGGGGGTCTTTCACCCCACCTCGCCAGCCACAGCGCGCGCGGCTTCTCGTGATTGATACAAAATTCTCAGGTGCGCGTGGTCAGGCGCCTGCGCTCCGGGCGTGGAGCCGGTGGCACGCAGGCTGCTCTGCGTCGGCCGCATGGAAACGACCTCATTCGACCTCATCGAGAACGCCGGCCATGCGCCGGTGAAGGCCTGGACCCGCGGGGTGCCGGTGGAGCCGAAGGCGCTCGACCAGCTCCGCCGCACCGCTTCGCTGCCGATCATCCACGGCTGGGTGGCGGCGATGCCGGACGTGCACGTGGGCATCGGCGCGACGGTGGGCAGCGTGGTGCCGACGCGTGGCGCGGTGATTCCGGCGGCGGTCGGCGTCGACATCGGCTGCGGCATGAGCGCGGTGTGCACCACGCTCAAGGCCGAGGACCTGCCGACGTCGCTCAAGGGCTTCCGCACCGCCATCGAGATGCGCGTGCCGGTGGGCCGCGGCGTGCACCGCAAGTCATCGCCACTGCGTGACGAGGTGTGGGCGAAGCTCGGCCCGCGCTACTGGAAGCTCGTCGACGCGCGCCCGACGCTCGGCTCGAAGGATCCATCGGCGCAGCTCGGCACACTCGGCACCGGCAACCACTTCGTCGAGGTGTGCCTCGATGAGCAGGACCGCGTGTGGTTCATGCTGCACTCCGGCTCGCGCGGCCTCGGCAACCGCTTCGGCACCGTCTTCATCGAGCTCGCCCGCGACGACATGCGCGCGCACGACGCGAACCTGCCAGACGAAGACCTCGCGTACCTCCGCGAGGGCACGGCGCACTTCGACGAGTACGTCGAGGCCGTCTCGCTCGCCCAGGAGTACGCCGCGGAGAACCGCCGCCTGATGATGGCCGCGGTGGTCGAGGCCGCGAAGAGCACGCGCGTCATCAAGCCGTTCGACGCGACGGTGATGGTGGTCGACTGCCACCACAACTACGTCGCGCGCGAGACGCACTTCGGAGCCGAGGTGCTGGTGACGCGCAAGGGCGCGGTGCGCGCCGGCAAGGGGCAGCTCGGCATCATCCCGGGCTCGATGGGCGCGCGCTCATACATCGTGCGCGGCAAGGGCAACGCCGAGAGCTTCGAGAGCTGCTCGCACGGCGCCGGCCGCGCGCTGTCCCGCACCGCCGCGCGCGCGCAGTTCACCGTCGCGCAGCACGAGGCGGCGACGCAAGGCATCGAGTGCCGCAAGGACGAGGGCGTGCTCGACGAGACGCCGGCGGCCTACAAGCCGATCGAAGCGGTGATGGCGGCGCAGCAGGACCTCGTCGAGGTGCTGCACACGCTGCGTCAGGTCATCTGCGTGAAGGGGTGAAGCGATGCTGCTCATCGATGGTTCAGCGGGCGAGGGAGGAGGCCAGGTGCTGCGCACCGCGCTTGGCCTCTCCCTCGTGACGGGCACGGCGTTCCGCATCGTGCGCATTCGTGGAGGGCGCGAGCGCCCGGGGCTCCTGCGGCAGCACCTCACCTGCGTCGAGGCGGCGGCGAAGCTGGGCACCGCCGAGGTCGAAGGCGCCGAGCTCGGCAGCCAGGAGCTCGTCTTCCGCCCGCGCGCGCTGCAGGCCGGCACCTTCGAGTTCGCCATCGGCACCGCGGGGAGCACCACGCTCGTGCTCCAGGCCGTGCTGCCCGCGCTGCTCAAGGCGCCGGGGCCGACGACGCTCGGCATCGAAGGGGGCACGCACAACAGCCTCGCGCCGCCGTTCGAGTTCCTCGAGCGCGCGCTGGTGCCGCAGCTCGAGAAGCTCGGCGCGAAGGTCGAGGTGACGCTGATCCGCCCGGGCTTCGAGCCGGCGGGCGGCGGGCGGCTCGAGGTGAAGGTGACGCCGGCGCCGCTGCGCTCGCTGGAGCTGGTGACGCGCGGCAAGCTCCTCTCGCGCGAGGGGAAAGCGGTGGTGTCGGCGGTGCCGCTGAAGGTCGCGCAGCGCGAGGTCGCGGTGGTGCGCGAGGAGCTCGCCTTCACCGACGCGGAGCTGCGCGCCGAGTCCATCTCCGCGCCCGGCCCGGGCAACGCGCTGACGCTCACGCTCGCGTACGAGCAGGTGACGGACGTGTTCGTCGGGCTTGGCGCGCGCGGTCTCTCGGCCGAGAAGGTGGCGCGCCGCGCGTGCGGTGAGGTGCGGCGCTCGCTGCGCACCGACGCGCCGGTGGGGCTGCACCTGGCGGATCAGCTCCTCGTGCCGCTCGCGCTCTCGAGCGGAGGCGTGTTCCGCACCGTCGCGCCGACCGGGCACACCAGCACCCAGCTCGCGCTCGTGCCGCGCTTCCTGCCGGTGAAGCTCGAGGCCACGCCCGAGACCACCGGGCCGACGTGGCGCATCTCGGTGCAGCCGCTCACGTAGCGCACGCGTCTCCCCGCTTCCCGCAGTTGCCTCGCCACCGTCGATGCGAGACGGTCCGCGCCGCGCCAGCGAGCCAGGAGCTGCCATGAGGGATGCGAAAGCTCCGGCGACGAGCGAGCAGGCGGAAGCGCCGGACCATGAGCCGACCGCGCAAGAGGTCGAGCGGCTCCTCGCGAGCCCGGCGACCGAGCAGGAGGAGGCGCGGCTCGCGGTGCTGGTCGAAGAAGGGCGCACGGGCTACTCCCGTTCGGCTTTCGTGGCGCGAATGCGCGCGGTGGTGACTGACGCCGCCAACCGCGAGCTCGCCAGCGTCGGGCGCACCGCGAACGACTGCCCCTACATCAGGTTCTGGCTCGACCACTACTCGCGCGTCCCGCCTGAGCACCTCGAGCGCGCGATCCGCCGCTACGCCCGACCGAGAAACGATGCTCCCGCCGAGTACCTGCGGGCGATCGCCGAGCGCAGCGTCGAGGCCGTTCAGCACTGGAAGGAGACGGGGGTCGCCCGCCTCCCCGGCCTGCCCGTGCCCGCGTCGCGTCTGATCGACCTCACCTCCAGCCCGCAGCAGCTCATCGACGCGCTCGGTCCGGGCGTACAGCTCCCAGCCCCGCTGCGTTCGCAGGCGGAGCGGGTGTTCGCGCGCCCGGTCTCCGACGTGCAGCTCCACACCACCGGCGAAGCGGCGGCGCTCCCCGCACGCCTCGGCGCCCGCGCGCTCGCCGTCGGCCGCCACGTGGTGATCGGCACTGGGCACTATCGCCCGGGCACGCCCGTCGGTGACGCGATCCTCGGGCATGAGCTGGCCCACGCACTCCAGCAGCCCACTCGCGGCCCGGCGCAGGCGCCCAGTGCCGCCCTCGAGCGGGAGGCAGACGTCGCCGGCCTGCACTTCGCCGCGCATGACCGGCTGCACACGCGGGCCCCTCCGCCGCTGTCGCGGTCACGCGGCCTCTCGCTGCAGCGCTGCAGCCGCGGGGTCGAGACCAGCGAAGGCGAGGCATCGGCCCCTCCGAGCGACCAGGAGCTCGCCGACTCGCTCGACGAAGCCGCGAAGGTGAACGCGCCAGCCCCGACGGCGCCGACGGCCGCCAGTCCCGCCGAGCTCACGGACCTCTCTGACTTCGAGTACGGCCTGCCCGCAGTCGACGAGCGCGTCCTGTTCCTGTGGAGCAAGGAGCGCCTCTACGCCCTGCCGGCGAAGGGCCTGGTCTTCGAGGCGAAGCCGCCTCCCGCCCCGAAGAGCGCGCCAGGTGGAGGCCCTGTCGCGGGCCTGCCGACCTCGGGCCACTCGGGCGTGTACATGGTGCGCACCAGCCAGGGGGCTGGCCTGCTGGTCGACGCTGGCGGCACCACGGGCGGCAACCCGCAGGTCCTCATGCCGATCAGCCTGGCGAGCCTCGCCACGCGCCTGAACATCAAGGAGATCACCGGCACGCTGCTCTCGCACACCCACGCCGACCACGTGGCGAACCTGCCGATGCTGGTGAGGACCCGCAGCATCAAGGGGCCCAACGTCTGGGTCTATCCCGGCTGGGAAAAGGCCACCAAGGGACCGCTGGGGAAGGTCTGGGCCGAGCTGCAGAAGAACGAACAGGCGCTCAAAGATGCGGGGTACGGGCCCGGCTGGAAACCCAACGCCCTCACCGTCACCGAGGTGAAGGACTCGCAGGGCGGCGACGGGTACGTCGAGGCCGAGCTCTCGGTCGGCAACGCGCGCTTCAAGGCGGTGACGCTCACCAAAGCGCTCAAGGCCTACAACAAGGCGCTCGCCGAGGGGAAATCGGGCACGGCCCTGGCCGACTCGGCCAGCATGCTGACGCGGGTCACGGCCGCAGACGCGAAGTTCGACATGTTGATCGTCGGCGATCTGCGCGGCGCCGACCTGCTGCGCATTCGCGACAAGATGGGCGAGGCGGCGTTCAACGCGCTGCTGGCGAACACTCGCGTGCTGGGCGGCATTCAGCACCACCTGGGCGCGGTGAACAGCAAGGCCGACGTCGACGGCATCCGGCTGCTCCTGCGCGCGCTCCGCCCCGCCGAGCAGCCGCTCACCGTCACCGTGCAGACCGGCGCCGGCCGCAACCTCGACCTCGTGCAGGCGCTGGTCCAGGCGGGCGTGAAGGTGGTGGCGCTCGGGGAGCTGGATCCCGCGAAGTCGGTGACCATCACCGCCTCGGGCGAGGTGCGGGCGAAGGGCGCGTCGGTGTACGAGCCCTCGAAGGACGTGGTCGACGCGCGCGCCCGCATCGCCGAGCTGCGCCGCGCCGCCGAGCTGATCGAGCAGACGCCCGAGCTGACCATCACCGCGGGGAAGTCGCGCTCGGAGATCGTGCAGGGCCTCCGCGACGAAGCGGCCCGACTGACCCGGCTCACCGACGAACGCGTCGATCTCGCGACCTCGCCGCTCCACTCCAGCACCCGGGACGCGGCCCTCGAGACGAAGCTCAAGGCCAACACCGAGGCGCTGGCGCGGAGCGAAGGCATGGCCGCGGAGCTGGGCCAGGAGACCGTCGGCCGGCTCTCGCGCTACCGCACCCATGCCGAGGAGATTGCCCGCGAGCTGAAGGCCAGCCGCATGAAGGGCGAAGCGTCGAAGCGCCTGCGCGAGCTCATCGCCGCGGTCGAGCCCTCGCGGGCACAGGAGATCCTCGAGGAGGAGCTGGCGAACGCCGCCAGCCAGAGCAAGCGCAACCTGCGGCGCGCGAGGAACCGGGCGATCGGCCGCATGAAGCAGGCCGCCGGTCTGATGGAGATGCGCTCGCCTCCACAGCTCGGCGCCGTCGGCAAGGGCACCGCGGTGGTGCTGCTGGCCATCGAGGTGGTGAACCTCGCGGCCCCCTTCATCGAGATGTACCAGCAGAACAAGGCGGCGAAGGCCCAGGGCGACTTCGGCAAGTTCTTCGGCATCGCCGGCTGGTGGGAAGATCGCGGGGCGACGCCGCCGTTGCGTGGGCGCGCCAACGGCGCCGAGGTCTCCGACCCGAAGCAGTTCGTGCTCTCCGCGCACAAGCGCGTCTGGAAGGACCTGCCCGATGGGCAGAAGAAGAAGCTCGACGACCTGCCCGAGGACCTCAAGGCCGCCTCGGAGATGACGCATCTCTGGGTGCCGAAGCTGGCGGACTGGAAGGCCGACGAGGCCGTGAGCTTCTGGGACCGCTTCCGCCTGTGGGTGACGGTGAACGTCAGGAACTACGACGACTATGCCGCCGAGTTCGAGGACGTCCCGGGGGCGCCGATTCGCATCTCGCCAACGACCAAAGGCGAGTACTTCGAAGACCTCACCTGGGAGATCCTCACCGGCCGGCTGGACGGTGACCACGTCTCGTTCGACTGGGAGCCGTCGGCGATGCTGACCCGCATCATGCAGGCCACCGCCGGGCGCGTCATCGCGGGCACCAGGACGATGCTCGAGCAGCGCGGCAAAGCGCTCACCGCGGCGCCTCCCGCCACGTCGCCGGTGCCGACGATTGGCCCGGCGATCGGTCCGGCCATCGGCTTCACCCCGTCGACGGACGCTGAAGGTCCTCACCCCGAGTCGGTCGTCGGCAAGATCGTTCGCCGCGCTCACTTCAAGAAGGGCGCGAGCCGCAAGGCGTACAGCGGCTACAAGATGACCGAGACCACCGTCGGGTGGATCCCCGACGACCCGCAGTTCTTCGTTCACAGCGGCGGGTCGGAGCGCGCAGGGTATTCACTGGTGAGCGGCGCCGACTACAACACCTTCGCCTCGTTGCGGCAGGCGACGGTGTGGACCTACGACCCGGCCGAGGTCGTGCAGATCCAGAAAGACACCACCAAGCCGTACGAGGCACTGCCGTCGGAGCCTGAACGCACGCCGGAGGAGAAGCAGGCGCTCGAAGGCCTCAAGCACGGCCTCGGCACCTATCGGCCACGGTCCGGCACGGTCTACCGCGGAGAGGTGCTCTACCCCTTCTCTTCGCCGAACGTGTCCGGGCAGCTCTTCGTGAAAGACGACGACCTGGAGACCGTGAAATGACCAGGCCTGAAGTACACGCTGCCGCGACCGCGCTGCTCTCCGCGCTCGCCACGCTCGACGACCCGCCGCTGACCGGCGTCGCGTTGGCGGTGTGCGCGCTCGCTGACGTCGGTGCGCCGCTGCCCGACGACGCGCCGCCCCTCGCGCAGGCCCTCGCCCGGTTCCTCGAACGCGGCGTCATCGACGCAGAGCTCGGCGACGGCGAGCTCGAGCAGCTCGACGGGTTCGCCCCGGCCACGCACGCGGCGACGCTCGCCGAAGCGCTGCTCGAGCGCGGGGTGGAGCCCTTCCACCGGCGCCTCCCACGGCTGCTGCTGCCCGCGCACGCCGACCTCGCCTTCCGCTTTGCCGCGAAGACCCACGAGCCGCCGCTGCTGCTCGAGACATGGCTGGCCGCGCTCGACGCCGGGGTCGCGTGGCCGGCTCCGCTGCAGGCGCGCGTGGACGACGCGCTGTCCCGCACCGACCTCGACTCGCGCATCGCCGCGTACGTGGCGCGCCTGCGGCTCGCGGCTCGGCGTGACCCGGTCGGGGCCTTCGCGCTGGCCGACGAAGCCATCGCCGAGGTCGGCACCGCGAGCGTCGAAGACGGGTTGATGGCGGTCGCCGCGCGCGCTGCCACCGCCGAGCCGGCGAAGTTCGACGCCTGGCTCGCGCGCCAACCGCTCGACGCGCTCGCGCTCTGCGCGAAGTCAGCCGCCTTCGCGGGCGTCGACCGTCTCGACGCCGTCTCTGCCCGGCTCGAGGCCACGCCGCCGTCGTTCGACCGCGCATGGTACGAGGTGACGTTCGAGCTCCTCAGCGGCGCCGCCGCGCTCGGTCGGGCGCAGCTGGCCGCTGACCTCATCGTGCGCACCGGCCCGCCGCGGTGGTCAGTCGCGGTAGCCACCGGCAAGGCGCTGCGGCGGCTCGCGCTGCGCGGCGGCGACCCGCGCCCCTGCTTCGACGCCGTGACGAGCGCGCTCCGAGCGTGCGTCCCCGGTCGCGCGGCGGGCGACGCTCCGCTCCCGCCCAGCTGGGCCAACCTCGACGCGGCGGCGCAGGAGGCGCTGTGGCGTCTCGACGCCGAGCCGCTCGCGCGCGCCCCGTGGTGGACTCCGTGGGACGGCGGGCTGCCGTGACGGTCAGCGCACGACCTGGGGCGCCAGCTCGACGGTGTGCCGCGACGCACCGATGACGACGTCGAGCGCCCACGCGCCGTTCTGCGAGCGCGGCGTGAGCGAACCCGCCTGGGGCCCGTGAATCGTCCCGCTCCAGTAGCGCGCCTTCGGCGACCCCAGCGCGAGCTGCTGGTAGCCGTCGGTGTAGTCGAGGTCCCAGCTCTGCCCGTCGAGCTCGAGCGCCACGGCGTGTTGGTAGCTGTAGTCCGCCGCCATCATCTGCCCGCACTGGGTTCCGATGCAGGCCGAGAAGGTCCCGTCGACCTGGAAGTGCACGACCCCGCTGCCCTCACGGCGAAGCTCGCCCGAGAGCGTCGAGGTGCCGCTCGCGATGGTGGTGAAGTCGACGGTCGAGCTCGCGGCATCGAACGAGGACGTCAGCTCGACGGAGATCGCCCGGCCATCAAGGTCGGTGGTGTCGCCGACGATCGACCAGCGTCGCCACTCGAGGTCGCACCGCAGCCAACCACCGGAGGCGTGCCGCCACGTGGCGTCGAGCCGATCCGTCTCCGAGAGCGGGAAGGAGTTGCGCGGGTCACCGACCAGCTTCGCCACCGCGAGCTCACCGGTCCAGCCGGGCTTGCTCAGGCGCAGCGTCATGCCGCCTTCGCTCCAGGTGACGCGGCCGCTCGCGTCGATGCTCACCGTGCCCGTCGACACCGGACGCCCCGCAGCGCGGCTGGCAGCGCGAACCCAGGAGATCGCGTTCTCACAGTCGCCGTCACGGACGTTCAGGGCGATCTCCCGGTGCTTCGCCTGCCCGTCCCAGACGCGCTTCGCGAGCTCGCGGTCGACCCCCTCCGCGCCGCCGTCGAGCACCGCCACGCCTGCATCAGCCGAGGGTGACGACGGGCTTGTCGAAGAACCGCCCGGGCCCTGCGGCATCACCTCGGGACCGCAGGCGCTCATGAACGCGAAGACGACGAAGAGAAGAGTGCGCATGGAGGGCCACCATGCAGGCCACGGTGCAACGCGGGGCTCCCGGCTTCCGGCCGGTTGCGGCGCGGCGGCGTCTTCGTGCGCAGACTCAGCGACTCACAGGCTCACGCCCACCCGGGCGAGCGCCGCCCGCACCCGCAACGCGTCGACGTCTTCGGCGGGCGCACGGCGGATGAAGTCGACCCAAGCGTACGCCGCCATCGAGCACTTGTCCGGCTCGTCGCGCACCACCCGCAGCCAGGCGAGCGCCAGCGCGCGGTGACACGCGAGGAGCTCCGGCGCCTGCGCGAGGCAGCGCCGCGCCGCCTCTCGGGCCGTGTGCGCATCATCCGCCGCGAGCGCCGCGTCGGCGCGGGCCGACTCGCGCTGAGCCTCCGCCTCGTCACGCGCCGGCTTCGTCTCCAGCGGCGCGCGGAGGCTCCGCAGCAACTGCGCCCGGTCGGCGGAGTCCAGCGGCTTGAACGCAAGCCGGCCAGCCGGCGCCAGCACCACGGTGAGCGTGTGGCGCGAGGGCCGCTGAGCCACAGCCTGATCCGCGGTGAGCGTCACCGAGCTCGCCGCCCCCGCCGCGGCGCGGATGCAGCTCTCCGCCGAGAGATCGAGCGGCCCGAGGGAAGCCACGGCGGGCGTCGAGGTCACGAGCGCGGTGCCCACCACGCGCGTCGAGGTGGTGACGATGACGGCCTCCGCGTCGGACGCGGGCCCCACGCAGCGCGCGACGGCGCTGATCAACCCCTGCCGGCGGTCGACCTTCTCCCAGAAGCGCCGCAGCACGCAGGCCAGCGCGCCGGGTGCCGTGTCGGTGAAGGTCTGCCCCTCGAGCCCCGTGCGCACGCAGCGGGAGAACGGCGTCTCCTGCTGACCGAGTGTCCGGACGCCCGTGACGCGCACGCCGCCGGGCGAGCCGGCGAGCACGAAGGTGGGGAGCAGCTCGCGCTGCCCCTCGGGCGCGAGGTGCTTCGCACACGCCTCGGCCTCTCGAGTGCACGCGAGCTGGAACTCGGTGGTCGACTCCGGCACCTCAGCCACCACGTTCCCCGGCTGGAGGAAGTGCACGGAGGAGGTGCGGATCTCATTCGCTGGCTCTTCTTCGGGTGCCTCGCGCGCCGCGTCGGTCGCCACCGCGGGCACGGCGACGGCGGGCGGAGGTTCGGGCGTCGACGGGGCAGCGCCGCGGACCACGGCGTCACGCGGCCCGAGTGGAGCGACCTCGCGCGGCGCGACGTCTTCCGGAGCCTGACGAAGCAGCCACCACGCCGCGAGCGCGACGAGCACCACCGCGACGACGACCAGGGTCCACTGTTGCCTGCGCACGCGCGGAGCTCAGCTCGCTTCGAGTTCGCGGGCCAGCGGGCCGAGGTCTTCGACGAGCTCGATGGGCACCCCGCCCGCGCGGAGCAGGCTGACGCCCGTCGTCGCCGCGATGCGGATGAAGATCGACGCCTGCGGAGAGAGCGTGAGGGTCGACTGGCGCGCGTGGGGCCGGGTGTACTTCGCCCACGAGAGCAGCAGCTCGCGCGCCTCGGCGTCGTACCGCAGACAGCTCCGCCAATCGTGCACGTAGTGCACCTTCTTGCCGGGCCAGCGGCGCTGCACCTCCTGCTCGACGGGGCCGGAGAGGAACTGCGCCACGGCGACGTTCATGTCGGTCAACGTCTGGTTCACCACCGTCGCGGTACGGTCGAAGAACCACACGCGCGTTCCGGTGACGGCGTCGACGAGGTGGGGGGCGGTCGCGAAGTAGCTCTTCAGTTCCATGCGAGGTGCCGTCCCCTAGCCACAGGAGGGCCGCAGCGCACGGGCTGAGTGAATACCATCGCGTCGCGATGGTCTGGGGCTACCCTCCGCGCCGATGACCACCGACCTCCTGGCCCTCGCGCAGCGGCTCGAGCGCGCGCAGGCGCTGCAGAACGAACGGATCACGCAGGCCGCGGGCGGGAAGAGCCTCGCGGTCGGGCGCGGCTTCGCGCACTTTCGCGGCGACGGGCACCCGCTCAACCAGGCGCTCGGGTTGCTCGACCCGCTCACCGAAGCGACGGTGGAGGCGCTCGAGCGCTTCCTCGGCGCGCCGACGGTGCTCGAGCTCAGCCCCGCCGCTGACGCCGCGCTCTGGCCGCTGCTCGCGCGGCGCGGCTACCGCGTGCACCAGTTCCAGCAGCTGTGGGTGCGCGCGCTCTCCAGCGCCGCGGGGCTCACCATCGGTCCGGAGGTGCGGCGCGTCGCCTCCGACGAGGCAGAGACGTGGAACCGCGTGGTGAGCGCCGGCTTTCAGGAGCTCGACGACTGGCGCGCGCACGAGCCGCTCTTCCGCACCTCGCTCGAGGTGACGGGCGTGTTCGGCTACCTCGCGCTCGTCGACGGGGAGCCGGCGGCAGGTGGGCTCCTCGGCGTCGTCGACGGCGTCGCGCTGCTCTCGGGCGACGCGGTGCTCCCGCGCTTTCGCGGTCGCGGGCTCCAGAAGCAGCTCATTCACGCGCGGCTGCGGCACGCCCTCACGCTGGGCTGTGACGTCGCCTGCGCCGGCACCGCGCCGCTCACCGCCAGCCAGCGCAGCTACGAGGCCTGCGGCTTCCGCGTCGCGTACCCGAAGCTCGAGCTCGCGCGCGGGTGAGGATCAGCGCTCGGTCCAGGTCTTCCAGGTGCCGCGCGCGCTCTGCTCCATCACCACCGAGCCTTCCCAGCCGGTGCCGTAGAGCGCGGTGTTGAGCGTGAAGCCCTCGAAGCGCCGCTGGCCGGTCGCCACCTGCACGTCGCGCGGCGGCCGCGAGCAGCGCAGCGACGAGGCGACGGTCTGCACCGCCATCTTGCGCGGGTGGCCGTAGGCCCAGGCGGTCCAGTCCTCCTGGCGCTCCATGTTCCCCATCGAGACGGCGGCCAGGCACGGCGACACCGTCTTCACCAACCCCATCGTGGTGCCGTTGTGCGAGCCGTGGTGCCCCACCACCAGCACGTCGCTGTCGAGCACCGAGCCGTGCGCGTTGAGCAGCGAGTGGATGCCCTCGACCTCGAGGTCGCCCGTCACCAGCACCGGGTGCCCGTCGACGTCGATCTTCAGCGTGAGGCTGTGGTTGTTCGCGTTGAGGAAGCTCTTCTCTTCCCAGCCCTCGGTGTTCTGCCGGAGCCCGCCCCAGTACACGGTCAGCTTCGGGTCGAGCTCGCCGCAGGCCACCGGGTCGATGTGCTCGTCGGTGACGCCCTTGCCGTTTTCAATCTCCGCGCGCGCGACGGTGCGGAGCCGCCCCTGCTTCTTCATCGCCTGCTCGGCCTGTTCCTGCTGCTCGCCGCCCGACTCGAGCACCAGCCCGTCGGTGCCGCGCGGCTGCCCGTTGGTGACGAGGTGCTGCACGGTGAAGTTCGCCAGCACCAGCGGCAGGCCGCGCGTGTGGTCGATGTGCGGGTGGGTGATGAACACCGCGGCGAAGGTGCGGTTCAGGTCGCCGCGCCGCTCGAAGAAGCGCTCGAGGTAGCCGAGCAGCTCCTTGTTCGAGTCGAAGTGCGAGGTGCTCTCGCCGCCGGTGTCGACCAGCACCGCCGCGCAGGGGAACTCGAAGAGCGTCGCCGAGCCCTGGCCGATGTCGATGACGTGCATGCGCAGCCGCTCGGGCGGGGCCGCGTCCTTCCCGGGCAGGCCGAGGTGCGCGCGGGTGGCGGCGCTGAGCGGGCGATGTCTCCGCGGTGCGGGGCACGCGACGAGGGCGAGACTGCAGCAGAAGAGGACCAGGCGGCGAAACGTCACGGAGCGCCGCTTATGTGCCGAGCGGCGTGGGCCTGTCCACCCGGCGGCGCGGGTCGTCGTGCCACGGCCGGGGCGCTTCGCGTCACGGCTCCGCGCGGCACAGCACCGGCTGCTTCACGATGACGCTCGCCGCGCCCTTCGGCGCCGGGAAGACGAAGGTGCGCAGCCGCGCCAGCATGCAGTCCTCGCCGGCGCCCAGCGTGCTCTGCGCGAGGGTGGCGGTGCTCACGCGCCCGTTCGCGTCGATGACCGCCTGCAGCACCACCTTCCCCTGCAGGCTCGGGTTCCGCAGCAGCTCCCGCTCGTAGCAGTACTGCAGCTGCCCCTTCCGTTGCTGGAAGACCCGCTCCACGACGTCGCGGTCGAGGCCCGCGCTCACCTCCGGCCGCGGAAGAGCGACCGCCCCCCTCAGCGTGGGCGCCGTGTTCAAGAAGCCCTGCGGCTGCGGCCGCGCGCGCACGTACGGCAGCGGAGGCGCGTCCTTCGACAGCGGCACCGCCTTCACGCCGAGCTCGGGCACGTCGGTGACGACGAGCTGCTCGAAGGGGTCGACGAGCTTCGTGGCCTGCGCCGAGGGGCCGCTCAGCGTCGGCGGTGGAGAGAACATCCCGGGCGAGCCGCACTCGTTGACCCACATCACGTAGCGACCCTGGAAGCGGTTGCGCGGCGCGGGGCCGGCGACCTTCACCTCGGGCGTGCCGCCGGCGATGGGCTCCACGGCCTTGAAGACGAGGTCGTCGGGCGCGCTGTCCTTCGTGTAGCGCAGGTGGAGCCGCGTCACCGTCGCCGCGGCCGCGAAGGCGGCGATGCCCTCGTCGGTCTTGATCTTCGGCAGGCGGTCGACGCCGAGGTAGCGCGCGAGCGGGTTGTCCACCGGGTGCGGCGGAGGGCACGGGTCGCACGTCACGCCGTAGAGGCCTCCGCCCACCAGCTGCGTCGGCGGCGGGAGCGCGCCTTCCCACGCGAACTCCGTCACCGCCGCGCGCGGGTGCTGCTGGAAGGTGCGCGCGAGGAGCTCCTGGTAGAAGCCGCCGAACTGCGGCTGCACGCGGGTGCGCACGTCGAGGTTGGTGGGCACCAGGACGTTCTTCAGGTTCGCCAGCTCGTAGCGGCTCTTCGCGATGACGTGGACGATGAGGTCCTGCGTGCCGGCGCTGTTGAGCAGGCCCAGGCGCAGCGGCAGCGAGAAGGCCTCGCTGTCGTAGTGGAAGCGCAGCGGCGAGAGCACCGCGTGGCCGTCGACCAGCTTCACCTTCTTCGCGTTCACCTTCGCCACGAAGAACTTCGAGCCGGCCTGCACGTACGGCCGCAGCGCCGCCTCGGCCCCCGAGGGGATGCGGTACCTGTTCTCCTTGAGCCAGACCTCCAGGCCCAGGGAGAACTTCGCCGAGAGGATGACGACCTCGTACTCCTCGACCTCGAACTTCGCCTCGACCTTCACGCCGAGGTCGCGTGGCAGGCCGCCGCCCATGGTGCCGAGCGAGCCGAGGCCTGCGGCGGTGCCGCTCAGCGCGACGGCGTTGCCGCACGGCCCGGTGGGCAGCTCGACCAGGCGCGGCGAGGTGAGCTCGTCGAGGCGCGTGAAGGCCTCGCGCGGCAGCGTCTGCACGTTCTGCTTCTCGAGCACCACCGGCACCGGCACCACCAGCGCGAAGTCTTCGGGCGGGCCGCGGTAGTCGTTCTGCATCGAGAGCACCGTGCGCGTGCCGTCGCGCACCAGCACCACCATCGAGGCGTCGGCGAAGAGCTGCGCGCCGCCTCCCGAGACGTAGAAGCCGCAGAAGGCGTGGGCGGCGAAGGGCACCGACACCAGCAGCGCGAAGAGAGCTCTCATCGAGCGGCATCAGACCACGTCGACGCGTCCGGGGTTCCGCGCCTTCACCAGTACGAGGTGGTCACCACCGCGTCGCCGAGCAGCCGGGCGCGGCAGGCGAAGCGCTCACCCGGCCTCACGTCGTCTCGCGCCAGCAGCCTCGCCTCGAGGGCATCGGGAGCCCGCAGGGCGCCCGAGCACACGCGCACGCGGCACATCGCGCACACGCCGACGCCGCGGCACGACTGCCCCAGCGGGAGCTGCGCGCGCTTCACGGCGGCCAGCACCGACGCACCGCGGTTCACGCGCACGCGCACCTCTCCGGCGGTGGTGAGGAAGCAGACCTCGACGGGCACCCGAGCGTCCTACTCGAAGATCTGGCTCAGCCGACTACTGCTGCCTGGCGCGCGTCGAGGCGAACAACGCGGGCTTCGCCAGTTTCTGCTCCGACGCCTCGACGAAGGGCGGGTGCTGCATCAGGTCCGAGTACTTCCAGATGGACAGCTTCGGGTTGGGTGAGTTGCTGACCGCGAGCTTCGAGTAGCCCGGGCCGAGCTTCTGCGCGAAGGGGTAGTCGCCATGCAGATGCACCGCGAGGCTGAAGGTCGTGCCCTCGACTGCATACACATAGAAGTTCGGCGCCCTCTGCGCGACGCGCTGAGGATCGAATCGCCGCTCGAGCTTCCTGCCGAGGACTCGCTCCAGCTCTGCCCAGAACTCCGCCGGTGACTTGAGGGCGTGCGCGAAGGGAAGACGCTCCCTCGGCAGCTGCTCAGGCGTGGCGAGGAGCACGTAGACCGGCACCGACTCGCTGCCCTGAAACGGATATCGCCCCTCCTTCGCCGCGTACTCGGCCACCCAGCCTCCAAGGTCGCGGAGATCCCCAAGGCGAACGATGTCGGCGTCGCGTTGGAATTCTTCGTCGACGCGAGTCACCCGGGCTGAGAGGACGATCCCCGCACTCGCAAGCAGGGCGACCAGCGCCAGCGGGATCAAGATGCGCTTCTTCATGGCCCGGGGTTCTGCCACGCCCGACCTGGTGGCGCAGTTCCCTCGGAATGAACCGCCGGGAAGCTCAGCGCGCGAGGACCTTGTCGAGCGCCTCTGCCTGCGCGCGGACGCGCTCTGTCGGCAGCACCGCCTCGCGCAGGACCGGGAGCGCCTGGTCGAGAGCGCTGCGCGCAGCACGAACGTTGCTTTGCTTCGCGAGCGCCTCGGCGAGGTCGACGCGGATCATCGCCTGGTCGAATGAGCGGTCGCCGAAGGTCTTCGTCGCTTCGACCTCGAGCTCGCGCAGCATGGGCACCGCCTGGTCGAGCTTCCCTTCGGCGGCGTCGAGCAGGGCCTCGAGTCTTCGCAGGTAGAAATGAGCGCGCTCGGGGAGCATCTCCACGAGCTTCGGCTCGCGCGCCAACACCTCCCGCGCATTCTTCGGACGACCAGCCCAGGACTCGAGCTGTGCCAGGCGCATGGTGTTGAAGCCGACAAAGGGACTCGGTGGCGTCTCGGCCTTGCCCGCCGCGAGCAGCCGCTCGAAGGTCGCGCGCGCCTCCTCGAAGCGGCCCTGCGCGGCGACGATGCGGGCAAAGTTCGACTGCACCTGGGTTCTGTATTGCGCGGGGACCTCCTCGGCGGCGCGCAGCGCCTCGCGCATGAGCTGCTCGGCGCGGGGGTAGTCCCCGGCGGACTCGAGAATCGACGCGAGGTTGGAGTTGGCGATGAACAGGGACGCGCCGTGAAGCCCGACCGCGAGGTTGAGCTCGCGGGCGCGGGTCTCCTCTTCCGCTGCTTCGCGGAAGCGGCCCAGGTCGTTGAGGATGGTCGAGATGTCGTTGTGGATGACCGCAGCGTGACTGCCCTGATCTCCGAAAATGCGCTGCTGTCTCTCGAGCGCCTCGCGCATGTGCGGAAGCGCCTCCGCCGGGCGGCCAAGCAGTTGAAGCGCGAGTGCGTGCAGTCGCGGCCCCAAAGGCTGGAGCCCATGAGCGGGAGGAAGCGACTCGAGCAGCCTCCCGATACGCTGTGCCTCTTCAAGCGCGCGTGCTCCATCCTGTTGGTTGAGCGAGAGCTCGCACAGCGCGCGGCTCGCGTCGATGGGTGCCAGCGGGTCTGCTCCCGGCAGGGCTCCTTCTGAAGGAAGGGCTCGAGGACCGCGCGAGCCTCATCGTCTCCAAGCGCGGCCAGCGCGTTGCCGAGCGCAAGCGCCGTCCTCGCCCGCGCTGGCGCGTCGTCGGGCGCGTGCTGCTCGACGAGCGCTGCCGCCGTCTTCGCAGCCACGAGGGACTGCTCCAAGTCTTGAGCGAGGTTGAGGATGATGCCCCGCGCATTCCAGAGCAGGGCGCTCCGCAGTGCAGACGCACGGTCGGTGGGCGGCGGCAGGTGACTGAGCGCGCGTTCCGACAGCTTCAGCGAGCGGTCCGTCTCGCCGAGGCGTGACGAGAGGTCCGCCAGCATCATCTCGACGTCAGCCAGCTCTTCCGTCGGCGCCGTCGCGTCGAGGCGGGCCTCCGCGTCCGCGATGAGCTCCACCGCTGACATCGGCTTGCCCTTCGCGTTGTCCGGCGCCGCTGCGTCGAAGGTCTGCGTCAGGAAGTCCAGCAGCCGCTGCGAGCGCTTCGTCTGCTGCTCCGCTCTGGTCTTCGCCTCGACGGCGTCCGCCTCCGCGCGCTGCGCACGCTGCGTCTCCAGCTGCAGCCTCACCACGAAGGCCACCACCGCCGCGAGCGCCACGACTCCCAGCAGCAGCGCCGTGCGATGCCGGCCCACGAAGCGCCGCAGCCGGTACGCCGTCGTGTTGGGCAACGCCCGCACCGGCAGGCCCTCGCGCCACCGCGACAAGTCATCCAGGAAGGCGTCCACCGTCGCGTAGCGCTCCTCGGCCTCCTCTGCCCGCGCCTTCAGCGCGATGCCCCGCAAGTCTTCGTCGTGCGCCACGCCCGTCAGCAGCTCCGAGAGCATGACGCCCAGCGCGTACACGTCGGAGCGCGTCGTCACCCGCCCTCCCGACAACTGCTCCGGCGGCGCGTAGCCCGGCGTGAAGACGCGGGTGCTCGTCTCATCCGCCTCGTCCATCAACCGCGCCACGCCGAAGTCGAGCAGCTTCGGTGTGCCGTCCGCCGTGACGAGGACGTTGGTTGGCTTCAAGTCTCGGTGGATGACGAGCCGCTGGTGCGCGTGCGCCACCGCTTCCGCCACGCGCTGCACCAGCTGCACCCTCTGCGACACGTCCAGCCCGTGCTTCGCGACGAAGGCGTACAGCGTCTCGCCCTCGACGAGTTCCATCGCCAGCCACGGCAGGCCCTCCGCCGTCTCGCCTCCGTCGACGAGCCTCGCGATGCCCGGGTGCTCCAGCTCCGCGAGAATCTGTCTCTCTTGCCGGAAGCGCCGCTTCGCTTCCTGCGACGGCAGGCCCCGCAGCACCTTGATGGCCACCCGGTGCTGGAACTGTCCGTCCGCGCGCTCCGCGAGGAAGACCGTCCCCATCCCTCCCGCGCCCAGCTCCTTCACCAGCCGGTACGACTCGAAGGTGCTCCCCA
>JBMORD010000033.1:0-28335 GCA_049322495.1 Myxococcota bacterium | reverse complement strand
GCCGATGCCGGGCCCGACGACGCGGGCGTCGACGCTGCGCTGGAAGACGCGGGCACCGATGCGGGCGTCGACGCTGGCGTTGACGCGGGCGCTCCAGTCGAGCCGAAGGCCGCGCCCGCGGCAGAGCCGAAGCGGAACTTCGACTGGTACCTGACGCGCGCCGAGCAGCTGCGTGAGCGTGAGCAGACGGCCGCCGCGCTCGACATGTACGGCAAGGCGGGTGATCTGAAGCCCGATCGTGTCGAGCCGATCGCCGGCAAGGGGCTGTGCCTGCTCGACATGGCGAACCTCGCCGCGGCGGAGGCGTCTTTCCTCCAGGCGCTCAGCATCGCGCCGCGCTACGGCCCGGCCATCATGGGCCTCGCCGAGGCGTACCGGATGCAGGGCAAGAACGAGAAGGCCATCGAGTACTACCAGCGCTACCTCGACGTGCTCCCCAACGGGACCGAGGCCGCGGTGGCGCGCAACAGCATCGAACGCCTGAAGAAGAAATGAAGCTCGAACTCGCTCAGGTGCGTCACGTCGCGAAGCTGGCGCGGCTGGCGCTGACGCCCGAGGAAGAGGCGCGCCTGTCGACCCAGCTCTCCGCCGTCCTCGATGCCGTCGAGCAGCTCTCGACGGTCGACACCGAGGGCGTTCCTCCCACCACGTTCGCGATCCCGAACCCGGCCCACGCGCGGCCGGACGAGGTGCGCGACGAGCTGAGCGCCGACGCGGCCCTGAAGAACGCGCCGCGGAAGGTCGGCACCAGCTTCGCCATTCCGCGGGTCATCGAGTGAGCGCCCTCGAGCTGAGCCTGGCGACGGTCGCCGAGAAGCTCGCCGCGAAGGAGCTCACCTCGGTCGAGCTGACGGAGGCCTGTCTGGCCCGCATCGCGCAGACCGACGCGCGCCTCGGCGCCTTCCTCCGGGTCGATCGCGAGGGCGCGCTCGCGGCTGCCCGCGCCGCCGATGGTTCTCCGGCGAAGGGGCCGCTCCACGGCGTGCCGATCGCGCTCAAGGACAACATCCTCTCGGCGGGCGTCGAGGCGACCGCGGGCAGTCGCATCCTCCGCGGCTTCATTCCGCCGCACGACGCGACCGTCACTGCGCGGCTGCGCGCCGCTGGCGCGGTCATCGTCGGCAAGACGAACCTCGACGAGTTCGCGATGGGCAGCTCGACCGAGGCGAGCGCCTTCCAGAAGACGCGCAACCCGTACGACGTCGAGCGCACGCCCGGTGGGAGCTCGGGCGGCTCGGCGGTCGCGGTCGCGGCGCGACAGATCTTCGGCGCGCTCGGCACCGACACCGGCGGCTCGATTCGTCAGCCGGCCGCGCTCTGCAACGTGGTGGGTCTGAAGCCGACCTGGGGGCGCGTGTCGCGCAGCGGGGTCGTCGCGTACGCCAGCTCTCTCGACCAGGTCGGCCCGCTGACCCGCACGGTGCGTGACGCGGCGCTCATGCTGCAGGCCATCGCCGGTCGTGACGACCACGACGCGACGTCGGCCGACGTGGCGGTGCCCGACTTCAGCGCGACGCTCGAGGCGGGCGTGAAGGGCCTGCGCATCGGCCTGCCGCGCGAGTACTTCGTCGAGGGCATGGATCCCGAGGTCGCCGCGGCCATTCGAGAGGCGGCGAAGACGCTCGAGGCCGCCGGCGCGACGGTGAAGGAGCTCTCGCTCCCGCACACGAAGTACGCGCTCGCCGCCTACTACGTCATCGCGCCCGCGGAGGCGTCGTCGAACCTCGCCCGCTACGACGGCGTCCGCTTCGGCCACCGCGCGAAGGACGTGAAGCAGCTCCGCGAGCTGTACGAGCGCTCGCGCGCCGAAGGCTTCGGGCCAGAGGTGAAGCGCCGCATCATGCTCGGCACCTTCGCGCTCTCGGCCGGCTACCACGACGCCTACTACGTGAAGGCACAGCAGGTGCGCACGCTCATCCGCCGTGACTTCGACGCGGCCTTCGGCGAGGTCGACGTGCTGCTCAGCGCGGCGTCGCCCACCTGCGCGTGGCGGCTCGGCGAGAAGCTCGACGACCCGCTGTCGATGTACCTCATGGACGTGCTCACGCTGCCCACCAACCTCGCCGGCCTCCCCGGCATCTCGGTGCCCACGGCGAAGTCGTCAGCGGGCCTGCCCATCGGCGCGCAGCTCCTCGGTCGACCCTTCGACGAGGTGACGGTGCTCCGCGCCGCGCGCGCCCTCGAGCGCGAGCGCTCGCTCGCCGACTGGAGCCCGACGCCATGACGCCTCAGCAGGAGCAGGCGCAGCACCCGTTCGAGCTCCCCGGCTATCGCCCGAGTGAAGACGAGAAGATCTGGGGGCTGCTCACGCACGTCTCGGCGCTGGTGACGACCTTCCTGGGGCCGATCATCGCGCTCGCCGTGAAGGGCAACGAGTCGCGCTGGGTGCGCGCGCACGCGATCGAGGCGCTCAACTTCAACATCACGCTGCTCATCGTCTACGCGGTCGGCCTCGTCACCAGCTTCCTGTTCGTCGGGATCTGCCTGCTGATGCCCGCCGCGCTCGCGAGCATCGTGCTGTCGATCGTCGCCGGCGTGAACGCCTTCCAGGGCCACGCGTACCGGTACCCGCTCACCATTCGCTTCATCAAGGACTGACGGCGATGGCGATCTCCGACTTTCAGCCGGTCATCGGTCTCGAGGTGCACGCCCAGCTGCTGACCACCAGCAAGCTCTTCTCGAGCGCGGGCACGGCCTTCGGCGACGAGCCCAACACGCACACCACGCCGGTGTGTCTCGGTTTCCCCGGCGCGCTCCCCGTGCTCAACGCGCGCGTGGTGGAGCTCGCGGTGCGCACCGGCCTGGCGCTCGAGTGCCGGGTGAACGAGCGCAGCGAGTGGTCGCGCAAGCACTACTTCTACCCTGACAGCCCCAAGGGCTATCAGATCACTCAGTACGAGTTCCCGATCTGCGAGTGGGGCGGCGTCACGCTCGACGCGGCCGGCAAGCGGGTGCGGATCCGCCGCATCCACATCGAGGAGGACGCCGGCAAGTCCGTGCATGACGCGGCCGACGGGCTGTCGCTGGTCGACCTCAACCGCGCGGGCACGCCGCTGCTGGAGATCGTCAGCGAGCCAGATCTCCGCAGCGCTGACGAAGCGGTGGAATACCTCAAGCTCCTCCGCGACATCCTCGTCTACATCGGCGTCAACGACGGCAACCTCGAGGAAGGCAGCTTCCGCTGTGACGCCAACGTCTCGGTGATGCGCAAGGGCGCCGAGGTGTTCGGCACCCGCTGCGAGCTCAAGAACCTCAACTCGTTCCGCAACATCAAGGCCGCCATCGAGGCGGAGATCGCCCGGCACGTCGAGGTCATCGAGTCTGGTGGGCGCATCGAGCAGGAGACGCGCCTGTTCGATCCGGATCGCGGCGAGACGCGCCCCATGCGCAGCAAGGAAGACGCGCAGGACTACCGCTACTTCCCGGAGCCCGACCTGCCGCCGCTCCACGTGAGCGCGGAGGAGATCGCGCGCGCGCAGGCGGCGCTGCCCGAGCTCCCGCGCGCCAAGCGCAGCCGCTACGTCGAGCAGCTCAAGCTGTCGGACTACGACGCGGGCGTGCTGACCGCGGAGCGCGGTTTCGCCGAGTTCTTCGAGCAGTGCCTGGCGGCGTACGGCGGCGAGCCGAAGAAGGTCGCGAACTGGTTCCTCGGCGAGGTGGCGCGGCTGCGAAACGAGCGGGCCGCGGCGCCGAGGTTCACCGCCGCGCAGTTCGCGGCGCTCCTGCGGGCCATCGACGCGTCGACCATCTCGCAGAACGCGGGCAAGGAGGTCCTCGGCGAGATGTACGGCACCGGCGCCGAGCCCGCGGAGATCATCGCGCAGAAGGGGCTCGCCCAGGTCAGCGACACCGGCGCGCTCGAGAAGGTGATCGACGAGGTGCTCGCCTCGAACCAGAAGAACGTCGAGGCCTACCGCGCGGGCAAGACGCAGGTGCTCGGCTTCTTCGTCGGCGCGGTGATGAAGGCGATGAAGGGGAAGGGGAACCCGAAGCTCATCAACGAACTGCTCGAGAAGAAGCTCAAGGGCTGAGGACGCGGGCCTCCCCGCTCACCACTCCCCGCGGCGACTCTGCTTCTTCTCGGAGGTGCGGCGCTTGGCCTCCAGCCGGCGACGCTTCGAGCCACGCGAGGGCTTCGTGGCGATGCGCTTCTCCGGCACGTGCGACAACTTCGTGAGCACTCCGCGCAGTCGCTCGAGCGCGGCGCCCCGGTTCTGCAGCTGGCTGCGACGCTCGGTCGCGGTGACGGTGAGCCCCGTGGGGCGGTGGGTGAGTCGCACTCCCGTCTCGGTCTTGTTGCGGTGCTGCCCGCCAGGGCCCGAGGCGATGAAGAACTGCTCGTCACACTCGAGCATCAGCGCGTCGTCGCCCAGGGCCAGCGCGCGCGCTGCCTGTTGCGGTGAAATCATGGGGCGTGGACGGGGCGCCGGTTCGCTCCTGACGGGAGGCTCCGGGGCCGCTGGCTTGTCGGGAGGCGTCGTCATGCCCCCGTCATGGCACGTCGGCGTCGCGAACGCAGCGCACGCCCGCCGCCAGCTCCGGAGACGGCGCCTTTGACTCCTCCAGCGTCCGCACGTCGCCGCCGCGCAGCTTGCCGTCGCTGGTCCACTCCCACGCGTTGCCGACCTGATCGCACAGCCCGTACGGACCGTTGCCCTCGGGGTGCGAACAGCCGGGGTGGAGCTCGTCGAGCAGGCAGGGGCCGTCGAAGACGTCGTGCGCTTCGGTGAGCGCCGCGCGGCGACAGGTCGGCGGCGCGAAGCCCCATGGCCAGGGCCTGCCATCCACGCCGCGCGCGGCGGCCACCCACTCGCTGGGCGTCGGCAGTCGTCCGCCGCGCCAGCGGCAGAACGCGCGGGCTTCTTCGAGCGAGAGCGGCGTGACGGGGAGGTCGGGCGGTCCCTCGCGAGGGGCACAGGCCCCGGCGCGCGCGCAGGCGCTCCAATCGGCGAAGGTCGCCTCCGTGCGATCGAAGCGCAGTCTGCCGACGAGCTCGGTGCCGGGGAGCCGTTCCCGCTCGCGCCCGCCCAGCAGCGGCCCGCGTGGACCGGAGACGTCGCGGCTCGAGCTCACCCGGCGCGGTGGCGCATCGAGCCGCACGTCGCTCGAGTCCTCGACGCTCACGTCGGCCGAGACGCGCTCGAGCCGCGCGTGGTGCACGTCGTCGAGCACCAGCCGCGTCGCGACCACCTCGCGCAGCGTGAGCCCCTCGACGTGTCGAAGGACGAGCAGGCCATCGACGCGCAGCTTCTCGATCACGACGTCTCTCGCGCGGGCGATGGTGAGCGTCGCGGTGGGCGCGCCAACATGAAGCGTGCCGCCGCGCAGCGTGAACGGTCCGACGTCGTGCAGCGTCAGGCCGCCTTCGAAGGCGCCGTGCCCCGGACGCTGCGGGCTGAAGATCGAGGCCGTGGCGGAGCGCTTCAGCTCTCGCTGTCGCCGCACCGGCGCGACGAGCGGCGTGAGATCGAACGTCGTCGCCGCGAGCTCGATGCACGGCGCGCTCCCCGTGGCCTCCACGAGCGCTTCGACCGTCGAGACGGTGGTGCAGGGCGCAGCAGCGAGCGCGAGGAGCAGCGGAGCGATCATCGGCGTTCGAGGGTCCAGAAGCGGGTGTGCGCCGCCGGATCATACGGCGTCAGGTACGGCTCGCTGCCCTCGCGCTTGCGGACGGCGTGCGTGGTGCGCAGCGAGTCGTCTTCGTTGACGTGTACTTCACCGTTCAGCACGCGCGCGCCGGACAGCACGAAGTAGTGACCGCCGTCGGCCCAGGTGGTCCGCACGCCGCCGCCGCCGCGCGCGAAGTGGGCGACCACCTCCTCGACGTCGCGGAGCGCGCGGACCGAGTAGCGCCCCTGCGCGGCGCCGGTGAGCTTCGCCCAGTCGTCCTCGCGGAGCGCGTTGGCGAAGGCCGCCGTGGCCGCCGCGTCGAGACGAACGTCGGAGCGGCCCCCGCGGAGCGTCCGGTTGAACTCCGGCCCGAGGCGTACGCCGCCTGCGTCGCCGTGGATGGACGTGTACCGGTGCTCGAACTCCTCTCGCGACAGGCCGGGTGGCACGAGGCCCATCGACTTCCACAGGTGCACCGACGCCGACGCGAGGCACTCGAGGCCGCGCTGCGAGGGATCCTCCGAGACGAGGACCTGCACGATGGTGGCGTAGGTGAAGGCGGTGCCGCCGCGCTGGTTGGCGGCCGCGCCACCGCCGTCGAAGGTCGGGCGCGCGTAGAAGCGATGCACCGCGTCGTCGAGCAGGGTGCCGAGGTCCGTCGAGCCGGCGAGCTCCCACGCCTGGGCGCCCTCGAGCAGTGTCGCGAGGTCGTCATGACGGTTGTGGAGCCGGATCGGCGCCTCTCCGCGCAGGTTCAGCACGAGGGCACCGGACGGCTCGAGGCGCACGCGGTCGTGCTCGCCCACCGGCACCGTCAGCGGCGCGAGCCCCGCCGAGAGCTCGCGGTGCGTGACGAGGTAGAGCAGCTGCGCGCGAGGCGAGAGCTCCGCCGGCAGGCGGCTCGCGAGCTCCGGCCGACGCGCGAGCGCCGAGGCCAGGGCGCGCGCGTCAGGTGACGTCGACGGCGCGAGCGGCGTCACTGCGTTCTCGGGCGCGGCTGGCGTCTTCGGGGGCGGCTCGACGTCGAGAGGCGCGCTACCGAGGACGAGGCGTTGGACGGAGAGGGTCATGCGCGCGCGTCATCGCAAGCGGTCCGCCACGCGCAGGTGTGAGGAAGTCCTGCCAGTTCGACGCGCGGGCCGGTCTCGCGGGGAAGACGCGCGTCTCTCGCTCAGAACGCGACGCCGAGCCCGAGGCGGAGCTCGGGGAGCACGCGCTTGTTGGGCGCGTCGTAGAGCCCGCCGAGCGCGAGCTGCACCGCGAAGGCGAAGTGCGGCGCGAAGAAGTGCGCGAAGTCGGTCGCGAAGAGGCCCGAGAAGCCAGCGGCGTCGGCGCGCGCGTCGCGGAAGGCGCGGTAGCCGGCGTGGAGCGCGAGCCGCCAGGTCAGCCCGCGGTGCTGCTCGTCGCGCAGGTCGGCCACCATCAGCCTCGGCCCGCCGCGCACCCACCAGCCGAAGCGCCCACCGACGCCCCCCGACACGCCGCCCGCGACGTCGACCCAGGGAATGGCGTGCACCGTCACCGACGCACCGAGCAGCTCGGGGAACGCGGTGAACGGCGAGAGGTGCACCGACGCGAGCAGCAGCGGCCGAGGAGGCTCATCGGCCGCGCGCGCCGTCGCGCCGAGCAGCAGCACCGCGACGGCCAGCGACTTCACTTGATGAGGCCGATCTCCCGCAGGCGCTGCTTGAGGAAGTCGTCCGCGGTGATGTCGGGGTAGCGCTTCGGGTTCTCCGGCGTGACGCACTGGTCGAAGATGCGCAGCATGCAGTCCGGGTACGGGTGCACGAAGAAGGGCATCGAGTAGCGCACCACGTCTTCCTTCGCGCTCGGCGGGTTCACCACGCGGTGGGTCGTCGCGGGGATGACCTCGTTGGTGATGCGCGAGAGCATGTCGCCGGAGTCGACGACGATCTGCCCCTTGAGGGCGTCGACCGCCAGCCAGTCTCCCTGGCGCGTGAGGATCTCCAGGCCGGAGCTCGTCGACTCGCACAGCAGCGTGATGAGGTTGATGTCTTCGTGCTCCGCCGCGCGCACCGCGCCGGGGATGAAGAGATCCTTCAGCGGCGGGTAGTGGATCAGCCGGAGGATCGAGTTCCCCTCGTGCGCCATGTCGGCGAACGTGGCGTTGGGCAGCTTGAAGTAGTCGGCCAGCGCGCGGAGCATCACCGCCGCCGCCGCGTCGAGCGCCGCGTAGAGCTGGAGCGAGTTCGTCTTGAAGCTGGGCAGCTCGGTGGGGAACGGGTTCTGCCCGTAGGTCGCCGCGCGCGGGTGCCCGGCGGGGAGATCGCGCCCCACGTGCCAGAACTCCTTGAGGTCGCCGACCTTCTGGTTCTTCGCGTGCTCCTTGCCGAAGCTGGTGTACCCGCGCTGCCCGCCGCCGCCGGGGATCTCGTACTTCTGCTTCACCTCGGTCGGCAGCGCGAACAGCCGCGCCACGTCGTCGTAGGTGCGTGAGATGAGCTCCGCGTCGACGCCGTGGTTGACGATGGAGACGAAGCCGAACTCCACGAGGCCGTCGCCCCAGGCCTTCACGAACGAGTCGCGCTCCTGGGCGGTGCCGCGGGTGTAGTGGGACAGATCGAGCTGCGGGATGCGTCGGGACATGGCGCCCCGATATTACGGTTCGCCCGGCCGTGGAGCCTCTTTCTGACGCCCGAGCCCGCGCGCCGCGAAGCCCAGCGCGAGCCAGCCGGCGAGGTAGCACACGCCCCCCAACGGCGTGACGAGGCCCAGCTTCGTGCCCGTCGCGGCCATGACGTAGAGGCTCCCGGAAAAGAGCAGCGTGCCCACCGTGAAGAGGCCCGCGGCCCACGCCGGGAAGCGGCTGGTGACGTGGCCGGCGACGACCGCCACCAGGCCGATCGCCAGCGCGTGAACGAGGTGGTACCGCGCGGCCGTCTCCCACCAGCCGAGCCGCGCAGCGGCGTCGGGGGCCTCCTCGAGCGCCCGCTTGAGTCCGTGCGCGCCGAACGCCCCGAAGCCGACCCCGGTGAAGCCCATGAACGCCGTCAGGAAAGTGAGTCGCCGATCCATGCTCGCCTTATCCTCCCGATGCGGCGGAAAGAGAACCGCCGCCCCGAGTGCAGGGCTCACACGCCACCAGGAGCGACCCATGAGCGAGAGCAACGGCTTCGATCTGACCCTCGAGCAGCTCAACGGCTACGAGTTCAAGGTGGGCTTCGACAAGCCCTGGGCCGAGTGGCACACCGATGAGCCGCCACCGCTCGGGAAGGACGCCGGCCCCAACCCGTCGCGCGTGCTCGCGGTGGCCATCGCCAACTGCCTGTCGGCCAGCCTCGTGTTCTGCCTGTCGAAGAAGGGCGAGAAGGTCGAGGGGGTCAAGGCGAAGGTGCACGTCGAGCTGACGCGCAACGAGCACAAGCGGCTGCGCATCGGGAAGGTCGACGTGAAGATCCTCGCGCCGGTCGAGCGCGACTCCGCGGCGCTGCTGGCCTGCCTCGACTCGTTCGAGGACTTCTGCGTGGTGACCCAGAGCGTGCGCGAAGGGCTCACCGTCAACGTCGACGTCGAGGCGGTCGGCGCGAGCTGAGGCGGCCCCAATTGCCTTGACCGCACACCTCCGGAGCGACGAAGAGGCCGCGCATGCCGATTCGTCGTGGTTCCGTGAATCTGGCGCGCTTTCGCCTCGACGGCGACGTGCCCAAAGACGTCAAACGCTGGCTGCAGAAGGGGCTCGGGAAGGCCGCCTTCGAGCCCATCGACCCGAAGAGTGAAGACGAGCGCACCGCCGGCTTCGTGGAGCTCGAGGCCGCCGATCGCACCGAGTTCTCCGCGGGCGCGCTGTTCCACGGCATGCACGCGCTCTTCTCGTACCGCGTCGACAAGCTGAAGGTGCCGAACAACGCCATCCGCGCGGGGCTGCTCCAGTGGGCGCAGGCCTTCGAGCAGAAGAACGGCCGCGCGCCCGGCCGCCGCGAGCGCGCCGAGCAGAAGGACACGCTCAAGAAGGCGCTGCGCGCGAAGCAGGAACCGGTGACGAAGCTCTTCGAGGTCAGCGTCGATCTCACCTCGAAGGACGTCTTCGTGTGGGCCACCTCGCGCACCGTCGTCGACGAGGTGCAGGCCTCGCTGGAGTCGAACCTGGAGGTCAAGCTCGTGCCCCGCGTGCCGGCCGCGTTCCTCGCGCCCTCGCAGATCGACGCGCTGACGCCCACGAAGGAGCTGTTCGGAGAGGTGAGCTGACATGGCGAGCAAGAAGGAAGAGCGCGCGTTCCTCCGGGGCGAGGTCGGCGTCGACGGACAGGCGGTCGAAGAAGAGAAGGACGCGGCGCAGGTCGAAGCGGCCAAGGCCCAGGAGGCGCTCCTGCGCGGGCGCACCTGGCTCGGTCGCGAGTGCCTCACCTGGCTGTTGTGGAAGAGCGAGTCGACCGAGCCGGTGGTGAACGTCGAGGGCAAGCCCGTCACGGTCGTCTTCAACGGCAAGCTCGGCCTCCGCGCCGGCGGCGGAGAGGTCACCGAGGCCCAGGTGAAGGGCGTCACCTCGCCCTATTCCCAGCTCGTCAAGCACGCGCTCGGGCGCGGCCTGCTGGTGCACACCGCCAAGCTCCAGGCGACCTGGAACGAGCTCGTCTTCGACTTCAGCCTCGACGCGGAGTTCTTCGACATCCGCTCCGCCAAGCTGCCCACGCTGCTTCAGGAAGAAGAGGGCGAGCGCCTCACCGAGCGCCTCGAGCTCGCCACCCGCGCCTCGATCCTCTCCGATGCCCTGGTCGCCGCCTTCATCAAGGAGCGCACCTCGAAGGCCTGGGGCCAGAAGATCGTCCCCGAGCTGAAGAAGTGGATGGCCGCCTGATCCAGTGGCACGTCACTTGACGATTCCCGGCCGTTGGCTTATGGCGGTCGCCCTTTCCAGTCTCCATCCGGTGACTGCGAACGATTCTTGAACGATACCGCGAGGTTATAACGATGTACGCCGTCATTCGGACAGGTGGAAAGCAGTACCGGGTTGCCGAGGGCGATGTTCTCCGCATCGAAAAGGTGGGGGGTGACTCCGGCGCCGAGGTGAAGTTTGACGAAGTGCTCATGATCGGCGGGACGGATTCGCCGAAGGTCGGCAAGCCGACCGTGTCGGGCGCCAAGGTGGTGGGGAAGATCCTCCGCCAGGCCAAGGCCCGCCGCGTGCTGCACTTCCGCAAGGAGAAGGAGGGCTGGACCCGCCTGCGTGGTCACCGTCAGCCCTTCACCGAGGTGAAGATCACCTCGATCTCGGCCTGATTCGCCCTTCGATTTCACACTGAGGATTCGCATCCATGGCACACAAAAAGGGACAAGGTTCATCGCGCAACGGGCGTGACTCGAATGCGCAGCGGCGTGGCACGAAGGTGTTCGGCGGCCAGCAGATCACCGCCGGCAGCATCATCGTTCGCCAGCTCGGCACGAAGATTCACCCCGGCGCCAACGTGAAGGCCGGTCGTGACTTCACCCTCTTCTCGCTGATCGACGGCATCGTGAAGTTCGAGCGCTACGATCGCGGCCGCAAGAAGGTGTCGGTGTACCCGGCGCCTGCGGCGAGCTGAAGAGCTCGTCTCAGCATCAGCAACTGACTCAGGCGCGACAGCCCGTTCTCCGAAAATGGAGCGGGCCGAGCGCCTGTTTCGTTTTCCGCGCTCCACACTCATGAAATTCGTCGATCAGGTTCGCATCTACGTGAAGGCCGGGGACGGCGGGAACGGCGCCGTCGCCTTCCGTCGCGAGAAGTACGTCGACAAGGGCGGCCCCTCGGGTGGAGACGGCGGCAACGGCGGCTCGGTGATCTTCGAGGCCGACCCGCAGCTCACCACGCTGCTCGACTTCCGCTTCCAGCAGCACCACCGCGCGCAGTCCGGCCAGCACGGCATGGGCAGCGACATGAACGGCAAGGCCGGCGAAGACCTGGTGCTCAAGGCGCCGCTCGGCACGCTGGTGATCGACGAGGCGACGGGAGAGACGCTCAAGGATCTCTCGACGCCGGGCGAGCGCTGGGTCGCCGCGCAGGGCGGGCGGGGCGGCTGGGGCAACATGAACTTCGCCACCTCGACGCGCCAGACGCCGCGCTTCGCGCAGGACGGCACGCCGGGCGAAGAGAAGACCATCGTCCTCGAGCTCAAGCTGCTCGCCGACGTGGGGCTCCTGGGCTTCCCGAACGCGGGCAAGAGCACCTTCATCAGCCGCATCTCGCGCGCGCGCCCGAAGGTGGCCGACTACCCGTTCACCACGCTCGTGCCCAACCTCGGCGTCGTGGAGTACCGCGACCGCAAGAGCTTCGTGGTGGCCGACATTCCCGGGCTCATCGAGGGCGCGAGCGAGGGGCACGGCCTGGGCCACCAGTTCCTCCGCCACGTCGAGCGCTGCCGCGTGCTGGTGCACCTCGTCGACCTGAGCGTCGGTGACGAGGGCCGCGACCCGGTGCAGGACTTCGACACCATCAACCGCGAGCTCGAGAAGTACAGCGTCACGCTCGCCGAGAAGCCGCAGCTGGTAGTGGCCAACAAGCTCGATCTGCCGCACGCCCGCGAGGCGCTGCCGGCCTTCGCCGAGGCCATGAAGAAGCGCGGCGTGAAGGTCTTCGAGCTGTCGGGCGCGACGGGCGAGGGCGCGCAGGCGGTGCTCGACGCGTGCGCGCGGGTGCTCTTCGCGCCCGCCGAGAAGAAGGTGCGCCTCAAGGGGCGCCACGACGCGCAGGAGCTGATCACCGCGCACGAGGCGCTCGAGACCATCAGCGCGAAGAAGGCGAAGAAGAAGCCCGCGGCCGCGAAGTCGAAGCCTGCGCCGACGAAGAAGAAGCCGACGAAGCCCGCGCCGAAGAAGCAGCGGGGAGGGCGCTGAGATGGGCGGGGGAGGGCCGAAGTACGAGGCGGCCGATGGCAGACCGCTGCCGGCCGATCTCCTGCTCGCGCCCCGCAAGGAGCGCATCGAGCAGGTCGTCAACCAGCGCACGCGCTCGGTGACGGTGGTGCTCGACCGCCTCGAAGACACCTTCAACATGGCCGCGGTGCTGCGCACCTGCGAGGGCATGGGCCTGCAGGACGTGCACGTCATCCGCAACCCCGACGCGGCCTTCACGCCGAACTCGAAGGTGACCCAGGGCTGCGACAAGTGGCTCGACGTTCACCTGCACGACGACTTCAAGAGCTGCGCGGCCGCGCTCAAGGCGAAGGGCTACCGCGTGCTCGCGTCGGCCATTCAGCCGGGGGCGACCAGCCTGTTCGAGCTCCGGTTCGATCGGAAGATCGCCATCGTGCTGGGCAACGAGCGCTTCGGCGTCTCGGAGGAGGTGCTGGAGCACTCCGACGGCACCTTCTGGATTCCCATGAGGGGGTTCTCGCAGAGCATGAACATCTCGGCGGCCGCGTCGGCGTGCATCACGCGGGCGATCTCCTGGCGGCTCGAGCACCTCGGCCCCGACGGCGATCTCTCGCCCGAGGAGAAGCAGACGCTCACCGAGCAGTTCCAGTTCCTGTCGGTCAAGCAGCGCGGCCGGCTGTACCGTTGAAGACCCGATGAAGCCGGCGAGCGCCGGTCCGTCGAAGAGGGCACCATGTTCCTGAGCAAGCTGCTGGTGGCGTACGCGACGTTCTTCCTGGCCGCGACCCCCGATGCGGGGCTGGCCAAGAAGCCCGCGGCGGCAGACGCCGGCGTGGCGGTGGTCGCGGTCGATGCGGGCGTGGCGAAGCCGCCGATGGCGCCCGACGTGAAGGTGCTCGTCGACCGCGTGCAGGCCTTCTACGAGAAGACCCAGGACTTCACCGCCGACTTCAAGCAGGAGTACACGTACAAGGCCTTCAAGCGCACGCAGGTCTCGAGCGGCAAGGTCACCTTCCGCAAGCCGGCGCTGATGCGCTGGGAGTACGAGAAGCCCTCGCCGAAGACCTTCGTGCTCGCCGGAGATCGTGTCTTCGCGCACGACCCCGAGGCGAAGCTCGTCACGCGCGCGGCGCTCAACTCGAACCAGCTCTCGGCGTCGGTCACCTTCCTGTTCGGCGTGGGCAAGCTCGAGAACGAGTTCGCCATCGTGAAGAAGGCGTGCGCGAAGTGCACCGGCACGCAGCTCGAGCTGACGCCGCTGGTGCCCGACCCGCGCTTCAAGAAGATCCTCCTCGAGGTCGACGAGGCGACGGCGCAGGTGCTCAAGAGCACCGTCATCGATCCCGACGGCAGCGAGAACGCGATCAGCTTCCTCGGCCTGAAGACGAACGTCGGCATCAACGAGGCGCACTTCAAGCTCACGCCTCCGCCCGGCACGCAGGTGCAGGACTTCCTCACCGGCGGGCAGATGACCATCCCCGCGCGAGACGGCGGCACCTGAGCCTCAGTCGCGCCCCGTGCGCTCGCCCGCCGAACGAGCGACGATGGCGTGGTGTTTCGACGCGTCGCGCTCTTCCTGTTGCTGGCAGCCTGTCACCACGAGCGCGCGAGCGGCGGCGTCGCTTCGCTCTCGGGCCTGACGGTCGCGCTCGAGCCCTCTCCGGCGCTGCGCCTGGTGGCGCGCGGCGCGGTCGAAGACGTTCCGGCGGAGATCACCTTCGACCCGGCGCAGCCCGTCACCCTCGTGACCTCGAAGTGCGTCGACGCGCCGCCGCTGGTGGCGCAGGTCTCGGTGCCTGACCCCTTCGGCCCCGACGAGACCTTCCCGCTCGCGCGCGTGAGCGGCATCTCGCTGGGCGCGGTGCGCCTGAGGCCCATCGAGGCCGCGCTCGCCGCGGGGAAGACCTGCGTGGTGGTGCTCGGCGCGCCGGAGCTCAGGGGGCTCGCGCTGGCGGTGAACCCGGCGACGCGCGAGCTGTCGTTCCGCCCGTCGCAGCCGCGTGAGCGCTGGGTGGCGGAGGCCGAGGCGAGCGAAGACGACGTGCAGGTGCTGCCCGTGTCGCGCGAGCCGCGCTTCGACTGGCCCCTGCTCACGGTGCGCGTCCGTCAGGGCCCGCAGCGCTTCGACGGCGCCTTCCTGCTCTCGCTGCGCGACAGCCGCAGCCGCATCTACGACGAGGCGGCGCGGTCTGCCGGGCTCAAGCCGGGGCTCGAGCTCCTCGAGGGGCTGCCGCTGCCCGAGGGCCTCACGCTGCCGCCGGAGCTCGCGCAGCTCCGTGGCTTCGCCTGGGACTCGTTCGAGCTCGCGCCGGGCTTCGGGCTCGAGCGGGGCTCGCTGGAGCTCGAGCCGGGCCGCCCTCCGCACGCGGTGCAGGGCATGCTCGGCGCCGACGTCTGGGGTCGCTTCCACGCGATCTTCGACACCGGGAGCGACGTGCTGATCCTGCGGCGGCCGCGCGTGTTCACCTCCGGCGCGAGGGCCCGCTGCGCGCGCGCCGGAGAGACGACGGACGAGGCGTGCTTCGAGCTCCACGGTCGCGTGGAGGACGGCGGGGTCGAGGTGACGACCACCGTGTGGCGGCCGCTGGCGAGCGGCGCGCGCGTGTCGCTCGACCTCTCGGGGGCCGCGGGCACGTGCCGCGTCGGCCTCACCTTCGCGCCGGGGGATCGCGGCCGGAGCACCCAGCACCGCTTCCCGTGGCCGCGCCTCGGCGAGAGCGTGCCCGGCTGCGGCCCTGCCGCCTTCGCCAGCGTGACGGACGTGACGCCCGGCCTGCTGGAGGACGACGGCCCGCTCGCAGAGTGCCCGGGGATCTGCGCGTGGGCGAAGGACGCGGCGTCGGGGCGCCTGTCGTGTGAGTGCCAGCCGGGCGCGCGGTCTGCCGACGGGGCCGCGGAGCGGACGCTCCTCGAGCTCTTCAAGCAGGCGCTCGAGCGGCTCCAGAAGGAGCGGGAGCGCGAACCGGAAGATCCGCCGTGAGCGCTACTTCGTGACCCGGAGGACGATCTCCCCGGCGGTGCTGCTCTCGAGCGTCACCTGCGGGCGCTCGGAGACGAGGCTGAGCACCGCTTGAAAGAAGCCGAGCGTGGTCTCGGGTCGCGCCGCGATGGGCCCCGAGATCCGCAGCCGACCGCCCGTCAGATCGCGCTCCCAGCTCACCTCGAAGGGGCGACGCAGGCGCGTCGAGAGCTGCGGCACGAGCAGCTCCATCACGCGATCGAGTGAGATCAGCGGCATCGTCTCGCGCACCAGGCCGCCGACCTCGCCAGCGAGGAAGCGCTCGCCGAGCTCGACGCCGATTCTCCGTGCGCCTTCGGCCGCGTCGAGCTCGGGGAAGCGTCGCGCACGCACCCGCTCGAGCGCCGCGGCCCAGGCGTTGCTGCTCAACCACCCGTCGCTGCCCGCCGCCTCGTCCTCGCCCAGCGCTTCGACGAGCCACTTGTGGACGAGGTTCGCCACTTCAGTCGTCGCTGCGCGTGGCCTTGAACGAGTCGAGGACCGCCTGCGACGCGCGCGAGAGGTACTTGCCCTTGCGCACGAGGATCCCGATCGGGCGCGTGAAGCCGGGCTCGCTGAAGGCCTTCGCTACCAGCGTGCCGGTGGTGATCTCCTGCTGCACGGTCGGGAGCGGGAGGATCGAGATGCCCAGGCCCAGCTCGACCGCGCGCTTGATGGTCTCGACGTTGTCCATCTCCATCGAGGGCGTCAGCTCGATGCCCTTGTCGCGGAACAGCTTGTCGATGCCCTTGCGCGACGGCGCCTCGCGATCGAACGCGATGAAGGGCAGGCCGGTGATGGCGTTCATCGACACCTTGCCCTTGCCCGCCAGCGGGTGCGACGGCGGGACGATCAGCGCCAGCTTGTCCTCGCGGAAGGGGATGAGGTCGACGCCCGCGCGCGGCTGCGGGTACGCCACGAGGCCGAGATCCGCCGCGCCGAGGATGACGTCGTCGTACACCTGATCGCTGCGGCGGTAGTTGAGGCGCACGTTCACCTTGGGGTGCGTGCGGAGCAGCTCCTTCTGGATGGTGTGCAGCTCGTGCAGGCCGACCGAGTAGATCGACGACACGTTGCAGGTGCCGGACACCTCCGTCGCCTGCTCGCGGATCTCCTGCTCGACCTCCGCGAAGCGCGCGAGGATCTCCTTGCAGCCGCGGAAGAGCCGCTCACCAGCCGCCGTGGGCGTGACCTGGCGCGCGCTGCGCGAGAGCAGGCGCTGCTCGTAGCGGTTCTCCAGCGCGCGGATCTGCTGACTCACCGCGGACTGCGTCACGTGGTTGAGCTGCGCCGCGCGCGAGAACGATCCGGTCTCCACCACATCGACGAACATCTTCAGGGACTCGAGCTGCATGAATGAATCGGCCTCCGCGGGAAGATGCGGACCATTAGCGATGCTTGGCTATTAGCGCAAGTGAACTGAAACCTGATTGCGGGGATGGTGTCGGGGGTCGACATGCACGCTCTGCTTCTGCTTGCGCTCGCGGGCGCGCCGCCTCAGGCGCGGCTGCCCCTGAAGACGCTGGTGCTCTACGAGAACGGCGTCGGCTACTTCGAGCGGCGGGGCACGGTGCCCTCGGGTTCGGTGGCGGAGATCCCCCTCGAGCCGGGCCAGCTCGACGACGCGCTCAAGTCGCTGGTGGTGATGTCGGCGCAGGGCGTGGCGTCGGTCGAGTTCGCGCCGCCGCTCTCGGCGGAGGCCGCGCGCGCGATGGCCGGGCTGCCGGAGCGCGAGCAGCAGGCGTCCCTGCGGAACCTGTGTCGAAGCCTCACGGGCGTGGAGGTGGAGGTGAAGCGCTCGTCGGGCCCGGTGGTGAAGGGGCGGGTGGTGGAGGTCTCCGAGGAGCAGTTCAGCCGCGAAGACAAGGAGGGGAAGCCGGTGCCCGACGAGACGCTGTTGGTGTTCGGCGAAGGGGGCCTGGCGCGCGTGCCGCTGCGCACCATCGAGGCGGTGCGCCCGCTCGGCAGCCAGGTGGCGCTCGCGTGGAGCCGCGCGGTGGGGGCGACCGCGCTGCAGCCGGAGCGGGAGCGGCTCGTGGTGCGGGGGGCTTCGGGGAGCGGGCCGGTGGCGGTCGGCTACACCACCGAGGCGCCGGTGTGGCGCACCACGTACCGGCTGGTGCTCGGCAAGCGCACGCAGCGGCTGCAGGGCTTCGCGCTGGTGCACAACGACAGCGACGAGGCGTGGGACGGCGTGAAGGTGACGCTCGCGTCGGGGCGCCCCACGTCATTTCTGCTGCCGCTCGCGGGCCCGCGCTATGGGCGCCGCGAGATGCTCGCGCTCGAGGACGGCCTCGACACCGCACCCCAGCTGGCGACGCGGGAGGCGCGTGAGCACCTCCGCGGGGAAGGCGAGTGGGCCGGCCTCTCGGTGCGCGGCACGGGCGCCGGCGGCTCTGGCTACGGCTCAGGCTCGCTGGGCGTCGGCGCGGTGGGGACGGTCGGGCGCGGCGTCGGCGTGTCGGCGGGCCTCAGCTCGACGGTGCTCGAAGACGGCCCCACGCCGCTCGAGCCCGCGGCCGTGAGCGAGGCGGGCGACCTCTTTCTCTACGCCGTCAAGGAGCCGGTGGTGCTCGCGCCGCGCAAGAGCGCGCTGCTGCCCATCGTCGACAGCCCCACGAAGGCGGAGCGCGTGACGGTGCTCGACGCCGAGGGCGCGGTCTTCACCGGCGTGCGGCTCGAGAACACCACGCCGCTCACGCTCGAGGGCGGCACGCTCTCGGTCTTCACCGATGGCGCGTACGCCGGCGAGACGCAGGTCGATCGCGTGAAGCCCGGCGAGGTGCGGGTGCTCAAGCACGGCGAGGATCTCGATCTCGTCGTCTCGCGCAGCACCGCGCGGGAGGAGGGCGCGCCGCGGCGCGCGCGGTTGACGGGCGCAGACGGCGCGCGCGTGCTCGAGCTCACGCGGGTCGACAAGCTCGTCCACCGGGTGGACTTCACGTCGCGCGCCGACGTGCCGCGCACCGTGCTGGTGCAGCTCACCGAGGAGCGGTACCGCGTGGTGGCGGGCGGCGAGGAGGACGTCCGCTCGCCGGGGCAGCCGCGGTACGGGCGGCTGCAGGTGGCTCCGAAGGCGGAAGAGTCGGTGGAGCTGATCGAAGAGGGCGCGGTGGTCGAGCGCATTCCGGCGGAGCGGCTGTCCTCGGAGCGGCTGACGGCGCTCCTCGCGCGGCCGATGCCCGACGAGGCGAAGGCGCTCCTGACGGCGGTGCGCGCGGAGATCTCCCGCGCTGAGGCGGCGCAGAGCCGGCTGGGGACCATCGACGCGCGCCTGCGAGAGCTCGAGCAGGATCTCCAGCGCACGCGCGACAACCTCGCGGCGGTGGGCAAGGCGAACGCGAGCGACGCCGCGAAGAAGCTGGGGGAGAAGCTGCTCGGCCTGGAAGACGCGCTGTCGGCGCTGCGCCGCGAGCGCCAGTCGACGGCGGAGGTCTCGGCCGAGGTGCGGCGGCGCCTCCTCGCCAGGCCCGAGCTCAGCCAGCGCTGACGACGGCGGACCTCGCCATTCTCCGCGCAGAGCTCGCTATCATCGCGTCATGGAGCGTGGATGGCCAACGGTGTGGACGGAGCGCGGCGGCCGCGGCGTGATTTCCCCGGCGTCGAGTCGTGGCTTCCTGATGATGGGCGTCCTCGGCGCGGCGCTGCTCACGCTGGGCTTCGCGCTGATGGTTCGGCAGGAGGCGATCGGCGTCCTTCCGCTCTTCTTCGGCGGGCTCCTGCTCCGAGACGCGGCGCGGTGGGCGAGGCTGTCTTTGTCGCAGCGTGAGCGGTTCGTCGCGTACGTGCTCGAGCGTCGTCCTCCGGCGCTGGCGCTGTCCGGGCGTCTCCCTCTCGTCGCGAGCGTGCCCTTCGTCCTCGGCGGCGCGGCGTCAGCGTGGCTGCTGGCGACGCGACCGAGCCCGCTCGCGCTCGTCGGGCTCATCGGCTGCGCGGTGATGACGCTGTTCGTGCTCTTCGACTGGCTGCGCGCTCACATCACCCACTGAATGCTCGCCGTCGCGGTGATGTACTGATCCGCCGCGGAGCGCGCGAAGAACGTCGAGTCTTCCGCGGGGTTGAGGGTGATGAAGTAGCGGTTCCACTCCGCGCCCGCGCGCAGGCGGAGGCTCGGCGCGACCTCGACCGACAGGCCCCCGCCGGCATCGACCGCGAAGGCCGTCGCGGCGGGGAAGTAGCGGTCCGACGCGAGCTCGCCCTTGTTGGCCACGGTCATGAAGCCGCCCTGCGCGTCGAGCTCGACGGTGCCGAACATGCGCACGCGCAGGCCGAGGCCGCCGCGGAACCCGTTGAAGAGCAGGTCGGGGATGTTGGGCCGCGCGCTGCCGTCGTTGATTGCGTTGGTCGAGGTGGTGAACGTCTGCCGCGCGTAGCCGAGGTGGGCGTGCAGGGTGAAGGCCGTGCCGATCGGCAGGCGCACCAGCCCGCCGAAACGGAGTCGCGAAGAGGAGTGTGCGAAGCGCGACTCCTCGAGCCCGACCCGGGACACGATGCCGATGCCGAAGTCGCCCGACGTGTAGAGGCCGAGGTTGGCCAGGAAGCTCGAGGTGAAGTGGGCGCCGGGGTACCAGGCGGCCTCCACGGCGATGTTGCCGGAGAAGGGCCACGTCGCGGTCGCGAGCGAGGGGCTCGGGTTGCCGCTCCAGCCGAAGCTCCGGTTGAAGCCGCCGAAGCCCACCGACAGGCGCACCGCCGGCTGGTTCGAGGCGGGCGGCGTCGGCTCCGCAGGGCGGGACACGACCGTCGGCGGAGGCTCCTCGGCCTTCGCCGGCTTCTTCGGGGCAGGCGCCTCGGTCTTCGCCACCTCCTTCACCGGCTCTTCCTTCTTCGGCGCGACCTTCGGCTCCTCGCGCGGCGTCTCGGTCACGGCCGGGGGCGGCGGCGCTTCCTTGCCCGGAGCCTTGCCCGAGCCGACCGCGAAGAAGAGCGCGGCGAGCTGGGGCTTCGGCAGCGTCTTCGGCAGCTTCTTGAGCGTGCCCTTGAGGGTGATGGTGTCGAGCGGCGTGCCGTCGGCGCCGTTGAGGACCTGGAGCGTGATGAAGGCGCCGGCCGACGAGCACAGCACCGCGGCGATGGCGCCGTGCGGGCCGGTCGCCTCGCGGACCTCCTTCGCCGTCGGCATCGGCGAGAGCGAGCCGGGCTTCGGGGCGTACTTCTTCGAGAGCTCCTTGCTCACGAGCCTGGTGAGCGCCGGAGGCCCGCTCACGACGACGGCGGGCTTCGCAGCGAGAGCAGCGGACGCCCCGAGGGCGAACAGCAACGGCCAGAAGCGCATGCGGGGCATTCTGACATTCCCTGAGCCGTGAGCGGCAAGAAGCAGCTCAACCGTGATGACCGAAGGGTTACACGCTCAGCGCATGCATCTCGGGGAAGCGCTCGCGCACCGCGAGCTCGGTGAGCCCGCCAGCGGGAGGAGCCCAGAGCACCTCGGCGCCGAGGAGCGAGCCGGTGTCGACGCGCAGCCGATCGCTCAGCAGCTCGACGACCTGCTGCCGCGTGTCGAGCCGATCGACGCCCAGGCGTCGCCCGCGCGTGCAGAGGATGATGGTGAGCACCGTCATCGCGCCGCCGTCGTCAGGGCGCGCCGAGCGCGCGCGGAAATCGGCGACCGCGTTCGTGTAGCTCTGCTGGGCACCGGTGAGATCGGCGAGGTCCTTCTCTCCGTAGCCGAAGTGCCGCCACTGCGCCTGCACGCCGAGGAGCGCCCGGGCCGCGCGTTGGATCAGCTCCACGCGCGCCGACACCGGATCCAGCGTCGAGGCCGCGGCGGTGACGGCCGCCTCGACCTGGCCGCGGAAGTAGCTGTCGAAGGCGAGCGCGATGACCGAGAGGTGGAAGTCCATCGCCGGCTGCTGCGGCGGCACGGGCGGGGGCGCGCCCTGCTGCTGCGGCGCGACGGCCTGACCGCGGCTCCGGAGCATCCACACCAGCACGCCGATGAAGCCGACGAGCGAGATGAGAAAGCAGCAGGCACCGAAGATGCCGGCGGCGATCAGATCGTCGGGGGAAGTGGTCTCGGTCATGACGTCGTCTCGAGCTGGAGGGCGGCCGCTTCGGCGAGGATCTCGAACAGTCGCTCGCCCTCGTCAGCCGTCGCGTCAGCGGGCGCCCCGAAGTAGGCGTCGTGCCCGCCGCACTCGAGGAAGTTCTTCGCGCCCTGCTTGATGGCGCCGGGGAGATCGATCTCCAGCGACGGCAGCGCGCGGCGAGCGGCGTCGTCGACGAGCGAGGGGGCGGCCGCGAGCATGAGCGAGGTCTCGTAGCGGCCGGCGTGACTCCCGCCGTGCATGAACTCGTGCCCGAGCTGCGGGCCGGTCGGCGGGCGCCGGTGATCGACCACCACCACGCGCGCCGCTGGCAGCGCGGCCTGCGTGGCCTTCCCCGCCTCGTGCACCACGCGGAAGTGCGCGGGCTCGAGGTGGTGGTTGATGACGCCGACGGTGCGAAAGCCGCCGTGCACGATGCCGCGCAGCACGCCCGAGAGGAGGCCCCGCGCGACCTCAGCCTCGAGGCTGACCGTGCCCGAGAACGGCGCCGCGAAGTCGGTGAGCGAGTACGTCACCGCCGGGAAGACCACCACGTCGCGGGACAGTCGGCGGGCGACGCGGCGGCAGACCTCCTCGGCGATCACCACGTCGACGCACAGCGGGAGGTGAGGGCCGTGCGCCTCGGTGCTGCCCACCGGGAGCAGCGCCACCGCGCCCGCCTCGGCGAGCGCCTTCATGCGGGGCCAGGAGAGCGTGCGTGCTTCGAAGTGGGCCATCTCAGCCTCGCAGCTCCGTCTTGAGCACCTTGCCGCGATCGCTGCGCGGCAGCGCGTCGACGAAGCGCACCTCGCGCGGCGCCTTGTACGGCTCGAGCGCGCCGCGCACGTGCGCCTTGAGCTCCTCGGCCAGCGCCTCGCTCGCCGCGCGACCGGCGTGCAGCGCCACGAAGGCGCGCGGCTTGTCGAGCCCGTCCTGATCCTTGAAGGACACCACCGCCGCCTCGCGCACCGCGGGGTGCTGGAGCAGCACGTTCTCCACCTCGACCGGCGAGAGCCAGCGACCGCCGACCTTGAGCATGTCGTCGCCGCGGCCGCAGAAGTAGAAGTACCCGTCGTCCGTCTGCTGGAACTTGTCGGCCGAGACGCACCAGTCTCCGCGGAAGGTGCTCTTCGACTTCTCGTGCTGCTGCCAGTACTCGAGCGCCATCGAGTCGCCGCGCACCCACAGCGTGCCGATCTCGCCGCGCGGGAGCTCGACGCCGTGCTCGTCGCACACCTTCGCCTCGTAGCCCTCGACCACGCGGCCCAGCGAGCCGAGCTTCACGTCGCCAGGCCGGTTGGTGATGAAGATGTGGAACATCTCGGCGCTGCCGATGCCGTCGAGGATCTCCACGCCGGTGCGCTGCTTCCACCGCTGGTACAGCTCCGCGGGGAGCGCCTCGCCTGCGCTGATCACCAGCCGCAGGCTCGAGAAGTCGGCGTCGGCCAGCCCGGGCGCGTTGAGGAGGTTGTTGAGCGCCGTCGGCACCGCGGTGAAGACCGTGGGGCGGTGTTTCTTCAGCAGCTCGAAGAACTTCTCGGGCGTGGCCTTTTCCTTGAAGAGCACCGCCGCGCCGCCGGTCAGCAGCGGGAAGAGGAGGTTGGTGCCCAGCGCGTACCCGAAGGCCAGCCGCGGCACGGAGATGCCGACGTCGCCAGGCGCGTAGCCGAGGAGCTTCCCGTAGGTGAGCGCGTTGAAGACGAAGTCGTGCTGCTTGTGCACCGCGGCCTTGGGGAAGCCGGTCGAGCCCGAGGTGTAGAGCCAGACGCACGCGTCGTCGCGGTGGGTGGCGGCGATCGACGCGTCGGGCGTGGCCTTCTCGAGCGCGTCGTCGTAGTCGAGGCCGAAGCTCGAGTGGCCGCCGGCGACCAGCACGTGCTCGAGGTGAGGGCACTGCGCGCGCACCTGGGCGATGGCCGCCGCGGTCTCTCCCTCGGTGACCACCAGCTTCGCGCGCGTGTAGTTGAGGTAGGACGCGAGCTCGTCGGCCTTGAGGCCGGGGTTGACCGCGCTCACCACCCCGCCGGCCTGCACCGCGCCGAACCACGCGGAGGCGAACTGCGGCACGTCGGGCAGCATCAGCAGCACGCGCTGTTCCCACTGCAGGCCGAGCGACTTGAAGACGGTGCTCGCGCGGTGCGTGGCGTCGGACAGCTGCCCGAGCGTGATGACCTGGTCTTCGAAGTAGATCGCCGGCCGCTGCGGGTGCGTCGCGGCCTGCGCGTGGAGGAACACCTGCGCGAGGTTGAGCTGCTCGGGGAGCTGGAAGGGGTTCATCACGGGTGCGCGAGCGTCGAAAGTCGAGCGCGCCGATGCAAGCGCAATCGACCCGGGCGCCTCAGCGCCCGCGACGGAGCGCGACCGCGAGGCCCGCGCCGATCAACGCACAGCCCGCCGCAGAGAAGAACTCCAGGCGCGCGACGTGCGCGAAGGTCTCGCGCTCGAAGGTGCACTGCGCGGTGTCGGGGAACTCGCAGGGCCGGCGGAGGTTGCCGAACCCGAGCACCACCAGCAGCACCGCGGCGCCCACCAGCGCGAGGGCGAGGCTCCCGACGACGGTGCGGCCGATGGAGTGAAGCGGGTGCGCCATGCGGGGCACCTGTGTAGCGTGCCCGGCCATGCGAATCCTCTACGGAGTCGTCGGCGAAGGCATGGGGCACGCCACCCGTTCCCGCGTGGTGCTCGAGCACCTCACGAAGCACCACGACGTGCACATCGTCGTCTCGGGCCGCGCGCGCGACTACCTCGCGAAGCGCTTCGAGAACGTGCACAACATCTGGGGCTTCACCATTCAGTACGAGGGGAACTCGGTGAAGAAGTGGCAGACCGTGCTCCAGAACCTGAAGGGCGCGGTCACCGGCTGGCCCCAGAACGTGCGCAAGTACTTCGAGCTGGTCGACGAGTTCCGGCCCGACGTGGTGATCAGCGACTTCGAGTCGTTCAGCTACCTCTTCGCGCGCAACCACTTCATCCCCTGCATCAGCGTCGACAACATGCAGATCATCAACCGGTGCAAGCACGACCCCGCGCTGCTCGCCGGCCACGAGGATCAGTTCGAGCTCACCAAGAGCATCGTGAAGTCAAAGCTGCCGGGCGCGTTCCACTACCTCGTCACGACGTTCTTCTACCCGCCGGTGCGCAAGGAGCGGACCACGCTCGTCCCCTCCATCCTCCGGCCGGAGATCCTCGCGGCGAAGTCGGAGCCGGGCGAGCACCTGCTGGTGTACCAGACGATGACCAGCAACACGGCGCTCATCGAGGAGCTCCGCAAGTCGGGCCACGAGTGCCGCATCTACGGCTACCGGCGCGATCTCACCAGCGACGTGCGCGAGGGGAACCTGGTGTTCAAGCCCTTCAGCGAGGCGGGGTTCATCGACGATCTGCGCACCGCGCGCGGCGTGGTGGGCGGCGGTGGCTACACGCTGATGAGCGAGGCGGTGTACCTGCGCAAGCCGATGCTCTCGGTGCCCATCGGCGGGCAGTTCGAGCAGGTGCTCAACGCGCTGTACCTGCAGCAGCTCAACTACGGCATGTACGCTAGGACCCTCGACGGGCAGGTGCTCGGCGAGTTCCTCGAGCGGGTCGACGGCTGCGCGAAGTCGCTCCAGGGCTACACGCAGGACGGGAACAAGCTGCTGCTCGACAAGCTCGATGCGCTCCTCGCGGAGGCCGCCAGCCGCAAGGGCCAGGCGTGGGACGAGGTCACCGTCGGCTGATCAGCGCGGCGACGACGGCGGAGGCGGCGGGACGATCGGCTGCTCCGCCACCCACACGCCCGGCCGGTGCGCGAGCAGGTGGAAGCCGACGTCGGGGGTCACCGAGACGAGCCCCAGCGGCGACACCGTCTTCACGGTGCCTCCGTCGGTGAGGGTCTGCTCGGTGGAGGTGAGGTTTCGAAGGATCATGATCAGTCTCCCGAGAGTGCCTTTGCGATGGCGTCCAGCAGTTGCCGCAGGAAGCGCACGATGGCGTCCCACACGGTTCCATCCCCCCGGTCTTCGATCAGCGTTCCTGCAACGACGGGTCGCGCGGTCGACAACCCCGCCGACGTGAGCTCCACCTCCTGGCCCTCCTTGAGTTCGACCTCACCAGCGCTCGCCCGCACCACGACTGCGCCCTGGTGAACGGCGACCAGGGTTCCGTTTGCGCGGCGCTCCACGATGAAGACGCCGGCGACCTCCTGAACGACGCGCAGCGACTCGGCGCGCACCACGAAGGGGTGATCGGCCTTGCGCGCCTGCACGCGCACGCGACCGCTCTCGAGCCCCACCTCGTCCGCGTCCCACGCGCGCAGCGTCGTCGCGGGTCGCAGCAGCAGGCCGTGCTTGTCGCCGTCGTGCTCGAGCAGCACCGCGGCGTCTTCCTTCTCGGTGCTGATCACCGCGCCGGCGAGGATCACCGTGTCCTTGTTGGCGGGGGCGCCGTCGACGTTCACGCCGCGCCCGGCGGTGAGCACCAGGCCGACCTGGCTCCGGGGCCACGCGACGATCGCCAGCACCAACGCGGCCGCGAGCGCCGCGCTGGCGAAGATGAGCCGCCACGGCAGCGTCGTCGTGCCCTCGACCGGCCGCACCAGCCGCACCGCCCGCGCCTTCGCCCGCTCGGCTTCACCCGGCGCGAGCGCCTCGCCGCCTCCGCGCGCGAGCCTCAACACCCCGACGGACAGGTCGAAGTGCGCCCGGCAGTCGCTGCACGCGCGGAGGTGCTCGCGGAACCTGGTGTCGTCTTCCGACGACAACACCCGGCCCGTCACCACGTCGTCGATCAGACCCTTCACGTGGCTCATGTGGCCCTCCCGCGCCCGAGGATCTCCAGCAGCGGTCCATGCCGCTGGAGCAGCTTGAGCAACACCGACTTGAGGTACTTGGTGCGCAGCCGCGACAGCCCCAGCTCGACGCGCGCCTCTTCCCAGTCTCGCCCGTCGACGAAGACCGCGCGGAAGTACGGGCGGTAGGCGGGCTTGAGGCGCTCTTCGAAGCGCGCCATCACCTCGCGGAGCTCGCCGCTGACCACCACCTCCGGCCCCTTCGGGTCCTCGTCGCCGCCGAGCTCCTCGGTCACCTCCAGCGACACGCCCGGGCGCCGCTGGCGCGCGAGATCGAGGATGCGGTTGCGGGCGGTGGTGACGACCCACCCCGGCAGTGACTCCACCCGCAGCGGGTCGACCGAGTCGAGGTGTGCGTAGAGGTGCGTGAAGGCCTCCTGGACCGCGTCCTCCTGCTCGAACGGGCTCTGGAAGTACTGCATGGCCATGCGCCTCACCCGCGGGAGAAATGCCCGCACGAGTGCCTCGAAGGCCGCGGCGTCACGTTGACGCAGCGCCCGGACGTACGTCGTGTCGAGCGAGAGCACCCGTCGAAAATACGGGTCGGCTCCGGAAAGAGGAGAAGGAATTTTCGAAAGCTGTCAGCCGAGCGTGACGGCGACGACCCCGCCCACCAGCGCGGCGGCGGAGATCAGCCCGACGCGCAGCCCCATCACCTTGCCGCCGAGCGCCAGCGCCAGCACCGACTTGGACAGGGTGTTGGCGCAGGTGGCGATGACGACGGTGGTGCGGGCGACCCCGAGCTCGATCTCCCCGCTCTTGAGCAGGTTGGCCATCGACAGCGAGGGGGCGTCGACGTCGGTGAGGCCGGCGAGGAAGCCGGTGACGTAGGCCCCGCTCGCACCGAAGGTGCTCTGCGCCCAGCTCGTGACGAGGAGCACCCCCACGAAGAGCGCGCCGAACTTGAGCGCCGAGCTGAGCTCGAAGGGGTTCTGCACCTGCACCGCCGCGGCCGCCTTCTCGTGCCGGCCTTCGCGGAGGTAGAGGATGATCGTCCCGGTCACCATCACCGCGCCCATCGCCGAGAGCGGCGCCAGCACCGCGCGGAACAGCGTCGCGTCGACGGCGGCGAGCACGGCGAGCAGGCGGGCGAACATCACCACCGACGCGACCAGCACCGAGAGCCCGGCGACTCCGGCGAGCGAGGGAGACTGGCGCGCGCGCGCGGCGGACGCGAGCGTCACCGCGGTGCTGGACACGAGGCCGCCGACGGCGCCGGTGACGAGCATCCCGCGGCCGGAGCCGAGCAGCCGGACCGCCACGTAGCCGACGAAGCCCACGCCCGCGATGAGCGTCACCAGCACCCCGATGCGGAACGGGTTGAGCAACCCCCACGGGCCGTAGGGCTCGTTGGGGGCGACGGGCAGGGCGACCACCGCGACGAGCAGGAACTTGAGGGTGGCGATGACGTCGTCGCGCGAGAGCTTCGAGCTGAACTCGCGCAGCTCGGTCTTCGCCGAGAGCACGTCGACACCACGGCCACCGACGCGACGACGAAGACGCGCACCTCGAACCGGCCGACGCTCTCACCGGCGAGCGAGAGGGCGCCGAGGAGGAAGGCCAGCAGCGCGCTCGCTTCGCTGGTGATGCCGGTGTGCCCCGTCTCGGCGTCGCGCCAGTAGCTCAGCGCGAGGAGCACCGCGAGGGTGAGGCCCGAGACCACCAGCGCCCACGGGCCGAGCCGCGGCACCAGCAGCATGCTCGCGCCGCCGATCAGCGCGATGAGCGGGTAGGTGCGCACGCCGCCGAGAAAGGCCCGCTTCTCTTCGGGCGGTGGACGGGAATGTTCGCGCTCGAGGCCGATCAGCAGGCCGGTCAACGTCGCGAGGCCCAGCGAGATGTACGGCTCGTAGCGCTCCACGGCCTCATTCTGGACCGCGGCGCGGCTTCGTCCAGTCGGCAGCGGGCCTGCGGGTCGCGAAGACGATGCGCGGCAGGGCGCGGTACGCCGCCCGGCGGAGCGTCGCGCCGAACCGGCCACCGTAGAGGACGAGCGTCTTGAGCCGCGCGAAGCGGGCGAAGTCGGTGAGGATCACCTCCAGGCCCTCGTCGGTCGCCGGGCCTCCGAG
>JBMORD010000032.1:0-3822 GCA_049322495.1 Myxococcota bacterium | reverse complement strand
TGCGGCTCCGCCCGGGTGGGGACCTTCGGTGCGCCCGGCTCGCAAAGCCATACACGCTTCCTTCCCGAGACAGCTCAAGTCGAAGAAGCGATGGCGACGTCGAATGATGAACTCACGGGGGCGGCTCCAGCTTCTCGAGGGGCTCGGCGAGCAGCTTCAGCCCGTCGGCGAAGAACGTCTTCACGAGGTTCGGATCGAGGTCGCTGAGCGTCGGCACCTTCTTCAGTCGCGCATCGAGGCGGCCCTGTTTCACGAGTGAGGCGTGCAGCTGGTCGACGAGGAGGCGATGGAGATCTCCGTACGTCGTCGGCGCCGCGGCGGGCGTGGCGTCGGAGCGAATGAGGAACTCCTCTGCCTTGCACTTCGGACACGGCGGCAGACGCACCACTCGCCCATCGAGGTCGTCGGCCACAGCGCTCCCGACGCCAAGGGAGAGCGTCGCGAGCTTCGAGCGCGTCGGCGTCTGACACATCGAGCACCGCTGGAGCACCTCTTCGTTCGTGAGCTCTTCGATGGGCATGCGGGCCTCACGCGATGGCGGTGTAGTCGCCGTACCAGTACGACCAGTTGCTCGCGCCGACGTTGGCGTCGATGGTGAACGCGAAGCCGTCGCGCGTGACGTTCTGCACACGCGTTGTGGGGACGCCGGCGCTCGAGTCGCGCACCGCGAGCGTGATGGATGATGGCGCCGCGGGAAAGCGGCTGCGGAAGTTCACGACGTTCCCGAGCATCATGAACTGCGAGGCGCCGGTGGCGTTGTACATCTTCGCACCGCAGTAGCCCGTCTCGCGTACGGAGCCGCTGAGCTCGAAGGCCGAGTTCACCGCGTTGCTGTCGATGGGGAGCCTCCACGTTCGGGTCCAGAGCGCGAACTGCGTGGCTGGCGTTCCTTCGTGGACGAGTTCGAAGGTGTTCCGACCGAGCCTGAGGGCGGCCGCGTTGCCCGTCGCCTGCTTCACCCACTGCGTGCCGTTCCAACTCGCGTTCATCGTGAGCCAGAGCGAGTCGCCGTCGAGGTAGACGCGGAACCGCGCGACACCGACTCCGGTGCCCTGCGCGTCCCAGAGGAGCGCCTTGGTGCTCCCGCTGATGGGCGGCTGGCGGATGGTGCGGTGCATGCCGGCAGGAACGGCTTCGTTCGCGCGGAAGTGGTCAGCCCCAGCGATGGCCATCAACTCGGCGAGCGCGTCTTCCGTGTTGGCTGCGTTGAGCCGGTTCGCGGCGTCGAGAACGGTGATGGTGCCCGCGGGGTGTGCAGCGAAGAGTTCGTTCAGGTGGGCGTTGTGGGCGGTGAGCAGGTCGAAGAGCTGGCCGGCGACCGTCTTCGCGGCGAGTGCGACGGGCGCTCCGACAAAGGGCATCGAGCCAACACGAGTGGCTCCGGCCGCCGCGACGGTCTGGTCGGCGAGCGCGGCCACGAGGCTCTGGAGCTGCGCCTGGACGCTCGTCGTCGTGATGTAGCTGTGCGGCGTGGCTGAGATGGCGCTGGCAGCATGCGCATCGGACACGGCGGACACGTGGCCGTTGAGGAGCCCGAGCAGCGCCCCGAGCTGGGTCGCAACCGTGCCAGGCGCAAGCGGGTTCGGATTGCCCGGAACTACTCCGGCACCGACTGCGGCCGAGCCACCCGCTCCGGCGAGATCGTCGACCAGCTCGTCGATCGCGCCTTGCACCGTGTTCGCCGCCACCATCCCGTGGGGCGCGTAGTCGACCTTGGTGGCGGCGTGCCGGTGCGCGGTGCCGTCGAAGTGGTCGGTCAGCACTGCGTCGATCGCGTCGAGCGCCGCCTGCACCGTCGGCGCGCCCGGGGTCAGCGCGTTCCAGCCCACGGTCGTGATGCCGACGGAGCTGCCCTGCACGAAGACGAACGCCTGGCGCCGCGAGGTGTCGATGTCGGTGCTGACGACCTGCGTCTGCCCTGGTCGACGTCGCACATCACACAGGAGGAGTTCGTCCGGCTGCAGCGCCATCTTCGGTGCGGCGCCGGCCGCTCCCTCGGCCGCCTGGCGCACGACGAGCTCGAAGGACTCGTCTCGGCGGAAGAAGACCTGCTGCGAGTTGCCGTCGGTGCGCGGGTCGGAGAGCAGTCGCTTGAAGCGAAGGAATACGCCGAGCCACCGCTCGTTGCCGGCGGTCGAGACGTCGGTGGGAATGCCCGAGAGGTCCGTCGAGCAGTCCACCGTCTGGCCCGTGCCGAAGAACAGCCTCTGGCCGAGGTTGTCGTACGCGCGCGCGGGCGCCGTCAGGTCGATGGAGAGGTCGGGGACCGGCGAGTGTGGCGACGGGACTCCGCCAGAGACGACGCCGTAGATGCGCAGATCGGCCGCGAGGTTGTGGAGTGCCTTCTCGAGCAGGCTGAAGCCAAGGTCGAGCTCGGCCTCGGTGACGCGCTGCCGGAAGTAGTAGTCGAGGCGGTCAGCCATGGGCGCGCCAGTTCAAAGCCCGATGCGCCTCGCCGTGGGGACTACGCGGCGCGGACGTGGCGGCCCGGAGGCCCCGACAGGTACTCGAGCCACCGCCGCACGGCGTCCACGGTGAAGCACGAGAGTGCGGCGAGCCCGTCTTCCGCTGCGTCTGGGCATGAGAGCAACGCGCCGCCGATGCGCACGATGTCGTCGAGGCGGTCGGGGTCGGCCTTCCAGTAGTCGGGCGCCCACTCGATGGTGGGGCTCACCACGGAAGGGACTCCTTCCGCGACCGCGTCGGCCGTCGTGACGTTGAACGTCTCGGTCATCGAGACCTGGAGGCAGAGGTCCATGCCTCCGACCGTTCGCCGGAAGCTCGCCCAGTCCTGCCACGGGTACTCGACGAGCCGCGCCCAGCGGAGCCCGGTGAACAGCTTCCGGAGCGCGTCGAGCACCGCGCCCCCGCCCATCGTGTCGTTCTCGACCGACACCGAGAACTCGAGGTCGCAGTCGCGCCTTCGGGCGAGCATGAGCGCCGCCGCGGCCGCTGTCGTGTGGTTCTTGAGCAGCCGGAGCGCACCGAAGCTGCCGACCCGCAGGAGCCGATGATCGTGCTCGCGACCGCGGCGACGGTGCACGCGCTCGAGGTCGTAGAGGTTCGGGAGGTAGAGGGTGTGACCGCCGTACGCGGTCTCGAAGAAGTGCTTCAGTTCGATGCTGTTCGCCGCGACCGTGAGGTTGAGGAAGTTCTCCTGGAGCACCAGGAGTTCGCGGAGCAGCTGAATTGCCGACGGCTCGACCTGAAGGAAGCCAATCTGCGAGTGGCTCCGCACGAGGAAGTGCACATGCGGGAACGCGTGGAGCAACTCGAGCATCGGCGCGCGGCTGACCCACGGCGCCTCGAGCACGCAGTGAGTCACCGTCGGCCGAGCGGCGAGAGCCCGGTGAACATCAGGTGGCTCTGCCGCCGGCGTGGCGTCCACTTCAACACCAGCGCGGAGCAGCACCCGAACCGAATGGAGCGCGTTCACGCCGAGTCCGATGGCACTGCCCAGTGCCGCAGTCCGTTGCATGCACCTGTAGACCAACAGGACTCGGGCGCCTTGCAGTGCTGGGGTCATGGTTTGAGCAAAGGGCGGGGGAACAAGAGAACGGGACGCGGCCGAGGCGCGATAGCCTCCTCGAGTCATGGTTGACGAAGAGGGTGCAGTCCTTACGCCGGTGACCTGCCTGAGTTCTTCGGACCAGTGATTCTTAGAGGGATGCCCCTCCGGCTGGTTGAACAGCCAACTGCTCTTCGTGTTGCTTGAACTCGTGCGGTGTCTTGTAGCCGAGGCTCGAGTGCGGCCGCACCTGGTTGTAGTGCTGCCGCCAGAGCTCGATGACGGGGGCGGCCTCGCGCCTGGTCCGAAACCAC
>JBMORD010000031.1:0-28911 GCA_049322495.1 Myxococcota bacterium | reverse complement strand
TTGCGTGCCATCCCGCCGACAGATCATGCGACGCGCTCTGCGAGAAGCCCCTCACGCAACCTCTCGAAACTGCTGCGGGTCGCCGCAGATGCGAGATCATTTTCCTCAATCTGGGCCCTCACCCGCGGACGAGCTTGTCAGACTCCGTCGGTAGAGTTCGCGCCATGGAACCAGAGAACCTCACCATTCGGCTGCTGCAGGAGATCCGCGACGAGGTACGGCGGTCGTCTGATCGCTCTGATCAGCGTTTCGAGAAGATGGACCAGCGTTTCGAGAAGATGGACCAGCGCTTCGAAAAGATGGACCAGCGCTTCGAGCTCATCGAGACGACCCTGCGCGATCTCGCCCAGCAGATGGTGATGCTCGGCCGCGGAATCAAGACCGTGGAGCAACGCCTCGATGCGCTCGAAAAGCTCGGCGGTCACTGACGACGCGGAGCCTCCGCTCAGCTGATCCACGAGGTGAGCTGGGTCATCACGAGCTTGCCGCCGCTCGGTTCGCGATCGATGCGCAGTGAGCCGCCGCGCCTCGCTCTTCACCGCGACCGCAGGCGCTCCAGCCCCTCGAGGATCAGCTCGAGCCCGAACTCGAACTCGTCGCCGAACGAGTACCCGGGCTGCAGCACGTGCTTCAGCGTGAACGTCTTGAGCGAGGTGAACTGCCCTTCCGGCATCGCCTCGAAGATGCCCTTCGCGACCGCCTGCGCCTCGGGCCCGGTCTCGAACGGGAGCTGCAGCTCGCTGTGCACGAAGCCGTACACGAAGGCGTCGATGGCCGCGTACGCGTGGCCGGTGAGCGGCAGGGAAAAGCCCGCGCGGAGGAAGCAGCCCAGCATCGCGTCGTGGTGCGTGAGGTTGTGCGGGCCGGGCGTCGTGCGCGACTCCATGACGCCGAGCGCCCAGCGATGCCGCTTGAGCACCGCGCGCGCAGAGTGACAGCGCCGCCGCACGCCCTGCTTCCAGTCGTCGTCGGGCCGCGGGAGCTCCATCTCCGCGAAGACGAGGTCGACCATGCCGTCGAGGATCTCGTCCTTGTTCTGGACGTGGTGGTACAGCGACATCGCCTCGACGCCGAGCGCCTGCGCGAGCCGCCGCATCGACAGGGCCTCGAGGCCCTCCTCGTCTGCCAGCGTCATCGCCTTCGCGAGCGCCAGCTCCCGGGTCACCGGTTCCCTCTGCTTCTTCTTCGCGCGCCTCATCGACTTGACGACCTTACGCCGTATGGTTATCCACTGCCAACAACCTTACAGCGTAAGCCATGGAGAGACACATGACGGCAGCGACCCTGAAGAGCGACGTGAGCGCGGTGGTGACGACGAGCGTGCCGATGCGAGCGCTGGTGCACCGGAGGTACGGACCGCCGGAGGTGCTGCGCGTGACCGAGGTGGCGCGCCCGTCGCCGGCGAAGGGCGAGGTGGTGGTGCGGGTGAAAGCGGCGGGGCTCGATCGCGCGGCGTGGCACCTGGTGACGGGCCGGCCGTACCTGCTGCGCATGGTCTTCGGCCTGCGGGCGCCGAAGAACCCCGTGGCCGGCCGTGAGGTGTCGGGCGTGGTGGTGGCGCTCGGCGAGGGCGTGACGCGGCTCCAGGTCGGCGACGAGGTGTTCGGCATCGGCGAGGGCACCTTCGCGGAGTACGCGCGGGCGAACGCGGACAAGCTGGTGAAGAAGCCGGCGTCGCTCTCGTTCGAGGCGGCGGCGGTGAGCGGCATCAGCGGGCTCACGGCGCTCAACGCCCTCGAGGCCGCGGTGGTGCAGCGCGGCGAGCGGGTGCTGGTGGTCGGCGCGTCCGGTGGCGTGGGGACGTTCGCGGTCCAGCTCGCGAAGGCGATGGGCGCGCACGTCACGGCGGTGTGCAGCTCGGCCAAGCTGGAGCTCGTGCGCGCGCTCGGCGTCGACGCGCTCATCGACTACTCAGCGGAGGACTTCACCGCGCGCGCGGAGCGGTTCGACGTCATCCTCGACGTGGGAGGCCGCACGCCGGTCGCGAAGCTCCGCCGGCTGCTCGTTCCGCGCGGGCGGCTGGTCTTCGTCGGCGGCGAGGGCGGCGACTCGTTGAGCGGCGGTATGGGACGGCAGCTGGGCGCGATGCTCCTCGCGCCGTTCACGAAGCAGAAGTTCGTCACGCTGCTGGCGAGCGAGTCGCACGTCGACCTCGAGCGCCTCGTGGGGTTCCTCAGCACCGGCGCGGTGCGGCCCGTCGTGGAGCGCGTCGTGACGCTGACGGAGGTCGCCGAGGCGATGACGGCACTGGCGGGCGGGGCGGTGAAGGGGAAGGTGGCGGTCGTTCCCTGATGACTTTCCACTCGTACACGCAGCTGCCCAATCTTCGGCAGTTGTGCGTACGAGTGGAGACAGGTGCCGCAGAGGGACCCGGCGCCCAGGCCATGGTCGAGCGCACGACGGCTCGGATGGCCAAGTGGCGACGGTTGGCCTGCGTCTGCGCTGCTCCCGCAGGAGCCCCTCGGCACGACACGCCGGGTGACGCACATGACGCCCACTTCGCGGCCGCGCGCGACGGCGCTCCATGCGAACGAAGCACGCGTCACTGCGTCACGTTACGCCCGAGTTCGAGGGGCTCCGCGCAACGAGCAGGGCCGCACCTGCATCGAGCACACTTCTGTTCCCCAGAGCTGTTGCTCCGGAGTTTCGCGCCGCTGGCTCTTGCTCATCCGCCCTCGCGATGGTGGTCCACGGCGCTCTGACCTGAGTCCTCCACGCCACTCGTTCCCGGGCACGCTGACTGCTGCCCATCGCGACGGAGTCGACCGTGCTCGACAAGATGGGCGATCGCCGCTCCATCGGAGGTTCAGCGCGGCGGAGCTGGGGCGGGCACGAGCCTCACGTGACGACGATCTGCGCACCCAGCTCACAGTTTGCCGCCGTGCGGGCTGGGCGGCTCTCAAACCTCGCGTCTCTTCGTTGAGAGTTTCCGCGTTCAGCCCGGCGCTGGAGCGCGAACCGCAGGCCGGCAGCGCACGCATCGCCACTCCGTCCACCTCCTTGCCGCCGAACACGTGGCCCCGGTCATCGTGGCGCCGACCCGCCGCCCCTACGCCGCGCGCGGTGCAGACATCCTCGACACCGCGGAACCGAGTCAGCGCCGCTGGAGTACCGAGCACTCTGCGACACCTGTCTCCGCTCGCACGCACAACTGCCGAAGCTCGGGCAGCTGCGTGTACGAGCGGAGAGTGCGGGCGCTCCACAACACGCCATCGCCGGCGCTGGACTCCCGAACCCTCCGCTGCACTGGTCTCCGCCCATACGCACAACTGCCGAAGATGGGCAGCTCCGTGTACGAGTGGAAAGTGCGGGAGCTCCACAACACGCCATCAGCGGCGCTGGGGTACCGACCCCTCCGCAGCACCTGTCTCCGCTGCTACGCACAACTGCCGAAGATTGGGCAGCTGCGTGTACGAGTGGAAAGTGCGGGCACTCCACAACACGCCCATCACCGGCGCTGGGGTACCAACCCCTCCGCAGCACTCGTCTCCGCGAAGACGGGGTAGAACGGCGCCGTGTCCTGGGTCGCGGTACTGACGACGAGCGTCTGGGGTGGCCTCATGGCCCTCGAGCGCCGCGCCTTCCTGCAGGCGATGGTGGCGCGCCCGCTGGTGGCCGCCACCGTCACCGGGCTGCTGCTCGACGACGCGCTCGCGGGGCTCAACATCGGCGTGGTCTTCGAGCTGCTCCACCTCGGCGGCGCCTCGCTCGGCGGCGCGCACGCCGACCACGACACGCTCCCCGCGGTGACCGGCGCCGCCCTCGCCGCAAGCATGGGCCACGCCTCGGGGAGCGACTCGACCCCCGCGATGTGGGCGCTCAGCGTGCTGCTCACCGCGCCGCTCGGCCGCGCGGGCAAGCTCCTCGAGAACCGCCTCGACGCGCGCGCGAAGAAGTACTTCGGGCGCGCGCTCACCGCCGCCGACACCGGCCAGCTCCGCACCGTGGCGCGCCAGAACCTCCGCGCGATGTGGCCGCAGTTCCTCTTCTACGGGCTGCTGTGCGGCGCCGCCGCGCTCGCCGGCCCGGGGCTCCACGAGCTGGAGCATCGGCTGCCGCTGCGCCTCCTCCGGGGGCTGGCGTGGGCGTGGCCCGCGCTGGGCGTCGCCGCGGCCGCGACGGCCGTCTTCGGAAGCCACGCCCCGCGCCGGGTCCGCCTCGCGCTCGGCGCCGCGGCCGTCGGCGTGGTCTCGCTCGAGCTCGCGCGGGGGTGGGCATGATTCCCTTCCTCACGCTGGTGCGCGTCGCCTTCCGCACGCTCTTCATCCAGGCAGGCTTCTCGCCCGACGCGATGCAGACGCTCGGCCTGCTCTTCGCGCTCGACCCCGCGTGGCGCCACCTCTACCCCGACGACGAGCGCCGCCGTGAGGCCGTGCGCCGCCACCTCACGCCCTTCAACACGCACCCCTACGCGGCGGCGGCGCTGGTGGGCGGCATCCTCCACTACGAGGAGAAGCTCGCGCGCGGTGAGGGCTCGCCCGAAGAGGTGACGCGCTTCAAGCAGACGATGATGGGCCCCTTCGCCGCGCTGGGAGACGGCTTCTTCTGGTTGAGCCTGCGCCCCGCCACCGGCGCGCTCGGCGTGGCGCTCGTGCCCCTGCTGGGGCTCTGGGCGCCGCTGGTGTTCCTCGTGCTCTACAACGCCGTGCACCTCGCGACGCGCGGCTGGCTCTTCGCCCGCGGCTACCGGCTCGGCAGCGCGCTGGTGCTGCGCGTCTCGGCGCTCAAGGTGCCGATGTGGAGCAACCGGCTGCGCGCCATCTCCGCCCTCTGCGCCGGCGGCATGGGCGCGTGGTTCGCGGTGCAGGAGGCGAGCCTCAGCTCGGAGTGGGCCGTGCTCGGCGCGCTCGGCATCGGGGTGCTCGGGGTGTGGGCGCTGGAGAAGAAGGTGTCGCCGCTCGCGGTGCTCTATGGCGCAGCGGGCGTCGCGGTGCTCGCCGGCGCGTTGTGGTGAACGGGGCTCCCTTCGCGGAGCGCCGGGAGTAGAAGGTCTCGAGAACCGGAGGACGCCTTGGAAACGGTGCAGGCGGAGTACACCATCATCAACGCGCTCGGCCTCCACGCCCGCGCGGCGGCGCAGCTGGTGAAGGCCGCCAACCGCTACGCCTGCGAGGTGGAGGTGGAGTGTGAGGGCCAGGCGGTCAACGGCAAGTCCATCATGGGCGTGCTGATGCTCGCCGCCGCGCAGGGCATGAAGGTGAAGGTGAAGTGCTCGGGCGACGGCGCACAGAAGTGCCTCGAGGAGATCGCCGGCCTCATCATCAACAAGTTCGGCGAGCCGCGCTGACGCCGGGGATGCCGCTCTACTTCGACCACAACGCGACGACGCCGCTGCTGCCCGAGGTCGTCGACGCGATGCTGCCGTACCTCACCACGCACTTCGGGAACCCCTCGTCGGCGCACGCCTTCGGGCGCACCGCGAAGGCCGCAGTGGAGCGCGCCCGCGAGCAGGTCGCGGCGCTCGTCGACGCCTCGCCCGAGGAGGTGCTCTTCACCTCGGGAGGCACCGAGGCCACGGCGCTCGCGCTCCGCGGCACGCTCCGAGAGGGCGACCGGCACGTGGTCACCACCCGGGTCGAGCACCCGGCGACCGCGCGCCTCGTCGACGCGCTCGAGCGCCAGGGCCTCCGCGTGACGCGGCTCGGGGTGCAGCCGAGCGGGCTGCTCGCGCCCGACGAGGTGGAGCGCGCGCTCTCGTCCTCGCCGACGCGCTGGCTCTCGGTCATTCACGCGCACAACGAGACGGGCGTGCTGCAGCCGCTGGCGATGCTCTCGGCGCTCACCCGTCGGCACGGCGCGCTGCTCCACGCCGACGCGTCGCAGTCTGCGGGCAAGGTGCCGCTCTCGCTCGTGCGGGACGGCGTCGACCTGCTCACGCTCGCCGCGCACAAGCTCTACGGCCCCAAGGGCGTCGGCGCGCTCGTCGTGCGCCGCGGCGTCGAGCTCACGCCGCAGCAGCTCGGCGCGGGGCACGAGCGCGGGCGGCGCGCGGGGACTGAGAACGTCGCCTCCATCGTGGGCTTCGGCGCGGCGTGCGTGGCGGCGAAGCGGGACCTCGCCGAGCTCTCGACCCGGCTCCTCTCGCTGCGTGCGCGACTCGAGCGCGGCCTGATGAACGCGGTGCCCGGACTCGTCGTGGCGTGCGCCGACGCGCCGCGCCTGCCCAACACCACCTTCGCGCTCTTCCCCGGCGTGCGTGGCGCGGACCTGCTCGCGCGAACGCCGGAGGTCGCGGCCTCGACGGGCTCCGCCTGCCATGACGGCAGCCACGACGCGCCCGAGGTGCTCGTGCAACTCGGCGTCGACCCGGCTCTCGCCCGCGGCGCCGTGCGCCTGACACTCGGCCGCAGCACCACCGAGCAGGACGTCGACGACGCCATCGCCGCGCTCGCGAGGGCCTGACTCGCCGGCCACCAAACGGCGCGGCGTGAGTGGCGCAGACCTGCTCCTCGACGGCTCGGACTGCCACGACGGCAGACAGGGCGGTCCCGGGCGGCGCGCGCCTGACGCTCGGTCGCAGCACCGGAACGTCACTACGAAGCGTGAGTCGTGACGCGACGGAGCGGCGCTCGCTCCGCAGCCGGCATGGAGTTCCCCGGCGCCGGCGCTCAGAGCCGCTTCAGCGAGAACGTCCCCGCGACGGTGACGCCGCCCATGCCGCCCATCGACATCGTCTGCGAGACGGTGCCCTCGACGCCGAGGAGCCGGCCCTTGCCGAGGTCGAACGAGCCGAGCAGGTCGACGTTCTGCTGCGCCCCCGCGGTCGGCTGCGCGCCCATCCCGGGCATGCCCGGCATCGCCCCACCCATCGCCATCTCCGGCGGAGGCTCCTCGCCCAGCTCGGTGGTGGTGCCATCGTTGGGGTTGGTCGCCGTCACCTTGCCCGCGCCCAGCTGCACGTCGTTCCCGTCGAGGCGCACGCGGAGCTTCGCGGTCTTCGCCTCGAGCGGCGCGAGGCCGACCGAGAGGTCCCCGAGCATCGAGCGCACCGTCATCGTCGCGCCCGGCTCGAGGTCGCCGTCGGGCAGCACCATCAGCGCCAGCAGCTGCTTCGGGAGCGCGTCGACGTGCGGATCCTCCTCGCGCACGGCGGCCTTCGCCTCGGGCGCCTGCTCCTCGGTGCGGGTGACGCTGCTCGAGGCGCTGAGGCGACCGGTCTTCGGGTCGTACGCGGCGACGACCTGCAGCGTGGTGCCGTTCGCCGACGCGGAGGCCGACGCCTTCCCCGGCCCGCCCGAGCCCGACACCACCAGCGACGGCTGGTTCTCCGAGAGGTACACCGACACCATGCGCTCGAAGGTGAAGCGGCCCTTGCGGTCGACCACCGCGAGCACCCTGCGCGCGGGCGGCGGCACCAGGTCGAGCGTCGCCACCACCTTGCCGCCCTGCTTCACCTCGAGCTTCTCGACGACCAGCTCGACGTCGGCGCTCCCGTCAGCGCGCACGCCCAGCACCTTCTCCGAGAACGTGGAGCTCACCGCGAGGCGCAGCGGCGCCGAGGGCATGCCCATCATCGACACGTTGATGGTCGAGTCGTCGGCGTACGCGAAGCGGTGCACGTCGCCCTTCTTCCAGGTGTACGTGAGCTCGACGGCGTGGGCAGTCGTGGCGACGACGAGCAGCGACAGGAGTGCGCGGAGCATGACCGGTCGTCATAGTCCTCGGCGCGCGCGCTGTCTGCCGCGCCGATAGCCGGTGCCTATCGCCCTCTTCGCGACAAACAATCTGCACGGCGCGCCGAGGCGTTTACATTGCGCCCGTCACTGCAGCAGCGGGACACAGCAACACCCCACACACAGGAGAAGAACATGTCGCTCATCAACACCGCGGTGAAGCCCTTCAAGACCACCGCTTTCGTCAACCGTGGCAGCAAGGGCCAGTTCATCGAGCTCACCGAGGCCAGCCTCAAGGGCAAGTGGTCGGTCTTCATCTTCATGCCGGCCGCCTTCACCTTCAACTGCCCGACGGAGATCGAGGACGCGGCCGACAACTACGCCGCGTTCCAGGCCGCCGGCGCCGAGGTCTACATCGTCACCACCGACACGCACTTCTCGCACAAGGTCTGGCACGAGACCTCGAAGGCCGTCGGCAAGGCGAAGTTCCCGCTGGTCGGTGACCCGACGCACCAGCTCACCAACGCCTTCGGCGTGCACATCCCCGAGGAGGGGCTGGCGCTCCGCGGCACCTTCGTCATCAACCCCGAGGGCATCATCAAGACGCTGGAGATCCACTCCAACGAGATCGCCCGCGACGTCTCCGAGACGCTCCGCAAGCTGAAGGCCGCGCAGTACACCGCGTCGCACCCGGGCGAGGTCTGCCCCGCGAAGTGGAAGGAAGGCGCCAAGACGCTCGCGCCCTCGCTCGAGCTCGTCGGCAAGATCTGACGCTTCACGCTGCGCGTGGGCCTGCCACCCGGGCCCACGCACGGCGGTTGAACCTGCAGCACCGCAGTCTCTTTTCCGGGCCCCGACGACGCGAGCGCGCCCCGCGCCGCGCCGGAGCCCACCCCCGAGGAGTACCCCCATGCTGGACGCCAACACCACCGCGCAACTGTCTGCCTACTTCGAGCGCATCACCCAGCGCATCGAGCTCGTCGCGAGCCTCGACGACTCACCGGGGGCGGGGGAGATCCGCGAGCTGGTGACGGAGCTCGCCGCGCTCGCGCCCGACCGCATTCGCGTGCGGCTCGACGGCACCTTCCCGCGGCGGCCGTCGTTCCAGGTGACGCGCGTGGGCCACGACATGGGCGTGCACTTCGCGGCGGTGCCCATGGGCCACGAGTTCACCTCGCTGGTGCTGGCGCTCCTCTGGGCCGGCGGCCACCCGCCGAAGGTCGAGCCCGAGGTGCTCGAGCAGATCCGCGCGCTCGAGGGCGAGTTCACCTTCGAGACGTACATGAGCCTCACCTGCCACAACTGCCCCGACGTGGTGCAGGCGCTGCACCTCCTGGCGGTGTTCAACCCGCGGGTGAAGGCCATCGCCATCGACGGCGGGCTCTTCCAGCAGGAGGTCGAGGCGAAGCAGATCATGGCCGTGCCCACCGTGTTCCTCAACGGCGCGCTCTTCGGCAGCGGCCGCATGGAGGTGGGCGAGGTGCTCGCGAAGCTCGACGTCAACGCCTCGAAGCGCGAGGCCGCGCGGCTGAGCGAGAAGGCGCCGTACGAGGTGCTGATCATCGGCGGCGGCCCCGCGGGCGCGGCGGCGGCGGTGTACGCGGCGCGCAAGGGCCTGCGCACCGGCATCATCGCCGAGCGCTTCGGCGGCCAGACGATGGACACGCTGGCCATCGAGAACTTCATCTCGGTGCTCGAGACCGAGGGCCCGAAGTTCGCCGCCGCGCTCGAGGCGCACGTGCGGCAGTACGGCGTCGACGTGATGACGCTCCAGCGCGTGGCGAAGGTCGAGCCGGCGCCGAAGCCCGGCGGCTACGCCACCGTCACGCTGGCCAACGGCGCGCAGCTCAAGGGGCGCGCGCTCATCGTCGCCACCGGCGCGCGGTGGCGGAACATGAACGTGCCCGGCGAGCAGGAGTACCGCACGAAGGGCGTCACCTACTGCCCGCACTGCGACGGCCCGCTCTTCAAGGGCAAGGACGTGGCGGTCATCGGCGGCGGCAACTCCGGCATCGAGGCGGCCATCGACCTCGCGGGCGTGGTGAAGCACGTCACGGTGCTCGAGTTCGCCGACAAGCTGAAGGCGGATCAGGTGCTGATCGACAAGCTGAAGAGCCTCCCCAACGTCACCGTGCACCTCAACGCGCAGACCACCGAGGTGGTGGGCGACGGGCAGAAGATGACCGGCCTCAAGTACCGCGACCGCGTGTCGGGCGCCGAGCACGCGCTCGAGCTCGCCGGCGTCTTCGTGCAGATCGGCCTGGTCCCCAACGCCGAGTTCCTCGAGGGCACCGTCGAGCGCTCCCGCTTCGGCGAGGTGGTGGTCGACGCGAAGTGCCACACCAACGTGCCGGGCATCTTCGGCGCCGGCGACGTCACCACCGTGCCGTACAAGCAGATCATCATCGCCACCGGCGAGGGCGCGAAGGCGGCGCTGTCGGCCTTCGACTACCTCATCCGCTCGCCGGCGCCGTGAGGTCGTTCGCCGTTGCCCTGCCGACCGACCGGTGCCACCTTGCGCCTGTCTCTTCGCAGGAGCGTGTCCATGGTGCGGGTCGGCGTTTCGCTGTGTCTGTTGTTCGTCGCGTGTGGTCCTGACTCCCGGCTCGACGTCGTCGGCGACGACGAAGGCACGAGCACCACCACTTCCAACCTCGTCTACACCGGCGCCGACGCACAGTTCGCCGGTGGCTTCGCGCCGGCCAACGCGCCCTTCGGCGGCTTCGGGGGCGCCTCGAACTGCACCGCGACGCGCACGCCCATCATCTACGTGCCGGGCAACGGAGACGACGCGCGCAACTTCGACTTCCCGTCCAGCACCGGCGTGCCGAGCGTGTACGCGGCGTTCAAGGCCGCCGGCTACAAGGACTGCGAGCTCTTCGGCATCAACTGGCTGTCGCCCACCGAGCGCCAGAGCCCGACGCTGAACTACCACTCGTATGAGAAGGCCGCGCGCATTCGCGACTTCATCACCGCGGTGCTCGCGTACACCGGCGCCAGCAAGGTCGACATCATCGGGCACTCGATGGGCGTGACCGTGGCGCTGCACGCGCTCGAGCGCTTCTCGCTGCAGAGCAGGCTGCGTCGCTTCATCGCCATCTCGGGCGCCCTGCGCGGCCTGAGCGTCTGCACGCAGGTCGGCTACGCGAACCCGCTCTACCCGACGTGCGGCAGCCAGAACTTCTACGACTCCGACGTCTTCGGCTTCTACCCGGCCTTCAACGCGCGCATGCAGGACAACGGGTTCCGCGACACGCCCTCGCGCTTCACCGGCGCCCGCTTCTACTCGCTGCGCGCCGACGTGAACGACGGGTTCTCGTGCCCCACCAACGCCTTCACCGCCGACTGCGGGCTCACCGGCACCTTCGACGCGCGCAGCAACGTCATCTCGCAGCTCGACGTCGGGTACGGCTCGACCTCGCTGCAGATCGACTTCGACTGGACCGACTACAGCCCCTGGGTGGCCGGCGCGGGCGACATCGACGGCGTGGGCCACTTCCGCGCCAAGAACAACACCGGCGCCATTCAGGTGAAGATGCTCACCACCACCTGCAGCGGCACCGGCTGCTGCTCGTCGTACGGCGACACCTGCGGCTGAACGCTGCTCAGCGCAGCACGAAGCCCATGCCAAACGGGAGCGCGCGGTGCGGGCGCGGCGCGTGCGTCAGCTCGTCGAGCCGCAGCGCCTCCTCGGCGTGCGCGCGGAGCCGCCGGTAGCCCGCGATGACCACGATGAAGGGCACCGTCGCCAGCGGGAGGATGAGCAGCTGCATCGTGCCCTGCGTCAGCGCCCCCATCAGGAACAGCGCGGCGTCGTAGGCGCCGTGCAGGAAGATGGCGATGCCCAGCCCGCCGAGCAGCCCGGGGCCGTGGCCGTCGAAGCGCTTGCGCGCGGCCCAGTAGCCCATGAAGCCCGCGTAGATGGCGTGCCCCGGCACCGCGAGCGCCGCGCGCAGCACGAAGATGCCCACGAAGCCCGAGATGGACTGCGCGCCGAGGAGGTAGCCCACGTTCTCCACCAGCGCGAAGCCCAGGCCGGCGCGCGTCGCGTACACGATGCCGTCGAGCCGCTCGTCGAAGGCCGGGTGCCGCCACACCGCGAGGTAGAGCGCGAGCGCCTTCGCCGTCTCCTCGGTGAGCGCGGCGACGAGGAAGGCGGTGTACAGCGCGCCCGACAGCCCGCCGGGGTTGAGCTTCTCGAGCAGCAGCTGCACCCCGATGACGGGCACGGTGGACAGGCCGCCGAGCGCCGTCGCCAGCCACAGCTGCTTCTTCGGCTCCGGTCGCTTCGCGTCGTAGCGCGCGACCAGCGCCATGAGGACCACCGCGGGGATGACGCCGGCCAGCGCGAGCAGCATGTGCGGCGCGACGCTATTCCAGAGCGCCGCGCCGCGGGGACCTCAGTCACTCAGAAGCCGAGGCCGAGGTTGAGGGTGAACTCGGTGGGCAGCGTGCCCCCGGTCAGCCCGAAGCCGTTGAGCGCCGGCAGCACGTTCTGCCCCACGCGCGCCTCGACGTTGAAGCGCACGCCCGCCTTGCGCGAGGTGGTGAAGCCGAGCTGCACGTACGGCACGAGGTTGAAGACCGAGCCCGAGAACACGAGGCGCGGCTGCACGCCGAGGCCGAGGTACGGGGCGAAGTCACCGTCGACGAGGTAGTAGCCGGCGCCCATGTCGAGCGTCAGGCCGCCGTAGCCCGTCGCGCCGCCCGTCACTGCGGGGATGAGGAAGCCCGCGCCGAGCTGCGTGAAGAAGCGCTCGCCCTCGATGCGCGCGTCGAAGAGCAGGCTGCCCATCGGCGCCACCACCACGTCCTGCGCGACGGCGCCGGTGAAGCCCGTCTTCACCCCGAACGACTTGTTGGACCCCACGCGGCGGCGGCGGTTGGCCATGGCCTCGGCGGCGGTGACGTTCTTGCGGGTCTGCGTGTCCTCGACGCTCTGCTTGTTGACCAGCGCCACGGCGAGCCGCTCGCACACGGTGGGCGCGTCCTCGAGCGAGAGGGCCTCGAGCATCGCCTCGTGCTCCACCCTGCCGTCGGCCGTCTTGCGCTGCGCGCGCACCAGCACCCGGCGCTGGCGGGCGCCGTCGAGACCGATGAGCTGCAGCTCGACGCGCTCGCCCGGCGGGAGCGCCGCGAGCTGCTCGGCCGTCGTCGGCGTCGCCACCGGCTGGCCCGACGCCTGGCTGTAGGCCGACGCGCAGACCGCGGCGAGCGCCCGCGCCTGCTGCGGGTCGACGTTGATGGGGTCCGGCGTGGTGACGGCGACCTGCGCAGAGGCGACGGAGGCGACGAGGACGGCGACGGCGGCGAGGAGAGTCTTCATGGTGAGCTCCCCGAGTGCAGGCGCGCGGCCACCGCCAAGTGCGCAGGAGTGCGCGGGCCGCGCCCTCACGGTGTGCAACGGGGTGCACACCCCTGTGAAGGCACCTGCCGCGCGCGCTTCGGGTATGAGGGCCGCGATGTCGATGTCGCAGGCACCCGACCCGTCGCTGCCCGGCCCCGCGGAGGGCCCGGCCCGCGCGCTCGCCTTCGACGTCGAGGCCGCGGGCCGGTACGTCCGCATCGGGCTGCTCGGCCAGGGAGGGATGGGGCGCGTCTACCTCGCGCGCGACACGCGCCTCGAGCGCGACGTGGCGTTGAAGGAGGTGCTCCACGAGCGCCCCGACACCGCGGCGCGGCTGGTGCGGGAAGCGCTGCTCACCGCGGAGCTCGACCACCCCGGCATCGTGCCGGTGTACGACGCTGGCCGCACCGTCGACGGCCGGCTCTTCTACACGATGCGCCTCGTGCGCGGCCGGCGCCTCGGTGACCTGGTGCGCGAGGCGTCGTCACTCGAGGACCGGCTGCGCCTCGTGCCGCACGTGCGTGACGTCGCGCGCGCGCTGGCCTTCGCGCACGAGCGCGACGTGGTGCATCGCGACGTGAAGCCCGACAACGTGCTCATCGGGCCGCTGGGCGAGACGCAGCTGTCCGACTGGGGGCTCGCGCGGCGGCTCACCGCCTCTTCCTCGCCGGGGACGCCGGGCCGCACCAGCTCGCTCGCCGACGCGGCGCTCACCACCCCCGACGGCGCTCTGGTCGGCACGACGCGCTACGCCGCACCCGAGCTCGCCCGCGGCGGGCCCGCCACCCGACGCTCCGACGTGTTCTCGCTCGGCGCGCTGCTGCTGGAGGTCGTCACCGGCGCGCCGCCGTGGGGCGCGGCGTCAGGCGACGAGGTGCTCGCGAAGCTCCGCGCGGGGGAAGGCCCGCCGCTCGCCCTCCCGCTCGGGACGCCGCCGGCGCTGGCGACCATCCTCCGACGCGCCCTCGCGGTGGAGCCGCAGGCGCGCGCCGCCTCGGCCGCGGAGCTGGCCGCCGACCTCACCGCGCTGCTCGACGGGCGCCTCGTGAGCGCCCACGCGTACTCGGCGCGGGAGCTGCTCTCGCACTTCGTCCGCGCGTGGCGGGTGCCGTTGCTCGCGGCGGGGAGCGTGCTGGTGGTGGCGCTCGCCGCGCTCGCCGCCGCCGGCTTCGTCGCGCGACGGGAGCGGGACCGCGCGCTCGACGCCGAGCGGGCGACGCGGGCGCGCACGGCGGCGCTGCTCGTGCAGCGGGCGCGCGAGCTCGACGCGACCGACGCGGTCGCGGAGATGGAGCACCTCGCGGCCCAGGCGGCGGCGCTCGAGCCTGGCTCCGCCGACGCGCTCGGGGTGCTGATGGCCACGGCGGCGATGCGGTCGCCGCGCCTGGTGTCCACCGACGACGCGCCCGCCTGTCGCCTCGTGCAGCTCCACCCGCGCGGCGCGCTCTGCGCCCTCGACGACGCGGTCGCGGCCCTCGACGAGCGCGGGCGGGAGCGGTGGCGGGTGCCCCTCGTCGCGCGGCGGCTCGCCGTCGACGCGCTCGGAAGGGAAGCGCTGGTGCTGGTCGGCGAAGAGGCGTGGCGGCTCTCGCTGCGTGACGGCGCGACGACGCGGCTCGGAGGCATTCCCCCCTACGCAGTCGGACTCGGGCTCGACGAGCGGCTCGGCGCCTGGGGCTTCAACCCCGGCCTCCTGCGCTGGTTCTGGTGGGGCCTCACGCGCGAGGTGCAGCCCTGCGCCGATGGCGTCGAGCTCCTCGGCGTGCTCCCCGTCGACGGAGCGCTGGAGCTGCTGTGCTCCGATGGCGAGCTGCGACGGCTCGCGCCGCTGGAGCTGATGCGCGCGTCGCCGAGCAGGAGCCTCGAGCGCAGTGCGGGCGAGACCACCCGGCTCGGTCGGCCGGAGCTGCTCGCGGGGGCCACCACCTTCGTCGCCGAAGACGTCCGTCACCGCCTCGTGGGCACGGTGCGGGGGACCGTGGTGCGCGTCGACGTGACCACCGGCGAGACGCGCGTGGTGAGCGCCCGGCCGCACCTCGGCCCCCTGCGGCAGGTGCTCGCGCTCGAGGCCGGGCTCCTGCTCATCGGCGAGCGCGGCGGACCGGAGCTGGTCGAGCGGCACGACGGCGGGCTCCGTGGGGCGCTCCCGGCCTGGAGCCGCGGCCCCGCGCGCGTGAACCCCGCCTCCGGGTCGAGCGTGGTGGTGGCAGGCACGGCCGACGGGCACCGGCGCTTCGCGCAGTGGGACCTCTCGGACGTCTCTCCGGGCCGCCAGACCTTCCCGGTGGGGCTGTCCTCCGTCACCGTCGACCCTTCGGGGGAGCAGGCGGTGGTCGCCGGCGCCGAGGGCTTCGTGGCCCGCTGGGCGCTCTCGGCCCCCGCCGTCACCACGCTGGCGCTCGGGTTGACGCAGGTGGTGAAGAGCGTCGCGCTCTCGCCCGGAGCGACGCGGCTGGTGGTGGGCGCGGTGGGGCTGCCCGGCATCGCCGTCGTCGAGGGCGAGCGCGTCGAGCGGCTGGGCGCGCTGCCGGCGATGCGGCGCGTCGGCTGGCTCGCCGACGGAACGGGCTGGGCGCTCGGCTACGAGCTGGGCCCACTGCTGCACGACACGACGCGATGGCTCGACGCCCCGCCACCGTCGGCGCGCCAGTGGGTCGACGGCAGCACCACGAGCGACGGCGCAGGGGTGGTGATGCTCGACGCCAGCGGTGACGTCTCGGTCGCCACGCGCGCGTCGCTGGCGCATGTGTTCTCGGCGCCCGGGGCGAGCGCGGTGGTCGCGCGCTCGGTCGCCGGCCCCTTCTTCACCGCGCACGACGGCGTGGTCCGCGCGTCGACCGGCGAGCGCGTCAGGCTCGACGAGGGCTTCGTGACCGCGCTCGCGCTCTCGGCCGACGGGCGCTGGCTTGCCATCGGCAGCTCGACCGGCGCGCTGCTGGTGGCGTCCGCCGCGGACCTGCGCGTCGTCGCGCGCGCGCCGCTCCACCGAGATCGCATCGCCGGCATCGCGTTCTCACGCGAAGACCTGCTCGTCACCGTGGGGTGGGACCGCGTGGCCCGCGCCTGGAGCCTCGCGCCGCTGCGGGCGCCACCGCAACCGAACGCCGTCGCCGCGAGGTGGGGTCTGCCCTCACCCTGACCCTCTGACGTCGATCTGACGTCGGGCCCGCTCCGCCCGGCGGCGCGCGCTCGCGGTGGTACTCGTGCCCGGTCCCGCGCGGCGCACCTCACCCGCGTCCCCGCCGGACGAGGAGTCAATCCGATGCGCAAGTTCTGGTGGGCGGTCCTCACCGCCGTCTCGTTCGCCTGTGGTGCCCCGACGTCTCCCGATGCTGGCTCGGAGGGGACCGGAGGAGGAGAGAGCGCTGCTGGCGGAGGCATCAGTGCCGGCGGTGGTGGCGGCAGTGCAACCGGCGGGGGAGGAGGCGAAGCGACCGGAGGTGGTGGCGGCGAGGCGACCGGAGGTGGCGGCGGCGAAGCGACCGGAGGTGGTGGCGGCGAAGCGACCGGCGGCGGTGGTGGCGGCGCTCCGGGCGGCGGAGGAGGCACCGGCGGTGGTGGGGACGTCACTGGCGGCGGTGGGGGTGTCAGCGGCGGCGGCGGGGGTGCAACCGGCGGCGGAGGAGGCGGTGGTGGCGGCTCCGCTCCGCAGGACGCTGGCTTCGACGCGGGAGTGATCGCGCCTCCCGACGCGGGCGTGTTCGTCGACTCGCTCGGCTTCGAGCACCCGCAGGTCGCGTCGAACGTCTACCTCCCGCTCGATCAGACGCCGCCCGACTTCGGGTGGATCCCCTTCGGCACACAGCAGGTGATGTCCGGCGTCTTCCGGCCCACGAGCACGTCGCTGCCCCTGCCGCTCGCGGCGCCGGCCGACGGTGATCAGGTGCTCACGCTCGTGTCGGCGGGCCTCGATCAGGCCAACTTCACCTCGTGCGTGGCCTCGAAGAAGACGTGGCCCGTCTCTCCCGGCGACGCGCGGCGGCTGGCGTTCGCGTATGCCCAGCGCCTCGAGAACCTGGCGATCGTCATCGCCAACGGCACGCTCATCGCCGAGGCCCAGGCCTGGACCGGCACCGACTGGGCGGCCGTGCCGGGCTCGACCGCCGCGAGGAGCTTCGCGTCGCTGCCGCCCGGCGTGATGCAGGCCTTCACCACCGACTTCATCGTGCCGACGAGCGTGGCGGCGGGCTCGCCCGTGCGCGTGGTGATCTGCTTCGAGTCGGGCGCCGGAGGCACGCGGCAGCTCCAGATCGATCACGTCACCTTCGGCCCGCCGCAGGCGCCGGGCGACGCGGGCGTCGACGCAGGCACCGGCCCCGGCGCGGACGCAGGCATCGACGCGGGCGTGGTCGATGCGGGCCTGGTCATCACCGTGCCCAACGGGAGCTTCGAGGCTCCGGCGCTGACGATGGCGGGCGAGTACCGCGACTGGGCGCAGATCCCGCTCGCCACCCGCCAGTGGGACTTCAGCGTCGGCGTCGGCGCCGTCGGCTCGTTCCTCCCCACCAGCACCTCGCTCAATCTTCCGCTCGGCGGAGGTGGGCGGGGGTCACAGGTGGTGACGCTCGTCTCGGCGACCGGCCCGACCTGCATCGCGTCGTTCGGCCTGAGCGCGGTGACGCCGCTGGCGACGTACGAGCTCGCGGTCGCCTACGCCGAGCGCAAGGAGGCCGTGGCGCCTGCCGCGGGACGCTTCGAGGTCATGCTCAAGCTCGACACGGTGGTGGTCGCGTCAGACGTGAACATCTTCGCGACGCTCCCGCCGCGCGGCGACTTCCGCGAGATGGTCGTGCGCTGGACCGCGCCCGCGAGCGCCAGCGGCACCCTCTCGGCGCGCATCTGCTACACGTCGGACATCAACACCAAGCAGGTGCAGGTCGACGCGGTGCGGCTGACGCGCCTCTGAGCTGCCCCGTGGTACACGCCGACGAGATGCAGGTCCGTGCCGTCGTCCGCGCGCCCGGTGGCGCCATCGTGGAGCTCTCACCGGGCGCGCTCATCGGCCGCATGCCTCGCTGCGAGCTCTGCATCGACGATGGCCGCGTCTCGGAAGCGCACGCGCTGGTGAGCCTCCGGGGCGAGGCGCTGGTGCTGCTCCCGCTGCGGGGCCGCTTCGCCATCGACGGGCGCACGCCGTCACAGCTCGAGCTCGCGCCGGGGCAACGGCTCGAGCTCGCGCCGGGGCTGGAGCTCGAGGTGCTGGAGGTGGTGCTCCCCGACGAGGTGCTGGCGGTGACGCTCCCCGGGCTGCCGCCGCAGGTGCTCCTCGGCACGACCTCGGTGGTGCTGGCGCCGACGCCCGCCTTCCGCTCGGGCTGGCTCGCCGGAGCCGACGCCTGGCTGTGGCGGCACGAGCTCGGCTGGCGCGTGCAGACGCCGGGCACCGCGCCGCGCCCGCTCGCTGGCGGCGAGACGGTGCTGCTCGCAGGCGACACGCCGCTGCGCGCGACCTCGCAGCCGCTGTCGAGCGCCACCGCCGACCCTACGCGCCTCGACGGGGCGGTCGACGCGCCGCTGCACCTCGTCGCGCGCTACCAGTCGGTGCGGATCTCCCGCGGGGGGCGGGAGCTGCTGGTGCTCGACGGCACGCCCGCGCAGTGCGTGAGTGAGCTGGTGGCCTTCAAGGGCCCGGTCGCGTGGGAGGTCGCCGCGCGCGAGCTGTGGAAGGGCGACGTGAGCGAGACGCTCCTCCGCGGCAGGTGGGACGCGATGCTGCTGCGCCTGCGCAACCGGCTGAGGCAGGCTGGCGTGCGCGCCGACCTGGTGCGGAGCGACCGCTCCGGCTTCGTGGAGCTGGCGCTCAGGCCCGGGGACGTCGTCGTCGACGAGGTGTGACGCGCGTCGCGAGAGGAGCACCCGGCGCGGGCACCTGCTTGAGTGCGCCCATGCGCATCACGGTGAACTACCCGCAGCGCCCCGAGCGGCTCGTGCTGCGCACCGCCCTCGACTGGGACCGCGACGTGCTCCCTCGACAGGTCGGCGCGACGCACGCGGTGTTCGACGTCGAGCTGACGGGGCCGACGCTCGAGCTCAAGCCCTGCCTGCGCGACGGCGCGGAGCTCCGCTGGTCGAAGGGCCACAACTACGTGCTCACCGCGCACGAGCCCGACCGCGGCCTGTGGCCGTACTTCTTCGACGAGCCGCGCGGCCGCGTGTCCGACGTGCTGCAGGTCGAGTTCGAGGGCGTGCGCCGCGCCGTGCGCGTGTACCACCCGCCCGGGTACGACGAGAACACGCTGCGCCGCTTCCCGGTGCTCTACATGCAGGACGGGAAGAACCTCTTCTTCCCCGAGGAGGCCTTCGCGGGGAACGAGTGGCGCGTCGACGAGACGATGGATCGCCTCGACGAGATGAACGCCGTGCGCAAGGCCATCGTGGTGGGCGTGTCGCCCGCCGACCGCCTGCGCGACTACACCCGGCCCGGCTACGACGCGTACGCGCGCTTCCTCGTCGAGAAGCTCAAGCCGCTCGTCGACCGGCACCTGCGCACGCTCACCGGCGCGGGCGACTCGGTGGTGATGGGCTCGTCGCTGGGCGGCGTGGCGGCGCTGCACGTGGCCTGGTCGCGGCCCGACGTCTTCGCGCGCGTGGCGTGCCTGTCGAGCACCTTCGGCCACTTCGACGACCTCTTCGAGCGCATCGCGCGCGAGCCGAAGCGGCCGCTGCTGGTGTACCTCGACAGCGGCTGGCCGAAGGACAACTACGAGCGCACCAACGCGATGCGCGACCTGCTGCTCGCGCGCGGCTTCCGGCTCGGGGAAGACCTGCTGCAGTTCAGCTTCCCCGAAGGGCACCACGACGAGGTGTCGTGGGCGGGGCGCATCCACCTCCCGTTCCAGTTCTTCTTCGGGCGGGCGTGGCGGGCCCAGCGCGGCGAGCACTGAGTTTGGGTGTACAACGCGCGCATGGCCCGCCCGAAGGCACCCACGCCGCGCAACCAGCCCGTGCAGCGGCGGAGCAAGGACACGGTCGAGGCCATCATCACCGCCACGGTGCGCGTGCTGCTCGACGAGGGCTACGACGCGTGCACCACCAACCGCGTGGCCGCCATCGCCGGGGTGAGCATCGGCAGCCTGTACCAGTACTTCCCCAACAAGGACGCGCTGCTCATCGCGGTGATGGAGCGCCACCAGACGCAGCTGCGCGAGCGCCTCATCGCGCGGCTGGCGACGCTGGGCGAGGCCGACCTGCCGACCGCGGTGCACGCGATGATCCACGGCATGCTCGAGGCGGAGCTGCTCCAGCCGAAGCTCCACCGCGTCATCCTCGAGGAGGTGCCGCGCATCGCGCTGCGCCGCATGCGCGAGCTCCACGGCGAGTACGAGCCGCTCATCGTCGCGTGGCTCGAGGCCAACCGCGCGCGCCTCGGCCTCGAGAGCCCGGCCATCGCCGCGTACATCCTCATCGGCGCGGTCGAGGGCATCTTGAACCGCGCCATCCTCGAGCGGCCGTCGTGGCTCGAGACCGGCCTGCTCGCCGACCACATCACGCGCCTGGTGCTCAACTACCTCGACGAGGGCGTCACCAGGTCACGCGGTACGTGACCTCGCTCGGCGACTCGACGCGGAAGCCCACCCGCACCTCGTCCCTGATGCCGATGGCCCGCGCCGCCTCGAGGATGATGCCCTCGGTGTACGTCGGCCAGGGGATGCCCTCGGCGACCTTGAAGCGGAGCTCCATGTCGCGCGGGCCGAGCTCGCGCACCACGACCTCGGTCGCGTTGTCGGCGTTGCGGTAGTTGTGCGCGAGGGTCTCGAGCATGCGCTTCATGCCGATGATGCGCTGCACGATGAAGAGCGAGCGCCCGACGAGCGACGCCTCGAACCCGCGGATCATCTCGCGGCCCACCTCGCGCATCGCGTCGGCCTCCGGCTGGCCCGGCGCGATGGTGTCGGCGGCGAGCTTCACCACCTGGCGCCAACGCGGCACCGGCGTGTCGCGCGGGTGCGCGGGGTCGACGCCGAGCGCGAGCAGCTGCGCCTTCACCGCGCCCTGGAGCAGCCCGCGCCGAATGAAGACGCGCGAGAGGAAGGCCTCGACGGTGTGACGGAACACGACCCGGGGTTCGGCGGCCACGCGCGCAGCGTAGCGCGGCCCGGTCGGCGCTTCCCTCCTGACGAACGTCCGCGGCTACAGTCGCCGCATGCGCCTCACCGTCGCCGCGCTCGCCGTGCTCCTCACCGGCTGTCCCGAGCAGCGGCCGCCGGAGCGCGGGCTCCAGCTCGTCTACCGCAAGCCCGCCGACAGCCGTGACGTGCGCGCGGTGGTCGATCGCCGGCTGGCGCGGCTGAAGCTGCGCGCGCGGCTCCAGGAAGACGAGACGACGCTCACCGTGCGGCTCCCGGAGGGGGTCGACGTGGGCCGGGTGAAGCAGGTGCTGGCGCGCCGCGCGACGCTGGAGCTCTGCCCCGAAGACGAGCCCGCCGCGACGACGTGGTGCGCGCGCGCGTGGCCGGCGGAGGTGCGCGTCGAGCGCGGCGAGCGCACCTGCGCGCTGGCGGGGCCGTCGCGGGCGACGCTCGAGGGCGCCGTCGGCGACGCCGGCGTGTCGCTCGCCTGGAGCGAGGACGGGCAGACCGTCTTCGCCGCGCGCGAGGCCGACTGCGTCGCGCCCCACATCGTCGACGCCGAGCCGAAGGACGGGGCGGTGCTGCTCGAGTTCGACCGCGCCTCGGCCGCGGCGTTCAGCGAGCTCACCACCCGCGCCCAGCACACGCGCCTGCTCATCCGCTTCGAGGGCACGGTGCGCGTCGCGCCGCTCGTGCTGCAGCCCATCACCGGCGGGCGGGCGACCATCACCCTCGGGCGGGACGGCGCCGACCTCGACACGCTCGCCGCCCTGCTCGTCGGCGGCCCGCTGCCCGGCCTGGTGCTGGAACGCGAAGGCACCTGGGGCCCGCCCTCGCTGCGCTGAGCGGCGCGTGGCAACGCAGGGGCGGTGCGCGCCCCCGGGTTGCCCCGCGCTGCGCGCGCGCCCCGCGGTGGTTACGCTGGCGGCCTGATGCTGACCCGTCGACACCTGCTCCTCTCTTCGACCGCGCTCGCCTTCGCCTGCACCCGGAAGAGCTCCACGCTCGCGGAGCGCGGCGTGGCGGGCGTCTTCGCTTCGCAGCCGACGCGTGACGGCGCGGGCGTGGCGCTCCGGCGGGCGCTGGGCCACCGCGGCCTGGGGATGTTCGACCCCTTCCTGATGCTCGACGAGTTCCGCAGCGACGACCCGAACGACTACCTCGCCGGCTTCCCCGACCACCCGCACCGCGGCTTCGAGACGGTGACGTGGATGCTCGAGGGCGCGATGGAGCACCGCGACTCGGTGGGCAACCACGGCCGCCTCGGGCCCGGCGCCGCGCAGTGGATGACGGCCGGCCGCGGCATCGTGCACTCCGAGATGCCGAAGCAGGAACGCGGCCTCATGTGGGGCTTCCAGCTCTGGGTGAACCTCCCGGCGGCGAAGAAGTTCACCGCCCCGCGCTACCAGGACGTGCCGCCGGCCTCGGTTCCGCGCGTGGCGCTCGAGCAGGCCTCGCTCCGCGTCATCGCCGGCACGGCCGAGGGGCAGCCCGGGCCCGTCACCCACATCGACGTCGAGCCGCTCTTCGTCGACCTCTCGCTCGAGGGCGGGCGCGTGTCGCTGCCGCTGCAGGCCGGCCACAACGCGTTCCTCTACGTGGCCGACGGCGCGGTGCACGTGGGGCCGCAGCGCACCGAGGTCGCGCAGGGCAGCCTGGCGACGCTCACCCGGGGCGAGGTGCTCCACCTCGAGGGCCACGGGCACGCGCTGGTGTTCGCCGGCCGGCCGCTCGGCGAGCCGGTGGCGCGCTGGGGGCCGTTCGTGATGAACACCGACGACGAACTCCGCCAGGCCATCGACGACTACCGCAGCGGCCGCCTCGTGCAGCCCGGCTGACCGCGGACTTGCGACGGGGCTCCGGCGGAGTGACAGTGAGCGCTCATGTCGCGCCTCCTCCTCGCCCTGTGTTGCCTGCTCGCCGTGTCTGCCTGTCGCAAGAAGAGCTCCGACGAGTTCTTCAAGCTCGAGGCCGCGGCGACGATGCTCGTCGATCGCGACGGTGATGACGCCTGGGCCTCCGACGAGATGGAGCGCATCGCCACCGGCCTGAGCGCGGTGCCCGACAGCGCGCTCGAGAAGGACCGCGCGACGGCGCTGGTCGAGAAGATCCGCGGCGAGCAGCGCCGGGTGAAGGCCGAGCGCGAGGCCGCGGCGAAGGAGGTCGCGGCCAGGCCCCCTCCGCCGACGGGCCCGAGCTTCCCGGCCGAGCCTGCGCCCGCGCCTCCTCCGCCCGAAGACGCGCGCCCTGACGCGGGCCCGCCCAGCGAGCCGTGGGCGGGTATGGACGAGAAGACCTTCCTCTCGCTGTTCGGCACGTGCGTGCGCGGCGCGCCGGCGATGGCCCTGCCCGACGGTGGCGCGGCGACGGCCCACCGCGTGCTCGACGACGCGAGCTGCCAGAAGCGCTTCGGCGCCCCGTCGGCCGAGACCTTCTTCCTCTTCGGCCCGCAGGGGCTCTGGGGCCGCACGCACGTGACGACGGTGGTGAAGACCGTCGACGCCGGTGCGCCCGCCGCGCCGCCGGCAGCGAAGGAGCCGCCGCCTCCTCCTCCGGTGATGCTGCTCCCCGGCGCGCCGCTCCCCGAGGGCTACCAGCGCAAGCCGGAGTGAGCTGATCAGCGCCCGGCCTCGCGCGCCTGACGCGCGCGCACGTCGACCACCTCGTTCCACCGATGCCCGGCGTGCGCGCGCACCCAGCGCGTGCTGGCGCGAGCGTGCATCGCGAGCCGATGGAGCGCGTCGGTGGCCGCGTGCAGCGCGACCGGCTTCGGCCTGAAGCGCCCCGCGGCGACGTCGAGCACGATGCTCGAGTCGCTCACCAGCACCACCGCGTGCGCCTCGTGCCACCCGCGCCGCACCACCTCCGCCAGCCCGGCGCGCGCAGCCTCGAGCTCCATGAGGAGGCAGGTCGTCTTCTCGGCGCGCCCGTCGCCGCGCGCGAGCTCCTCGTCGTCGCGCACCACCACGAAGGCCCAGCCGCCGGGGCGGCCCACGCGCTCCTCACCCGAGCCATCGCTGAAGACGAAGAGCGGCCGCATCACGACGCCACGAGCTTCGCACGGCTGTGCCAGACTCGCGCCCATGGTGCACCCTCCCCTGCAGACGCTCCGCGCGCGTGTGCTCACCGGCGCGGGCTGGCTCGAAGGCAGCTTTCACCTCGGCAAGGTGTCCGGCCTCGGCGACTACCTCGCCAACCATGACTGGTACCCGCTCACCGACGTGGTGATGACGAAGGTGGGCACCATGCCCTTCCTCGCCCTGAGCAAGCGTGAGACGTCGCTGGTGGTGGCGCCCGACGACACCGTCGCCGCGGCGCACCAGGTGGAGCACAAGGTGGTGAGCACCACGCTGCTGCTCCCCGACGGCTCGGTCGACGGCAAGCTCGAGCTGGCGGCGAACATGCGCCTGTCCGACTACGTCGACCGCGCGAAGGGCTTCATGCTCGTCGAGGGCGCCAACGTGAAGGTGTGGGCCGACCCGCTCGCGCACTACTTCGAGAAGCTCTACGTCAACCCCGCGCGCCTGGTGGGCGTCACCGAGCCCGAGACGCCGAAGTAGCACCCTTCCTCACCGCGGTGATTCCCGTTATTACCGGCTGGTAGGTTACCCGCCGGTAACCAACGGGAGCCGACATGACGTTGCACCACCCGAACTACTCGAAGCTGGCCCAGGCGCTGCGGCGCGGTGAGGGGCCGGGCGTGCTGTTCGAGGGTGACGGCGCGGAGCTGGTGGGCGTGCCGTTCCACTCGCGGCAGGCGCGCTACCTGCTGGGCCACGACGCGTACGCCTGCGCGGAGCACGGGCTGCACTTCCCGGGCGAGCCGGCGTCGGACGGCGCGGCGACCGACTGCGAGGTGCAGGAGAACCTCCACTTTCACTACCCGCTGCTCAAGGCCCACGAGAAGGGCGGGGGGCAGCGGGCGAAGCGGCTGGTGATGGTGCTCAACGGGCTCAACGAGCGGAGCTACGCGAAGTACCTGCCGTGGGCGTGGCAGCTGTGGAAGACGACGGGCGCGGCGGTGGCGCTGTTCCCGCTGTCGTTCCACGTCAACCGGGTGCACCCGTCGTGGGGGCGTACGCTCGAGAGCCACCTCGAGCGCCGGCGCGCGGTGCCGAACAACGAGAACACGCACTCGTACAACTGCATCTTGAGCGAGCGGCTCGAGCTGCGCCCGGAGCGCTTCTTCTGGGGCGGCGTGCAGAGCTACGGCGACGTGGTCGACTTCGTGCGCGCGGTGCGTGAGGGCCAGCACCCGCACGTCGACCCGCACGCGCAGATCGACTTCCTCGGCTACTCGGCCGGCGGCTACCTCGCGCTGGGGCTGCTGCTGGGCGACGAGGGTGGGCTGTTCGAGGCGAGCCGCGCGGTGCTCTTCGAGTCGGGCGCGGCGATGCGCGCGACGCACCTCTCGACGCGGCTGATCATGGATCTCGCGTGCGAGGTGGCGCTGATGAAGCTCTACGTGCGCTTCACGCCGCGGCTGGCGAACGCGCGGCTGGCGCACTGGCTGGCGGAGCACGACGAGGGCCGCTGGTTCCGCGCGCTCTTCGGCGAAGAGAAGGAGCGCCCGCGCTTCGAGGCGCGCCTCCAGCAGCTCGCGCCGCGCCTGCTGGCCATCGCCAACACCAACGACGACGTCATCCCCTCGTCGCTGGTGTTCAACACCATGAAGGGCAAGCACCGCGACACCGGGGTGCGAGTCGAGGAGCTCGACCTCGGCGTGCACGAGGCGCCGTTCGTGTGCCCCGACTACGAGCAGAAGGACCGCCGCTTCGTCACCGAGGTGCTCGACGAAGGGGCGTGGGGCGCGGGCTTCGCGCGGTTCATCGAGCTGAGCGCGGGGCTGTTCGGCTGATCACCGTGCGAGCTGCTGCGACAGCCACGCGCGGGCGCGGTCGAAGTCGAGGTGCACCGTGCGCTCTGACACCTCGAGCGCCTCGGCGGTCTCGGCGACGGTGAAGCCGCCGAACACGCGGCACTCCATCACCTGCGCGGCGCGCGCATCGACCTCGTTGGCGAGCCGCGTGAAGAGGCCATCGAGCTCGACGAGCTCCGCCACCTCGGGCGCGGGCGAAGGGGCCACGTCGACCTCGTCGCTGGGCACGTCGCCCCCGCCGCGGCGGGCGGCGAGCTGGCGGCGCGCCTGGTCGCAGAGGATCTGCCGCATCGCGCGCGCGGCGAGCGCGAAGAAGTGCCCCCGGTTCTTCGCGTCGGGCGCGCCCCCGAGCCGCAGGTAGCACTCGTGCACGAGGCCGGTGGTGTCGAGCGGGCCGCTCGCTCGACGCGCGCGCCCGGCCAGCGCCTTGAGCTCCCCGTAGACTGCCGTGAAGAGCCGTTCACTGGCTGCGCTGTCACCCTGACGGGCCTGCTCCAGCAGCTGCGTGACTTCACCCATGCCCCACTGCGTACCACCTGACTCAGCGGGCGACGACCTTGTCGAGGGCCTCCGCCCGCGCGCGGATCCGCTCGGTCGGCAACACCGCCTCACGGAGCACGGGGAGCGCCTGGTCGAGCTTCGTGCGCGCACCGCGCGCGTCCCCCTGCTTCGCGAGCGCATCGGCGAGGTCGACGCGGAGCATCGCCTGGTCGAACGAGCCGTCGCCGAAGGTCTTCGTCGCTTCGGCCTCGAGCGCGCGCAGCCCGGGCACCGCCTGGTCGAGCTTCCCTTCGGCGGCGTCGAGTCGAGCCTCCAGTCGCCGCAGGTAGAAGAGCGCACGCTCCGGAACCAGCTCGACGAGCTTCGGCTCGCGTGCCAGCACCCGCCGCGCCTCGGCCGGACGACCTGCCCACAGCTCGAGCTCCGCCAGCCGTATGGTGTTGGAGCCGACGAAGGGCCCCGACGCGGTCTCCGTCTTCGCAGCGGTAATGAGTCGCTCATATTGCGCGCGCGCCTCGTCAAAGCGGCCCTGCTGCGCAACGAGTCTCGCCAGGTTCGATTCCGCCTGAACACGGAACTGGTCGGGGATGTCTTTGGTCGCCGCGAACGCCGCCCGTGCCGTCGCCTCGGCGCGTGGGTAGTCACCGGCGGACTCGAGGAATACGGCGAGGTTGATGTCGTCGATGAAGAGAGCCGTTCCGGTCGCACCAACGGCAAGCCCCAGTTCGTGGGCGCGCAGGAGCTCCTCGGTCGCTTCGCGAAGGCGGCCGAGGTCGTTCAGGATGACCGAGAGGTCGTTGTGGATGCTCGCAGCAGCCGCCCCTTGATCACCGTAGATGAGCTGCTGTCGCGCCAGTGCTTCGCGCATGACTGGCAACGCCTCAGCCGGCCGACCGAGGAGCTGAAGTGCTCTGGCTTCGTGTTGAGGCCCCCAGACACGAAGAGGGTGCGTCGGGCTGAGGCCCTCGAGGAGGCGCTGCAAGCGTTTGGACTCCTCGAGCGCGCGCTCTCCATCCTCTTGATCGAGCGCAAGCTCACACAGCGCGCGACTCGCATCGATGGGCGCCAGCGGATCTGCGCCCGGCAGAGGCTGCTCGCGGAGGAAGGGCTCGAGCACCTCTCGCGCCGTCGGGTCTCCGAGCGCGGCCAGCGCATTCCCGACCCTGAGCGTCGTGGCCGCCAGCGCCGCGGCATCATCTGGCACATGCTGCTTCGCGAGAGTTGCTGCGGTCTTCGCCGCTGCGAGCGACTGTTCATAGTCGGCCGACTGATTGAGGACCATGCTCCGCACTCTCCACAGCTCGACGTTCCGCAGCGCGGACGCACGGTCGGTGATGGGCGGCAGGTGACTGAGCGCGCGCTCCGACAGCTTCAGCGAACGTTCCGTCTCGCCGAGGCGTGACGAGAGGTCCGCCAGCATCATCTCGACGTCAGCCAGCTCTTCCGTCGGCGCCGTCGCGTCGAGGCGGGCCTCCGCGTCCGCGATGAGCTCCACCGCAGACATCGGCTTGCCCTTCGCGTTGTCCGGCGCCGCTGCGTCGAAGGTCTGCGTCAGGAAGTCCAGCAGCCGCTGCGAGCGCTTCGTCTGCTGCTCTGCCCTCGTCTTCGCCTCGACGGCGTCCGCCTCCGCGCGCTGCGCTCGCTGCGTCTCCAGCTGCAGCCTCACCACGAAGGCCACCACCGCCACGAGCGCCACGACTCCCAGCAGCAGCGCCGTGCGATGCCGGCCCACGAAGCGCCGCAGCCGGTACGCCGTCGTGTTGGGCAGCGCCCGCACCGGCAGGCCCTCGCGCCACCGCGACAAGTCGTCGAGGAAGGCGTCCACCGTCACGTAGCGCCCCTCCGGCTCCTCCGCCCGCGCCTTCAGCGCGATGCCCCGCAGGTCCGCGTCGTGCGCCACGCCCGTCAGCAGCTCCGAGAGCATGACGCCCAGCGCGTACACGTCGGAGCGCGTCGTGACGCGGCCTCCCGACAACTGCTCCGGCGGCGCGTAGCCCGGCGTGAAGACGCGCGTGCTCGTCTCATCCGCCTCGTCCATCAACCGCGCCACGCCGAAGTCGAGCAGCTTCGGTGTGCCGTCCGCCGTGACGAGGACGTTGGACGGCTTCAAGTCTCGGTGGATGACGAGCCGCTGGTGCGCGTGCGCCACCGCTTCCGCCACGCGCTGCACCAGCTGCACCCGCGCCGACACGTCCAGCCCGTGCTTCGCGACGAAGGCGTACAGCGTCTCGCCCTCGACGAATTCCATCGCCAGCCACGGCAGGCCCTCCGCCGTCTCGCCGCCGTCGACGAGCCTCGCGATGCCCGGGTGCTCCAGCTCCGCGAGAATCTGTCTCTCCTGCCGGAAGCGCCGCTTCGCGTCCTGCGACGGCAGCCCCCGCAGCACCTTGATGGCCACCCGGTGCTGGAACTGTCCGTCCGCGCGCTCCGCGAGGAAGACCGTCCCCATCCCTCCCGCGCCCAGCTCCTTCACCAGCCGGTACGACTCGAAGGTGCTCCCCA
>JBMORD010000030.1:0-28964 GCA_049322495.1 Myxococcota bacterium | reverse complement strand
AGCAGCTGCGGGAGTCACCGCAAGCGAGAGCAGCCCGTCGAGCTCCGCCGCTCGAAGCGCCGGACCATCGCGCCGATGCCGATGCTGCCGAGGCGCAGCAGCTGCGGGAGTCACCGCAAGCGAGAGCAGCCCGTCGAGCTCCGCCGCTCGAAGCGCCGGACCATCGCGCCGATGCCGATGCTGCCGAGGCGCAGCAGCTGCCGGAGTCACCGCAAGCGAGAGCCGCCCGTCGAGCTCCGCCGGCGCGGGGCTCCCTCGAAGCGTTGGAGCGTGCGCGTCACTCCCGCCGCACGGAGAGCGACGGGTCGAGCGTCCTCCCCGAGCGAATCATCGCCGCCGCGTCCTTCGCGGTGCGCGCCGCGGGGCCCTTCGCCTTCGCCGCGGCGTCGAGCGCCGGCAGGGCCGCAGCGCCGAGGTCGCACAACGCCAGCAGCGCGGCGCCGCGCACGGCCTCGCCGGAGGCCTTCGACGCCAGGGCGGCCACCACTGGCGCGACGTGCGCCGCGGCGTCGCCGTCGAGGCCGAACAACGCCCAGTGCGCCTGCACCCGCTCCCACTCGTCACCGCGCTCGCTCAGGGTGCGGAGCGCGGCGTGCGCCGCGGAGTTGCTGCGGCCCATCACCATCAACGCGCGAATGGAGCTCTGCCTGAACTGCACCTCGCGGATGCTCGAGAGGTTGCCGACCATCAGCTCGAGCACGCGGGGGTCGTCGGGCGCGCAGCGCGCGAGCGCCTCGAGGGAGGCCGAGAAGGGTCGCTGCAGGAAGCAGCGCGGGTTGTTGGCGCGCTCGGACGCCACGCGCGCGAGGAGCGCCTCGGTCGCCGACGCCAGGCGCGCGCGCCCGACGAGCTCGATGACGGCCACCGAGCGATCGAGGTCTTCGTCGCCAATCAACTCGACCAGCGCGTCGAGCGTGCTCCGCGGCAGGCGGGCGAGCGTCTCTGGCGAGTCGAGCGCCTCGAGCTCGTCCATGGCCGCGAAGCGCTCGTCTTCGTCGTCCGACTGAAGCGCCTTCAGCACTCGCGAAAGCTGCGCGGTCTTCATCGCGAGGAGTGTAGCGCTCGCGCCGGCCCCGTCAGGGGTGGAAGGCGGCGTTGAAGGCGTTGCGCAGCGGCGCCTGGCTGGCAACCGCGACGTCGCCGGCGTTGCTCATCAGCACCGTGGTGTAGCCATTGGGGTGCGTGACCCAGATGCTGGAAGGCCCGCAGCCGCCGCCACCACCCCCGCCGTGCTCGTACGAGCTGCCGTACGGCTCGACCCATCTCATCACGCCGAATTCGTACGGGACGCTCGCGCGCAGCCGCAGCTCCGCCAGCGCCGCGGGCCCGAGGATCTTCCCGCTCCACAGCGCCTGCTGAAAGCGCGCGTACTCGGTCGCGGTGTACACCCAGAAGCCTGGCCCGCCCCGCTCGACGGACTGCTCGTTGGTGATGCCGCTGCAGATGCTGCCGTCGGGCCGGAAGTACTGCGTGGGTGTGGTCGCGTCGGCGTAGAACTCCTCGAGGAACGGGAGCCCCGCGGGCGTGAGCACCTTGCCGCGCACGTAGTTGCGGTAGGACTCTGCGGTCAGGCGACCGAGCGTCGTGGGGTCGCCCTCGAACGGCCGCCACGCCGTCGGACCCTCGACGAGGTAGGCGATCAGCACGCGCAGCAGCGCGTAGTTGCAGCCGTGGTAGTCGATGGTCCCCGTCGCGAGAGCGGGGCCGGCTTCGACCATCGCCCTCACGCCCTGGAGGTCCTCGGCGTTGCATTGCTCACGCGAGAAGCCTGCCCCGTGCGCGGCGAGCTGGCGGAAGGTGATCGCCCCGCTCCGTGCCGGCACCGTCCAGGTGCTCGGGAGGTACGCGGCAATCGTCGAGTCAGCGTCGACGCGAAAGCCGCGGCGCTGGAGATCCTCGAGCACCGCGAGCAGGGCGGTGCCGGTGATGGCCTTGGCCATGCTCGCGCCCGACATCCGCTGGGTGGCCGTCATCGGGGTCGGGAAGCTCGACGCGCGACCGCCGACGTGGCGCAGCGCGACTCCGCCGCTCGCGTCGAGCGTCACCAGCTGGTACCCGCCGACGCCCGCATCGAGCTGGCTGAGCACCGACTGATGGAGCGCGGGGACGTCGAGCGGGTACGACGGCGCCGGAGGAGGAGGCGCCTCCGCGACCCGCTCGCACAGCGTGCCGGCGAACTCGTTGTTCACGCAGCCACCGAAGGTCGCGTTGCTCGAGCTCCCGAGGCGGCAGCCGGTCCAGTTGCACTGGTTTCCTTCGGGATCGCTGCCGCTCGGCGTGCACACCCGCATCGGGTCGTCAGCGCTGCACGCGGAGAACCCAGACACGGACACGGCCGACACCGCGCAGCTCGTCGCCGGGCCGCGGTAGTACAGGTTGTCGTCCGTCCAGTAGTTGTGCGCGACGGCCATCGACGGCGTGTGGGCCGCCCAGGTCGCGGCGCTGGCGGGCTTCCATCCCCAGCCACAGAGAGTCGCACGGTCGGACCACTTCACGTGCCCCGCGCAGCCGACCAGCTTGTGGGTCGCCCCGGTCGCGTCGACGAGCTGGCCGAAGCTCTGCGAGGTCGCCCCGGTGCATGCCCCGCTCGGGGAGTCGGGGTCCGTGCGCGGCGTGCTTCCCATGGTGACGAAGAACTCGCAGCGCCCTCCGGTCTGCGTCTGGGCCGCCGCGTCGAACGCCCACTGCAGCGCCTGCGCGCCCCAGCCGACGTAGAGCCAGAAGTAGTTGGGCGCACAGCGCACCTCGACGGTGTTCCACCCGCTGGTGAGGAAGTTGCCCGTTCGACGCACGTCGACTCCCGAGGCGCCTGCGCAGACCGTTGCGTCCTGCGCCGAGTCCCAGACGAAGGTCCAGCCGGTGTTCGGCCAGATGGCGCTGCACCAGGTGCCGACTTCAGGGTGCGTGAGCAAGGCCTCGGTGCTCGTCGTCGCGTCGAGCGGCGGGCCTTCGGTTGCTCCGCAGGCGGTGAGGGTGAGGAGCAGCAACAGCGGGGAGGTCAGGGCGCGGGTGCGGGTCATGGTGCCGAAGACGCGCAGGCCGGCCCGAAACCGGCTCACTGGAGCTGCTGGTCTCCTCCGTCACGACGACGAGCGCGCCAGCACCTCCGCGCACACGCGCTCGCAGGTGCGCGCGATGAGCTCCACCGCGACGCGCGGCTCGGCCGATGCGAGCACGTCGACCACGCGCGCGAAGACCTCGGCGGTGGTCTCTGCGACCGACGACTCTTCCCGCAGCGCGCGACGGCAGCGCGAGTAGATGAGGGGCCCGAAGGTCCGGTAGAGGGTGGCGAGCTGATCAGTGTTCTGGACCGCGGAGAATTCCGGCTGCTGCGCAGCGGCAATCTTGAGCACAGGAAGTGATTGACCGCGCCGCGCCATTTCACGTGCAAAGTATCGAAAGCGTTCGTGAGTCCGCGGGGTTACGCCCGCAGAAAGGTGAGCCCGCCTGACACTGGCTCTCGCGCGCTGAGAAACGAGTCGTCGCCCTTGTGCGATGAAGACGCACCGCGCACCATGCGCGCATGCCCGTTCGCCGCTCGACCGACGTCACGCCTGCGCTGCGCCCGAATCCCGTCACCCCGCCGACCGCTCCGAGTGCGCCGATCGCGCCCACGCCTGCGGCACCTGCGGCGAGCTTCACCGCGACGACAGCGACGCACGTTCAGGCGAAGCTGTCCGAGCTGCGAGGCCTGATGCGCGGCCACATGGACCGCAAGGAAGAGGCGCGCGCGCTGACGCTGCTCCGCGGCACGACGGCCGGCGAGCTCAACCAGCTCTTCTCGGCGATGAGCCGCGAGGAAGTGCACGAGCTCTTCGAGGCGATGGACGACCGGCTCATCGGCCCGGACAACCGCACCGCCTTCGTCGGCCTGCTCACGAAGGAGCGCGTGGGCGACCTCACCATCGAGAACCGCGCGAAGGTGGTGCAGGCGCTGCAGGCGGGGAGCACCGGCTCGCTCGAGGAGAAGGCCATCACCAACCTCTTCCTCGCGACGAAGGGCGAGGGCCTCACGCAGCTCAAGAACCTCATCGACGGCGCGAGCGACCACCGCGACCTGCAGCAGCTGGTGTTCCACGACGTCGACTCGAAGGAGCTGCGCAGCCAGCTGCTCCAGCACTTCGCGCGGGAGGCGCCGGCGAAGGGCGCGCGCGTGAAGGTGCTCAGCGACATCGACGACACGTTCTACGTGAACTGGAAGGACGACCGCTTTCCGAAGAAGACGGTGTACCCCGGCGTGCGCGCCTTCTACGCGGAGCTCGACAAGGGCAGCGCGACGACGCCCGACCGGCTCGGCGACCTGATGTTCCTCTCGGCGCGCCCGTATGACCGCGCCGGCGTCTCGGAGCACTTCACGCGGCAGATGATGTTCGACCACGGCGTGACGCAGGCCACGGTGCTGTCGGGCGACTTCGCGCACCTCATCGGCAACGAGAGCATCGCCGAGAAGAAGTTCGACAACTGGGCGCAGGTCCGCCAGCTCTACCCGGAGTACGGCTCGGTCTTCATCGGAGACAGCGGCCAGGGCGACGCCATCTTCGGCGCGAAGGCGGCGGCGACGCAGGGCGGCGACATGCGGAGCGTCTTCATTCACAACGTCACGCACCTCGACGCGGCGGCGAAGGCCGACTTCGCGCGCAAGGGCGTGTTCATCTTCGACACCTACGTCGGCGCGGCCACCGAGGCGTTCAAGCGCGGGCTGATCAGCAAGGCCGGGCTCGAGCGCGTGATGAGCGAGGCGTCGCGCGAGTTCGAGGCGACGACCTTCGCGTCACCCGAGCAGAAGGCCGCGCGCAAGGCGGAGCTGGATCGCGACCTCGCGGCCGCGCGCACGGTCTAACCAAGGTCGAAGACTCGGGAGCGGAAGCGATCGAGGCGGTTTTTACTCAAGGTCTTGCACGCTCACAACTCGCTCGCCCATGGCGTCCAACGTCACTTCCACACCTCCGCCTCTCGCGTCGATGTCGTTGAGCATCCACGTAACAACCCAAGTCGATGGCGCACGGCGCTCGATTGTCGCGTAGTAGGCCGCAAGTGTCGCCTTTGGTGCTCGCTTCCGAAGGTGTTTGAGAGCTGCGTCGGCCGCCTTGCTGAGCACCATGGCTTCGTCGCCAAGGATCACTGTTGCCTGTTTCGAGTAGTCACGCGGCGGAACGTGAGGTGTGCCTGCGTAAACTGTCCACGAAAAGAGGGCAACAATCAGAATTGGTCTCACCACCATTGGAGCCCTCCTCCGATTGGCTGACCATCGACCTGCGGCGAGAAGTACTCGCGAAGACGGTCCGTCGGAATCTGATCCGCAGGAACAAGGGGTACACGAGCAACCGGAGCGTTAAAGAACCCCCAGCGGTTGTTCGACACGAACCCAATGTAGGGCAGGCCGTTGCGCTGGGCACGCCCGAGAAAGCCTCGAAGGTCACTTGCTGACGGGAACCCGCCGCTTGGGTGATTGTGCGCATCGGCGCACGCGTTGGCCGACGCCGGCAAGTAGCCGCCTGAGCGGCTGCCGAGTGGGACTGGAGGGTCGTAGGTGTATCCCTGCCGATCCGGCTCAAGCGGTCCGAGGCCGCTCGGAATCGGATAGATGTTCGTCCCGACCTCGCCCATCGAGGAGAGGACAAACTGGTACTGGTCGATCCAAGCGAACGCGTCCCGAGCCGCAGCTTCCGGTGTAGAAAACCAGTCGCCTGGTGCAAGGCCGGTCGAATCGACGTACCTCAAGGGGTTATTCGCTGCGTACGCGTAGGTTGGGACGCTCATCCCACGTTGGGCCATGCGTCGTACGTATGTCGGCGACTGGAGAAGGGGCTCAGGAGAGAGGTAGCGACCCGTGGCGGGATCGAAGTATCGGTTCCAGTTCTCATGAAGATCGCTCTCTTCATCGTAGTACTGCCCGGGGAATCGAAGGGGAGGGAAGTACTGGATGGTCGCACCTGAACTCAACCGATCGTAGTCGAAGCCGTCGAGCACCGCCCCGTCACCCTGCGCACCATCAGGCACATAGACGACTGAGAACGCGGCGCCTCGATGGAACGGAGTAACCATCATCGGAAGCGCACCGGAGGCTGAGGACAGGACCGTGCCGCTGCCATACTCGCGCAACTCGACTCGAGGCGCAGGACCGAACTTGATGGGCGCATCGAAGAAGCTGACGCGCGCTCGCAACGCCGAATCGAGCACCCCTGCCTGTGCTCGCCCAAGCTTGGATGCAAGCTCAACCTCGACGGGGTCAGCCGGATGATTCGTCTCCTGCCCCGGAACGCGAACGCGGTTGCGGTAGCCGAAGGCATCGTATTCGCCGACGCCCACCACACGCATCCCCTGATCGAGCGCCATGAGCGGGCGCCCCAATTCGTCCGACACGATCTGCGTCAAGCCACAGTAGCCATCCAGGTTTCTTCGCGCACACCCGCCAGAGAAGTCCGGCTTGCGGTGTCCGCTGTCGACGAGTGAGCGCACCGTGAAGATCGGCACGCCTCCAAGATAGACGTACTCGTCGAGAACGACCCCGTCGTCCTCGTGGAGCCCGACGAAGCTTCGCTCGACGATCAGGCGCTTGGACTGATCATAGAAGAAGTCCTCAGTCGCTCCATTCGGATACTCTTTGCGTGTGCGCTTGTTGTCGCCGTCATAGTAGTAGTTGTAGGCGAGCGGCATGAAGAGCGGGCTTCCGGTGCCGGACACCTCAACTCCGCGCACCACCGATCTCGAGCCACCAGAGATCTTCGCACCGGACGGAAACGCAAACGAAATGCTGCTGTTGCGGTGTCCAGCGGTGGTCCACGCACCGAGGGACCTCACTTGACGCCCATCATCGTCGTATTCGAAGTCTCTGTATCCGCGGAAGTCGCCGGCCGGCGCAGTTACCCCAGTTGGACCGACGCTCGTCAGCATTGACGATGACCCGTACGTGTAGTTCCAACCGACCCCAGTCGTAGAATCGAGAAATTCGGCCCACCGATTCCCAAGTGAGTCATAGGAGTAGGTCCGTGAGCGCGAGTTCGGAAGACTGCTGTAGTCCTGAATTTGATTAACGAGCAGACGATTCTGCTGGTCAAAAGGCCACGCTCGTTCCTCCAGTGGAGCAGCGAACTCGGGAAGCGGCTGGCTTTGCCCTTCGTAGCACAGGTCAATGGCGACAATCTGGTCGGCCGCCCACGTGTAGTAGCGCTCGTAGAGAACTGCGCCTGTCAGTCCACTTGGCTTGATCTCCTCGACTCGAATGCGCCGCAGGCGCCCAGTGAAATCGCGAGACGCAAACGAGAGGTCCTGGCCGCAGGACTTCGGCCGCACCGTGCTTTCGATTCCGTAGTCGAGCGTCGTGAGAGTTCTGTAGGTCTCAATCGGAGTGGTGTCGCCCTCGCCGAGTCCTGCGTAGTTGACAGAGACGAAACTCGCGAGCCTCCGATCGGGAGTCCATCTGATTCCATCCGCCACAGTCGCAAACATAGATCGACCATTACCAAACAGTTCGACACTCACGCGCTCGGGGAGATTGTTGTCGTAGTCTCCTGACATCGGATAGTGATACTGGACGACTCGGCCAAAGGGATGTCGGATGGACTGGAGATTCCCATTTGGAGTGTATTGATACTCGGTCGTGTTCGAGACGGCTTCGGGTTTCGTCGCGCACTGCGATTCCTGGCCTGCGGCAATCCGGTGTTCGCCGCGCAGCCTCCCGTCGAGGTCGTATGCATACCAGGTGTTCCACACGGGATCCTCTGTGTATGCGACGTGTCCCATGAGACTGGATAGAACCGGCGCAACAAACGAGGGTTCGCAGCCCTGCGGGACGGCCGGCGCAGAATCCCACACGCGCGAGAGCATCTGAGTCTGGCCTCCGCTTCGAGCGAGGGTCATGCCAGTCATCCGTCCCAGCGCGTCGCGAAGCACCAGACTTGCTTCGCCCTGCGATCGCTGCTCCTGACTCTGTTCGCTGAGCAGGTCGCCGTTGGGGAAGTAGGAGTACCGCGTGACCGCGCCGGTTTCGGCGTCTCTGACAGCAACTACTCGATCGAAGTCATCCCAGATGTACTCCTGGCGGTGACCGCACGACGGCCCCCCGACAACAGACTCCCCATCGACAATGGTCCAGTCGAAGCCACTCGCACAGACGACCTGGGGATCTCCGAGACAGCCCTGAGCGACAACGCTGACGTTTCCTCGACGGTCATACGCAATACATGACGAGACTCCGTCTCTTGGCCAATAGGCTGACGTCAGTCGATCGAGCCTGTCTCGCCCATACCACACGCAATTCGCCTCATTGCCAAGGCAGAACGCTTTGGGCTTGCCTCCTCCCAGTATCGTGCTTGGAAGATTGACGCCCGCACCGGCGGCGATCACGTTCGACATCGAGTCTCGTCGGAGGGTCGACGTCCAGTCGGTGTCGGCGCCCTTGGTGCCCACGCGACTCGCGGAAATTCGGAGGTCGGCGTCGAGCTCATAGTCCGTTCGAGAGAAGCAGGGCTCAAATGCACATGATGCGCCGTCTGTTTCCTGGTGGCTCGTCGATGAGTAGACCCACCGGCCAAGAAGAGCCTGCGCGCTCAGCGAGCCGCCCACATACTCAAGGCGCTGAAATCGAACCGTTCTCAGAATGGGTGGCCGCCCGACGTCAGCGACCCAGCTCGGCTTGTCAAAGAGATACCCGCGAGCCTTGCCAGCAGCCGTGCCGGTGATCACCCAGGGAGGCAGAGGCCCATCTCGGTGGCACTTTGGATCAAACTCTGCCATGTCGCTGGGTTGAGTACAGATGACAGTGCTGTCGCCCTCTGGGCGCGTGGTTCGCATCAGACGCCCGCGGTCCCACTCGAACTCGAGCTTCGCACCGGAGCTCAAGCGAAGCCCCATGAGCAAGCCTCCCCGCACCTCCGACTCCACTGTTCTTCCATCGGCTGAACGAACGAGCTGCGGCACGCCCGTCGGTGAGTAGTTCGCGAAGATCGTGTCAATGGGTGACGAACTGCACCCGTTCGGGAAGTGTCGAACAGCAAAGAGCCGTCCGGAGTTGAAGCTTGTCTTCGAGCCAAGATGAGGCTGGAGCGCGAGAGGAACTTCGCCATCGCCATAGTAATAGAACTCGGTAATGGGAACGGCCTGGTTGACCACCGCGCCAGCGACGCGAACGGAGAACGACTGACACTCATCCCCGGCGACAGAGCATGGCCCGAGGACGGTATGAATGCTCTCGCTCGGCTCTTCAAGATTCGAGCACGGCCGCCGTCCGTCTTCCTTGCGAAGCATGACGACTCCCTGCTCGCGCTCCTCGACCTGACCATCAACCATTGTTCGCCCGCCGCGAATGACCGCCCGCTCCACGCCGCTTGCTCCGCGAACCACTCGAGTCGAGGCCTCCGAACCGTACACGAGAGCCGAGGGAACGTCGATTCGAGAAACGACCTGCTGGTCGCTGTCGGTGTAGTCGTACGTGGTCGATGTCTCCTCAAGTCCATCCGACGAGGAGACATTTGATGCTCCAGAAACAACCCGCTGCTGCTCAAAGCTGCCACCCGCAACAGACGCCAGGAAGCGCATTGAGTACTGAGAGAAGGCGCCGTTCTTTCCTCGCTCGGCCAGGAGGGCCACTGGCTGACTCGGCTGACCACACTGATTCAGTTCAGCCGCGTCGGTATCGGTCTGCACCTGCCCATAGACAAACTGAGTCGAACCCGAAGCGCAGATGTAGTCGGGAGCGTTTGGCGTGCCGTCAAGGCAGGCCTCGACCGTCGATGCTGGCAATGGTCCGTTCAGTCCCCACCCCAGTCCTCCATCAGCTGCCCAGTAGAAGGAACTGAGTATCGAGCGTCCGAGGACGTTCGGTGCATACGGGGCAGTCTGGGCCACTCTTCCAAACGTCGCGGAGCTACAGCAATTTGAACAGCCGCTACCAGCCTTGACCTCCACGAGGTTCGTCGTTCCACCACTGGAGTCCCACGTAAAGTACTGCCCCCAGGCGAGTCCCGCTTCGGTCCACTCGTGTGTTTGAGCAATCTCCTGCGCCCCGACTGCGTTCGGAAACTCATACGCAAAGGGAACGACCACGACTCTGCCGGAGGAGACGTCACTGTAGCCTCTCGATGGTGGCGTCGTTTGAAATTTCGCCCACTCGTTTGTTCCGGTGCCCGGAGCGAAGCCAACCTGGGAGAGTACCGCTGATGCGAACAGGGTTCCCTCTCTGTGTTGTCCTGTATACTTGTACGTAACCAGTGTTTCTGCATTGCGATCTCGGGACTCAATATCAATCCGATCGAGCGCGCAGTCTGAGTTCATTAGCTCAACATCGCTGAAGTATGGGTTGTTGCGGTACTGCCAGAACCGCTCATTCTTGTAGAACAATCGCAGGACCGTGTCCGTCCCCGGAAAGCGAACCATCATGGGCTCGAGCGTTGCGAGACAAGCACCCGGCTGGGGACGACAAACTCCTGCAACACAGTAGGACTCCCGTGCACAGACATGCCCACAGCTACCGCAGTTGGTACGATCAGTCTGCAGGTCCGCACAATACGTCGAGCCCGATGGCGCCGAACACGCGGCGAGCCCAACCTCCGAGCAGGAGCCCACGCATTCGCCTGGTCGAGGTACACAAGCCCCCCCACCAGGAAGAGACTCACAGTTCGAGCCACAAGGAGCAACGATGTTTCCTGACGTCGGAATACACTGACCAGCCCGGCAGTACTCGTTTGATGCGCAGGTTCGGCCACACGCACCACAGTCAGTCCAGTTGCTCGACAAGTCTGCGCAATAGCGCTGACCAGTGTATGCATTTTGGCATACATGGCTGGCGCTCGGTGGACATTGGGAGACGCACATCCTCCGCGTTCGATCGCAGGCTTCCGGATTCGCGGGAGCGCCTCCGAGGCACACATTCTCGCAGCCGAAGGACTCTTCGAAGTATGGCTTGAAGCCGCCGTCTGAGAGCACCGGCTGGTCACCAGTCATTCCCGGCGCGGCAAACGTGCCGGGGTACCCGTAATCGACAGAGTAGCGTTCGAGACCGTCACCGCCGAACTCGCGCACGAGTCGGTATTGGCCGGTGGGCCCAACGCCCGTGCCTCGCGTCTCGAATACCAGTCGTCGCCCATCTTCTGGGTACCACTCGAACACCAGCAAACCAAAGGGACCAGTCTTTGAAACCTTGAGGCGACTCTGCTCCGCAGAGGCCTCGGGCGCTCGTGGGACCCACGCCGAGCTTCCGACCTGAAGCGCCGGAACTGGACCAAAAAAGCGAACGTCTCCGTTGGGAGTCAGCACTCGAGTGAATGTTGGACATCGAGTATCGACCGCACTGGAGAGGTTGGAGAGCGAGATTCCTTGCCAGATTGGACCCACATTGTTCGTACCGAACGGCGACTTGAGAAGCTCCGGACGAGGTTGAACGATGGGTTCGCGACAGGCCTGGGGTTCGGCGTCGGGCGAAACCTGGCCGAGGGCGTTCCGATCTCCAACGAAGATTCTGGAAAAGATGAACGGACCACGCGGAGTCTCGACTCGAACGTCGTCTTCCCAGTTGACACTGAATGGAATACTGGAGGAGACCACAGCCGGATCCCCAACGACATGCGGGGACGACTTGCATCGATTCGGAGGCATGCGGGAGAACCGCGGACGCGCGACGTCGCCGGTCGGATCTGCGAACGCTGGCGCCGCAAGACAGTACATCAGTGCAACGATAGAGATTCTCTTCATCACGCCCTCACTCGACCCCAGGTGATTTCACAACAGGTTGATGCGAAGTGCCGACTGCTGTTGCACTTCCTTGCCATCCACGTGGAGGCACGCAGATGCCATTGTCTGGTTGTGCAGGAAGAAACTGTGCGCAGGTCCAGTCCCTGGGGCAGTGCTCCGGGGTTCTGCAGTAGGCAGAGCAGAACCGGCCGCCAGCAGGATCCGCCGACACGTGGGCGCACACTCCCGTCTCGCAGCCCCGACTCCCAACGCTTCCGCATTCGACGCCCACGGGGAATAGAGAACCGGTCGCCTTCGCGGGCGGGCCCCAGGCAATGAGACGACCTGCTCCTGGCGCCGCACCACCTTCACAGCCCGACAGAAAAACAACCCAGCACACAGATACCAGCACGCCTCTCATCGCCTCTCCTCGGTGTCAGCAGAATCTGAGAGAGGGATACGAGGCGCGACGATCACCACACTCCTCCGCCACCCGTTCGTCGCACCATCCATCGCCCCTCCAGGCAGCAGCTGATATGGGACCCAGGGGAGCCGGTCAACCTTCAGGTTGAGTGCGTCTTCCTGGATCAATGCGAATCGGAGGCGGCGATGCGGCGTCTTTTCCCGGTGGTGGTGCTGTTCTCGACGGCGGCTTTCGCGCAGTGGGTGCCCGTCGACGGGGGCTTTCACAACTCAGTCGGAAGTGGCGGGCGCATCCGAGCAGTCGAGCTCTTCGCCCCGACGCGCTCGACGGACTGGTTCACCGTCACTGACACGGGGGCGCCGCGTACGCAGCTCCGCTTCCGCATGGTTGGAGACGCCCCTCCAGCGCAGCTCGACGGAGGAGTCCTCACCTGGGGTGCGCGTCAGCTGGCGCCCAACGGCGACTTCACATTGCCCCCGCAGACACGCCTCGAGTTCGAGCCCGCATCGGGGCGAAAGCTCGAGGTCCAACGCCCCTTCGGTGGCGGCACCCTCACCATGGACGTGCGCGGCCCCGAGCGCATCGAGCTCCGCCTCGAAGGCCAGTGCGTCGAAGCGGCGGGCGCGCAGCCGCTCTCGCTCGACTGTGGCCCCTTCGCGCTTCGGTCTCCGCTCCTTCGTCGCTTCAACCACGTGGTGAGCGTGATCCACCTCGAGCCCCTCGACAGCATGGTCTCGACCGGCGGAGGCGCGATCGGCCGAGACGCCCAGCAGACGATCTACCAGTGGTCGCCCAACGACAGCTGGGCGGCGCCGATCGCCGCGCCCGCTCCCTTTGACGCCAGGCGCGTCAACGCCGCCACGCTGTGGGACCCCGTGCGCAAGCAGCTGGTCGTGTTCGGAGGCAAGCGCGACGACGGCACGAGACTGGGTGACACGCTCGTCTGGGATGGCACCAGCTGGTCGAGTCCCACGCTGGCGACGAGCCCGCCTCCTCGCTCCGACGCGGCGTTTGCGTTCGACCCGCTTCGAGGCCGGGCTGTGCTCTTCGGCGGCCTCGCGGACGACCGCACCCTGCTCGGCGACACCTGGGAATGGGACGGCACGACCTGGCAACAACTGAGCCCGGCGCTGAGCCCGAGCCCCCGCGCGCAGCCCGGTCTCGTCTGGGACGGCACGCGAAACGAGCTGCTCCTCTTCTCGGGCTACGCACAGTCCGACAGCTTCACCTGGAACGGTACGCGCTGGGCCGAGCTCCCCCAGGCGTCGATGTCCCTCGTCTCTCCACCCTTCGCTGCCACGTGGGATCCCGTGAGCCGGCTGGTGGTGATCGTCGGCCGGCGAGGCTCCAGCCCCTACGCCTCGGCGGCATGGGACGGCACCACCTGGTTCGGGCTCGCCGGCATCGCGCCGTTGCTGATCCGCAGCGCCATCGACAGCGGTGGGCGCGTCTACGCAGTCGCCGAGGGCTCGGTGCCCGACCTGGTGCTCAACGTGGGCGCGCGCACGTGGGTCGAGTACTCGATGCCGATCCTCTCGGGCCCCGGGGTGCCTGCAGCCGACGGCGGCATCCGCCAGCTCTCGCGGGGACTGGTGCGAGGTTGGTTTGAGGATCCCCGGGGCTGGGGGCGCTGGGTGCAGACCGGCGCGCTGCCCGCAGAAGACTTCGAGTCGGCCGCGGAGCACGAGGGCCAGCTCTTCGCCATCGGGATGAACGACGCGGGCGTCGCGAACACCTGGCATCTCGACGACGAGGGTCGCGTCGAGCAGCTCGCGTCGGGCCCTCGGGGGAAGCTCGTCGCCCAGAGCGGAGCGCTGTGGCTCCTCGGGGATCGCGCGGCCTGGACGTGGGACGGCGGCTGGAACTCGATGCCCTGGCCTGCTCTCTCCGTGAGTGACGCGGTCGCGGCGCGCGATGGCGGGTTCTTCATCTTGCGTCGGGAGAGACAGGGCGAGGTCTCGCTGCTTCAGGTCGACACGACCGGCGCCACCACCGCGCTCTTCGGCAAGACCACCTCCATGCGTTCGCTGATCCCCATGCGCGGTGACCTGCCCTTCCTCCTCGGCAGCGTCGGTGGCTCGATCGGCGTGAACTCGTGGAACGAACAGGACGGAGGCTGGCTGCAGGAGGCTCAGGCCATTCCGTTTCAGGAGTTCACCTACGCGACGGAGGTCCTGGGCCAGGACGGGCGCGGCCGCACGTTCCTCTCCGCGAAGGCGCCCGCGAACGACAACACCACCTTCATCTGGGACCCGTGGCGACCGAACGGCGCCTACTGCGCGACGGGTGTGCAGTGCACGAGCGGCAACTGCGTCGACGGTCGGTGCTGCGACTCGACGTGCACCTGCGGCGCGTGCAGCACCGCGCGCGGCGCGACAGAGGACGGTGTCTGTCTGCAGCGGCCGGCCGAGGAGTGCGCCGAACCGACGAATCCTGAACCGCCTCCCGTGAGGCAGTGCAGCTGCGGCACCGCCGGCTGGCTCGCGCTTCCCCTGGTCCTGCTCCTGCGTCGGCGGTCATCTTCAACGGCCTGAGCGTCGAACCCGAGTGCGACGACGGCGAGCCCCGGTGTGTCCCCCGGCTATGACGTCGCGCATGCCCTTCGAGCTCCAGCACGCCCAGCTCCCGTCGTTCGCTCAGTCGTGGCCCGAGGAGCTCGCCCAGCTCATCGCCGCGCGCCTCGAGTCGGAGCTCCCCAGCGAAGACGTGCGCACCATCGTGCTCGCCGTCACCCACGACCGGCAGCGCGTCGGCGCGTGGGTCACCCTCGAGTGGGAGGACTACCCGTACGCCGAAGACGTCTCGACCGCCGTCGGCTTCGTCTCGCTCGCGCCGTGGCTCGACCAGGTCGACGCCATCGCCCGCGGTGAGGTGACGCTCCCCGGCCCCGCGGGCTGGTCGCCGCACCTGCCCCTCACCTTCGAAGACGACGCGAAGACCGACTCGCTCCGCGCGTGGTGGCTCGAGCTGCACCGCGCCCTCACCGCGACCGCCATCGAGCTCGCCACGAAGCACCTCGCGACGCGCTTCACGCAGCCCGTCGGCGTCTTCATGTCGATGACCGGCTCGGAGGCCCGCCTCGTCGCCTTCTGCCACCCCGACGGCGCGCCGCTGTGGCCGCTCCGCGAGCACCGCCGCGAGCACGGCTACGGCAGCGCCTACACCCACGGCACCCTGGGCGACGACGCGCTCACCATGTTCTACCCGCAGGGCGAAGGCGCTGACGAAGGCGGTGCCCCCACCATCCGCCGGCGCGCCCTCACCGACGTCGTTCGCGCGCAGCTCGCCGACGATGACCTCCACCTCCAGTTCGCCGGCGAGCCGTTCTCCATCCGCTTCTCGCACGGGCACACCAGCGAGGAGCTGGGCGGCCCCGCCGCGGAAGACGTCGCGGCAGCGCTCGCCGCGTTCGCGAAGAAGACCGGCAAGCTCGACGCCCCCGGCGCGCCCGTCGACCTGCCCGACGCCGCGACCTTCCAGTCCGCCTTCGATGCGCAGGGCGACGAGTGGGGCGCCTGGCTCGGGAGGCTCGTCGAGACCCACGGGGCGCCGGCGGTCAGCGAGCGCGTGCGCGCGCTCAAGTTCGGCGAGCAGCGCATGCAGGACCTCCACCGCACGGTCGCGTGCCTCGCGCGCGACGTCGGGGCCTGGGAGGTGGCGCTGACGCACTTCGCGCTCCTCACGGGGAAGCTTCGCGCCGACTGGCGCACCCACGAGCACCGCGCGCTCGTCGCGCTCAGCCGCTGGGACGAAGTGCTGCGCACGCCGAGCGACGACGCGCCCGAGCGGGCCCTCGCCCTCTTCAGCCGCGGTGACGTCGCCGCCGCGCGCGCGGAACTCGAAGGCAAGACCAGCGGAGACGCGCTCGCGGTTCTGGCCTTGATGGAGGCCGGCACCTCCGAAGCGCGCGCGACCGGGCTGCTGACGCGCGCCCTCGCTGACGGCATCCGCCCGCACCTCGAGGTCCACGTCCGCGCGCACCCGCTCCTCGGACGTCTGCTCGAGGAGCGCACGGCGCTGGAGGCCGCTCGCGTCGCCAGCCGCGCCGCCGTCGCCGCGCTCGTGCCGTCGACCCTCGACCGCTCCACCGAGCGCCAGCTCGTGCGCGCCGCCGCCGAGTCGCTCTTCGCCGCGCCCTTCGCCGAAGACGGTGACGGCAAGCTCCGCCTCGCCCTCCGCCGCGGCGACGGCTGGCTCGCCATCGACGACAACCGACGCATCGTCGAGCTGCACGAAGGTCGCCCCGCGACGACGCTCTGGGAAGGCGACGTGGAGAGCCTGGTCGCCGTCCCCACCGGGCTCGTCGCCGCGTCGTCCACGCGCCTCACGCTGCTCGACGCGCAGGGCACGCAGCTCGCGACGCTCGACAGCCCGCTCCGCTTCACCGGTGAGCTGGCGTCCCGCGGCGCGCTCCTCACCGCCACCTTCGGAGACACCGTGCGCCTGGCGCGCGTCGAGGGCACCACGCTGCGCTGGGCCGGCACCCTCACGGCCAACGACCGCGTCTACGTGACCTCGCTCGGCTTCGTGAGCGACGACCGGCTGCTGCTCGCCTCGAGCGAGGGGCTGGTGCTCGTGGACTGCGCCGACGTGTTGCGGCTCCGCCCGCTCGCGCGCGTCGAGGGCGACTTCACGCTGCTCGACACGTGGACCGGGAGCGCGCTGCTGAAGAGCGATCGCGGCGCCACGCTGCTCGACGCCCTCACGCTGCGCACCCGGTGGACCGTCGAGCTCGGCCACCAGCCCTTCCTCGCGCACGCCCGCGATGGTCGCCTCGCGCTCGGCTCACGCGGCGAGGTGCTGCTCGTCGACCCCACGACGCTGCGCACCGAGCGCCACGTGCTGCGTGCGGGCGACGGCCACCCGCTCGACGACACCCTCGCGCTGACCATCGACGCCGACCGCGCGGTGGCGCTCACGAAGGACCGCGGGGTGGTGATGCTCGACCGCGTGCCCTTCGACGTCGGGGCGCTCCGTCACGAGGTCGAGTCGGAGCTCTCGCGCGTGCGCGACTGGGTGAAGGAGCAGTTCGAGCAGTGGGTGAGCGACGGCGTGGTCGTCGGCGGAGAAGAGGAAGGCGAGCGCGCGGCGGAGCCTCTGGGCGGCGTCGTCGGCTTCTGGGTCGAGCGCTTCGCGGTGCTCCGCCCGCAGGGGCCGCGCTCGGTGCTCAACGCGGACGCGCAGACCGCGGTCGACCTCGCCTTCGAGCGCCCGGAGCCCGAGCGCAAGCGCGGCGGTGACGACGAGCGGGCCCGCGCTGCGCAGCGCCTGTCCGACACGCTGGCGCAGCTGACGAAGGAGCTCTCGTCGCAGCTCCGCAACGCGGCGATGGCGAAGGTGCTGCGCGAGGCGATGGCGCGCGCCGCGCCGCGCACGAAGGCGCGCGAGCTCTTCGTCGGCATCGAGAGCGGCTCGCTGTGCATCGTCGACGTGCTCCGCGGCGGGGGCACCGTGCCGCCCTTCCGCGTGGAGGTGAAGCCGCCCGCGCCCCGCTCGCTCCGCGAGCTGATGAGCGCCGGCAACTGGTACCAGTCGGTCGACGCGTGGACGCAGCGCGCGAAGCGGGAGCCCGCCTTCCGCGACGAGGTGCTCGCGCTGCTGGCCGAGGGTGAGCTGCGCGCCGCGGCCCGCGTCGCGCGGCAGCTCGTCGACGTCGACCTCGAGGGCTGCGCGCGCGCGTGGCTCAGCGCCGCCGAGGTCGACCTCGAGTTCGCGCTCGACGGGCTGTTGCTGCTCGCCGAGCAGGGCCACGCCGGGGCGCGCGCGCGGTTGCAGCCGCTGTGCGAGCTCGATGCGCCGGAGCTCGCGCTCCCCGCCCGTCGCGCGCTGGGGCGTCTCGACGAAGACGCCACGCTGACGCTGGTGCGCACCGCCCTCGCCGCGCTCGAGGAGTACGGCGAAGACGACGCGCCGGTGAAGACGCTCGCGGCCCTCAGCGACGCGAGGCTGGCCCAGCTGAAGGACGCGCTGCTCGCCGCGAAGGAGGTGCTCAGGCGGCCCGGGCCGCTCCTCGTTCCGCTCGTGCGCGCGGGGTGGACGCCCGACGACGAGACGCTCGAGCAGGGCCACGAGGCGCGCCTGCAGGACGACGACTTCATGGGCGAGCTCTTCGGCGACGAGCCGCCCGACGCCACCGCGACCGCGGTGCGCCTCTTCCTCGCGCGCCAGGTGGCGGAGAACGTGCGCCTCGGCCAGCAGGCCTGGCCCGACGCGCCGCTCGAGAAGTCACGGCGGGGCTGGCAGCGCTTCTTCACCGTCGCGTGGCCCGAGTGGGAGCGCGCCGGAGTGCTCGACGGGCTCTTCGCGCTGCTCCCGCGGCTGGCGGCGAGCTCGAAGCCCGCGGCCGGTGAGAAGCTCGGCCGTGACGCGACCCTCGCGCTGCAGGTGCTCCACCAGGCGCTGCTGCGCGGCGACGCGCGCGCGACGCAGTTCGCCGAGGCCCTCGAGGCGGCGCAGCTCCCCGAAGACGCGCGCAGGCCCGTCATTCAGCTCGCGCGCTCGTCGCGCCTGATGTTCGGCTGGTCGCTCCTCAAGCAGCGCCAGCTGGCAGAGGCGCGACGCGTGGCCGACGCGGCGCTCGCCGACGCGCCGGAGGACGGCCAGGCGCACTTCTTCAGCGCGCGGCTGGCGTGGCTCGAGCAGAACGACCCGCGCGCCGCCGTGCCGCACCTCGAGGCCGGGCTGCGCCTCGCCAGTGACGACGTCGGCCGCGCGCGGCTGCTCAACCTCCAGGGCGCGGTGTGGGACGAGCTGGGCGACTTCGCGAAGGCGCTCGAGTGGTTCCACAAGGCGCTCGCGCTGTCCGACTCGGGGCGCATCGACCACGACACCGGGCAGAAGCGCGGCGACCCGACGATGACGCACGCCATCCTCTCGAACATCGCCGAGATGCACTGGAAGCTCGGGCAGCGCGACGAGGCGCGGAAGTACGCTGATCAGGCCGCGCGACGCGGTTCGAAGACCGACATCGTCAAGAGCATCCTCTCGGAGACGGCCTGACTCAGCGCTCGGCGTGCGCGGCGATGACGGCGAGCTCGAGCTGCTGACCGACGCCGACCTCGACGCGCATCCCGCTGGTGAAGGGCGCCTCGACGCCGTCGACGCGCAGCACGAGGCGGGGCTCCTTCTCCGGGAGCCGCACGCGGACGAAGTCGGGGTCGAGCGGGCGACGGAACACGCCGTCCACCAGCTCGACGCGGGCCTGCACCGCCTCGTACGCGGTGCACTTGAGCTTCTGCTGCTTCATCGCCGCCGGGAGCAGCTCCTGGCGGTAGAGCTCGGCGAGCTCGCGGAAGAGCGCGCCGTTGCGGTCTGCGCGCACCGTGCCGATGCCCACCACCGACAACGTCACCGCGCACGTGCCGCGCGCGGGCTCGAGTGGCTGGTGCGTCACCACGTAACTCCCGCGCGGGAGATGCCGCCAGTCCTCCACCGGCTCCGGACCGCGCGCTGAGGTCCGCTCGAGCTTGACCTCGCCGTCCAGCGATGACGCGAGGCTCGACCACGGCGCGCGCTCGATGGCGAGGCTCCCGCCGTCGAACCACAGGTCGGGCTTGAGCTGCAGCGCCACCGTGCGCTCGGCGGGCTGCTGGTTGAGCGGCAGGCGCGCGAAGTCGAAGCGCACGCGCTCGAGGCGTCGCGCCGGCAGCCACGCGCGCAGGCAGTCCGCGCTGCTCTTCGTGATGCGCTCCGGTGCCGCGCCGTCGAGCAGCACGTCGAGGTCGAGCATGAAGACGCCGTTGCCCAGCGCGCGGTGATGCGCGTCAGGAGCGCTGGTGAAGAGCGCCACGTCTGCCGGGAGCTGCAGGCACAGCTGCACCGCCGCGGGCTTGTCCGCCCACGCCACGCTTGCAGCACAAACGATGAGGAGCGCAGGTCGCATGCTGATCAGCGAAGCATCGGGCGTACCGCGCAGGCGTCGCCTGATTCCGCGTAGCTCGCGACCCTCCCAGCGGGTCAGTCATGATGCGGTGGTCGCGACCGCCCATGGAGTATGAGTGGGCCCACATGCGCCCCTGTTGGCTCCTCCTCGTCGTCGTGGCCATTTCTGGTTGTCGTCACACCTTCCCGCGGCCGTACCCGGCGACGCAGCTGCAGGAAGACTCGGAGCGCTGGCCGGGCGACGCGCTGGTGCACTACCTCACGCAGCCCAACGCCGACGTCGCGGTGTGCACCGCCGAGTCGCAGGTGCTCCAGCGCAAGGACGACGAGCTGGTCGACCCCTTCGTCGCGGCGGTGGATCAGCAGGCCCTGACGCCGGAGCGCTGGCAGGCGTGCGCGACGCGCCTGGTGCCCTCGCTCGACGTGCCGGTGCGCGAGCGCTTCTTCGAGCGGCTCGCCCGCGTGGTGTTGCGCTGGCTCGACGATGAGCAGGCGGCGCCGCGCCTCCTCGCTGCGCACGAGGTGCTCGCCGCGCGCCCGCGGGAGCGCTCGCAGGCCCTCGAGGCGCTCAACCACGAGCTCCACGAGTGGCGCAGGGACCGGCTGCCGCCGACGTTGCCGCCCCTCTTCGACGCGCTCGTCACCACGCTCGACCTCGACCTCGGCCAGCTCCAGGGCCGGCCCCTGAGCGCGGAGGACGTGGCCAACACGCAGGACGAGGCGCTGCTGCTGCGCATGGCGGGGCGGTTGCCCGACGAGGCGCTGCGGCTCGCCGCGCGGCGACGGCTGGTGCAGCTGCGCATCGCGCGGTCCGAGGTGAAGGAGGTGCGGGACCGCGCGGCCGAGGTGGAGCGCGCGGTGGTGGAGACGGGTCGCTGGGCGCAGCCGCTGGGCACGCTCCAGCTCCGGAGCCCCGAGCCGCCGCTGCCGCTCCCGATGGAGGCGGTGCTCAAGCAGGACGTGCCCGCGCAGCAGGTGACGCTCTTCACGCCCGGAGAGGCGGAGCTCCAGGTGACGCCGACGGTCGACCTCAAGCCGTCGCTCCGCTTCGCGGTGGGCTGGAGCCAGCGCCTCGGGCTGTGCGTCGCGCCGTCGCTGCTGCTCGTCGAGCCGTGCATCGAGCCGAAGGACGTGGAGGTCGACAGCGCGCTGGTGCGCCTCGACGGCGAGGGCGTGCTGCGGCTGCAGGAGCGCCTGCCGATGAGCGCCGCCTTCGAGCTCGCGCGCGCGGGCACGGGGCTGGTGGTGCCGGTGCGGCTGCGCGGACAGCTCGTCACCACGCTGCAGGTGCCGCTCACCTTCCTCGAGCCGGAGTCGTACTGGTTCGAGGGCGCGCAGGCCGAGCGCGGCCCGGCGGTGAACGTGGTGGTGGTGCCGACGGAGCAGGCGTACCTCGTCGATGCCGTCGACGAGCGCTCGACGCGCGTGCAGGTCATCGTGCCGCGCGGGCGCCAGTCGTTCGAGCTCGGGAGCCGCGGCGGGCGAGGGTGGAACGGCCAGCGCGGCCGCGACGGGTACCAGGGCGCGCGCGGGTACACGGGGATGAACGCGAGCTGCCCGTCGATGTCGGGCGGGCGAGGCGGCGACGGTGGTCGCGGCGGTGATGGAGGTCCGGGTGGTCCCGGTGGGCCGGGCGGAGATGGCGGCCCGGTGAACGTGGAGCTGCGCTGTGGCGGCGCGTGCGGTGACGAGCCGATGGTGCGGTTGATGATCCGCTCTCGCGGTGGGGCGGGTGGTGACGGCGGGCGCGGCGGCTCGGGTGGACGTGGCGGCGACGGAGGCAGCGGCGGCTCGGGCACGAGCTGCAGCGTGGGCGGGCACACCACCACGCTGTCCGGCGGCATGAGCGGCTCGCGCGGACCGGATGGGAATCGCGGGTACGACGGGCCCGATGGCTCGCCCGGTCAGGACGGCCCGGTGCAGATCATCGTGCGCTGAGCGGCGGATCAGGCGCGGATGGCCCAGGGGGCGCGGCCGCGCGGGGTGTCGAACATGGTGCCCTCGCCGCGGCAGCCCCTCGACTTGCGGCGTCTGGTGACGCGGGTGACGTCGCTTCGGTTCAGTTGACGGAAACCCGTGCCCCAACGCGGGGAAGCGTCAAGTGAACCGAAGTGCGTCACTGCCGCGCGAGCTTGAGGCCCCTCACTGCGCCCGGCTCTCGAGCAGCGTCGAGAGGCTGAACGCGAGCTCGCTGTCGGCCGCGCGCATCACGCTGTCGAGAGCAGACTCCGTGAGCTCGAGGCGCTGGGCGAGGAGCAGCCGGGTGCGCTGGAGCAGCACCGCGCGCACCTGCGCGAGCCAGCGCGAGATGGTCGACGCGTCCTTCGCATACATCTTCCCCACCTGCGCGCAGCTCAGCCCGTCGAGCGCCGTGAGGCGGAGCACGGTGCGGTCGCGCGGCTCCAGCTCCGCGAGCGCGTCGGTGAAGGCCGCCTTGAAGGCCTCGCGGTGCCGCGCTCGCAGCAGGGCCAGCTCGGGGTCGGGGTCGGCCAGCGGTCCGTCGGGCAGCTCGCCCACGGGCAGCTCCCGCGCGCCGGGGCGCTTCGCGTTGAGCGCCAGCCGCACCGCCATCGCGCGCAGCCACGCGCCGAGCGGGCCCTCGCCCGAGTAGTCGCCGAGCCGCGAGCGCCCATCGGCGGCGGGCATCAACAGCCGCTCGCGCGCGAGCTGCGTCACCTCGTCGACCAGCGCGCCGGACTCGTCGAGCGGCGTGACGGCGCGCCGCACCTCCACGCGCAGGAGGGCGTCGAGAGACTCCAGGGCGCTCCGGTCGCCGCGCAGGCAGGCAGAGACGAGCTCGAGGTCGCGGCTCATGCCCGCACCTCACCAGAAAAACGCGGCAGGAATCGGACCGTTGTCGACCCTTTTCTGCCGCGGTTCGCGATGGCGCCACCTGCACACATCAGGGCGCGGTCCGTTCGGCGCTAGGCTCGGGCTCTCCATGCTCGACCAGATTCGTCCGTGCCTCCTCACCTCCGCGGTGGTGCGGCAGCGCTCCGACGGCAGCCTCGGCATCTACGACCCCGTCACGGGCAACACCTTCGAGACGACGCAGGAGCAGGCCGGGCTCATTCCGCTCTTCGACGGCAAGCGCACGCTGCTGGAGATCTCCGCGGAGTACCTGAGCCGCCACGGCTTCGTGCCCTTCGCGGCGGTCGACGAGCTCGTCTGGGGCCTGGTCGAAGCGGGCCTGCTGATGCACCCGCCGAACAACCTCGAGCGGCTCAACCAGCTCGAGCGCAGCACGTGGGTCGAGCTGCTGGCGCCCATCACGCACGCGCGGCTGAAGCTCTGGTGGCCGGCGGCGCTGCGCGCGGTGGAGCTCCTCGCGTGGCCGGCGCTGGCGGTGTGGGTGGCGCTGCAGTTCCCCCGCGCGGCGCTGCGCCCGCTCGACGTCGCGCTCTTCTACCCGGGCATGGTGCTGGCGCTCGTGCTGCGCGACCGGCTGGTGGCGGCCGTGGCCGCGCTCGCGGGCTTCCCTTCGCAGCGCACGCAGCTCTCGTCACTGCTGCGGCTGGTGTGGTGGCTCGCGCCCGACACCGGCTCGGTGGTGCTGATGGATCGGCGCCCGCAAGTGCTGGCCAACCTCGGCGCGCTGCTCGGCGTGAGCACGGCGGTGGTGCTCGCGTGGCCGTCGCCGGGCATGTCGGCGGGCGCGGGGCTGGTGGCGCTCCTGACGCTGTGCCCGCTGCTCCCGTCGGCGGGCGAGGAGCTCATCTCGCTGCTCTCGGGTCTGACGCGCGTCGACGCGCAGCTCCGCGGCTTCGTGGGGCTGCCGCTCGCGCGGAGCCTCGTCTCGTTCGACTTCGGCCGCTGGGGCGCGGCGCTCTTCCTCGGCGGCGTGTTCAGCGTGCTGTGGCTGGGCGCGCTCTTCTGGGGAATCCTCGGCGTGGGCCTGCCCACCGCGTTCGGCCTCATCGAGCTGCTCAGCGGCGCGCAGCCGTGGGAGCAGGCGCTGGCGGCGGGCGGCGCGATGGCGCTCCTCGTGCTCTGCCCCGCGGCGCTGGTGCTGGCCTCGTTCCAGCTCATCGAGTCGGCCTTCGACTTCCTCTGGCCGCGCGAGACGGGCGGCCGGCAGACGGGCGGCGCGGCGGAGCTGGCGATGTTCCGCTCCATTCCCCTCTTCTCGATGCTCGGCGACGAGGACCTCAAGCGCATCGCGGCGCACTCGAAGCAGGTCACCTACGGCGCGGGCGAGCGCATCGTCGAAGAAGGCGCGCCGGGCAACACGTTCTATTCCATCCGCCGCGGCGTGGTGTCGGTGGTGCAGGGCGAGAACACGCCCAGCCCGCGCGTGGTGGCGCGGCTCGGCACCGGCGACTGCTTCGGCGAGACCGCGATGCTCAAGGACGGCGCGCGCCAGGCGACGGTGCGCGCGGTGACCGAGGTGATGGTCATCGAGCTGGCGAGCGACGCCTTCGAGAAGGTGATGGCCACCATCGGCGGCGTCGACTTCGCGTCGGTGCTGCGCGCGGCGGCGACCATCGGCAAGAGCAAGCTGTTCCGCGGGCTGCCGCCGGAGCGCCTCTCGTCGCTCGCCTCGCGCTTCGTGCCGCGCAGCGTGCCGGCGGGCACCGACGTGGTGAAGTACGGCGAGACGGGCCACGAGTTCTTCCTCATCGCGCGCGGCAACGTCGACGTGCTCTCGGCCGACGGGAAGCTGCTCACGAAGCTCGGCGAGGGGGAGCCCTTCGGAGAGATTGCCCTGCTCCGCAACGTGCCGCGCACGGCGACGGTGCGCACCACCAGCGACACGCTGCTGCTGGTGCTGGGGCGCGAGGTGTTCCTCCAGGCGCTGCAGGCCGACCTCTCGCTCTCGGCGCGCGTCGAGGAGATCGCCGCCTCGCGCACCGTGAGCGGCACCGAGCTGCCGGCCGCCGCGGGCTGATCCGTCTCCGGCCACAGACTCGACGCGCTGGATCTGGACGGCCGCGCGCGCGCTTCGCGGCGGTGAGGCGTTGGCCCAGGCACTGCACACGGCCGCGCGCATGGACAACGTCAAAGGAAGCAACTCCAGCCAGCCCCTCACGACCGAAGCCAACCAGTGCATCGACGGCACGCCTGACGTGCCCGCCACCACCGGCCCCGCGCGCACCACGGTGACGAAGCACCCGGACGCGATGGCCGAAGACTCGAAGCTCGAGAGCAGCCTGCGCGCGTCCTTCGAAGGCCTCGAGGCCGGCGACAGCTGCGAGCTCGCCGGCACGTTCGGCGTCAAGGCAGACCTCGCCGCCGAGTTCAAAGGCAAGGTGAAGGTCGAACGCCAGCAGGACGGCACCTTCATGGTCGAGGTCGAAGGGAGCGGCGAAGGCGGCATCGGCGCCCCCGGCGCAGGCGCGGGCCGCGTCGGCGTCGCGGCGGGCACCCGGTTCCACGTGAGCTCGGCGGCCGAGGCCGCGGACCTCTCCGACGCCCTGCTCAAGGGCGCCGTGGTCACCGGCAGCGGCACGGGGCCCATCCTCGACCTCGCCGCCAAAGCAGGCATCGGAGGAGACCTCGCGAGCGCGCGCGGTCGCATCGCCGACTATCTCTCGAACGTCGCGAGCGTGAAGGCCGAGGGCCTCGTGACGGCGCAGCTGGGGGACGGGTGGAAGCTCGAGGGTTGGGAAAAGACCTCGCTCGGCGCGAGCGCGAAGGTCTCGGCCCAGGCCCGCGGCGGCATCACCATCAACCTCGAGCGCGGGGAGATCCAGCGCACGGTGACGGTCAGCCTGAGCGGCGATGCAACTGCGCAGCTGCCGCTCAACAAGTTCGACGCGAACGCGAAGGGCACGGTCTCGGTCGTGGTGACCAACAAGATTCCCCCCGAGCTCATCGAGGCGCTGAAGAGCGGCCGCATCAGTCCCGAGCAGCTCGCGGCGGCCACGCAGGCGCTCAAGCCCGTGTCCATCACGGCCCGAGCCGAGGTCGAAGAGACCCTGAAGGCCAACTCCGTCGGCGCGGCGCAGGAGACGCTGCGCTACAAGGCGGAGATCACCCTCGACACGTCCGGGCCCATCACTCCCGCGGTCGCGCTCGATGCCTTGTTGAAGGCGAAATGGGGCGGCGAGGCCGAAGGCAGCTACGGCCTTGGCGGGGCGGTCAATCTGGGCGTCGCGTACGGCGAGGTCGCCGTGCTTCGCAGGTACAAGAAGACCGGTCTGCAGGGCTCACTCGAGACCGTGCTCGCGTCTCGCCCCGGCGGTCAGCGCTCGCTCGACAGCATGCGGGCGGCGGCCAATCTCTTGCGCTGACTTCAACCACTTGAGGCCTTCATGAACGCCAATGTCTTCGTCGCGCTGCTCCTTTTCCTCCAGGTGGTCTCGAGCGGCGTCGGGCTGTGGTTCGCGCGGCGCTACGTGGTGCCGCCCTCCGCGCTGCCGGTGATGGCGACGCCGGCCGGCCTCGTGGCGCTGGTTGGCCCCTTCATCTGGAACCTGACGCCCTTCATCGCGATCGTCGGAGTGGTGGTGCTCGCTCAGGCGGCCGTGGGCGCGGTGATGCTCACCCGCGCGATCCCGCTCGTTCGCCGCTCAGGTAGTTGAGCACCAGCCGCTCGAGGTGCCGCTGAAATCGCGGGAGCTGGAGCAGCTCCGGCCGGTACAGCAGCGCCTGATCGATCAACCCCGAGAGCAGCTGCACCACCACCCAGGCCGCGAGCGCCGGGTCGTCGACGCCCAGCCGCCGCTCGTGGAGTCCCAGCCAGCCGGCGAGCAGCTCCGCCAGGCGGCGGTTGAGCTGCTCGAACGCCTCGAAGCGCCCGAGCCGCGGCAGGTTCTCGAGAAACGCGCGGTGCAGCTTCGTGTCGACGCGCGCGCTGTCGAGCGCCGCCCGCACCACGATGGGCACGCCGCGCTGGAGCGACGCCTTCCCCAGCTTCTCGGCCAGCGCCGTCATGTCGGCCGCGAACGTCGTGGTCCATCGCTCGATGACCGCGTGCACCAGCGCCTCGCGCGAGGGGAAGTACTGGTACAGCGAGCCGACGCTCACCCCCGCCAGCGCCGCGACGCGGTTGGTCGACAGCGCGTCCCACCCGTCCTTCACCAGAATGCGAGCGGTGGCGTCGAGCAGCGCCTCGACCATCGCCTTCGAGCGAGCCTGCACCGGCGCCTTACGAGCGGCGAGCCTGGGTCGGGGAGTCATGAACATCCTGTCTGGAATGCGAGCGCACTGCGAGCGGTGAATGCGAGCGGTGACTCGTATTCTAGCCGCACTCATGACAGACACGACCTCACGCATCGCTCCCGGCCCGCGAGGCCGCCCCATCATCGGCGTGCTGCCGGAGTTTCAGGACGACCCGCTCACGCTCCTCGAGGACCTGCGCGCCCAGTACGGCGACGTGGTGCGCGTGCCGCTCGGCGAGCTGTACCTCGTCTCGCACCCCGACGGCGTGAAGCACGTGCTGCAGGACAACCACCTCAACTACAAGAAGGGCTTCGACTACCAGCGCATGGAGCCGCTCCTCGGTCAGGGGCTGCTCACCAGCAACGGTGAGACGTGGAAGCGGCACCGCCGCCTCGCCCAGCCCGCCTTCCACCGCCAGCGCATCGCGGGCTTCGGCGCGGTGATGGTCAGGCGCACCCACGAGGCGCTCGCGCGGTGGCGCGCGCTGGGCGACGGCGCGGTCATCGACGTGCACGCCGAGATGATGCGGCTCACCCTCGAGGTGGTGGGCGACGCGCTCTTCTCGTCGGACCTCGGCACGGTGACGGAGCGGGTGTCCCACGCGCTCGAGGGCGCGCTGCACTACACCAACGAGCGCATTCACAACCTCATCGCCTTCCCGATGTGGGTGCCGACGCCGTTCAACCTCGCCTACCGCAGGCACGTGCGCGTGCTCGACGAGGTGGTGGGCACGCTGATCCGCGAGCGGCGCGGGCAGCCGGCGCGCGACGACCTCCTCTCGATGCTGATGGACGCGCGCGACGAGGAGAGCGGCGGCACCGCGCTCGACGACGCCGCGCTCCGCGACGAGGTGATGACGCTGCTGCTCGCGGGGCACGAGACGACGGCCAACGCGCTCACCTTCACGCTGCGGCTGCTGACGCTGCACCCCGCGGTGCGCGACGAGCTCGAGCGCACGGTGGCCACGGCGCTCGGCGGCCGCGACGCCACGGCCGACGACGCCCAGGCGCTCGGCTACACGCGGCAGCTCGCCGAGGAGTCGATGCGCCTCTACCCGCCCGCCTGGAGCATCGCGCGCGAGGCCATCGATGACGACGTGGTGCTCGGCTACCGCGTGCCGAAGGGCAGCCTGGTGATGCTCGCCCAGTGGCTGGTGCACCGCGACGAGCGCTTCTGGCCCGAGCCCGAGCGCTTCGACCCCGCTCGCTTCGCCCCCGACGCGCCCGAGCGGCACCGCTTCGCGTGGTTCCCCTTCGGCGGCGGGCCGCGGCTGTGCATCGGCAACTCGTTCTCGTTGCTGGAGCTCCAGCTCATCCTCTCGACGCTCGCCCAGCACGTGCGCGTCGAGGTGCTCGAGCCCGAGAAGCTCGAGCTCGAGCCGTCGATCACCCTGCGGCCCAGGGGCGGCATGCGCGCGCGGCTCCGGTGGCGCACTGGCGCGGCCTGAGCAGTCGGCGTCATGGAGGCTCGTTCCACATTGCTCTGCACCCGGAGCTCGCACTACGGGTCTGGCCACCATGAACCGACTCCTGCTTCCCGCCGTTGCGGTGCTCGTCCTGAGTGGTTGCGGTCCGACGACCCCGAAGTGTGACAGCAGCACCTGCGCCACCGGCTGCTGCGACGCGAAGGGGCTGTGTCAGGGCGGGGCGACCCCGACGGCCTGCGGCTCGTTCGGTGCTGCCTGCCAGGCGTGTCAGCTCGGCTTCCAGTGCCAGCTCGGCGTCTGCGTCCCGGGCGGCGGAATGGGAGGCGGCTCGTCGACGGGCGGCGGTGGCGGCTCGACCGGCGGCGGGGGCGGATCCATCGGTGGCGGCGGCGGCGGCTCCATCGGCGGCGGCGGCGGCTCCATCGGCGGCGGCGGCGGCTCCATCGGTGGCGGCGGCGGCTC
>JBMORD010000029.1:0-28967 GCA_049322495.1 Myxococcota bacterium | reverse complement strand
CGCTGCTCGTCGCGCACACGACCACCAGCCGCACCCGCGTCCTCCCTGCCGCCGCTGATCAGCCCGCACCACGGGCACCGCCGCGTCGAGCCCCATTCTGGGGGCGCGAACGTGCTCAGCCACGACCCCCTGAGACCCCCAGAACCGAAGTGGGCGTCACCTGCGTCACGGAGCGCCGTGAGGTAGAGGGGCTGTGCGAGACGAGCGACGCCCACGACCACCGACCGCCCCGCGTCCTCCCTGCCGACGCTGATCAGGTCCGGGCCACTCCACGGCCTCGAGGCGCGCTGATCAGCCCAGCGCCCCCCACGGCCCTGGCGTACGCAGCACGTGTCGTCGCGCGACCTCCTCGTGAATCCTCCGGAGCAGGGCGTCAGCGCGTTCGAAGTCGGGCTGCTCGGGCAGGCGGCTCGCGGCGTGCGCCGCCTCGAGTGCGGGCGAGCGGGCCTCGGCTTCGCGGAGCACCTCCTCGAGCGGCACCTCGCCGCGCTTGATGGCCAGCAGCCGGTCGCGGAACGAGCCGGTCGCCTCGAACGTGGGCGCGCCGGTCTCGAGCCACCCGCGGGCGAGCTCGATCAGCCGCAGCAGGTTGTACGCGTTCTTCGGCCGCAGCGAGCGCGCGTCGGGAGGCCTCCGCCCGCCCTCTCGAGCGAACGAGGTGAGGCCGGCGAGGTCGTTGCTCGGCAGCAGCCCCTGGTCCCACAGCGAGCGATAGAGCTGCTTGAGGTACATGCGCGCCCGGTGCTCGGCGTCACCCGGCGTCGCCGCCGTGCGCGGGGAGATGGCCGCGAGCCTTCGGCCGAGCTCGACGAGGTCGGGCGCGGGGTCCTCGCACAGCCAGGCGAGCACCTGGTCGCGGTGCTCGGCGAGGCGCTGGCTCGCGGCGAGCTTGTCGAGCTGGCTGAGCGCATACCGGCCGAAGCTGCCGAACAGGAGCTTCGAGACGAAGGCCTCGCGCGCCTCGAGCACCCACGCGCCGAGCTCGTCGAGCGCGCGCACCGAGGGCACGAAGAGCAGCTCCAGCGTGTTCGGATCAGCGCGGAGCGCCTGGCTGATCAGCTTGCGGAGCTCCCAGTACGTCGACGAGCCGTCGGCGCTGACGAGATCCTGCGGTGGCTCGGCGAGCCCGCCCTGCCACGAGAACGGGAGCGCGAAGGCGCCGCGCACGTCGGTGTCGCTGCCCTCGTCGGAGAGGCCCCACGCGCGGCTGCCGACGGTCGCCTCGAGCACGCGGCAGGGGAACAGCGCCTGCCACGCGGCCTCGCGTCGCTGGGCGAAGTGGAGCTGCCCGGCGCGGCGGGGCGCGAGCTCCTCGCGGGGGTACCAGAGCTCGCCGACGCCGGTGACGAGCACGTCGAAGCCGCCGTCTCGCGCGCGCACCACGCGGCCGACGAGGCCCTGCGGCACGCGGCGGCCGTGCAGCACGCGCTCGACGCGAAGGGTCACTTCGGTGCCGTGCGGGAGCGGCACCGCGAGGGGATCGACCTCCGCCAGACCTGAGAGACGCGCCGTCATGGTGTCGCGAGCGACGAGTCTGCCTGCTCGGGCTGACCGGCGTCAGCGCGGACAGAAGCGGTTGTGCCGCGGGTCGTTGGGGCACAGGCGCGCGAGGTCACCGGAGCGCTCACCGTCGGCGTTGCACACGCCCGCCCACGCCGCGCTGTTCGGGCAGAGGTAGGCGCGGCCGCCCGGGCGGCAGCAGGTGTTGGGCTGCAGGGTGACCTGCGGCTCGGCGGGGGGCGGCGCGGCGTTGGTGGAGCGCCAGGTGGTGGTCGTCGAGCTCGACTCCGAGCGCTGCACGGTGCGCGGCGGCGGCGCGGGGGCCGGTGCGGGCGCGGCGCGAGCAGGCGGAGGACTCGCCGGCTGAGGCGGCGGCACGTGAGCCATGACGGCGCCGACGATGGCGGCCTGGCGCTGACGTTCGGCCTCGGCGCGCTGCTGCTCTTCCCACGCCTGCTGTTGAGCCTGCTGCTGCTGCGCGGCCCACGCCTGCTGCTGGCGTTGCTGCTCGGCCCAGGCGAGCGCCTTCGCCTCCTCGAGCTCGCGGGCGCGGCGCTGCTTCTCCTGCTTGCGCGCGACGCGCTCCGGGCGCGTCACCTCGGACTGGATGGTGCGCGAGAGGGCCTGGGCCTCTTCCTCGCAGCGCGCGTCGATGCGCTCGCCGTCGTCCTTCGGCGTCGGGCCCGCGGTGCTGACGGTGACGCCGAGCGCGGTGAAGTCGACGGTGAAGGTGCAGGTGACGGGCGTGCGGAGCGTGTAGCCCACGCGCTGCCCCTCGACGCTCTTCGTGGTCCACAGCACCCGGCGCTCGAAGGCGCGCTCGACGGCCACCGCGACGTCCGCCGGCTCCCTCGCCTGGTCGAACCACGCCTGCCGCGGCTGGTTCTTCACGAAGCTGACGCACGCACTGAGACAGAGCAGCAGGAGTGGAAAGAGTCTCACCCCGACTCGACACCACGAGACCTGCGACCTTGCAACGCCGCGCCGCCGAATCCGAGCTTCGACGCGTGCGGCATCTCGATGACTCAGGACGCCTCTTGTCTCTCGAGCGCGTCGAACAGGCTCCGCACTGCGCCGACGGCGCGGAGCAGGCTTTGCTCTCGATCGATATCGACCATGAACGCTGCGAACTGCCTCGGACCAATCTGCTCACGGTCGGCGAACGATGCCTTCAGCCTGGCCAATCCGTGAGTCACCTTCCCATCGACGAAGAGGGGTGACGCACGCAGCTCCGCGCCAAGCGCAGCCTGACCGCCAGGCCAGCACTCACACAGCCAGACGATGTCGTAGGCGTCCTTCGCCTTGTCGCGGCGCTCCAGCGCGTCCGTCTTCGACACGAGCCAACTGAGTGGTCCAGCAACACGAAACTCAAACTCGAGCTCGCCCTTTGAAGCCGCGACCCTGCGCTTCACGAGTCGCACATCCGACGCGATGAGTGCTCCTGCTTCGAGCACGAGGGCGGAGAGCTTCCCTGCGACGGGACCACCTGGCCGGTGAAGCTCGCCCGGACGCCGCGAGCCGTCGGCTGGTACCGGGCAGAGAAATTCGACGACGAGCTTCGCGTTGTTCTTCCGCCGCCAGCGCCACGAGACCGGCTTTGAGTCCTCCCTCATAACTTCGAAGCCTGCGGCTTCGAGAGCCTTCTGCAGGTTCTCGTATTGCCCGACGTCGCCGCTGAGGAGCGCGACGCTCATGCACATGTCGAGGTCCAGGGTGCCCACGTGGGTTTCGAGCCCGGGCTCCACGACCGGAACGAGGAGCGCCGGTACGAGCCCGCCGATGATCGTGAGATGCCCACCCGCGAAGGAGAGGGCACGAATCACGTCGACGGCCTGCGCCAGAATCAACGGAACCAGGCTCGGGTCGTAGTCGCGTCTAGAAGCCAAGCGTCGTCTCCCGGAACTGCTCGGCGATGTCTTCGCCTCTCGGCTCGCGCAGACAATCCAGCCATGTGCTCACGGCGTTCGCGATGCGGATGTGTCGAACCTCCTGCGGCAGTACGGCCCCCCACCGCGCCTTGTCGCTCATGAGCAGCACGTTCGCGCCCGACTCGGCGGGTTGTGCGTCGAGCAGCCTCACGGCCTGCTGGATCGACAGGTCGGCAGAGATGCGCACCAGCGTTCGGGGCACGCTCGTCGCCCCCGACGTGGCGTTACTCAGCACGGCCGCTGCTGCTGCACCGGAGAGGATCGCGCGATCCCCGAGCGCGGTGGTGACCTTGAGCCAGAGTTCCTCGGGCCTTCGGGCATAGACGAAGACCGGCGTCGAGGGCATCCGGCGCTGCCGCAGCACGGTCTGTCGGAGCAACTCTGCGACCCCCGAGCGATTCGTCAGGGTGCGCGCGGTTCGCGGCCCGCGGCCCGTGCGGAGAACGAAGCCAGCGCGCTCGAGAAGAGCGAGCGTCTGGTGGGTCTGCGCGAAGGATGCAGCCGCCCGCTTCGCCAGACTCGCGATGGAGAGATCCTCAGGGCCCAGCAGTGCCGCGATGGCGACCCTCATCGCCGCCGGCCCGAGACGCACGGGCGCATCTGCAGTCCCGATGTCGCGTGGTGCACGTCGCTCCAGATGCACCAGAATCGACGGAGCGACGACGTGCAGATAGCCGCCCGGGTCCACGTAGGAGATCGCCTTCTGCTCGAGCGCTGCCCGCTGGGCTCCGGTCGAACCACGCACGACAAAGAGCGTCAGTCCCTTCGATGGCGGCAGCTTCCCGAGCCAGGGAGGCGACGTCACCACCTCGATGGGGGTTCGTCGTGCCCCGATCTGCACCCATGCGCGACCGGACGCAGTGGCACGGAGCCAGGGTGCCTCAGCCCACGCGCTCAGGGCCTCTGGCAAGACGAGCTGCGGAGTCATTTTCGGCACATGCTCATTTTCGTCAAAAACCGAAAAACGGCAAATTCCGAAAATACGCTCTGGCTCACTCGAGCAGCTTCGCCAGCAGGTCGCGGTGCTCGACCGACTTCGACGAGAGGCGAATGCCGACGCGGTACGCGGCGGGCTTCTCGTCGGGCATGTCCTGCACCCACTCGACGCGGCCGACGAACTCGAGCGTGGTGCCGTCGCCGGGGAACACGTCGAGGTCGAGCTCGTCACCGACGTCGTAGCGGTCGTCGGTCCACACCATCACCGGGTGCGCCGGGAGCAACCACTTCGTCCGTCCGAAACCAAAGAGGGGCGGCACATGCGGCCTGCAGATGCACGCGGCCAGCAGCTGCCGGAATCCAACGCGACCAGAACTCATCGCTACAACGCCCTCCACCCACGAGCTCGCGAGCCCGCCTCGCTTCCACCGCCACCCGAGCCACATTCTGAAGACTTCGGCGGGTCAGAAGCAACCGTGCACCCTCCGGCAAGCTGACGCGATGCAGCGCGGTGGCGTCGCGGCCAGTTGGGTGCACTCTGGAGGCATCGGGGGACAGGAGGTGGGTCGTGCGGCGTTTCCTTCCCTGTGTGGTGTCGCTGATCCTCGCCGGCTGCGCCTGTGGCGGAGTCGACGTCGAGCACTCTGACGTCTCGCTCTCGAAGGGGACCGCCGTCGCGGATGGTGTCGACGCCATCGAGGTCACCGTGTCCGCGCGCTCGACGGCGGATCAACCCGTCGCCAACGTCGCCGTCACCCTCGCGCTGACGGGCGAAGCCACCCTCGGCGCCACGAGCGGAACCACCGGCAAGGACGGCGACTTCCGCACCACGCTCACCTCCACCCACGCCGGCACGGTGAAGCTCGTCGCGCACGTCGACGACCACGAGCTCGCGCGCAAGCCCACCGTCACCTTCATCGCCGGGCCCGCGGCGAAGCTCCTCTTCGCCACCACGCCCTCCACCGCGCGCGCCGGCCAGCCACTCAGCGCCTCGGTCGACCTCGTCGACGCGCACGGCAACCGCGCACTCACCTCCACCGCGGCCATCTCCCTGTCCGCCGAGGCAGACACGCTGCACGGCGGGGAAGCGCGCGCTGCGCTCCAGGGCCGCGCCACGTTCGACGCGCTCACCTTCGACGCGCCGCAGGAGGCCGCCGTGCTGCGCGCGAGCTCACCCGGCGTCACCGACGCGCTCAGCGCGCCGTTCCCCGTGCTGCCCGGCCCCGTCGCCCGCATGCGCTTCGAGGTGCAGCCGGCCGACGTCACCGCCGGCGTGGCGCTCCTGCCCGCGCCCGTGGTGCGCCTCGAAGACGCGCTCGGCAACCTCGCCACCGACGCGACCGACGAGGTCTCGCTCACCCTGCGCGCGCCGAGCGGCGCGACGCTGCGCGGCACCACGCAGCTCACCCCCAGCGGAGGCCGCGCGGTCTTCACCGGCCTCCACGTCGACGTCGCCGGCGTGGACAACGTGCTCGTCGCCGCCGTCGCTTCGCTCTCGAGCCCGCTCGACTCCGAGCCCTTCGACGTGAGCGCCGCGGAGGCGCACTCGCTGCTGATCAGCGCCACCCCGCCCACCGCCGTCGCGGACGGCGTCTCGCCCATCGAGCTGCGCGCCACCGTGCAGGACGCGTTCGGCAACCCGCTCCCCGCGCAGCCGGTCAGCTTCTCCGTCAGCGGCACCGGGCACGTGCTGAGCCAGGTGAGCACCACCACCGCGCGCCTGACCTCGACGAAGGCCGAGACCAAGACGGTCCGCGCCACCGCCGACGGGCTCGAGGGTACGACGTCCGTCACCTTCACGCCCGGCGCGCTCGACGCGGCCCACTGCGCGCTCACCGCCACGCCCGGCACCGGCGTCGCCGACGGCACCACCGCCGTCTCGCTCACCTTCACCGCGCGCGACGCGCACGACAACGCGGTGTCCGGCGCGAGCGTCACCTTCTCCGTCACCGGCAGCGCCAACACCCTCGGCGCGACGAGCGGCACCACCGGCGCCGACGGCACCTTCACCACCACCCTCACCACCACCCGCGCGGAGCCGAAGCACGTCACCGCCACCTCCGGCGCCGCCACGCGCGAGGTCGACGTGGTGTTCGGCCCGGGCGCGCCCTCGAGCGCGGCCTCGCTCTTCACCGCCACCGGCAGCCCCGCGCCCGCCGATGGAGCCGCCGCCATCACGCTGTCTCTCTCGCTGCGCGACGCGCACGGCAACCGCATCGGCAACGCGGCGGTGGCGCTCTCGGCGAGCGGCACCGGCCACACCTTCACCCCGGCCTCCGGCACCACCGCGAGCGACGGCGCCTTCACCAGCGCGCTCACCTCGACGCGCGCGGAGGCGAAGACCGTCACCGTCACCTCCGGCGCCTTCGCGATGCAGGCGCCCGTGGTCTTCACGGCCGGCGCGGCCTCGGCCACGCACAGCACGCTCGGCGTCACCGGCAGCCCCGCAGTCGCCGACGGCGTGCAGGCGCTCACCCTCACCTTCACCGCGCGCGACGCGTTCGACAACGCCGTGCCCGCCGTCGCCGTCAGCCTCGCGGTGAGCGGCACGAGCAACACGCTCGCCTCGAGCAGCGGCAGCACCGACGCGCAGGGCCGCTTCGTCACCACCCTCACCTCCACGCGCGCGGAGTCGAAGACCATCACCGCCACCTTCGGCGCGAGCTCGCTCCAGGCCACCGGCGTCTTCGTCGCTGGCGCGGCCACGCAAGCGCAATCGACCTTCACCGCGCCGACCACGCTCGTCGCCGGCGTGAGCGGCACCGTCACCGTGCTCGCGCGCGACGCGTTCAGCAACCCGGTGAGCGGCGTCGCGGTGAGCCTCAGCGCCACCGGCACCGGCCACACCTTCGGCCTCGCGAGCGGCACCACCGGCGCGACGGGCGAGCTCTCCACCAGCTTCACCTCCACCGTCGCCGAGGCGAAGACGCTCAGCGCACAGCTCGACGGCCGCTTCACCTTGACGCGGTCGCTCAGCGTCACCCCGGGCGCGCCGGCCACCACCTCCACGCTCGTCGCGGCGCCCACCTCGGTCGTCGCCGACGGCACCAGCCGCAGCACGCTCACCGTCACCGTGCGCGACGCGTTCTCCAACGTCATCCCCAGCGCGACCGTCACCCTGGCCGCCGACGGCGAGGCGACGCTGGTGCAGCCGCCGCCCACCGACGCCGCGGGCGTGACGAGCGGCAGCATCTCGAGCAGCGCGCCCGGCGTGCGCGTCGTCAGCGCGAGCGTCGGCGCGACGACCATCGCCACCACGCCGGTCACCTTCACCGCGCCGGTGAGCCCCACGCTCTCGTCGGTCAGCGTCGCGCCCGCAGTGGTGCCCGCCGACGGAGTGAGCCTCGCGACCGTCTCGGTGGTGGTGCGCGACACGCTGGGCGCGGTGATGCCCGGCGCGGCGGTGGCGGTGAGCTACTCCGGCTCGGCGACGCCCGCGCCTGCCTCGGCCACCACCAACGCTTCCGGCCTCGCGACCTTCACGTTGCTCAGCAGCGCGCCCACCAGCGGCGTGCTCACCGCGGTCGCCAACGGCCGCACGCTCACCACGCGCCCCGCCCTCGACTTCCGCGCGGTGTACGCGGTGAGCGGCGTCGTCACCGGGCTGTCCACCTCGGGGCTGGTGCTCGCGTCGCCCGGCCTCGCCGACCTGCCGGTGCCCTCGGGCGCGACGACCTTCTCCTTCACCGGGCTGCTGCCGAGCGGCGCGCTGTACGACGTCAGCATCCGCACGCAGCCCACCGGCCAGCGCTGCGAGGTGCGGGCGGCGCGCGGCTACCTCGTCGGCGCGTCCTCGAACGTCGCGGTGCGCTGTGAGTGGCCGTGGACGAAGGTGAGCAGCGGCGGCGACTTCACCCTCGCGCTCCGGAGCGACGGCTCGCTGTGGAGCTTCGGCGCCAACGCCACCGGCCAGCTCGGCCTCGGCGACACGCGCTCGCGCGCCGTGCCCACGCTCGTCGGCACCGGCTTCACCGACTTCTCCACCGGCGCAGCCCACGTGCTGGCGCTCAAGAGCGACGGCACGCTCGTGGTGTGGGGCGACAACGCCGACGGGCAGCTCGGCCTCGGCGACGGCTCTCCGCGCACCGCGCCCACCTCGCTCGGCACCGGCTACACGCGCATCGCCGCGGGTGGACGGCACTCGCTCGCCTTGAGGTCCGACGGCACGGTGTGGGGCTGGGGGCGCAACGACGTCGGGCAGCTCGGCCTCGGCGAGACGCTGCCGCACGCCAGCCCCGCGCAGCTCACCGCGCTCGGCCAGGGCGTGGCGTCGCTCGCCGCGGGCGCGGAGCACTCCTTCGCGCTCTTCACCAGCGGCGCGCTGTACGCGTGGGGCAACAACGGCTCCGGGCGGCTCGGCGTCGGCGACACCGCGCAGCGCACCTCGCCCACGCTCGTCGGCACCGGCTACGCGCGCGTGGTCGCGGGCGAGCAGCACTCGCTCGGGCTGGACACGATGGGCGGGCTCCGCGCGTGGGGCCGCAACGACGACGGGCAGCTCGGGTTGATCAGCGGCGCGCAGCTCACGCCGGTGCTGGTGGGCAGCGACTACGCGACCATCAGCGCGGCGGGCAACCACTCGGCGGGCGTCACCACCGGCGGCGCGCTGCGCGTGTGGGGCCGCAACGAGTCGGGCCAGCTCGGCCTGAAGGACACCACCTCGCGCTCGACGCCGACCGCGCTGACGAGCGACGTGGCCACGGTGGCGGCGGGCGCGGCGCACCTCGCGTTCCTCCGCACCGACGGCACGCTGTGGACGCAGGGCGCGAACGCGGGCGGGCAGCTCGGCCTCGGAGATCGCCGCGCCCGCTGGTTCCCCGCGCGGGTGGGCGGCTTCGTGACGCTCGCGTCGGGCGTGTACTTCTCGCTCGCCCTCGAGGCGGACGGCTCGCTGTGGGGCTGGGGCAACAACCCCGGCACGCTCGGGCTCGGCGACACCGCGCAGCGGCCGGCGCCCACGCTGCTCGGCACCGGCTACGTCGCGCTCGCGGGCGGGCAGGACCACACGCTCGCGCTCCGGAGCGACGGCACGCTGTGGAGCTTCGGGCAGAACGGCAGCGGGCAGCTCGGCGTGGGCGACCTCGCCGCGCGCCTGACGCCGACGCTGGTGGGCAGCGGGTACGCCGCGGTCGCCGCGGGCGAGGCGCACTCGCTGGCGCTCCGCACTGACGGCACGCTGTGGGCCTGGGGCCGCAACGACGAGGGCGAGCTGGGCCTCAACGACACCGCGGGGCGCACCACGCCGACGCAGGTGACGGGCGCGTACACCGCCATCGCCGCGGGGCTGCGACACTCGCTCGCGCTGCGGAGCGACGGCTCGCTGTGGGCCTGGGGCGACAACCGCTTCGGCCAGCTCGGGCTCGGAGACGCGACGCAGCGGAACCTCCCGGTGCAGGTGGGCACCGGGTACCGCGAGCTCTTCGCGGGCGGCTTCCACTCGCTCGCGCTGCGCGCCGACGGCACGCTCGTCGCGTGGGGCGCGAATGATCAAGGCCAGGTGGGCACGGGCGGCTTCGGCAACGTCTTCACGCCGCAGCCGGTGGGCACCGGGTACGTGGCGGTGGGCACCAACCGCGGCTCGAGCCAGGCGCTGAAGAGCGACGGCACGCTGTGGAGCTGGGGCGAGAACTCCGAGGGGCAGCTCGGCTCGGCGCTCATCGAGAACCAGCCGCTGCCGGTGCAGAGCTTCACCGACGTGTCGCTGGTGGCGAGCGGGAGCAGGCTCCACACGGTGGTGGTGCGCGCCGACGGCTCGCTGTGGACCTCGGGGTACGGTGAGTGGGGTCAGCTCGGGCGGCCGAACCGCGTGCCGGTGCCGGGCGTGCGCGGCCCGCGCTTCGCGAAGGTGGTGGCCAGCCAGCTGCACTCACTGGGCGTGACGAGCGACGGCGTGCTGTGGAGCTGGGGCGACAACGGCAGCGGCCAGCTCGGCGTGGGAGATCGCCTGCGCCGCGCGACGCCGGTGCAGGTGGGGACGGGCTACTCCGCGGCGGAGGCGGGCTCGTTCTTCTCGGTGGCGCTCAAGAGCGACGGCACGCTGTGGAGCTGGGGCCGCAACACCAACGGCCAGCTCGGCGTGGGAGATCAGCTCACGCGGCTCGCGCCGGTGCTGGTGGGCGCGGGGTACACGGCGGTGTGCGCGGGGTACGAGCACGCGCTGGCGCTCAAGGCGGATCATTCCCTGTGGAGCTGGGGGCTCAACGCGAGCGGCCAGCTCGGGCTGGGGGACACCACGATGCGCACCGCGCCGACGCAGGTGGGCACGGGCTACGTGGCGGTGGCGTGCGGCGACTTCCACACGCTGGCGCTGCAGAGCGACGGCACGCTGTGGAGCTGGGGGCTCAACAACCAGGGCCAGCTCGGGCTGGGCGACACGAGCGACCGGAGCACACCGACGCTGGTCGGGTCGGGGTACGGCTCCCTCGCGGCGGCGACGCTGTCGGTGGCGCTCAAGACGGACGGCACGCTGTGGTGGTTCGGGCTGGGCGCGGGCACGAGCCCGGTGCAGCTCGGCACGCAGACGTGGGTCGCGGTGTCGGCGGGCAACAGCAGCGCGCTCGCGCTGCGGGCCGACGGCTCACTCTGGAGCTGGGGCTACAACGGCTACGGCCAGCTCGGCCTCGGCGACCCGGGACCGCGCACCACGCCCACGCTCGTCGGCCATGGCTATGCGTCGATGTCGATGGGCGCGTCGTATGCGCTGGCGCTCGAGGCTGATGGCTCGCTGCGGGCGTGGGGGTACGACGGGTACGGCCAGCTCGGCACCGCGGAGGTGGGACAGAACTTCCCGTTCACCCGGGTGCCGTGAGAAGGAATGACGAGCGAGCCTGAGCGGCTTGCTGGCGAGTGGTGCACGCCGTGCCGAAACAACGCACGACTCCGTACGTTGGTACAGCTTCGTGGCGTTGACGTTCTGGGAGTCTCGCAGGGTCGCTGCCGCAGCCCTGCCGCACTCTCAGTTATCGACCTCGCGGAGCACCTCGCCACCCAGTGAGGAACGAAGGACCAACACGAAGAATGTGGAGGCCAAGATGAGCGATGAGCACAGCGTGGCTCTGACCGAACCGCAAACAGGACAACATGGTATGTCTGGCAAGCACCCAGCGCGAGCGGCGCTGACGGAGGTTGCGCGTGGCCGAGCTCTCGACTCAGCGTTTGTTCTACTCACTCGATGCGACGCCGGAAACCGAACTCAACGGTCTGCTGCGGAGTAGCGACGCCGAACTCGCCCTCGAGAACGGCACCGCGTTCCGCATCGAGGACCTCATCGAACAGCCGCTCGTCCTTGTGGTTGGCCCGCCGCATTCCGGGAAATCAGTTTCCGTCTCAGCAGTGCGGCGGCTGGCACAAACGCGCGAAGTCCTATTTACCGAAGGGAGAGCAATTGACGGCGACGTCGCACCCGCTGGCCTTGAACGATGGAAGCACGGTCGCGCGCCGGGGGTTTGGTGCATTGATGCTCTGGACGAAGCACCGCAGAGTTCGCGTGCCGCATTTGCGGTTGCTGACGCGTGGCAACGGTTGAAGGATGAGCACCAAGACCGACTCAACTTGCTGGTCACCTGTCGCGAGAACGAGGTTCCCGAAAAGGGCCTTGAGCGAATTCGAGCCACCGTTGGTCGCGAGTGGATGCGTGTTCGAATTGCGCCTCCGACGTTCGAGGTTGCAGCCGAGATCTGCGGTGGCACTGAAGGGCTTCGACGCGCGCTGACACTCATCGAGACTGCGGGCCTGTGGGAACTCGCTCAACACCCAGCGGCGCTTCGCTTTCTCGCACGCCACCCCTTCGATGCAGAGGAGGTTACGCGCGCCAAGGTGTGGCGAGGTGCGATCGAAGAAGTCTTGGATGCTGGATTCGAATTGCGGTCCCGACCACACAGCACCTTGTCCGAGCGATTTCGGGCCGCGGCAAGGCTGGCGTTCATGCTCGAATTCGGGCCATCGGAGTGGGCTCGCTGTGGCGGCGGTGATTCACGAGCGCCCCTTTTGAGTGAGGCCTTTGGCCCCAGAGAAGTTCGCGAAATTCTGGCCGCCGAGGAAGTTGTGCTGTCGGCGCTATTCGTTCGTTCGGGCGAGCGGGTTCGAATTGCTTCCAGACACCTTCGTGAGTGGCTGGTGGCTTTCCAGGTTCTCGAACTGTGTGGTCCAGACCGGTGGGCGCAGGTGCGCCAAGTCATTAGGGATCGTAGCCGACCGACGTTGGCAGAATCGATTCTTGAGGTCGTCGGCGTTCACAACGTGAATCGCGAACTGGTCGACTGGCTCGCGGCAACGGCAAGAGTCGAGTTCTTCGCACATGCGGTCGCTGCAGCGGATCTCGCTCCGATTGGTTTGGCCTCGCCACAGGTGGTGAGACGCATTGTTGTTGCGACTCCGCGCCAGCAACTTGAGCGGGAACTTCTAGACGGAAGCAACAAATGGAATGAGCACAAGCGAGGTGGCAAGGAACTCATGCTTTGGATCGCAGCGCAGGCTTCAAGTCGAGTCTTCATCGACATTGCTCAGAGCACGCTGACCGATGCTCACGAGGATCACCACGTTCGCACTGCCGCTCTTGGCTACCTCAAGCACATCGGTGCAAAAATTGACTGGCGAGAGAAGGCCGAAACGATTTCACAGCAAGAAGGGTCGTCCCGACTGCTCGCGAATGTGCTTCTTGATGGCCTCAGAACTGGGGCGCTCGAAAAGTCGGTCGTCCGCGCGATGGCTCCACGCCCCGCCCGAGGCATCGGCGATAGCAGAAGCTTGTTGGAAATCGAACTCGCGACGCGGCTCACTGTCAGTGAGGCGATTGATGAGATTCAATGTGCGCCGCCTGAATCTGAACACGAACACGATGTCCTCTTCGATGCCGCAGTTGAACTCCTCGGCAAGGTGACGCTCTCGAGCTCCCAGTCGGAGAAGTTGGTGGACGCAGTGCTCAGCGCCGATGAGGTGGATGAGCGCTGGGAGAAGGTCCTGGCTGCACAGATGGAGGTCAGACGCGAGGCGTACCGAAAGGCGCACGTGTCGGGTGAGGTGCCAACAAGGCTCAGGTTCGCGTTGCGTTCTGAGGACTCCGAATTCCTCGATGAGTTGCTGCGGAACTCCGCAGTGTCCGAGGCGCTGGTCATCGACTGCCTTCGCATGGGTCTGACCGAATCCGCCCGAGCCTTCGCTCCTGATCTTGTTAGCAAGATCGAGCGCGCAAACGCTGAGACGGAAGCGCGCATCGCAACGATCCGCGGCCAACACAGGCAAGAGCCCAAGCGCATCCCACTCGAGCGCGCGCTCCGCGACCAACTCGAGAAATCCGATTCCCCGAACAACACTCTGCATGTCTGCGGGTGGTTGGCATTCGGGCCGCGCGGAGTTCGTCCCCTAGATGTCGAGGGGTCCTTCGAGGAACTTCCCGAGGCTCTTCGGAATGAGGTGCTTGAACGCGTGCGGGCGGCGCTTGGCGAAGCGGAGCCGAGCGCGATTCCGCCCGGCAACGGGATTCCAAACGGCGTGCTTTTCGAAGGGGCCTGTCTGGAGGCCGCAATCGCCAAGTTCGGTCCAGCGATTCTTGGCGAAACAGGCGCGCAGCGCTGGTTCCCCACTTTGCTCCGCGGACTGGAAGCGGAATCCGTGCAAGCACTCGCGCGTCAGTTCCCAAGTGTTGGTGTCACCGCCTTTTCCAAATGGATTGAGCGCGAGATCCGCGAGGGAGATCGTGGCGCTTTCACTGCGCATAGAGCCCCGACGGAACTTTGGTCGTTCGGACTCGCCTCTGAGATTCTCAAAATCCTCGCCGATGACACTCTGCCCGGCGCAGGCGCTGCTCCACACCTGGAGTTGGTCGCGACACACAGCCCGTCTGAGGCCCTCGCGGTCGCGCGCAACTGGGCAGCGACTCGATCTGAAGACAGGAGTTGCCTGATCGCTTCGTGTCGCGTTCAGTTGCGGATTGCGCCAGTCAATGGTCTCGAGCTGCTCGCGCAGCTCGCCTCCAAGCCGGAACTGGTCGCAGAAGTCCTTTCTCCGTTTGGGTCGTACACAAACGTCGCGCCCATCGATCATCTCAGCGAGTCCGAGCTGCTTCGACTCGCGCAACTGATCTTTACTGTCTTTCCAGAGGCAACCGACATCAACCAAGAGCCTGGAGTCGTGCACACTGTTTCGAATCACGATCGCGTGATCAACTTGCGACACCGGCTTGTGAATACGTTGATGGCGCTGGAAGATCGCGTCATTCGTGACGGGCTGCGGCAGATCGCTGAGTCGAATCCGGAACTGAAGCGCCGCATCGAACAGACGGACGCGGAGGAGAAGCTCGAAAGCGCGTTCGGCGGAGATGAACCGCCCGGACGGCCCCCGGTGTCGCCACCGGAGGGTGAGCCTCCCACGCCGCACTTCACTTGGGAGCAATTGCTCAAGCTTCTGCTGCAGGCGGCCTATCGTCTTCCGCAAACACCACTCGAGCTTCAAAGCGTCGTCTGCGAAGTTCTTGAGCGCATCAACTCACAGATCGCAGATGATCTTGAAATCTTCTACCCTGAGCAACTCCTCAAGGCTGGACAACGGACTTATGAACCGGTGCTGCAGGCGTACCTGCGCCGGCGGCTGAGCGATCTTGTCCCTGGCACCATCATTGACCGCGAAGCATGGCGACTGACTGGTGCGACCGATCTGGAGGCGCGAGTTTTTGATTCGAATGGCCATCAGCGCGCCGCCGTGCCGATCGAAATCAAGTGGTCCGACAACCCGGAGACGGCCGAAGCTCCCAACAGGCAGCTCGGTATGAAGTACATGTCCGCCAACTCGCACGGCGTCTTCGTTGTTGCTTGGTCTAGCGTCGAAGATGAGGCGCTGCGTACCCGTGTGCATCAAAGCGTCGAGTCATTCTGCAAGGCGAACAGTCCAAAGAACATCCGTACGGTTTGGCTCAGTGCCTGCCATCCAGACCTCGCGAAATACCAAGCGCAGACTCCGGCTCCGGGTGCCGGAAGAGCGAAGAAAACTCGCGCGAAGGAGAAGCGGCGTTAGACGCGAAGTAGCAAGGCCACCGAGTCGATGACTGCGTGAGGCGGCCAAACCGGTCAGTAGCGATCCACTCCGCACAGGCTCGCGGTCGCCAGCCGACTTGAGAGCACAGACTTATGGTGTCCCGTTCACCTGTGGTTGCCCGACCGACTTGAGCCGCATTGCTGTCACCACGGCACGGGCAGGAACCGCTCGGCGTTGATCAGCGACGGCACGCCCAGCTGCCCATGCTGATTGTCACCCCAGCACACGAGCCGGCCGGACCGCGTGACTGCGCAGACATGACGGAACACCACCGAGAGCGAGACCACCTCTTCGCCCACCACCACGTCGACCGCGCGCGTGCGCGACGACACCTGGGTCCCCGAGGGGAGGCTCTCGCCCGCCGCGCCCCAGCACTGCACGCCCGACGGGGGCACCACCACGCAGCCGATGCCCAGGTCGGCGCTCAGGCGCGTCGCGCCCGGCCGGAGCCCCGTGATGGGCTCGACCGCCAGCCCTCCATCGCCGAGCGCCACCCAGCAGACCGCCCCGCCCGCTCTCGTCAGGCCGCAACCCTGCTGCCTTGACGCCCGCTCCGAGAGTTGACGGAGCGGCGGCAGCCCCGGCGCGCTGAACGAGAGCCCGCCGTCTGCATCGATGAGCTCGGCGCCGCTGATCGACAGCGCCGGGCCGAGGTCGACCGCGGTGCCGCTCGCGACGTCCCAGGCGTGGCCTCCCGCGAGCACGCGCTGCCTGGCGATGGCGGTCGCAGCCTCGGGCAACGCCACCTGCCGCCCCTGCGTCCACACGCCGCCGTCGCGCTCGATGATCACCCACGCGGAGCCATTCGGGGCGCCGCCCAGCGCCGTCGGCACCACGTCCCGCGGGAGCGGCACGAACGGCGGGCCGCCCAACCCGAACGACTGCAGGCCGCCGTCGACCGCCACCCAGGTCCACCCCGCGTTGACCGCGAACGCGGCGGTCGCGCCGAGGTTCACCGAGACGACCTCCATCGGCGCCACGCTGTAGTCGCCGGCCGCCGCGAAGAGGTTGCTGTGCGCGCACCACACGTGCCCGTCGGTGGTGAGCGCGCAGAGCTGCGCGTTGTTGATGCTCGAGGTCAACCGCGTGACGCCGGCGTCGAGCGTGTCCGTCCACGTCCGGCCGTCGCCATACTCACAGCGAACGCCCGTCCCCCGCGCCGAGCAGCGGAGCCCGTTGGTGCCACCCAGCACGTCCGTCGGCTCGGGGCAGCGGCTCGCACCGCACCAGCGCTCTCCCGTCGCGGTCAGCGCCAGCAGCTCGTCCCCGCGCACGGCGGTGAACGCCACCACGGGCTCGGTCGTCGTCGCCGCCTGGTTCCTCGCGCAGCGCAGCCCCGCGTCCGGCGTGAGGACGCAGAGCTCGGTCTGGCTGCTCACTCCGGCGCGCGCAGTGAGCGCCAGGTCGGTCGCCGCGCCGCCATCGAAGAAGCGCACCGACGCATCGGCCCCCGAGGTCCAGCACTCGGCGGACTCGTCGTCGAGCGTCGCGCAGACCTGCTCGTCGAACGTCGCCAGCCGGCGCGCGGGCCGCGTGAACGGCACCACCACCGTCTCGGCCGGGAGGCTTCCGCGCCACCCCGCCGTCGTGCAGACGACGGAGCCATCGGCGCGCACGCCGCAGGTCCAGCGCTCCGCGACGAGCGTGCCGGGGACGATGTTCGTCAGGGCCGGCTCCCGCCACGGCGCGTGCGCGCGGCCCCAGCACTTCACCTCGCCGCCGCGCGTGAGGCCGCACGAGGCGCTCCGACCCGCCGTCACGTCGACGTAGCGACAGTCGGTGGCCGCGTTGGGCGCGGGCACCTGCTGGCAGGTTCCCCCGAGGCAGATGAAGGCGTCCTCGCAGCGCGACGGCCCGCACGCGATGCCGTCTTCGACCGCCACGTCGCGACAGCCGAGGACGGGGTCGCAGGTGGGAATGCGACACGGATCCGACACCGCGCACACCCGCGGCGTGCGCGTGCAGCCCGCGGGGCCACAGCCATCGACGGTGCACAGGTCGCCGTCGTCGCAGGCGCTGATCAGCCGTCCCTCGCAGCGCCCCGCGTGGCAGCTCGCCTGCGTGAAGCACGCGAAGCTGCTCGTGCAGTCAGTGCCGTCGGCCAGGAGCTCGTCGGCGCACACGCCGCGCTCGAGGTCGAAGGCGACGCGGTGACACGCGGCCGCGGCGCTGCACTCCGGCACGGCGACGCCCTCCCCCGTCACCAGCACCTCGACGTGCCCCTGCGCGGTGATGGACAGCACCTCCGAGACGGGGCCCTCGCTCGTCGGCGTGAAGCGCACCTCGACGGTCGCCTCGCCGCCCCCTTCGAGGCGGAGCCCGGCGTCGACCGCGAAGGGCGGCGCGACCGAGAGCTCCACGTCGAGCGGCACGCGGTTCGGGTTGAGCAACGTGACGGAGCGCCGCTGCGACGCGCCGACCCAGGTCGGAGCGAAGGTGAGCTGCGCCGGCTCGACCCGCAGCGGCTGAACGGTCGTCTCCTCGAGGACTGGAGCGCGACAGCTCGCGAGCAGGAGGGCGAACAGGACACGACGCATGGGCGGCACCAAAGCGGGAAGGCGCGCGCAGGTCGAGGCTCGCCCGCGAGACCTGGCGTCTGCTCGATGTATCGGCCACGGAATGAACGTCGTTCTCTCGCGGACGCTCCTGGTCCTCCTCCCGCTGCTCGCGAGCTGCGCGACGACACGCACCGTCACGCTGGGCAGCACGCGAGCTCCAGTGGAACCCGCAACGGTCCCCCTGCGAATGGTGGCCGGGGTGCCGTTCGTGCCGGTGCGCGTCGCCGGCTCACCGCGGCTCCACTGGTTCCTGCTCGACACCGGCGCCACCACCTGCGTCGTGACACCGGAGCTCGCCGGCCCGTCCGCGCGGCGGCTCCGCGTGCACGACCTCCAGCTGCCCGGCATGGGCGACGAGGCCGTCCTGCTCCCCTCGGTCGCGCTGGCGGACGCCGACGGCCACGCGACCTTCGAAGGCGTCTTCGCCATGCTCAACCCGCTGACCCGCCTCTCGGAGTCGGTCGGCTTCGACGTCGACGGCGTGCTCGGGTTTGCGCTCTTTCGCGACACCACGCTCACCATCGATTTCCAGCGAGCGCTGCTGCACCTCGCGCCTGAGCCGCTCACCATGGGCGCAGGCGTCGTCCCCATGCGGCTCGAGCGCGGTCGGCTGCCGTACGTCGAGCTGCGTCTCGGGCCTCGGTCGATGTGGGCCTTGATGGACACGGGAAACAGCGGCCGCTTCGACGTCCCCGGAGACGTGGCGTGGGCGAGCCCGCCAACGGTCGTCGGAGAGACCTCCTCCATCGACGGAGCGCCCCTCGACCGGCGGGGGCGCCTGCGCGAGGACGTGCTCCTCGCCGGCGTGCGCTTCGAGCGTCCAGTGGCCTCGCTCGGCGACGCGCCGGTGGTGGGGAGCGGCACCTTGTCCGCCTTCACCGTCTCCTTCGACCAGCGCTCGAGGCTCGCGCGCCTCGTCCCCTCGGGAGGTGCGAGCGGGTCGCTCGAGCCGCAGCGCAGCTTCGGGTTCTCGCTCGCGTTCCGGAACGGCCGCTGGGTCATCTCGTCCGTGCTGGAGGGCTCCGTCGCCGCGCGCGAAGGCCTTCGTCCCGGAGAGCGGGTCGTCCGGCTCCAGGGGCTGCCCGCTTCGGCGGACGTGCTCCAGGTGCTCGAACACGTCGCCGACGAGCTCGTTCTGGAGCTCGAGCAGCGCAGCGCGGCTGTGCGACTCCCGAGGCGCGCGCTGGTCCCCGAGTGAGAGTCCGCTGAGATGTGCAGTGCCGACGAATTCGCGATGGTGCGCGTCTCACCTCAGGAGACACCCCATGCAACGAATTGCCACGACCGTCTTGTCTGCCCTGCTCTGCTCCGCCGCCGCCTTCGCCCAGTCGTACACCTTCGTGCCCATCCCCTCGCCCGGTGGCGCGCAGGTCCTCCAGCCGAAGGTCAACAGCTCGAACACGGTGGTGGGCTCGCTCGGCAACGCCGGGAGCCTCGTGTGGCGCGGCGGCGTCAGCTCGCTCTACTCCGTACCCAACGCCGCCATCACCGGCATCAATGACTCACACGTCGTGGTGGGCTACCGCCAGCAGGGCTCGTACCAGTTCGCGTACCAGCACAACCTCGACACCGGGGCAATCAGCAACCTCCACACCAGCACCAACTGCAACTACACCCGCTCGGTCGAGCCGAACGCCATCGCGAACACCGGGCGCATCGTCGGCGTGCGCGTCACCACCGACTGCCGGCTCGAGGCTTTCCAATACAAGCTCGGCATCCACGGTCTCGGCTTCCTCGACCCGACGCGCAACGACCGCTACTCCGAGGCGCTCGACGTGAGCGACGCGAATGATTGGATTTGCGGACACTCCGTCAACTCGACCGGGCAGATCCAGGCCTTCGTGCGCGGCAGCGCCGGCATGGTCGGCCTGCCGATGGGCACGTTCCATGGCAGCCACGCCCGCGGCGTCAACTCGTCGGGCGTCGCGGTGGGCGACGTCGCGCCGCTGTCGGGCGTGCCGCTCCCGGTGCGGTGGCCGAACTCCAGCTCGTACCAGCTGCTCCCGATGCCGGCCGGCATGACGTCGGGCTACGCGAAGGCCATCAACGACTCGGGCGTCATCGTGGGCCAGACCGGAGGCCGCGCGACCGCGTGGGCGCCGCAGCCGCACCTCATCGCCGACCTCGTCAACGGCACCGACCTCGGCTGGACCGCGCTGTGGGCCGACGACGTCAACGCCAGCGGCTTCGTGGTCGTCGAGGCCCAGTCGACCAGCGGCGCGCGCCAGAAGTTCCTCGCCATCCCCGCCGGCCCGACGCCCACCGACTGCACCGTCGGCACGCGCTGCCTGACGGGCATCAACCCGGTCGCGTGCCAGCTCCTCGGCGGCTCGAGCTACCAGCTCTGCATGCCGGTCGAGGTGGAGTGAGCGGACGGCGCGAGACCTGCGGCAGCGCGGAGGTATCAGCTCCGCATGAACCCGCTGCAGACGACCGCCCTCCTCCTCCTGCTCCTCGCGACGGCCCCCGCGTGCGGAGCGCTCGGGCCGAAGTGCGTCACCGACGCCGACTGTGACTCCGGCCTCCGGTGCAACGAAGGGTTCGACCCGCCGTCGTGCCAGCCGCTCTATTCAGGCGCGACCGACTCGCGCTGCTCCGCCGACCATTTCTGCACGAGCAAGCTGTGTCGGCGCGGGCAATGCGCCGACCTCTCGACGGCCTCGTTGCTCGGCAGCGTGATGCCCGCGTCCGTGCGCTACGTGCCGCCGCGCGTCGGCGCGGTGCCGGCGGCCGTCTTCTTCTCCGATGACCCCGCAAGCGGCTGCGGCTCCTCGAACATGTCGGCGCGCGAGGCGTACCTCTCGTTCTCCAGAGCGGAGTCGCTCGCTGAGGGACAGGTGGTCGCCTAGGTGACCGACGACGCCGTGCGCGCCGGCACGGCCCCCTCGCCGTCTGGCTCCTTCGTCCGCGACGGTCTCTCCGACGTCTCCCTGCACACGCTGAGCGGGACGCTCACGCTGGTTCAGGTGCCGACCGCCGCGGACTCCACGTTCCGCGTCCGCCTCCAGTCGACGGATCGACGGGTGGACTCGCTCATCACCGCCACGCCGATCTGCCCCTGAGCTGCGAACTGATCAGCCCGCGACGATTCTGGGGGTGCGAACGTGCGCTGCCACGACACCTCGAGGCCCCCAGTTCGGCGGCAGACGTCGTGAAGTGCGTCACCGTCGCGCAGGTGCGCGGGGCACGTGCGAGAACGGGCACAGCGTGTGACACCCCTCACCACTTCGCCCCTCATGGCCGTCGCTGATCAGGCCGCGGACTCATGGGCACGAGAAGCCGCGCCGGGCCCGCGTCACGGAGCGCGCAGACCCGGCCTCTATCATTGAGACATGCGTGTCTCCTGGCTCCTCGTCGTGGCGCTGCTGCTGGCCGGCTGTACGGACGACCCTTGCGAGCCGAAGACAGGCAAGACGAGCTGCGGCTACTGCGCGCAGGACCGCCTGACGACGAGCAACCCGCACGCGGGCATGTGCCGGTACTGCGGCGGTGACGTCGTCTGCTCCGGCGACATCTGCGGAGACGACCTCGCATGCAACAGCCGGGTGTTCCTCTCGGTGCCGGGCGCGACGTTCCACGCGGGCAGCGCGCCGACCGGCTCGAGCAGCTCGGGCACTCCGGCGGTGACGGTGTCCCCCGCGAGCGCGACGTGGTCGATGGGCGCGACCGTGCGCTGGACCCTGCAGTGGAGCGTCGCCGTCACCATCACCGCGGTGCAGTTCGAGGTGACGTCGCTGGGTGGCTACTTCGAGGTGCCGGTGACGGTGGACGAGTCGAACGCCGGCGCGCTGGAGCTCTCGATGACGGAGACCGCGACCGCCCCGACGTCCGAGAGCTGTCTCGGCACGACGTGCTGGGGCGAAGCGACGGGGAGCTCCACCACGGGCGAGGGGCACGTCGCGCTGGTCGGCAGCGGCGGGCCGGGAGAGCGCAGCGCGGCGGTCCCGCTCTCGTGGGCGAGGCCTTCGTCATCGCAGTCGACGGGCACCGGCGGCGGAGGCGGCACGACCGGCTGCCCCACCAGCGGCGCCCAGCTCGGCTGCTGCACCACGCGCGGCGGCATCCAGATCCTCGGCTTCGGGCTCGCCGCGGGGTGCTCGTGTCCCGCCGACACCTGCAGTCCCCACGCGGGCTCCTGCGGCTGCCCGGCGTGCGGCGGGTGCTGAGCGCGTGAGACCTCGGCGGCGCTGACGGTATCCACCGTCGAACCCGCTCCTCCGAGAGGCCACTTGAAACTCCACATCATCGGTCTGGTGCTGCTCCCACTCGCCGCTGCGTGCGCGGCGCCCCCGCCCTGTGGGCCGGGAACCTGCGATGGCTGCTGCACGCCGTCCGGTCAGTGCGTGACCAGCACGTCGGCGGTGAGCTGCGGCGCCAGCGGCAGCATGTGTGTGCAGTGCATCCCCGGGCAGGTCTGCGTGTCCGGGCTCTGCGCGTCATCGGGAGCTGGCACCAACACCGGAGGAGGTGGCGGCTCGACCCGCGTCAGCGACTTCGTCGGCGGCTGGACGTTGGGCGGCGTGGTCCAATGGAAGAACGCGTTCGGGTCGCCCCAGGAGTTCCAGTTCAAGAACGCCCCGATGGTCATCCGCTCGACGGCTCCCGGCGTGCTGAGCTTCGAGCTCTCGTCATGCGCCCTCTCCTTCCTCGAGAGCAGCGCCGCCGTCGCCAACGCCCAGCCGAATACGACCTGCGTCATCCCCGGCGGCTTCATGGTCGACTATCCCGGCGAAGACGGCGGCTTCGGCACCGGCGCCCTGCCGACGCTCGGTGTCGTGCTCAGCCAGGCCACCGCGACGCTCACGGGGAACGAGCTGCGCCTCGTCGGCAGCGGCATGGGTGGAACCCATGCGGAGGTGGCCATGACCTTCGCGTACACCGCCACCCGATGATCACCGCCACCGCCTTCTGGCTCGCGCCCGTCGAGCAGCCCGCAGAGCAGCGAGCCACGGCGCTGCGCGAGGCCCTCGCGGATCAGCGCCTGCAGCTCGCCGCCTGGGAGCACCGGCCGACGCGGGGGCTGCTCCTCGTCGAGACCGGCGGGGCGTCGCCGCAGCTCGGCGCCGAGCTCGCGCGCGCGCTGAAGACGTCGGTGACGTGGGCGCGGGGCACTGGCGGCTCCGCCGACGCGGTGCCGGAGGCAGGCGGCTTCGACGCCGCGGGTCGCGCCACGTGGCACCAGCAGCCGACGCGCAAGGCCCCGGCGGGACTCGCGGCGCGCGCCAGGAAGCTCGGCAAGCCGCCCTTCACGCGTGGCTTCGACGCGGACTGGGCCGGCCTCGCGCGCTTCTACGACGAGGCGAAGCTGCCCGACGACGTGGTCCTCGCGTGGGCCAACGAGGACGTGCTCACGCCGCGCGAGGGAGACTTCTTCGAGTTCCACGACCTCCTGGCCGACCTCGCCCCCCGCCCCGCGCCCCCTCGCGCGGTGGGCGCCGCGCCCGCGACGCTCGGGCTCACCGCCGCGCAGCGCACGGCGTTCTACGACGCCACGCTCCCCCGCGCGCTCGAGCGGCGCGTCGCGCGCGACGCGTCAAAGCTCGGCCTCGCGCTGAAGCCGGCGCAGCTCGCGCTGCTGAGCTGGCACCTCCGCGGACGGCCCGACCCGCGCCCCGCGTGGACCCCGAGCGGAGACGCCTTCGACCTCGTGAAGCTCCTCACGCCGAAGGGCCCGCCGGGCTCGCTCGAGGCCCTCGCGTCGCAGCACCGGGTCGCGGCCGATGCGCTGGAGCTCGAGGCGAAGCTCGGGCACGTCGAGCAGCTCGCCCTCGCCGCCGTCTCCCGGGTCGCGCTGCGCCGCTGCGTGCTGGTGGGAGCGCCGCCCACGCCGCTCCCGGCGCGCCGTCAGCTCGAGTCGCTCGTGCTGCAGGACCTCTCGCCCCGCGACGCGCGGCGCGTGCTCGCCGTGCTCGACCCGCGCGAGCTGACGCTGGCCGGCCTCGACGACCTCGCGGTGCTGAAGAGCTGCCGCTCGCTCGAGCGCCTCTGCCTCGACCCCGGCGCGCCCGCGAAGCTGGACGCGGTGCCCGCCGTCGAGAGCCTCGAGGTGCGCACCAGCGTGAAGGAGCTCGACCGCTGGCTCTCGCGCCACGGCGCGACGCTCAAGCACCTGACGCTCCACCTGCCGCCGCCCACCGTCGACTCGCTCGGCCTCGAACGGTGCCCCGCGCTCGAGACGCTCACCGTGCCCGTGAGCGAGAAGACCCAGAAGGCGTGGCGCGCCTTCGCCCTCGAGGCCGCCTTCGAGCCGCTCGTCATCTTCCGCGCACCGCCGCTGTGAGCCGGCGACGAGACGGATGCTGCCGCGGCTGAGCGTGTCGTTCAGCCCGCCCGGCGTTCCCCGCGGGGCGAAGGCGCGAGCTGCTCGTAGTAGTACTTGCGGAACTGCAGGGTCGCGCGGTCGGTGCGCACCGACTGCTCGACGCCGGGCGGCGGAACGATGGGCGGCTCAGACGACTCGACCACCGCGCGGTCCTGCTCGGCGATCTTCGCGTTGCTGCGGTTGAAGAGCGGGTTGAGCAGCGCGAGCCGCGCGAAGCTGCGCGCGCCGATGATCAGCATGCGCACGTGCCCGTCGTCGATGGGCACGCAGAACGAGTGCATGCGCAGCGTCTGCTTCGGCACGGGAATGTTCAGCACCATCATGTTCGGACGGAAGAAGTCGAGCGACGCGCCGGCCTGGGCGCGGTCGTCCATCGTCGACTCGGTGCGCCCGCCATACGGCGTGTCGACCCAGGTGATGTTCATGCGCGAGTCGCGCTTGAGGTACGGCCGCACGAAGCGCCCGATGGTGGTGGCGTGCACGAAGGGCACGTGCGGCGAGTCGAGCATGTTCTCCATCGCGCGCGTCCAGTGCGCCTTCCACTCGACCGAGAGGTAGGTGTGCGCGAGCTTCGGATCGAGCAGCGCGTCGGGCACCGTCGGCTCGCAGGGGGCCTCCTTCACCGGCGCGGTGTAGAGCCACAGCACGCCGCCCAGCTCGCGCACCGGGAAGCTGGGGGCGAACAGCCGCTCGCGCTTCGCGTCGGGGTTGAGCGGCACGTGGGTGACCTGCCCCTGGCGGTCGAACTCCCAGGCGTGGAACGGGCACACCAGGCACCCGCCTTCGACCTTCCCCAGCGACAGCGCCACGCCGCGGTGCGGGCAGCGGTCGAGCAGCGCGCCGGCCCGGCCCTCCGCGTCACGGAAGAAGACCAGCTTCTCGCCAGCGAGCGTCACCGCGAGCGGCTTCCGCTCGAGCTCCCGCGCGAGGATGACCGGCGTCCACACGTTCGCGAATCCGGAGAACATGCCTCGTCATACGCCCGAAACCGCTCGGTGTTTCGGTCCGGCGAACCGGGGCAAGAACAGGCGCGCCCAAGCACCGGATCTGCCTCGCCTTCACGGCTCCTGAACGAAGGTCCACGAGTCGAAGCCGCGCGCGCGCAGCACCGGCTGGTCCGAGAACAGGTCCACGGCCCAGCGCGTCTCGACGCCGTCCCCGGCGACGAGCACGAGCTCTCCGACGCCGACTTCGACCGTGCCCTGCGCCCACACCTCGACGCGGCGCGCGAGCTGCTCGAGCGGACCGACGAGGAACGCGTAGTTCAGCCGGCCCTCTTCTTCCCAGAGGTCGAGTCCCACCCCGCCGTAGAAGGCGCCGAGCGCGCCTCGGCCCGTCGTGCGCCGTTCGCCCCCGCAGAACACCCATCGCCCCCGCAGCCGCTGCTGGACGTCCGCGGGCGAGCTGAAGGCCACCGGGGCACCCTGGCCCGCCGGACACGTGCGCAGCGGCGGCCCCAGCTCGCACCCGGTCGTCATCGTCTCGACGTCGGCGCCGATGTTCACCTCGGGCGTGCAGCCGGAGACCCACCAGGCGAGCAGCACGAGCCGGCTCACGTCAGCGCACCGCATCGGAGCCTCCGTCCAGCGCGCCGCAGCGTGCGGCGATGCGGGGAAGATAGGTCGACTCGGGAGCGAGCTCGCGCAGCCGCGACAGCCGCGGCCCCGCCAGCTCGGGGCGGGCGAGCGCGCAGTACGAGAGCACCTCGAGCGCCACGCGCTCCTCCTCGAGCGGGCTGCTTGCGAACAGCTGCTCGTGCCGCGCGAGGTGCCCCAGCGCATCGAGCATTCGCCCCTCGTCGAGCGCCACACGCGCGTCGGTGAGCAACCCGACCTCGAGCGCCCAGCGGTCGGTGTCGGCTTGCGGCATCGTGAAGAGCTCGACCCGCTCGCCCTTCTCTGCCGACGCATCGTCCGCGTCCGAGGCGCTCCGCGACGGCGCTTGCAGTGTCGGTGGCGCCGCCGACCGAACCGGGGGGCAGCGAGGCGCCGGCGGAGGCGCAGGGCACTGCAGCGCAGGGCATTGCGGCGCGGGGCACGCCACCGGCGCGCTCGACGCGACCGGGGCGCTCGCCGCGGGTGGAGGTGGCGGTGGCGGGCGCTGGGAGAGCTGCCACGTGACGGCGGCTGCGGCCAGCAGCGCCACCAGCGCGCCGCCCGTCTTGAGCAGCGCGAAGGGAAGGATCGGCCCCACCGGAGCCTCGTCGGCGAGCGCGACGGCCAGGCGCGCGCGCAGGCGCTGGAGCTCCTCGGGGGTGGGCGTCATTTCGCGGCGCGATCGATCCAGCAGTGTGCGCGCGCGCGGCGAGAGTGGAGTCATCGGCCTGCCCCTCCGTGGCGCTCGAGGCTCGCCTCGAAGCGTTCCCGCGCGATGCGGAGGCGCGAGTAGACGGTGTTGACGTTGATGCCCAGCACCTCGGCAATCTCCGGAGCCGAGAGCTGCTCGACCTCCGCCAGCACGAAGACGAGCCGGAACGACTCGTCGAGCTCGGCCAGACACCGCGACACCAGCTCGAGCTCGTCCCTGGCCGCGGTGGGGTCATGCGGCTCCGGGCCGGGTGGCGCATGCGCTGCCTCGCGCCGCCTCGACTTGCGCACGTGATTGCGCGCGACGCCGATGGCGATGCCGCACAGCCAGGTGCGCAGCGCCGAGCGCCCCGCGTACTCGTGGAGCTTGCGGAAGGCGGTGAGGAAGACCTCCTGGGTGATGTCTTCGGCGTCGGCCGCGCTGACCCCCAGGCTCCTGACGGTTCGCCAGAGGAAGGCGGCGTGCTTGCCATAGAGCGCGTCGAAGTCGGCCAGCCGGGCGCGCGTCTGCTCGTCGAGCTGGCCATCGGTCATCGTGAGTTCGTTCGGGCGCATGGAATCTGGAGTGAGTGTCTCGGGGTGAGCGGTCCCATCACAGGAGGTCGACCTCCAGCCCGACGGACAACCGACCGAGGACCCACCCGACGCGGTGCACCTCGACGTCTTCTGCGGGGGAGGTGCGCAAGGTGAAGCGGGGCCGCACGAGGTTGAGGCCCAGCTCGAGCGAGGCCGAGAGGCGAAGGGCCGAAGTGACCTCGTAGGAGCTCTGGACTCCTGCGAGCGCGGCGGCCCACCAGGTGGTTTCAGTACCAGGCGAGGCGACGCCCACGCCGGTGGCGGCCAGCGGGCCGAGCTCCCCGGCGAGGCACGGCCCCAGCTCGAGGCGCGTGCCCCCCAGCCGACCGAGCCACGCCGCGCGCAACGAGAACGACTGGAGCGCGAGGTGCACCTTCCGACGGGGTCCGGCGCTCTCGTTCTCGAGCCAGCTCGAGGCGCCCAGCTGGAGCCAGAAGGGCCCCAGCCGCGTCGCCACGGCCAGCCCGACGGACACCCCGGGAACGGGGAACAGCCCGACGTTCGCGCCGAGCATCGGCTGCAGCCGCAGGGGAATGGAGAACGGCTCATCGGGGGGCCCGGGCTGCTTGTCTTCCTCTGCCGCGGCCTCCGGGGGGACCTCGTCGGACTGCGAACGGGGAGGCAGCTCGACGGGCGCGGTGCGTGCGTCGTCCTGTCGGAGCTCGAGAGCCGCGATGGTCACGACCAGCACCGCGGCCTCCGTCACCTGGCTGCAGTTCGCTCCTTCGATGACCCTCAGACGCTGGAGGTCATCGACGCGTGTGATGATGACCGCCCGCCAGCGCGCGTCGACGGTCCGCGGCTCGTCGACGCGCACCACCGCCGAGAAGGTCCGCTGCGGAGGCACGCTCGCCACGAGGGCCTCGCGCAGGGAAGAGCGCTCGGGGCATCCCTCCGGGGAGATCCACTCGACATGGAGCCGGTCGGCCGGCTTCTCCCGAGCCGGGCCCTGCGAGAGGAGAAGCGCGAGCGCCGTCAGCGATGGTCCCAACACACTCTTCCCAACGCCCTTCCGACTCGGGCCATGAACACCTCCGCAGTGTTGGGTGTCACGACACAGCAGCTTCCATCACGACGCCATGCGCCTTGTTGCCCGGCTCGAAGGTGCGACTCGCGACATAAGCTGCTGATTTTAGAGACAATCCCACAGAAAGGTCTCTGCCACGGCTCGCCTTCACCTCGCCCAGAGGCGCTCGTGCCGCTCGCTCTGCCGGCTCGACCAGCGCCCGGCCGCAGGGAGGCCATCGGCTGAGTCCAGCTGTCCGGCCAGCGCCGCGAAGCGCTCCGGGGCGAGCCACTCGACGACCAGAGCGCCAGCACGGGCCGGCCCGCTCAACGCGCCGAGCGATTGGGCCGGCGGCTGCTCGAGCGGGTGCGCGAGCTCCCAGCGCGCGTGCTCGAAGAGGCACTGCTCTGGCGCGGGGAGCTCGGTGCGTGTCTGCATGAAGGCCTGCTCCGTCACCAGCAGGCAGCGCCGAAACCGCGGCAGCGCCTCGACGGTCGCGGTCGAGAGGCTCGCGGGCGCGAGCGGGTTGATGGCGAAGGTGGCCGTGACGAGGTGGGTGCGAAGAAACTCGCGGTCGTCTTTCGTCAGGGGAGGGGAGCTCCAGCGCTTCTCCGACGACTCCCAGGCCTTCTCCTCGATGCTCAGGAGCGCGACGCCCAGCACCGCGCTCAGCAGATACTCGTGCGTGAAGAAGAGGTGCGCGAGGTGTCTCACGTCCTGCGCGGCCTGCTCTGCGTCGTCGGCGAGCAGCAGGTGCAGCTTCGCGAGGTCCTGCAGCGCCCCGAGGTCCGGCAGGCCGAACTCGGT